>JBGMOD010000030.1:0-18593 GCA_041424235.1 Hyphomicrobiales bacterium
TTCATCCGCCAGGCGGCGGGCTTGTCCGGCGACGTGCCGCGCCTGCTGCGCGGCGAGGAGATTTGAGGGGCGGGGGGTAAGAGGTCCTTGCTCTCTGCACGTCGTGCTGATTGCTGATCCAGGCTTCTCGCCATTCTCAGCCGTCATGCCCGGCCCTTTGGCCGGGTATCCACGCCTTTCTTGCGGAGATGCTGCTAAGGCGTGGATACCCCGGCGACTCGGCTCTGCCGAGTCGCTGACCAAGCGCGGGCATGACGATCTCGGGTGGCGAGGCGCATCGTTCATGTCGAACGTCCTTCACCTCAATCCAGCTTCCTGGCCTCTTCCGGCAGCATGATCGGGATGCCGTCGCGGATCGGGTAAGCGAGCTTGGCGGAGCGCGAGATCAGCTCCTGGCGCTCGGCGTCGAATTCAAGCGGTCCCTTGGTCAGGGGGCACACCAGGATTTCCAGCAGCTTGGGATCGACGGCGTCCGGGCGACCGGTGGTCATGCATGTGCTCCAGAATAAAAGAAGGCGTGTGGTTTGACGGGTCTTTAGCACAGGCGCGGGGCGCCTGGGTACCGGCACCGCGCATCAGGTGCGGGAACTGGCGATCCGGATCAGTTCGTCGATCACCTCGTCCCGTTGCTTGCGTGGCAACGGCTTGTCCGACACGACAAACCCCAGAAACGCCCAGTAGAGGACCTGGGCGCGGGCGCGTGCCGTGTCGATGGGGACGCCGGCTCGCCGCAGCATCTGCTCGATATAGGACAGCCGCCGCTGATCGATCGCCTGCACCGCCTTGCGGGCGCCCCCATCGTGGGTGGCCCAGCTGCGCACCGCGAGCTCCAGCTCCGGCTTGGAGCTGAACGCGCGGCGCAGCAGCTGCGGCAAAGCGTCGCCATGGGGCTGCGCTTCGAGATTGACGATGACCTGCTCGGTGGCAATCTCGCGCCAGCGCGCGAGGACGGCGGCATGGAACGCGCCGACGTCGGCGAAATGCCAGTAGAAACTGCCGCGCGAGACCCCGAGCGTCTTCGCCAGCGGATCCGCCTTCAGCGCGGTGAAGCCGCTTTTCGCCAGTGTCTTCAGGCCCTGGTCGAGCCAGTCGGTCGCCGAGAGTTGGTCAGCCATATTGATCAGCGATGGTCTGCAGGGACATAACGCCTCACCATACACACCTGTATTGACAGCGGCCAGAGCCGGCAGCATTGTCTACCATACATAACTGTATGGAGATTGCTGATGCGGGATCTCATGCTGCAATGTGCCGGCGTTGGCGCAATCGTCGTCGCCATTATTCATGGGGTGCTCGGCGAAACCAGGGTGTTCGCCGATTCACCCCGCACCACCATCGAGCCGGCGCGGCTGCGCACGCTGCTGCGGCTGGTCTGGCAGGCCGGCACCATTGCCTGGATCGGCGGCGGCGTGCTGCTGGTCGCGGCGTCTCTGCTGGCCTCGGAGCCGGCGCGGCACTGGATCGTCGCGACCATGGTGGTGGTGTTTGGGTTCGCGGCACTGGCCAACGCCTGGGCGACGCGCGGCCGGCATTTTGGATGGATGCTCTTGAGCGCAGTGGTGGCACTCTCGGTGGCGGGATATTAGAGCGTCACGCGCGGTGCGCCGTGCGGCTCACGTCCGGCGGTAACTGGCCAGCAGGTTGCCGATGATGCCCTGTCCGCGCGCGCGCAGCGTTGCCGGGTCGTCCGCTTCCGGAAGCATCAGCGCCACCTTGCAGATCATGGCGTCCAGCATGCGGCTAAGCAGCGCGATGTCGTCGACGTCGAGTTCACCCTGGCGCTTCAATGCCGTCAGGCTCGCGGTGAGCAGCGCCAGCGGATACGCTTCCTCGATCTCGCGGAAGCGCGCGTGGCCGAGAACGGCCGGCGCTTCCTGGACGACGATGCGCCCGTAAGCCGGTTCGAGGCAGACGTCGAGATACGCGTCGATGCCGATGGTCAGGCGATCCCAGATTTTCTGCACGCCTTTGGAGGCCGCATTGACCCTGGCGGTCGCGGCGACCTGCATGGCGACGACCACGGCGTCGAACAGCGCCTTCTTGTCCTCGAAGTGATGATAGAAGGCGCCCCGCGTCACGCGCGCGGCCCGCGAGATCGCCTCGATTCCGGCCGCCTGATAGCCCTCCCGCGCAAAAATCTCCTGGCCGGCCGAGAGCAGCGCCTGGCGGGTGGCCTCGGTGTACTCCTCGCGACGGCTTCTCTCGGGTCTCTTCACATCCATGGACGGCAACATACCGCTTGACGCCGAACAAACTTTTCATATGTTACATACATTGGTTATGTTAAAAACATAAAGAACGTATTCGGACCAGGCAACCACTCCGCGGCGTGCGGCGCGGGCCTTTGCCAGCAGGAGGAGAAACCGATGAACAGCGATCGCATGTTTGCGCTGGCCCAGGCCCTGGCCGTCGCCAAAAGCCGGCAGGATATCCCCGCGGCCCTGAAAGTCCTGCACCCGGACATGGTGCTGGAGACGCCCGCATTCGGAACCACGGCGCGCGGTCTCGCCGAAAACGAGCGGGTGTTGACCCGGTTCTTCACATCGTTTCCGGATTACGACGTCGCCCTGGAGGGGCACGCCGGCAACCACGACACCCTGACCTGCTGGGGTACGGTGCGGATGACCATGACGGGGGATCGTTTCGGCGTGGTGCCGAACGGCCGGCGCGCCGAACTGCCGGTGTTCATCCAGTTCGCGTTCAAGGACGACCTGATCGCCCGCGAACGGTTTGTCTTCGACCTGTCGGCCCTGTGCGCGCAGTCCGGCGTCTCGACCGACGCGGTCCGTGAGAAGCTGTTCGGGCAGGCGGCGGCCGCACAAGTCGCGGCCGAATAACTCCAACAAACAAAGTATCCGACGGGAGAGTCTCATGACCGCAGACCCACGCGTGAAAGCCATCGGCGAGATTACGACAACGCATCTGTTCGACATCGTCGTCGACTTGAACCCGCGTTTGAACATCGGCGCCGGCCCGTTCGGCCAACGCATCCTGTTCGGCGCCGCCGGTGGTTCGTTCGAGGGCCCGAAGCTGCGCGGCGAGGTGCTGCCGGGCGGCGGCGACTGGGCGCTGTTCCGGCCCGACGGCGCGATGACGCTGGATGTGCGCCTGACCTTGCGCACCCACGACGAGGCCCTGATTCACATGACCTACGGTGGACGCTGGATCATCCCGCAAGCGCTGCGCGCCGATCTGGCTGATCCCGTGAAACGAACCCAGGTCGATCCGGCGCGCTACTACTTCCGCACCAATCCGTTGTTTGAGACCGGATCGTTGGACTACGCGTGGCTGAACGACCTCGTCTGTGTGGGGCAGGGATATCTGGTCGAGGCCGGGGTTGCCTACAAGGTGTTCCAGATCAACTGAATGGGTCGAGTGATGGAATCGCCGCCATGAACGGCAATGTGCGTTGTGATCTCGCGCAAGCGCAGCGATTGACCAATGTCGTGGATCTCCCGGAAACGACAGACGCGATATCGCTCCCGCGCCGCCTGGTCGCCGAAGCCCTCGGGACCGGCTTCCTGCTGATCGCGGTGGTCGGCTCCGGAATCCTGGGAGAGCGTCTTTGCGCCGGAAACACGGCGATCGCACTGCTGGCCAATGCACTGGCCACCGCGGCGGCGCTGTACGCCCTGATCGAATGGCTCGCGCCGCTGTCGGGCGCGCATTTCAATCCGCTGGTCACGCTCGCGCTGATGACGCGCGGCGATATCACGGCTTGCGCGGCCGCGGCCTATGTGCCGGTGCAGATCATTGGCGCCGTGATCGGCGTGGGAATTGCGAACGCCATGTTCGACATGCCGGTCTTTGCATGGTCGCACCATGCGAGAAGCGGCCCGTCGCAATGGCTCAGCGAGTTCGTCTCGACCTTCGGCCTGGTCGGCGTGGTCTGGATCTGCTCGCGGACGCGGCCGTCTGCGGTGGCGGGCGTGGTTGCGGCCTATATCGGCGGCGCGTTCTGGTTCACGGCGACCGACTTCGCAAATCCCGCGGTGACCATCGCGCGGTCTTTCACCGATACGTTCGCCGGCATCCGGCCGTCGGATGTCGCCGGCTTCATTGTTGCGGAAGGGATGGGGGCGGCGGCCGCGCTCGTGGTCTTCCGGTGGCTGCTGCCCGCGACACGTGAAGACTTGATTCTACCCGTTCCGGTGCCGAATCCCGCTGTGCGCTAAATCCGCGCCGCTCACTGCAGCGGCGGATCGCCCGAGGTCTTTTTCTTCGCCAGGTCCATCTCGGTCACGGCGATCAGGATTTCGGCGCGGGTCTTCAGGTCGCTCGCTTCGAGCAGCGCCTGTTTCTCCGCCGCGCCATAGGGCGACATCATCGCCAGCGCGTTGACCAGCGCTTCGTTCGGCGCGTTGTCGATACCATCCCAGTCCACCTTGAGCTGGTTGGCCTTGAGGAAATCCCGCAGCACCGACAGCAGCGCCTCGCGGTCGACGTCATCCTCGCCCTTGCGCGCGGTGAAGTCGTCGATGAAGGGCTGATAATTGACGCGGCACTGCCGGTACGGCGTCTTCACCGGAATCTCTTCGTCCACCTTGAAGCGCGAGATGCCGGTGAGCTCCAGGATGTAGCGGCCGTCGCCGGCTTCGGCGAGCTGGGTGATGCGCCCGACGCAGCCGACATGAAACAGCACCGGCTTGTCGGCATTGTGCGAATGCGCCGCATCCGGCTGGATCATGCCGATCAGCCGATGGCCCTCGCGGAATGCGTCATCGACCATCGCCAGGTAGCGCGGCTCGAAGATGTTGAGCGGCATCTGTCCGCGCGGCAGCAGCAGCGCCCCGGACAATGGAAACACCGGGATGACGCCGGGGAGATCCGTTGGTCCGCGATATTCGGCATTGATCGGCATGAGCTGGCTCTCGGCCTTGCATCGCGGACGCGCGACGACCGCGCCTGGATTTCCGTTGGGCCCCCGGGGCGAGCCCGGGGGATAGCGTATCGGGGCTTTACGAAAACAGGATCGACGACAGCCGCCGGCGGCCTTCGGCCGTTGCCTCGTCGGTCGGTCCCCACGCCTCGAAGAACTGGACGAGCTGCTTGCGCGCGCCGTCGTCATTCCACTTGCGGTCGCGCTTGACGATCGCGAGCAGATGATCGGTCGCGGCCGTCCTGTCGCCGCCGGCATTGAGGGCCGTCGCGAGATCGAATCGGGCCTGATGATCCAGCGGATCCGCGGCCACCTTCTGCTCGAGTTCGGTGATCGGCCCGACCGACTTGGCCTGCTCGGCGAGGTCGAGGATCGCCTGCACCGCCTTGACCGCGGGATCGTTGCGCTTGGATTCCGGCACCATCGCCAGGGTCTGCGTCGCCTGCTCCACCGCGCCGGTTTCCGCGTAGCAGCGGGCGAGGCCGGCCAGCGCCGCGATATTTTCCGGATCCTCGCCCAGCACCTGGGCATAGATCTGCGCCGCGGACGACGGATCGCCCTCGTTCAGCAAGGCTTCGGCTTCCTTGAGCGCTTCCGCGAGGCCGTCGCCACCCGGTGCGTTCTTGGCCAGCTTGTCGATGAAGGCGGCGACCTGGCTTTCAGGCACGGCGCCCATGAAGCCGTCGGCCGGCTGGCCGTTGACGAAGGCGATCACGGCGGGGATCGACTGGATGCCCATCTGGCCCGGGATCGCCGGATGCTCGTCGATGTTCATCTTGACCAGCTTGACCTTGCCCTTGGCGGCCTTGACGGCCTTTTCCAGGATCGGGGTCAATTGTTTGCAGGGTCCGCACCACGGCGCCCAGAAGTCGATCAGCACCGGCTGGCGCTTCGATTCCTCGATGACGTCCTTCATGAACGTCTGGGTGGTCGTGTCCTTGATGAGATTGGCGGCTGCCGGCGCTTCGCCGCTGCCTTGATCAATAATCGTCACGTGGTTCCTCGCCAGACGCCTTGATTGTCAGGATTGGGCCGATGTTACCACGGCCCGGACCATAAATGGCGGCAACCGATGGCTTTTTCAATCGGGGGAACCGGCGCGAATCGGGGCAAAACAGCCTGATTCGCCGGCCCCGCCCGGCCGGGCGGCCAAAATAGCGATACAGGACAGATCAATGACAACAGTGACAGTCTGGCTGTTGCATTCTCGGGCGGCATTTGGCATAGGTCTGCCCGGCAGCGCCCTCGGGCGTCAGTTTCTCGGATGCGGGTGTAGCTCAGGGGTAGAGCACGACCTTGCCAAGGTCGGGGTCGAGGGTTCGAATCCCTTCGCCCGCTCCAGAAATCATAAAATGACAATGTTTGGCCCGGAGATATTGCCCGGCCCGAAGATCATGGGCGACGTCCCTCAGATAGGTGACGCCCGCGGTCAAACGATATCAGCCATCGTTCAACCCGGCATTCAACTCGCTCCCGCGTCTTTCGAAGGTCTTTGCGTCTCGTCGAGGTAGCGGGCGAGATACCCGTCGAATCGGGTGTCGTGGAGATTGCCGGACAGCCGGTAGGGATCGCCATACCCGAATTCGAAATGATATCGCCCATCAGGTGCGATGGTGACGTCGCACACCGTCCAGTAAGTCCCCTTGTCGTCGTGCAGGATGTCCTTGATCCGCTCGAGGCCGGCTTCCGCCTCGTCCGACAAGCGGAAATCCACACGCTCGGGCGGATGATTCGCCGGGCGTGCGATCGAGAACGCGATCGTGCTGGTGGTCGCTTCCGATGTGTGCAGCAGCGTTTCGTAGTTCACCACGATACGCTCCCACGTCCGGTCGCCCCATTCGCCATCCATGACGTCGGACACGCTCGCGACAATGGCCTGAACCGTCTCTTCATAGGCGGCGCTCAAATCGGCCATGCGGTTATCGTCCTTCACAGGGGATTCCGGCTCCAGCATAGCACGGACACGGATCTTGCGCGGCTGCGGCCGACGGCGCCGCGATGAACAGCGACACAATTAAGCCGAAAAACGGGGCCTTCCTGAGATTGTCTTCGAGATAACCCTCTCCGCATCGGTACAGATCCGGACGCAGATGACCAAAATACGACGTCTCTTCGGATACGCAGTATTGGGATCCGCAGTTTTGGGCGGCGCAGTTTTGGCCCTGTCCATCGCCGTAGCCACGGATGTCCAGGCGCAGTCTGTTGGGTTTGGCGGCAGCCCGGGGTCGTTCACGACCTTCAATTTTCCGATCATCTCGCCGCAGTTCAGCCGCCACGTCCTGCAGATGTCGCCGGATCGCAACAAGCCGGCGAATCGAAACAACGGCGCTCAGCCGGCCCGCGGCTCACAGAGCGATCTCGTGGTGGGACATGACGCGACGGTCTCCGCGCGTGCCCGGCAGGCCTTTCTCGACGATATCCGGCGTGGCGAAAGCAATGGCCTGACGCGCCAGATCGAACTCTCGATGCAGCAGCGTGACGTGCGATCGCAGTTCGGCGAGGCGATCTCACCCTATGGTCTGCGCCCCGACAATCTGGCCGATGTCTGCGCGGCCTATTATGCGGCCATGTGGATGACCGCCAACCGCGCGCCCCTGCCGACCAGATCCCAGGTGCAGGCCCTGAGCCGGCAAATCGACGGCGCCTTTCTCGCGGGCGCCACTCAACTCGATGCGGCTCAGCGCCAGCAGGGGGCCGAGGAAATCATGTACAAGACGGTTTGGCTGATCCATCTGCGCCAGGAGGCGCAGCGCCTGGCCGATCAACAGGCACAACAGCAACTGGCTGACGTCACCTGGCAGGCGTTCAAGCGCGACCAGGCTCTCGATCTCCGCGCGACGCGACTGACCGACGCGGGGCTTGTTGCAAATCAATAGTCCGACACGCGCGCAATTCAATGCCGCTACCGCTGCGGCAGGTGCCCGAGCGGCAAGGCGGCCGGCGATTTGATGGCCTTGATCGCGAAATTGCTGCGGACATCGCTGACACTGGGAAGCTTGAGCAGGGTGCCAAGCAGAAGCCGTTCGTAGGCGGCCAGATCCGGCACCACGACCTGCAGCAGGAAATCGGATTCGCCCGACACCAGGTAACAGGACACGATTTCCGGCAAAGCCTGGACGGCCTCCCAGAAATTGGGGGCGTCGTCGTCCTGTTTCTCTTGTCGGTTCTCTTGGCGGTGCGCGACCTTGACCCCGACAAAGACCGTCAGTCCCAACCCTAGTTCGCCGCGATCCAGCGCCGCGTGATAACCGCTGATAATGCCGGCGCCTTCCAACGCCTTGACGCGTCGCAGGCAGGGCGATGGCGAGAGGCCGACCTTGTCGGCCAGCTCCACATTGGTCAGGCGCCCGTCCTCCTGAAGTTCGCGCAAAATTCGAACGTCGACCGCATCCAGCTCCATTTTTGGCATCTTTCTCCCTCTAACTAAAATTTAAGGGCATATCACGCCGATAATTCGGGATTTCAAGGTCGACTTCGCACGGACATGCTCGGAGGTCTCGGGCTACGACAGGCCGCGATATCGGTATGATCGTGCGGAGAGCGGGTGTGCGGACCAATTTGGACTTTCGGATCTGGCTGCTCGCGCTGGGCACGTTTGCGATCGGCACCGACGTCTTCGTCATCTCCGGTATTCTTCCCGCGGTGGCGGCGCACTTCGGCGTCAGCCTCGATGCCGCCGGCCAGGCCGTCACGGCCTATGCGTTGAGTTACGCCGTCATCGCGCCCGCGATCGTGCCGATCACCGCGACCCTCAAACAGAGCCGGGTCGTTTGTGTCACCCTGGCTGCCTTCGCCGTCGCGAATGCGCTGTGCGCCATGGCGCCGACCTATGGGTCGCTTGTGGTGGTGCGCGTGGCGGCGGGTGCGGTGGCGGCCGTCTACACCTCGACGGCCTATGCGCTAGCGGCGTCGCTCGCGCCGGCCGATCGGAAAGGTGCGGCGCTTGCCGCGGTGGCGATCGGCCTGACGGCGTCCGCGGTGTTTGGCGTTCCCATCGGCACCGCCATCGGCGAGGCCATCACTTGGCAGGCGACGTTCTGGCTGATCACCGCGCTTGCAACGATTGCCGTGGTGGTTCTCATCGTGTGCCCGGTGCGGGAGACGCCGGCGGAGCATCAGCCCCTCGGTTATGCCGCGCGGTTCGCGCCGTTGCGGCGGCCGGATGTGTTGCTGGCGATGGCGCCGAGCCTGCTTTGGAACACGGCAAACCTCACGAGCTACACCTATCTCGGCGCGCTACTGGCGCAGCGGTTCGCGCCGAACACAGTTGTCGCGTTGTTCTTCGTCTATGGCGTGGGCGGCCTTGTCGGCAGCCAGCTCGGTGGTCGCCTGGTCGATCGGTTCGGCGCCATTCGGCCGCTGGTTGGCTGTCTCGCGCTGGCGGCGTTGAATCAATCGCTCATGGGGCTGAGTTATCACTCAGCCTGGGCCATCGCCGCGGCGCTGGCGGTCTGGTCCATCACCGGATGGGGCACCTTCGCACCTCAGCAGTCACGCCTGATTGCGCTGGCGCCGAACAGCAGCGCGCTGGTCATCGCCCTCAACCATTCGATCATCTATATCGGGGCGGCGGTGGGGTCGATCGTCGGCGGCTTCGCCCTCACCAAGGGCCTCCCGCTCGACCACCTGCATTGGGTCACTGCGGGTCTGCTGGCTCTGGCGTTGCTGACTCTGCTCTTCAGTGTTCTCCGCGGCGGTGCTGTGTTTCAGCGCGCAGTCGCACCGGAACGCTGACGTCAAAATTCGAACAGGCAGCGGCGCGACCTCACATCGCGCCGCCCGGGCGATTCGCCCGCGCCTTACGCCGCCGTGTTCGGCTGGCGGAAGGCCGCCTCCATCTCGCGGCGCACGCGCACCGCGGAATTGTTCGGATCGTAGTCCACGTCCGCCCACCGCAGCCGCTGTCCCTCGGCGATATCGGTCTTGAGCTTGACCTGGTGCGCGAGGCCGAGCGGCAGATAGCCCTGCCGCAGCGAGGCGTCCGCCGGGGTCTGCTTGCCCCAGACGCAGAAGCCGCCTTCGCCATCGAGCATCTCGCCGGCCTTCAGCTTGCGCTTGGCGGTCGCGACCACGTCCGAATTGAACGTGATCGGCGCGCCTGTCGGCTCCTTGCGCAGCGCGGCGGAGGCCACGGAGATGCCGAGCTCGAGCCCGATCATGTGGATCGGACGATAGAGCGAGGCATATTTTCCGGTCTTGTCCGGCAGCATGCTGTATTCGCGAAAACACTCTTCCGTGTAGGCGCTGCCGGTTTCGAACACCACATAGGTGCCCATCACCAGGCTGTGCGGCACGTCGGTGCCGTCACGATAGACCGACGACGTGACCTCGGTCACGCCGGCGCTCTCCAGCACGCCGCCGGCGGATTTGGGTTTGCAGATCTCCGCATGCTCGAAGCGAGTGGCCGGCGGGAACGACAGGCCTTCGCTCTGCGCGCGCAATCCGGTGGCGTTGCAGACGGCGGTCATCTCGATGCCGGACTTGGTGCCGTCGACGAACGAGTTGAACATCTTCGGGTTGATCGAGTTGCGATCCTTGATCTTCATGTACTTGTCGAGGATGTCCCACACCGTATCCGGCGTCGACTGGTGATAGGTCGGGTGGTAGCGCGTGCCTTTTCCGGCGGCGACCACCTTGAAGCCCGCGGCGCGCGCCCAGTCGACATGATCGGCGATCAGCGCCGGCTGGTCGCCCCAGGCCAGCGAATAGACCACACCGGCTTGCCGCGCTTTCCGCGCCAGGATCGGGCCGGCCACCGCATCCGCTTCCACATTGACCATCACGATATGTTTGCCGTGCTCGATCGCCTTCATGGCGAAACGGATACCGGCGCCGGGATCGCCGGTCGCCTCGATGATCACTTCGATCGCCGGATGGCTGATCAGGGCGTCGGCATTGTCGGTGACCACCGTGCTGCCGTGCTTGAGCGCGTCATCGATGGAGGTCGCGGCATATTGTTCGTCCGGCCAGCAGCCGAGCTTGAGCTGCGAGCGGGCGCGAGCGGTGTTGAGATCGGCGACGCCGACCAGGTGCATGCCGTCGGTCTGACGCACCTGCGACAGGAACATCAGGCCGAATTTTCCGGCGCCGATCAGGCCAATGGTGATCGGTTTGCTGGCCGCCTTGCGTTCCAGCAGCATGCGATGGAGATTCATATGGAGATTTCCTTGAGCGTCCTCGGGTGAGGGCGGATTGTCGCGGCTAGAGGTGCCGGCGCCCGCCTTTCGCGGAAAACCTAAGGCAGCCCCCTGTCCGAGGGCAATTCAGTTTATGCCGCGCGATGATGTAGCAGCGCTAAACTGTCGCGCGGCGAGAGCGGGATGAAATATGGTCCGCTCAATGTAATCCGTCATCCTGAGGTGCCGCGTAGCGACCTCGAAGGACGACGGCCACAGCCTCTAACACTCGGGCCGTCGTCCTTCGAGGCGCGCAAGAGCGCGCACCTCAGGATGACGGAATTGATTCAACCTCAATTCATCCCGCCCTCGCTTGACCGCGCCAGAGGTCGCGCTCGCCGCGCAGCCAGTCGAGGAAGGTGCGCGTCTTGCGGTGGCGCAGGTGGCTGTGGGGGCAGACGATCCATTGCGTGGTCAGCACGACCTCCGGCGGGTTCCTGACCGGGCAGATCAGCCGGCCGTCGCGCAGTTCGCGCCAGGCCAGCAGTTCGCTCTCGAGCCCGATGCCCAGCCCGTCGACGGCCGCGTCGATCGCCATGTGGCTGCGGTCGAACAGCACGCGCCGCCAGCGCTGGGTCGGTTCGATGCCGGCTTCCGCGAACCAGCGCGGCCACTGCATCTGCGATTTCACCGAATGAATCAGCCGATGCGCGGGCAGTTCCTCCGCCGACAGGCTGCCGGGGGCAAAGAGCGCGGGCGCACACAGCGGAAAGAAGTTTTCCTTGCCGAGGCCCTCGATGAACAATCCCGGCCAGCCGCCCTCGCCATGGCGGATCTCGATATCGACATTCTCCTTGCCGAAATCGGTCGGCTCGTTGGTGCCGTCGAGCCGCAACTCGATATCCGGGTTGGCGTCGACGAAGCTCGCCAGCCGCGGCAGCAGCCATTTGCTGGACACGCTCGGCGCGGCGCGCACCGTCAGCGTGGTGGCGGAGCGGACGCCGCGCACATGCTGGGTCACGTCGGTGATATGCTCGATCTCGCGGCCGATCATCTGGAAATAGCGCTCGCCCGCTTCGGTCAGCGTGATGTTGCGCCCGACACGCGAGGTCAGTGCGGTGCCGAGATGCAGCTCCAGCGCCTGGATCTGCTGGCTGACCGCCGAAGGCGTTACCCGCAGCTCCTCCGCCGCCCGCGACAAACTGCCCGCGCGCGCCACCGCATGAAAGACGATGATGGCGCGGAACGGAATCTGCATCGTGAACCTTTTAGGTCAGCTAAAGAGACGACGAATATAATTCAATTGTCGCGCATGGCCAGCAATCTAGGCTTCATGCCCTGAAGCAGCCCGCGACAGATGGGCGCCATGAGGAAACGAGGACCGCGCCAAGTCGCCGGTCCGCCGGGAGGAGGCCCAGCGCCGATCAGAAGTTTTTCGCAAGTTTTTTCGCGAGTCACGGCTCCAGGTTGTTGCCTGGGGTCACTGCTCGGAAAACAGCCTCAGCAAGATGCCACGCTACCGAGCCGCTTCGCCGCGGCAGGTCGGTGCGCGCTTCAACGATCAAAACGCGCCATTGTGCGCCGACAACAAAATCAGGAGAGGATCACTCGATGCTGGACCAGGGAACGCCAAAGCTGCAGCGCGGCACCATCTCGCGCCGCGCGCTGCTGGGTGCCGCGGCCGCGATTCCACTCGTCGCGATCCGGACACGGCCGGCGCGGGCCGCGGAGTTCGACTACAAGCTGGCCACGGGACAGTCGCTGACCCAGCCGATCAACGCCCGTCTCGACCAGGCGGTGAAGCGGATCAAGGAGGCGAGCGGTGGCAAGCTGGACATCAAGTTCTTTCCGGCCTCGCAGCTTGGTTCGGACACCGATCTCCTGACCCAGATCCGCAGCGGTGGCGTCGATTTCCTCAACATCGCCGGCTCGGTGCTGTCCACCGTTGCGCCGGTTACCGGCATCGCCAATGTCGGCTTTGCGTTTGCCGACTATGCGCAGGTCTGGAGCGCGATGGATGGCGATCTCGGCAAGCTGATTGCGACTCAGATCGAGAAGACCGGCGCGCTGGTGGTCGCCAAGCCCGCCGACAATACGTTCCGGCAGATCTCGTCCTTCTCCAAGCCGCTGAAGACACCGGCCGATCTCGCCGGCTATCGCATCCGCGTTCCGGTCTCGCCGATTTTCACCTCGCTGTTCAAATCGCTCGGCGCCAATCCCACCTCGATCAACTTCAACGAGCTCTACACAGCGCTGCAGACCCATCTGGTCGACGGGCAGGAGAACGGCCTTGTCACCATCGAGGCCGGCAAGATCTACGAGGTGCAGAAATACATCACGGAAACCAATCATATCTGGGATCCGTTCTTCATTCTCGGCAACCGCCGCTCAATGAAGGCCCTGCCCGACGAGTTACAGGCGCTGGTGCGGCGCGAGTTCGACCAGGCCGCCGTGGAGCAGCGCGAAGACACCGCAAAGCTCAATCTGACCCTGAAGGACCAACTCACCGCCAAGGGCATCACCTTCGTGCAACCCGACAAGGACGCCTTCCGCAAGGGATTGACCACGGCCGGCTTCTATAAGGAATGGCGCGCCAAGTTCGGTGAAGATAACTGGAAGACACTGGAATCCGCTGTCGGAGCGCTGGCATGAGTGTCGTCGCCGGCCATTCGCTGGGGGCTGCGCTCGGCGAGGAGCGGAGCGCGCAAGCAGGTGCGCGATCAAATTCCTACGGACGCCGGCTGGAGCAATGGCTGCGCTGGCTGGTGGAAATCCCGGCCGCGGCTGTTGTCGTCGCCGAGGTGGTGATCCTGTTTGTCGGCATTGTCGCGCGCGGCGTCTTCCACAAGCCGATCGTCTGGTCGGACGAATTGGCCTCCATCCTCTTTCTCTGGCTCGCCATGCTGGGTAGCGCAATCGCCGTGCAGCGTTCGTCGCACATGCGCCTGACTTTCTTCATCTCGCATCTGTCACCGCGCGCGGAGGCCTGGGCGTCGACGCTGGCCTCGGGCGGCGTGGCGCTGTTCCTGGCCATCATCCTGCATCCGGCGCTGGATTACGTGGACGACCAGGCCTTCGTGGAAACGCCGGCGCTGGGCTGGTCCGGCACCATTCGCGCGGCTGCCATTCCCGTCGGCTGCCTCATTGCGCTGGCCAGCATCTGCCTCGGCCTTGTCAGGCATTCGATCCGGGATTTGCTGTCCGTCGCGCTGCTGTTCGCGCTGGTCGGCGGCGGGCTTTATTTCGCCGGGCCCTCGCTCAAGGCGCTCGGCAACTGGAATCTGCTGATCTTTTTTGTCGGCCTGCTCGGTTGCGCGGTGATGGCCGGCGTGCCCATTGCCTTTTCCTTCTGTCTTGCCACCGTCGCTTTTCTGCTGGTCACGACGCGCACGCCGCTTCTGGTCGTGGTCGGCCGGATCGACGAAGGCATGAGTTCGCTGATCCTGCTGGCGGTGCCGCTGTTCGTGCTGCTGGGCCAGTTGGTCGAGAAAACCGGCATGGCGCGGGTCATGGTCGCCTTCCTCGCCTCCATCCTCGGCCATGTCCGCGGTGGCCTGTCCTATGTGATGCTCGGCGCCATGCTGCTGGTCTCAGGCATCTCCGGCTCCAAGACCGCGGACATGGCGGCGATCGCGCCGGTGCTGTTTCCGGAAATGCGCAAGCGCGGCATGAAGGACGGCGAACTGGTGTCGCTGCTCGCCGCGTCCGGCGCCATGAGCGAGACCATCCCGCCGTCCATCGTGCTGATCGCGATCGCGTCCGTCACCGGGGTTTCGATTGCCGCGCTATTCACCGCCGGCATCCTGCCCGGCATTGTGCTGGCGATCGTGCTCGCCTTCGTGGCGCGCTACCGCGCCGGCAAGGAGGAGGACGCTGCGGTCAAGGTCGCCCGCGCACCGATGTCGCTGGTGGCGAAAACGTTCTGGATCGCGCTGCCGGCGCTGGCGCTGCCGTTCCTGATCCGCAGCGCCGTGGTCGAGGGTGTTGCCACCGCCACCGAAGTCTCCACCATCGGCATCGCCTATTGCCTGGTGATCGGCCTTTTGATCTATCGCGGCGGCCTCGCCTGGAAAAACGCACTGCCGATGCTGGTGCAGACCGCCTCGCTCTCCGGCGCGATCCTGTTCATCGTGGGATCCGCCAGCGCCATGGCGTGGGCCCTGGCCCAATCCGGCTTCTCCCACGAGCTGGCCGCGCGCATGGCCGGCGTGCCGGGGGGCGCCTATGGCTTCCTGCTGGTGTCGGTGCTGGCCTTCATCGTGCTCGGCAGCGTGCTGGAAGGCATTCCGGCCATCGTGCTGTTCGGCCCGCTGCTGTTTCCGATCGCGCACCAGTTCGGCATCCACGAGGTGCACTATGCCATGGTGGTGATCCTGGCGATGGGGCTGGGCCTGTTCGCGCCGCCATTCGGCCTCTGTTATTACGCCGCCTGCATTATCGGCAACGTGCCGCCCGATGCCGGCATGCGCCGGATCTGGATCTATCTCGCATGGCTGTTTGTCGGCCTGCTGCTGATCACCTTCGTGCCCTGGATATCGGTGGGATTCCTGTGAGGTATCGAGCGTTTAGATGAGTTAGACCCGTCATCCTGAGGTGGCCGCGCGCGTAGCGCGGCCCTCGAAGGGCGACGGCCCGAGAGTCAGCGGCCGTCGTCCTTCGAGGGCCATTCTGCGAATGGCCACCTCAGGATGACGGTCATAAGTTGATCGACGCCGCCCAACGAGATGTGTGAATTCGATAGCTGCAAAGCGGGGGAGGGAGCGCGTTCTCCCTGCCGTGACCGGAGCGGCCGCTCCCGTGATCCATCGCGTCATCATCGACACGATCGATGTTCACCTCGCATCCGGCAGCGCGAACACCACCAGCGTGCCCGCGTCCTGGGGCATGTTGACGTAGTTGCTGCCGAACAGGGCCGCGAACCCGTCGCCCGCCGGCGAGCCCCAGCCGGTCATGACCGCGACATACTGTTTGGCGTTGGCCGAATAGCTGATGATGCCGCCGGTATGGCCGATGCCGTTATTGTGCGACCACAGCTCCTCGCCGTTCCTGGCGTCGTAGGCATGCAACAGGCCGCGCGAGTCAGGCACGAACAACAGGTCGCCGCCGGTCGCGAGCAGGCTCGCCAGCGGCGGTTCGGGGAATCTGATCTCCCAGCTCTTCGCCCCGGTGATCGGATCGCGCGCGTCGACATGGCCATAGGCCTTGCCGCCGTCCGGATCGCGCCATGTGATGTTGGCGCCGATATCGGGTTGCGCCATCGGCTTCAGGTTTGGCGTCATGCCGAGGTCCATGCACCATTCCTGGCCCACCTTGTAATAAAGCCCGGTGCGCGGGCTGTAGGCCCCTGCGTTCCAGCTGAGACCGCCGGCGAGGGCCGGGCAGAGGTTCTTGCGCACGCCCTCCGCCGACTCGTCCATGTCGCGCCGGCCTTTCAGCGCGCCGGTCTTCGCATCGATGTCGCTGACGAAATTGATGTTCTGCGCCAGCCGCCAGACATTGGCGATCTTGGCGTCCTTGCGATCGTAGACGAACACAAAGCCGCTGGTGTTGGGATGCACCGCGAGGTCGCGCCCGTCGCGCTCCAGCAGCAGGAACTCGCCCGCCGAGCTGTCGAAGCCCCAGATGTCGTGACCAGAGGCCTCATGCGGGATTTCCTGGTGATGGAATTTCAGTTTGCCGCTGTCGGGATCCAGCCCGATGACCGACGCGGTGGTGCTGTTGTCGCCGAGCCGCGGGCCCGTGCCGGTGCCCCACCACACCGTGTTGGTCTTGACGTCATAGGTGCCGGGCATCCAGCCGCCGCTGCCCGCGCGCCAGGACTTGAGCCAAGATTCTCGCCAAGATGCTCGCCATGACTCGCGCGAGGACTCGCCGCTTCCGCTCGCCCCGGACCCCTCGCTGCCGGCCACGGTGAGGAATTCCCATTTCTTCTCGCCGGTTCTGGCGTCGAGACCGTAGATCGGTCCGTGCCACGGTCGCTCGCCGTCCTGTGCGCCGATGATGACCTTGCCTCTCACAAACAGCGGTGCGCCGGTGAAGCTGACCGTCGACTTTCCGGAATCGATCAGCCTGGTGTCCCAGGCCACCTTGCCGCTCTGCATCTCGAGCGCGATCAGGCGGCCATCCGCTGTCCCGATGTAAACCTTGTCGAGGCCGAGCGCGATGCCGCGGTTGGAGAGCGAACCGGTCTGTGCGGCGACAAGGTCTTCGTCGAGCCTGGGACGATACGACCACTTCACCTCGCCGGTGGCGCCGTCGAGCGCGAACACCCGGCCGTCCGATCCTGCGTAGTAGAGCATGCCATCTGCGACCAGCGGCATGGATTGCAGGCCGCGCGTCACATGTCCCGGCTGATGCATCCAGGCCACCCTGAGCTGGCGGACATTGTCGGTATTGATCTGGTCGAGCGGGCTGAAGTGATACGAACGATACGTGCCATGATAGGTCAGCCAGTCATTCGGGTTCGGGTCGGCGACGGTGAAGCGCCACGAATCGACGTCAAGCGCGGGACAGATGAGTGCAACTGCAAGCGCCGTCGTGCAGGAGAACAGCGACACACGTCTGGAAACCCGCGCCATCGGCTCCCTCCCATGCTCAGCTCGTTGCGGCGGTTGTTTTTGCGAGTTGTCTGGCGATCCTATCCGTGCATTCTCCCCATGACGAGCCCGCCGGATGCGGACATATGAGCCATCCAGGCCTCCCATCTTGCGCCAAGGCCGATGACCCGCAAAGATCCAATCGACTTCAGATCTCACCGCTTCAAGCGTCACTTACTTCAAGCCTTCTTGCTTCAAGCCTTCCTGGGGATTTCAGACCGATGCAATTTGACGACGTTATCCGCAGCCGCCGCAGCATCCGTGGCTACAAGCCCGATCCAGTCCCCAAGGCGCTGATCGAGGAAATCATCGGCCTGGCGATGCGCGCGCCGTCGTCGATGAACACCCAGCCCTGGAATTTCTACGTCATCACCGGCGAGCCGCTCAATCGAATCCGCGCCGGAAATACCGAGCGGATGGTGGCGGGCGTGCCGCAGTCGCGCGAGTTCCGCATTGGCCAGGCGTTCGCCGGCCAGCACCGCGACAGGCAGGTCGGCGTCGCCAAACAATTGTTCTCCGCCATGGGGATCGCGCGCGACGACAAGGAGATGCGGCAGGACTGGGTCCTGCGCGGCTTCCGTCAATTCGACGCGCCGGTCTGCATCATCGTGACCTATGATCGCGTGCTGGACGGCAGCGATGACACGCCGTTCGATTGCGGGGCCGTGGCGACCGCGCTGGTCAATGCCGCCTGGTCCCGCGGACTGGGGGCCGTGATCAACAGCCAGGGCATCATGCAATCCCCGGTGGTGCGTGAACATGCCGGCATCGCCGACGATCAGGTCATCATGAAAAGCATTGCGCTGGGGTGGCCGGATGACACCTTCCCGGCCAATGCGGTGGTGTCCGAACGAAAGTCCGTCGAGGAAGCCACGGTGTTCGTGGGGTTTGACAACTGATGCCTTTCTGATGGCGCGCCCTGGCTAGAGCGGGATGAATTGAGGCTGAATCAACTCCGTCATCCTGAGGTGGCCGCGCGTAGCGCGGCCCTCGAAGGACGAC
>JBGMOD010000031.1:0-18372 GCA_041424235.1 Hyphomicrobiales bacterium
CTAATGCGTTTCGCGTTCTGGCGTCGTCGGGAAGACAAGGCTGTGCCCGCCGAGTCGGTGTCGGCCATGGTGCCGGAGTTTCACGAGCCGAAATTCAGGGCGACCGATCCTGCGCCTCTCGAGCCGGCGCCTCGCCGCCAGACCATTCGCGAAACCCTGTCGATCGCCGAGTCCGGCGATCTCGATTTGCGGGTCATCGGCCGCACCCTGATGCGGCGGAAATGGTGGGTCATCCTGCCGACCCTGCTGGCGCTCGGCGGATCCGTTCTTGCCGTCAATCTGATCACGCCGCGCTACAAGTCGGAATCGCGAATCCTGATCGACGGGCGCGAAAACATCTTCCTGCGTCCCAATGCCGATCGTGCGGAAGACCGCACCTCGCTCGATCCGGAAGCCGTGACCAGCCAGGTGCAGCTGGTTCTCTCCCGTGATCTTGCCCGCGACGTCATCAAGAAGAACAGGCTGGCGGAGCTGCCGGAGTTCGATCAGGTGTTGAAGGGCGTGTCGCCGCTCAAGTCGCTGCTGGCGCTGTTCGGTTTCGTCCGGGATCCGTTCAAGCAGACTCCGGAAGAGCGGGTGCTGGACGCCTACTACGAGCGGCTCGCCGCCTATGCCGTCGACAAGTCGCGGGTGATCGCCATCGAATTCCAGTCGGAGAATCCGGAGTTGGCCGCGAATGTCGCCAACTCGATCGCCGACGGTTATCTGGTGCTGCAACAGTCCGCCAAGCAGAACCAGGCACGTTCGGCTGGGCAGTGGCTGTCGGGTGAAATCGATGGTCTGCGCAAAAAGGTCGCGGATGCCGAGGCGCGGGTCGAGGATTTCCGCTCCAAGTCCAGCCTGTTCGTCGGCACCAACAACACCACGCTCTCCGCCCAGCAACTGGGCGAAATCAACACGCAGCTGACCAATGCGCGTGCGCAGAAGTCGGACGCCGAATCCAAGGCGCGGCTGATCCGCGAGATGCTGCAGTCCGGTAAGCCGATCGAGGCCTCCGAGGTGCTCAATTCCGAACTGGTGCGGCGATTGAACGAACAGCGGGTGACTTTGCAGGGCCAATTGGCCGAGCAGTCCTCGACGCTGCTTGGCGGTCATCCGCGCATCAAGGAATTGAAGGCGCAGATCGCCGATCTCGACCGGCAACTGCGCGATGAGGCCAGCAAGATTTCGCGGTCGCTGGAAAACGATGCGCGCATTTCGGGGGCGCGGGTCGATAACCTGACCGCGAGCCTCGACCAGATGAAGCGCCAGGCCACCTCCAACAACGGGCAGGACGTGCAGTTGCGCGCCCTGGAGCGGGAAGCCAAGGCGCAGCGCGACCTGCTGGAATCCTATCTTGCGAAATACCGCGAGGCGACGGCACGCGAATCGATCGACACCGTGCCCAGCGACGCGCGCATCATTTCGCGTGCGATCGTCACCAACACGCCGGCCTATCCGAAGCGGCTGCCGATCGTGCTGATTGCGACGCTGGCGACACTGATGCTGTCCGCGGGCTCGATCGCATCCGGTGAGTTGCTGCGGATGACGGCGCCGCGAGCCTCGGTGGCGGCCGCGCCTCGCGCAACGGCCGAGCCGATGTTCGTCGACGAGCCGCTGTTCACGTCGGTTCCGGCGCCGCCCAAAATGACGTTCCAGGTTGCGCCGCAAGCCGTCGCGCCACCTTCGCCGCCGCCGCCACCGGCCTCGCATCCCGATCTCGCTGCGCCGGTGACTGAAATCGAGCAGCTGGCGCGGGATCTCCAGGTCTCCGGCGTGAGTGCCCGCAAGATCACCTTGATCGGGGTGGGGCAGAACGAGAGCGTCACATTGACCGCGCTGACGCTGGCGCGTCTGCTGGTGCGCAACGCCAAGGTCGTTCTGGTTGAGCTGTCGCTGTCGTCGCCGACGGTTGGCGCGGTGTCCCACGATCCGATGGCCCCGGGCCTGTCCGACCTGATGCTGGGCTCAGCCACATTCGGGCAGATCATTTCCAAGGACCGGTTGTCGCAGGTGCATCTGGTGGGCGCGGGGCGCGCGTCCAAGGATCGCTCGCTGCTGCAGTCGCCGCGCCTGGGCCTGGCCATCGACGCGCTGCTTCGGGTCTACGACCATGTCGTGCTCGATGCGGGAACGGCGGCCGATCTCCCGGCCTCGCTGCTGTCGTCGGGGGCGCAGGCGGTGGTGATTCCCGATCCGGCCATGACCTCGGAGGCGCGCGCCTTCATGGGCGAGCAGCTGCGTGCGACCGGCTTCATCGGCGTGACGATGCTGAGCGGCCCTGCAGATCCGCTCGGCGTCGACGAGACGCGCCAGGCGGTCGCCGCCGCCTGAGCGGCCGGATGGGATTGACCCCGTCGCGCTCATGCGCGATGGGAGCTTTCTCCAGTAATATATTGAAAATAAAGCTTTTAAAGCAGAGAGTTCGCGGCGGGCTATGTCAGCCACGCGCCTGCGCCGTCAAAACCAAAACAAGGATCAGCGGTGCAGCGCGCCGCGCAGCAATTGCGCCATCTGGGCCAGCGCCGGCGTCTGCTTCACCAGCCGCTTGGCATGGGTCAGCGACGACAGTCCGAGGGCCGCGATGCTGCCTCTCGTGCTCAGCGGCAGGAAGCTGTCGAAGATCGGCTCGTCGTCCTTGCAGAACAGGAGCTTGTAGTCATCGGAGCCGATGCCGAGATCGAACGAGGTGTAGTTGCGGTCGGCATAATGATCGATGATGTTGCGCAGCAGGATCAGGCCGGGGCTGTACTTCGAACTTCCGGAGATGGTGTAGGTGTTGAACATCATCGAGAAGCGATGGCCGTCGGCGACGCCGGCGAAAATCGCGATCACTTCCTCGTCGCATTCCAACGCGTGGATTTCGATGGTGTGACCGTCGCCCGGCGATTTTGCCAGGCAGGCCGCGAAGATGAAATCCCTGACGCCGGGGTCGGCGAACACGTTGGGCAGCTTCTGGATCGCCATGCGTTGCGGCTTGATGGCGAAGAAGGCATCCAGGATACGCCTGATCTCGTCGTCGGTCCGCGCCACCACATAACGAAAGCCGGGCAGCGGCTGCAGCTTGCGCTCCTTGCTCTTCAGGCGGCGGCGGAAGGAATTGCTGATTCGTTCGGTGGGTATCGCGCCCGGCTTCAGTTTCAGCAGCGGGCAGCCGTTGACGGAGGCCTGGGCCGGCAGCAGCGACAGCGGGTTGACGATGCCCTGCCAGTGCGAGGGCTGGCGCGCCAGCGCGAGCAGGTCGGCCTTGCGCGGATGCGTGCGCAGCAGTTCGAGCAGGGTTTCGATCTCGGCCTTGCTGGCGGTCGCCGCGAAATCCGCGGTCAGCAGCGGCATGTTGAATGTCGCATGCTTGCCGCCGAGGAAACTCGCGGTGCGCACGCCATTCTCGTTGCGGGTTCCGAGCGGCAGCAGTGCCAGCGGATGGCCATGAGAATCGGAAGCGACGACGATGAAAGGCTCGATCGCTTCCCGCTGTCCGACGTGAATCTGCCAGGCGGACAGGAAATCGAAACGCTGAAAGGGCGTGAACAGGTGGCCGGCGTTTTCCATGCCGCGCCATATCGTCTCGGCGTCGGCCAGGCGATGGATGATATCGACCTGGGCAACGCGCGTCGCGTGAGCCACCGTTTCCCCCTGCCTGGCGTCGTTTTCCATTACTGCGGCCAAGGGCATAGCTGGACCTGCATCCCGTCGGTTTACCCGTATTTTTCGAAGAACTCGACCTTTGCAAACAAATGTCAACAAAGGGTAAGGACAATGGTGCTCCGCTGCGGGGGCGCCGCGCGTTCATGGGGTATTTGTCGTGCCGTGGGGATACCACTCGCCGAGGGGGCTGGCGCTGCAGCTTGCCTACTTTAGTGGTGCGGCGCGTCTCCTCGAAGCGCGTCGGGGAGGCCTCGGCGTCATCCTGCGATTGCAGCGGGTCCGTCCGAGCCGGCCTGATCGCTTCCAGCCGCTGAAAGCCTGCGAGATCACGCCGCAGATGCTCGACCGGCTGCTTCGTGCGTTGCGGCGCTGGAAGTTCGAGATCGTGTCGATCGAGGAGGCTGTCGGCCGCACCGCCGCGCCTGCGACGTCTCGGCGCTTCGCTTGCCTCACATTCGACGGCGCCTACCGGGATGTCGTCTCGTATGCCTATCCGATGCTATCACGGCACAAGGCCCCGTTCACGGTCTATGTGCCGACCGGGATTGCCGATGGCATCGCGCAGATCTGGTGGCTGGCGCTCGAACAGGTGATTGCCCGGCACGATCGCATCAGCTTGGTGATCGATCGCAGCGAGCGTCACTTCGACGTCGCCGGCGTCGACGACAAACACGATCTGTACGATTTTCTTGCCGGCTGGATACGGCAGCTTGCGCCGGGCGATCTCGCCCAGGCGGTCCAGGACCTCGCCAGCCGTTATTCGGTCGATCCGGCCGTGCTGTCGCGAGCCGCAGCGATGACCTGGGACGACGTGCGCGGGCTGGCTGCGGATCCGCTGGTGACGATCGGCAGCGCCACCGTGAACTATCCGGCGCTGGCCACGATGACACCGGCAGATGCACTCCGGGAAATGACCATGGGCCGTCAGGTGGCTGAAGCCGCGCTTGGCCGGTCCGTGCCGCATCTGGCGTTTCCGTTCGGCGATGCGCAATCGGCCGGCCCCCGAGAGGCGAGGCTGGCGTCGGAGGCGGGGTTCGCCAGCGCCGTCACTGCGCGTGCGGATGTGGTGTGGGGCAACAATCGATCCGGCGTGCTGGCGCTGCCGCGGATCTCCTGGGACGGACGCGACGGTTCGCTGCGTACGCTTCGCGTTTTGATGTCCGGCTTTATGCGCTCGCGTCCGGCCGCGACATCCAGCTGATGATCGGCATGGCCGGCAGCACCCAGCCAAGGCCGGCGACGACATAATAGACGAACTGGATCAGCTTCGACCCGGCGATCACGGGCGCTTGTGCCAGCGCCATGGCGAGCAGCGACCACACGATCACCAGCACCAGCAGCACGACGGTTCCAAGCAGCTTTCGTTGGCGGATCTTCATGACGGAAATGTGCGTTTCTAGGCGGGAATGCGCTTTTCGGGTGAGGGCGGCGCGACTATAAGGTGCGCATGTAGCCGATCAAGGTGCGGCATCCAAGACGTAATTTGCAGGATGTAGCTTGCAGGACGTAACTTGAGCGGTCCCGAATCCTAGCCAAGAAGCCTCATGTCCGACAGCGCCGTTCAATCTCGTCATCTGCGTGCCGTGCGGATCTGGCTCGTGGCCGTCGCGGCCCTGATCGTCGCCATGGTGCTGGTCGGCGGCGCCACGCGCCTCACCGAATCCGGACTGTCGATCGTCGAGTGGAAGCCTGTGACTGGCGCCTTGCCGCCGCTGACCCAGCAGGCATGGACGGATGCGTTCGAGGCCTACAAGACCATTCCGCAGTATCGCGAACTCAACCACGGCATGAGCCTCGACGAGTTCAAGACCATCTTCTGGTGGGAATGGAGCCACCGGCTGCTGGGGCGCGTGATCGGCGGGGTCTATCTGCTGCCCTTCCTGTGGTTTCTGTGGCGGGGCTGGCTGCAGGGCGGCGATCTCAAGCGCAGGCTGTGGATCATTTTCGGGCTTGGCGGGCTGCAAGGCGCGGTCGGCTGGTGGATGGTGGCCTCGGGGCTCACCGGACGGGTCGAAGTCTCGCAGTATCGTCTCGCCGCGCATCTGATCCTGGCGCTGGTGATTTTTTCTGCGATCGTCTGGACGCTGCGCCGGCTGAAGCCCGCGGCCGGCCTCATCGTCCCCGCGCGGTTGCGTTTCACTGCGACAGTGTTGCTCGCCCTTGTGTTCCTGCAGCTCTATTTCGGCGCCCTGGTGGCGGGCCTGCGGGCCGGGCGCGTCTTCAATACCTGGCCGTCGATCGACGGCGCCATCATTCCGTCCGCCGCGCGGTTGTTCTTCGAGGTGCCGTGGTGGCGCAACTTCTTCGACAACACGCTCACGGTGCAGTTCAGTCATCGCATGCTGGCCTACACCATCTGGATCCTTGCGATTCTGCATGTGGTCGATGCGCTGCGTGCGCGGGCTGTCCCGGCGGTCAACGGTGCGCTGTGGCTGGCCGCCGCCGTCACCCTGCAGGCGGCACTGGGAATCCTGACACTGCTGCACATGGTGCCGATCGAGCTGGCGCTGGCTCACCAGGCCGTTGCGATCGTCGTGCTGACGCTTGCGCTGCTGCAGGCGGAGCGGCTGGGCAGCCGGGAAACCGAACGAGCCCGCGCAGGGATCGTCATGGCCGTCGGCCAGCGCGGCTGAATGGAGCGATTCTAACGCCGCCACTGCTGCAGAAGCCACGGTGGCGCGATAGAACGACACCCGTTCGATGCAGGTTCGTTGCGAGGCAAGACATCATGTCCAGCGCATTCATCCAGGCCGCCGTCATTCTGCTGCGCGAGGGGCTCGAGGCGATGCTCGTGATCGCGGCGCTGGCAGGCTATCTGGTCAAGGTCGGCGGCGGTCACAGGGTGCGCGCGCTCTATGCCGGCGCGCTTGCCGCGATCGGCGCCAGCATCGTCGCGGCGTGGCTGTTCGCAGTGCTGAATTCCGGCGAACACAGCGACATCCTCGAAGGCGTCATCATCCTCGTCGCCGCGGCGCTCATGCTCTATGTCAGCGGCTGGCTGATGGTGAAGCAGGATCCGCGCGGCTGGCAGGATTATCTCGCCGACAAGGCCAACACCGCATTGGCGCAGGATACCGACTGGGCCGTGGCGTCGCTGGCGTTCCTTGCGGTGTTCCGTGAGGGCGCGGAGACCGTGCTGTTCATCAATGCACTGGCGACCACCGAGGGCGGCTGGAGCGCCGCGCTGTTCGCGGGCCTTGCCGCGGCGACCGTCGGGCTCGTGGTGCTGTTCTATTTCATCAACCTGATCGCGCGGCGGATTCCGTTGCGACCGCTGTTCATCATCACGTCCGCCTTCCTGTTCGCGATGGCGATCAAGTTCATCGGCGAGGCGGTGCAGGAATTCCAGGAGCAGAGCATCGTCTCGTTCACCGAGGTGAAGAGCCTGTCCTGGCTCTCGGACCTGGGCTTCAATCCGACCATGGAAGCGCTGTCGGCACAGCTCCTGGTGATCGTGTTTGCGCTGGCGACCTATTCGGTGTTCCAGCGCAACAGCCGGCTTGTGCGTGAAGACAAGGCGGCGCACGTCGCGAAGTCCTGATCCGAACGGGGATCGTCAGGGCGACATACGAAAAACGCGGCACCGGGTGCCGCGTTTTCTTATGATGTGGATGGTCGCAGCTTACGCGCTGAGTGCTTGTTCGAGATCCTGGATCAGGTCTTCCTTGTCCTCGATGCCCACCGACAGCCGCACCACGTCGACGCCGGCGCCGGCGAGCGCCTTCTGGGCGTCGTCGAGCTGGCTATGGGTGGTTGAGGCCGGATGGATGATCAGCGAACGGGTGTCGCCGACATTGGCCAGATGCGAGAACAGCTTGACGTTGGAGACGAGCTTGATGCCGGCGTCGTAGCCGCCCTTGAGGCCGAACGTGAACACCGCACCGGCGCCCTTCGGCGCGTATTTGCGCGCGAGGTTATGGTAGCGATCGCCCGGCAGTCCGGCGTAGTTCACCCAGGCCACGGCGGGGTGCCCCGACAGCCACTCGGCAACCGCCTTGGCATTGTCGGAATGCTTTTGCACACGCAAGCCCAGCGTTTCGATGCCGGTCAGGATCAGGAACGCGTTAAACGGCGACAGCGCCGGTCCGAGGTCGCGCAGGCCCAGCACCCGCGCGGCAATGGCGAAGGCGAAGTTGCCGAACGTCTCCTGGATCTTGATGCCGTGGTATTCCGGGCGCGGCTGGCTCAATGCGGGATACTTTCCATCCCGCGACCAGTCGAAGGTGCCTGCGTCCACCAGGATGCCGCCGAGTGAATTGCCGTGGCCACCGAGGAATTTCGTCAGCGAGTGAATGACGATGTCGGCGCCATGATCGATCGGGCGGATCAGGTAAGGTGTCGCCAGGGTGTTGTCGACGATCAGCGGCACGCCGGCGCGGCGGGCGATGGCGGCAATCGCTTCGATGTCGGTGACGGTGCCGCCGGGGTTGGCGATCGATTCGATGAAGATCGCCTTGGTCTTCGGCGACACTGCTTTCTCGAACGTCGAGATATCGTCGGAATCCGCCCACACCACGTTCCAGCCGAAATTCTTGAACGCGTGGTTGAACTGGTTGATGGAGCCGCCATAGAGTTTTCGCGCGGCGATGAACTCGTCGCCCGGCTGCATCAGGGTGTGAAACACCAGGAACTGGGCCGCGTGACCCGAAGCCGTGGCGAGTGCAGCCGTGCCGCCCTCCAGCGCCGCGACGCGCTCCTCCAGCACCGCGGTGGTCGGGTTGGTGATGCGCGTATAGATGTTGCCGAACGCCTGCAGGCCGAACAGCGAAGCCGCATGATCCGCGTCATTGAAGACGAACGACGTGGTCTGGTAGATCGGCGTCGTGCGCGCGCCGGTGGTCGGATCCGGCTGTGCGCCGGCATGAATCGAGAGCGTGGAAAATCCCGGGGGGCGTTCGGTCATTATTGATCCCTAGTTGACATGTGACTGCACGATCGTCGCGGGCATGCTGCTGATCGTCTCACGCGACGTCAAGCAGATCGGCAGCATAAAGCGAAAAACGCAAGCGGGTTGCTGCGTCACAGCATTGCGACAAAATAAACCTGCCGCAAACCGGACGTCCGCAGTTCGGCTTTTCTTGTCCTCCCGCGAACGAGGCAGTTTTTGGATTGGCGTCAGCTCTCGCTCTTCGGCGTCTGGCCTGCGCGGTCTGCCGCAGTGGTCGAGCCGCCGGCGACGCTTTGGCGATTGAGCGACAGCCGCATGCCGTGGACAGGGGCGGGCGCGCGCTTGGAACTCAGGGTGCGGGAGTTGACCCCCATCCACTGGATCTCCGAACTGAGGCGGCCGTATTCGATCTTCGGGCAGCGGTTCATCACCACCTTCAATCCCAGCGCTTCGGCTTTTGCGGCCGCTTCGTCGTTGCGCGCGCCAAGCTGCATCCAGATCACCTTGGGCAGCGGCGACAGCTGCAAGGCCTCGTCGACGACCGGCACGATGTGATCGGAGTTGCGGAAGATATCGACCATGTCGACGGGGCGGTCGATCTCGCGCAGCGAGGCCACGAACGGCTTGCCGAGCAGGCTCTTGCCGACATGGCCGGGATTGACCGGGATCATGTCGTAGCCGCGTTCGCTGAGATACTTGAATGCGAAATAGCTGGGACGGACGTTGACCGGCGAGGCGCCGACCATGGCGATGGTCTTCACAGTGTTGAGAATGCCGCGGATGTAGTTGTCGTCGTATTTGTCGTGAGTCATTCTTTTCCGGAAATTACCGGTCCTCCCATGTCGGATCGCGCTTCTCGATGAACGCGTTGATGCCTTCCTCGGCATCGCGCGCCAGCATGTTGCGGGTCATCACTTCGGCGGCATAGTGATAGGCTTCGGCCAGCGGCATCTCGACCTGGCGATAGAATGCCTCCTTGCCGATCTTCACCGTATGCGCGGATTTCCTGGCGATGCTGTCGGCCAGCGCGATCGCGGCGGCGCGCTCGGTGCCGGCTGCGACGACGCTGTTGACCAGTCCCAGTTCGCGCGCGCGCGCGGCCGACACCGGTTCGCCGGTCAGCAGCATGTGCATGGCGTGCTTGCGCGGCACATTGCGCGACAGCGCCACCATCGGCGTCGAGCAGAACAAGCCGATGTCGACACCTGGCGTCGCGAACGTGGCGGCTTCGGATGCGACGGCGAGATCGCAACTCGCCACCAGCTGGCAGCCGGCCGCGGTGGCAACACCCTGAACGGCGGCGATCACCGGTTTCGGCAGCCGCACCACCGCCTGCATCATGGCGCTGCATGCGGTCATGATTTTGGCAAAGTAGGCGCGTCCGCGGTCGGGGTCGCTGCGTCGTGCAGTGAGTTCCTTGAGATCGTGGCCCGACGAAAACACCGTTCCGTTTGCCGCAATCACCACCGCGCGCACCGATCTGTCGTCCTGAATTGCATTCAGCGCATCATGCAGCGCCGCGATCAGGCCTTCCGACAGGCTGTTGCGCGCGGCCGGCCGGTTCAGGGTCAGGACGGCGACGGAATCGACGACTTCACGCGTCAGGATCTGTGGGGAGGGGGCCTGCATGGCAGCTCGCTGGGCAGTCATTGCCGGTGTCTTGGAAATGTCACGGGGGTATTCATGGCCCGCACCCTAATGTAGACGATTGGGCAAGGCGAGGCGAAAGCCGCGCGCGATGGGCAGGGTTGAAAAATATGGCCGCGGCGAAGATGAGCGTGACGGAGCTCGAGCAGTTTCTTCACAGGGAGTTTCCTCAGGCGTTCAGCAGTGGGGATATCGTGATCGAAAGCGCCGATGGCCAGACCTGCCTGCTGCGTCAAACCTACAATGAACGCATGCTGCGGCCCGGCGGAACGGTCTCCGGGCCAACCCTGATGGCGCTGGCTGATTTCGCCATGTACGTGGTGCTGCTCTCGGCCATTGGCCCGGTCGGGCTGGCCGTGACCACCAATCTCAACATCAATTTCCTGCGCAAGGGGCAGCCGGGCCAGGACGTCATGGCGGCGGCAAAGCTTTTGAAGCTCGGCAAGCGCCTTGCGGTCGGCGAGGTCAATCTGCTGTCCGGTACCTCGCCGGACCCGATTGCCCACGTCACCTCCACATATTCCATTCCATCTGCAGCCATTTAGCAAAGGTAATATTGCACCATATTTTCAAGTATTTGTTTTGTATGGTGTATTTCTTGCGTTGAGGCGTTGACGCTGGCGGCCGGTTTCTTTAGAAGCTCGGCCAGCGCGGCGCATATCGCCGCAGCCTTATTTTCAACGGATCATCTCACATGACAACGTTTTCGGCGAAACCGGCCGAGGTCGAGAAGAAGTGGGTGCTGATCGACGCCAAGGGATTGGTGGTCGGACGGCTCGCGACCTTGGTTGCGATGCGCCTGCGCGGCAAGCATCGCCCTACCTATACCCCTCACGTCGACGATGGCGACCACGTCATCATCATCAATGCCGCCCAGGTCGTGCTGACCGGCCGCAAGCGTGAGAACAAGGTTTACTACAACCACACCGGGTTCATCGGCGGCATCAAGGAACGCACCGCGAAGTCGATCCTGGAAGGCCGTTTCCCGGAGCGCGTGGTGGAGAAGGCCATCGAGCGCATGATCCCGCGCGGTCCGCTGGGCCGCAAGCAGCTGGGTAATCTGCGCGTCTACGCCGGTGCGGAGCATCCGCACGAGGCGCAGCAGCCCGAGACCATCGACGTCGCATCATTGAATCGCAAGAACACGAGGGCTGCGTAATCATGGCCGAGTCCATTCAATCGCTCGACCAGTTGTCGTCGCTCAAGCCGGCGGCTGCGGAAGCACCGAAGTACATCAAGAAGGTCGACAAGCTCGGCCGCGCCTATGCCACCGGCAAGCGCAAGGACGCGGTTGCCCGCGTCTGGATCAAGCCGGGCACCGGCAAGATCCTGGTCAACACCCGCGAGGTCGAAGTCTATTTCGCCCGTCCGGTGCTGCGCATGATGATCCAGCAGCCGCTGACCACCGCCGCTCGCGCGGACCAGTACGACATCGTCTGCACCGTGTCCGGTGGCGGTCTGTCGGGCCAGGCCGGCGCGGTGCGCCACGGTCTGTCCAAGGCGCTGACCTACATGGAGCCGGATCTGCGCAGCGTCCTGAAGAAGGGCGGCTTCCTGACCCGCGACTCGCGCGTCGTCGAACGCAAGAAGTACGGTCGCGCCAAGGCTCGCCGCAGCTTCCAGTTCTCGAAGCGCTAATTCATCGGCAGCGCTGCATTTGCAGCGCAGCAAGATCGACAAGGGCAGCCCGCGAGGGCTGCCCTCTTTGTTTCGGGGCCGCGCTTTTTCTCGTGCTCCCCGCTTTATTGCTGTCTGAGACTTTTTATTGTTTCCAAATTCTTGCGCGACGCCTGCTTTTTTTGAGAAAAGTTCGGCCTCCCGGCAAACGTTTTCCGAAGATGATACCCCTATCGTGGGCTCCAAAAATGGGGCCAAGGCTGCTCCATCGGTATTTTGAAGGCCATTTCAAAGTCGGGCTGGGGCTCATATGTCGCTGGATATTTCGACGCTGTATCTTGTTGCGACCCTGGTCGCCGCAATGCTCGGTGCGTTGTTGCTGTTCTTCTGGCGCCAGGAAAAGATACCGGCGCTGGGATGGTGGGGCGCCGCTTACCTGATCGGTGCGCTGTCGATCGGGGTCTGGGCGCTGGCCGCCGCGCGGCTTGGCGGGCCGGCCCTGCTGGCGGTCAACATCATCGGCTACGCGGCATGCGGCATGGTCTGGACCGCGGCGCGGGTGTTTCATGGCAAGGCGCCGAATTGGGCCGGCCTGTTTGCGGGAGCGATCGTCTGGGCGATCACCAATCTGGCGCTCGGCGCCGGCCCGCTATTCCTTCAAACCGCGATCGGCGCCGGTATCGTCGCCGCCTACGCCGTGGCGACGGCAAGCGAATTGTGGTCGGATCGCCGGCGTGCGATGAAGGCGCGCTGGCCCGCGATCGTCATCCCGCTGCTGCACGGCGCGGTGCTGATGCTGCCGATCGTGCTCGGCAGCCTGTTGTCGGGGCCCGACGAGGCGCTGACCACCCATAACACCTGGGTCGTGATCTTCGCGATCGAACTCGTGCTCTATGCCGTGGGCACCGTCTTCGTCGTCTTCATGATGGTGAACGACCGGACGGTGCGTGCGCACAAGGCCGCGGCCTCGATCGACCCGCTCACCGGGCTGCTCAATCGCCGCGGGTTCAGCGAGGCGACCGCGCGGATGATCGAACGCGAAGCCAAGGCCGGCCGGCCGGTCACGGTGATGATTTTCGACATCGACCATTTCAAGTCGATCAACGATCGCTTCGGCCATCCGGCCGGCGACGAAGTGCTGAAACTGTTCTCGGCGGTCATGAACGCCAATCTGCGGATCACCGATCTGATCGGCCGCATCGGTGGCGAGGAATTCGCGGCGATGCTGCCGTGTTCGATGGAAGAGACCCTGGTCGCAGCCGATCGCGTCCGCGAGGCATTCCAGAATTGCGGCATCGAAGTCGATGACGCGCCGGTCGCGACCACGGTCAGCATCGGCGTCGCCGGCGGCCCTGCCAACACCGAACTCGACGTGCTGCTGGCGAGCGCCGACACCGCGCTGTATCGCGCCAAGCGCGGCGGCCGCAATCGCGTGGAGACTGCCACGGAAGAGCCGCTGTCGCTCGAGAGCAGCCGTCGCAAGCTGGTCGGGCAGGCGACGCTTGCGCGTGTCACCAGCGTCGTTCGCCAGGCGGGGGCGATGGCGGACACGATGCCGGACATGGGTGCGTCGGCGGGGGCCTAGGGGCGTTTTCCAGCGAAGGAGATGCCGGCTCGCTCGCGACAAGCGCGTCAAAACACGATGCTGGAGCCGCTCCGATTCGATCGGCTCCGGTCGACCCGAAAGGGCGAAAAGTAACCTTGCGTTTACCATGTCGGGCCTAGCATCGGCCCATGTTGACGAACTCCGATCCGCACCAGCAATCCGCTCTGACCTCGCTCGATGCGATGGTTGCGTCCGCCCGTACTGGCTTCGCGTGCCTGTTTTCATCCTCGGATGAATATGAACGTGCATTGATTTCCGAGCGCCGCGCACAAGGGCGCTACGGCCGGCCGCCGAGCCGGTTGCCGCTTGTCATGTTTGTCGGAGTCGCCCTGATCGTTGCCGGCGCGGCACTGCTGCTGGTCCGATAGGGCGATCGGCCTCGTTTTCCGTTTTTTGTTCTCGATCGACCGGTGCTGTAGCAGGCCGCGCTATTTGGCGTGGCTGGATTTCTGGTATCCATTGTTTTTCCATTTGATTTGCCTGGGCGGTTGGCGCGCGGGCGACAGATATTGTCTCGCACATGCCCGTTGACCCAGCTCTGCTCCCCGACATGGACGTGGTTGCGATCGCTCGCGGCGGCTTCGCGGGGTATCCCAACGGATTGTCGGGGGAGAGCCTCGCATGACGGCGACCCGGACGGACCTTGCGCACCTCGCCTTGATGCTGGCGGCACTGGGCCTGACCTATCTGGTACCGTTCGAACTGTTGCTGTTGTCCTATGTCGTGCTGGGGCCGGCGCACTACGCGACCGAGATTTCATGGCTTCATGACCGCAAATATTTCCTGCCGCAGCAAGGCATTGCGATCGGGCTTGCGGTCGTCGCCATCGCGGCGGCACTGATCGACAACGCCGCGTGGTTCGGCTTCGTATTGTGGAGCGCGTTCGTGCTGTGCGCCATGCTCACGGCAACCACGACCGCGTTGCAGAGCATGCTCCTGTTCATGGTCGCTGTGGTGCTGACGGCGATGATGCTGTCGAGCGGGGTGTCGATCGCGGTGCTGGGCATCCTGCTGCCGACGCTGATCCACGTGTCGCTGTTCACGTTGGTGTTCATGGCGCTCGGCGCCTGGCGATCCGGCGCACGGATGCAGTGGCTGATGATCGCGCTCTATGTCATGGCGATTGCCGCGATCCTGATCGCGCCGCCCACGGCCGCCACGGTGATTCCTTCGTTTGCGAACGCCGGGCATGATTATTTCGCGAACGTCGCTCCGGCGCTCGGGCGGCTGCTTGGTGTTGCGGATGTCCGGCTCGACACCAGGCTGACCAGCTTGCTGGCCTTCGTCTACACCTATCACTACCTGAACTGGTTCATCAAAGCCGAGGTGATCCGCTGGACCACCATGACACGAAACCGGCTGTTTCTGGTCGTTGCCGCCAGCGCTGCGTCCACCGCGTTGTATTTCTATGACTATGCCTTTGGTTTCACGGTGCTGCTTGCCTTCAGCCTGGCGCACATCGTGCTCGAATTCCCGCTGAATGCGTTGGCATTGCGGCAATTGGGGATCGCGATGGGAACCAGTGCGATGAAAATCGGTCAGCGCGCGGGCCGGCGGGCGTGACGTCGCGACCGTGCGGCGTGCAGGCGAGTCAAGTCAACCAAAGCGCAGCTAAAGCGTTTTCCGGCGAGGTGGGCACTGGTTCCCTCGCGACAACTGCAAAGCGTTCGCGCGGAGAAAACACGTCAAACGAAAAACTAGTATTCCCAGAACATCCGCTGCAGCTCTTTCGTATCGTTCGATTTCGTCAGCGCCAGCGCGGTCAGGATCTTGGCCTTTTGCGGATTCAGATCGTGGGCGACGACCCAGTCGTACTGATCGTCGGGCTGTTCGGCATTGCGCAGGACGATTCCGTCGCCCACGCGGGATGATCGGACGATGAGCGTGCCTTTCGAGCGGATATCCCTGAGCTTGTCGACGATGTAGTTCGCCACCGATCCGTTGCCGGTGCCGGCGTGGATGATGGCCTTCGCGCCCGCCTGAACCGCGGCGTCGTAGGCGCCCGGATACATGTTGCCCGAGCCGTAGACGATGGCCACCAGCGGGAGGCTGTCGATGCTGTCGATGTCGAATTCCGAATCCATGTTGTGGCGCTTGGCCGGCGTACGGAAGAAGTACGATTTGCCTTCGACGACCATCCCGAGCGGGCCCCACTGGCTGTAGAAGGCGCTGGGTACGACGTTGGTCCGCTTGGTCACGTCGCGGCCGGACTGGATGTAATCGTTCATGGTGACCAGAACACCCTTGCCGACAGCTTCCTTGCTGCCCGCCACTGTCACCGCATCCAGCAGGTTGAGGGGCCCATCCGCGGACATCGCCGTCGACGGGCGCATCGATCCGACCACCACGATCGGCTTGTCGCTCTTGACCACGAGGTTGAGGAAAAAAGCGGTTTCCTCCAGGGTGTCGGTGCCGTGGGTGATCACGACGCCGTCGACGTCGCTCTGCTTGAGGAGCTGCGAGACACGCTTGGCGAGTTGCACCAGCTGCGTGTCGGTGAAGCTTTCGGAGGCGATCTGGAAGACCTGCTCACCGGTGACATTGGCGATCTTGCCGAGCTCCGGCACCGCGGCGATCAGTTTGTCGACCGGGACCTTGGCGGCCTGGTAGGTCGCACTGTTGCTGATATCGGCGCCGGCGCCTGCGATCGTGCCGCCCGTCGCCAGTACGACCACGTTGGGCTTGCGTGCCGCCGTCTGGGCTGTGGCCTCGGGAAGATCCCTGGCCAGCGCAACGGACCCCGAAACGGCGAAAGACAGGGCGATACCGAGAGCGAATGCGGCGGAGATGCTGCGTTTGCGCAGATACGTTCGCGGCCTGGCTTGAAGCATCGTTGTTCTCCCAACTGAGTGTGCAGGTGAAGCTTCGTCGACGATCATGTCTCGCGGCAGGTTCCTGAAAAATACGCTCGACGGCAAGAGGTGATCGTGATTCTGTTGTTTTGAAGGTTCATGACTTTGCCGATGGATTGAGCGCGACGAAACGCCTCATCACCATGACAAAATCAAGAAATGGCGGAATCAAAAAAAGGCCGCGGCAGGAGTTGCTGCAGAAAGGACATCAAACGTGATCACTGAAATTGCACAGATCGAAGTCAAGCCGGGGTCCGAGAAGGATTTCGAAGCGGCGGTGGCCAAGGCCAAGGCGGCGTTCGGCCGCTCCAAGGGATTCCACGGCTTCGAACTGCACCGGTCCATCGAGAAGCCGCAGCGCTACCGGCTGATGGCGAAGTGGGAGACGGTGGAAGCCCACACCGTCGATTTTCGCGGGTCCGAGAATTTCACCGAGTGGCGCGCGCTGGTCGGCCCATACTTTGCCTCTCCGCCGGAAGTCGAGCATACCGAGACGGTGGTTTCGACGGACTGACGATTCCAGCGCGAGGTGCCGGCGGAGCGGTGCGGATACCGCCTCATGCCGGCATCGTATTGCCTTCGCCGTAGACGTGCTTGAGCACCACCTTGATGACGGCGATCAGCGGCAGTGCCAGCGCCAGGCCCCACAGTCCGAACAGCACGCCGAGAAAGATCTGCGACGCGAACAGCGTCGCCGGCGGAATGTTGATGGCCTGGCGCTGGATCAGCGGGGTCAGGATGTTGCCTTCCAGGAACTGAAGCGTCACGTAGAGGCCGAAGGCGCTCACGATCGCCGTCCAGCCGGAGCCGAGGCTGGCCAGCACGATGACAATGCCGGCCACCAGCGAGCCGACGGTCGGGATGAACGTGAGCAGGCCGGCCTGGAAGCCGAGGACGAGCGCGCCGGGAATGCCGATGATGCTCAACCCGATCCAGGCGATCAGGAAAATCACGCTCATGGTCGTGATCTGGCCGAGCAGCCAGCGCCGCAGCGTTTCGGCGACGTCATCGACCAGGCGCGCCGCATAGGTCGCGTGCTTCTGCGGCACGAAGCTCAGCAGTCCGCTGCGATAGATCTCGGGCTGCAACGCCAGCATCACCCCGAGCAGGATGATCACGAAGATATTGCCGACGGTGCCGAACACCCCGAGCAGAAGGCGCGCGGTCTGGCCGAGCAGGGCGGTGGTGCCTGACGCGATCGTGCCGGCGCTCGGCAGCTCCGGCGTTTTTGTCCGCGGTGTCAGGGTTTCGGTTGCGGGTGTGGCCGTGCCCGGGGTCGTCGCCGATGGTGCGGCGGCGGACGACAGCGAGATGCCGGGATCGAGGAAGCTGGTGTCGACGCCGCGGTGCTCCAGGAAGGTTTTGACGGTGCCGACCTGGGAGCGGATCGTCGTGGTCAGCGCGCTGGCCTGCTGCGCGATGGTGGCGCCGCCGAGCAGGACGACGCCGGAAAACAGACCGACCAGCAGCAGGCAAACCACGCCAAGCCGAACCAGGTAGGGACCGCCGGTCAGGCGGCCCAGCAGATGGCTCAGCGCATTGAGGAACACGCCGAACAGGATGCCGGCGAAGATCATGAACAGCGTCGCGGCCGAATACCAGATCAGCGCCAGCAGCGCCGCGAAGGTGATAATTCCACAACCGCCGGCGGCAATGGACCACGCCAGCGAACGCGGGGGCGGCGTGGGGTCGGCAGCGGCGGCGGTCATTCGTTACCTCGTCTTCAAATGGGGGACTATTCTTCGCCGAACGCGCCGGACGGATCAAGCAGTCGACGACGCTTTGAGGCGGGCTTGGTTCCAAAGAAAAAGGCGCCCCGTCAAAGGGCGCCTTCTGTGCTTGATCGCAGGACCAGTCGCGGACGGGCCGCGAGCGATCGCCTTACTGCGAATAGTACATTTCGAATTCGACCGGGTGAGGGGTCATCTCGAAGCGAGCGACTTCGGTCATCTTCAGTTCGATATAGGCGTCGATGAAGTCGTCATCGAACACGCCGCCGTTCTTCAGGAAGGCGCGGTCCTTGTCGAGGTTCTCGAGCGCCTCGCGGAGTGAACCGCAGACGGTCGGGATCGACTTCAGTTCTTCCTTCGGCAGGTCGTAGAGGTCCTTGTCCATCGCCGGACCCGGATCGATCT
>JBGMOD010000032.1:0-131986 GCA_041424235.1 Hyphomicrobiales bacterium
ATCGGTCTGATTTGGGAATCCCAAACGATTCAATCTGGTCGGGAACCGCTCTAGTAGCCGGGCGGTCAAAGCGCGACCCGGGTTCTGCACGATGATCGACCCCCTACACTTGCTCGATCAGTTGAGAAGTCTCGAAAAGAACTTATAGTTGTGATCCTCGGCGACTGATTGCAGGAAGACACATGGTTCGGTCAACGGCTCGATTGTTGTCGATCGCCATATTTTGCCTCTTGCCGGCAAATGCCGACGCTGGGAATACGGCGTTTGATTGCCTGGGAGTGTTTAAGCGCGGCGCCAGCCATATCAGTTTGGTCACGGCGTTTGGCGCTTCGAACATCGGCCGCGAGGATGTGTTCATGTACGGCGATACGATGCCGATGACCATCGTCTTTCCGAAGGATCCCCAACGACGGCTCGCGGTCCAGTGGCACGACGACAAAAAACGCAGCGGACTTGACCGCGTCATCATCCGACGGCCCGCGAACTGGAGCGTCGGCGGTGTCGGGATCGGCATGTCGCTCGCTGACGTTGAGAGATTAAACGGGAGGCCCTTCAAGCTGCAGGATTTCGAAGGTGACGCAGGAGGCCTAGTAACCGACTGGATGGGTGGCAAACTCGCGACATTGCCGGGCGGCTGCCGTCTCGGCGCCGGATTCGGAATTAATCTGGTGGCGCTCAGTACGGCGCAATGGAACGCAGATTCGGAAGGGACCGTGTCATCCGACGACGCCGCACTGCGCGCGGCAGAACCAAAATTGGGTGAACTAACCGTTTATTTTCCCGACAATTCAAAATAGTTGGCCGCCCGGGTGAGCAAAGCGATACTCGTGCGCTTAACGATGATCAGCTCCCGGATATCGCTGCGCTCATCCGGGCTACGAACCGTCGGCCCCGCTCACCCCACGGCGCCGCGAAGCTGCTCGATCTCCCCCGATAACTGCAGCGCACTGAACTTCAAGGTGTCGAGTACAACGCCGGCCTCTCCCGCCGACTGCATCTCGGCAATCCGCTCGCGCGTCTGCCTCAGTTCGCTTTCGAGATTCTCGATGGCGTATTGCGTGGGAAAACGCCACGCATAGAACTCGTCGTTCGACTTTCGGATTTCAGCAAGCGTCGTCGGCACACACCGGCCGTACCACTGTTTCGACCCCATGATTTCGACCCTATGACGATTTTCCCCGAATCGTTCATGGGGATAAGAGGCCCGATTTATGGCTTTTTACGAACGACACATCGCCGCTTGGATACTTCCGCAAATAAAAAAGAATTCACCAAAGACCTGCGCGCGGCCGCAACGTTTGTTCTTTCGTCAGGCGCGCTGCGGCGCAACCAGGATGTCGTGGGCGCGTATTGTCCCACCGGTTTGAACGTCGGGGGCCCCTTCGGAGTCCAACTCCTGGGATCGTTCAAGCATGGATGGTCCGCAGCGCGATACACGGCCAATGCAGATCGATGAATTCGACAGGGAAGTCTACAAGGCGATCGCCGCCGGGCTGTCGATCGCGGCGGCCGTTCTGGTCGCGCTCTATCTGCTGGCCCAGTTGATCTATCCCTCACCCAAGCCAAGCGACGATGATCGCTGCCTGGAGCGCAAGGACGTTTGCACACATCCGCAGCCCGCGCGTCCCCATCCGAATTGAGAGAGATAACGCCTCGCGGCCGGCCTAGGCGCGCCGCTGCAACGCGCGACGATCCTCGTTGTCATCCGGCGCGAGTGGCGCTTCGTCGATCCGCTCCCTGAGGTCGGATGCCTTGCTGATGAGTGTGGCGATGAGCTTCGGGTCACTGGTGACACGAGCCATTTTCAGCAGCGTCCTCGCCTGACGCGCATAATACAGACTGCCGAGCATTGATCAGGTCCCCATAACCCAGCCCAGTCGCGACGCGGATTAACATCTGCCGGCATGTTCAAAATGTGGCCGACCGGTCCCGAAATCGGGGAACTGCTTAGCGCAAGCCGGCGCCAAAGGTATTCCGCTGCCTTTTATTACCTTCTCCTCCGGCTCTCGCTCAAACGGCGCGGACGACCGCAAAGCCCGCGCCGCTTTGGAGATGACGGGACGTCAGACGTTGGAGCTCTGGATCGCCTCCACCACCGCATCGGTCACGTCCTTGGTCGTCGCGGTGCCGCCAACGTCCGGCGTCAGGATGCCGGCGCCGGTGACCTTTTCGACGGCGCGCATCAGCCGTTCTGACGCCTCCGCTTCGCCGAGATGATCGAGCATCTGCGCCGCCGTCCAGAAGCTGGCGACCGGATTGGCGATGCCCTTGCCGGTGATGTCGAACGCCGAACCGTGGATCGGTTCGAACATCGACGGAAAACGCCGCTGCGGATCGATGTTCGCTGTCGGCGCCACGCCGAGGCTGCCGGCCAGCGCACCGGCAAGATCAGACAGGATGTCGGCGTGAAGGTTGGTGGCGACGATGGTATCGAGGCTTTGCGGCTTCAGCGTCATCCGCACCGTCATCGCATCGACCAGCATCTTGTCCCAGGTGACGTCGGGAAAGTCCTTCGATACCTCCTCGGCGATCTCGTCCCACATCACCATGCCATGGCGCTGGGCATTGGATTTCGTCACAACCGTGAGCAGCTTGCGCGGGCGCGACTGCGCCAGCTTGAACGCATAGTCCATGATGCGCCGGACCCCGACCCGGGTGAACACCGCCACCTCGGTGCCGACCTCCTCCGGCAACCCGCGGTGTACGCGGCCGCCGCAGCCGGCATATTCGCCTTCGGAATTCTCGCGCACGATCACCCAGTCGAGATCGCCGGTGCCGACATTGCGCAGCGGCGAGGTGATCCCGGGCAGGATCTTGGTCGGCCGGACGTTGGCGTACTGGTCGAAGCCCTGGCAGATCGGCAGCCGCAGGCCCCACAGCGTGATGTGGTCGGGAACATCCGCCGCGCCGACGGCGCCGAAATAGATCGCGTCGAACGGCTTCAGCTGGGCCAGGCCGTCCGCCGGCATCATCACGCCGTGCTTGCGATAATAGGCGGAGCCCCAGTCGAACGTCTTGACGTTGAACTTGACGTCCCCGAGCCGCTTTTGAAGGCTTTCGAGCACGCTGATGCCGGCGGAGATGACTTCGGGACCGATGCCATCGGCGGGAATGGCGGCGATTGAATATTCACGCATCTGAATTCTCCATGAGAGTGCAGGTCTGGGACTTATTGTCTGGGACTTATTGCTGGGGAAGCGCACGGGCCGCGGTTGCTGCCGACGCACGTTGCGAGCGCGCGAGCAGCAAGGTGAGGACGGCGGACAGCACCAGCAAGGCGGCGACGAAAAACAATCCACCGCGGAAACTTCCGGTGAGATCCTTGATCCAGCCGATCATGGCCGGACCGACAAAACCGCCGAGATTTCCGATTGCATTGATGGTCGCGATGCCCGCCGCGGCGGCGGAGCCGGACAGGAACAAGGTCGGCATGCTCCACAACGGCGGCTTCGCCGAACTGATGCCGATATTGACCAGCGTCAGCGCCAGCATGACGGCGAGCACGGAGCCGGCAAATCCCGCGAACACCAGACCGACGGCGGCGAGCAGGCACGCGGCGACGACATGCCAGGTGCGTTCACCACTGCGATCGGAATGCCGCGCCCAGATCACCATCGCGATGACGGCGACAATGCCCGGCAGCGCATTGAGCAAGCCGACCTGCAACGACGTCAGGCCGAACTCCTTGATGATCTGCGGCGCCCAGATGCCGAGGGTGTAGAGACCGGCCGAGGTGCCGAAATACACCAGCGACAGCGCGATGACGCGGGGATCGGCCAGGCCACGCCAGACGCTGTGGCTCGCGGAGGCGGCTTTCCCGGCGGCTTCCGCGGCCATGGCGTTCACCAGCCAGTTGCGTTCGTCGTCCCGCAACCATGTCGCCTTTTCCGGCCGGTCGGTCATGTAGAAGAGAACGACAACGCCGAGGATGACGGCGGGTGCTGCTTCGATCAGGAACATCCACTGCCAGCCGCTGAGCCCGAGCCAACCGTGCATCTCCAGCAGCGCGCCGGACACCGGCGATCCCAGCACGGTCGAGAGCGGCGCGGCGGCCATGAAGACGGCGGTGACGGCGGCGCGCTGCCGCGCCGGAAACCAGTAGCTGAGATAGAGAATGATGCCCGGAAAGAACCCGGCTTCGGCGGCGCCGAGCAGGAACCGCAGGATGTAGAAACTGTTCGCTCCCTGCACGAATGCCATGGCGCCGGAGATCAAGCCCCAGGTGATCATCACCCGGGCGATCCAGATGCGGGCGCCGACCTTGTCCAGCACGAGGTTGGACGGCACTTCGAACAGAAAGTAGCCGAGGAAGAAGATGCCGGCGCCGAAGCCGAACACGGTGGGCGAGAAACCCAGATCCTTGTTCATGGTCAGTGCCGCGAAGCCGATGTTGACGCGGTCGATGAAGGCGATGAAGTAGAGCAGCATCACGAATGGAATAATGCGCAGGGTCACCTTGCGCAGTACGCGCGTCTCCAGCTCGGCCGTCATGAATTGGGCTCCCCGCCTGATTGGTCTTCTTGTCGTGCGCGCGTCATCGGGCGCGTCACAGATCACCCTGCGGCCGCTGGCGGGCGGACTCAATCGGCTCTGGTTTATACAAAAAAATGATATAATCAGGATCCAGGAGGGGACCGATGGATCTTCATCAACTGCGATGCTTCGTTGCGGCGGCCGAAGAACTGCATTTCGGCCGGGCGGCACAACGGCTCGACATGCTGCCCTCGGCGCTCGGACGCTTCATCCGGCTGCTCGAAGAGGACCTCGGCACGCGGCTGATGACACGCACCACGCGCAGCGTCACCTTGACCGATGACGGCGCGGTTCTGCTCAAGGAAGCCCGCGCACTGTTGGCGCAGGCCGATGCACTCACCGCCAAGTTCCGGATGCGCGGCCGCAAGCGGGCCGCCGCCGTGCGCGTGGGTGCGATCGACAGTGCCGCGGCGGGGCTGCTGCCGATGCTGCTACACGATTTCCGCAAGCAGCGGCCGGATGTCACGGTCCAACTGGCCGAAGACAAGACCATACGCCTGCTGCCGCGGCTGTTGTCCGGCCGGCTCGATCTCGCCTTCGTCCGCCCGCCCGAGCGACCGGACAAGCGGCTGGAATTCATGTTCCTGTTTCAGGAAACCGCCGTGGTCGCGGTGTCCGATCACCACCCGCTCGCGTCAAGGAAACGCGTCACCATCGCCGACCTCGCCGATCAGCCGCTGATTGTACCCGAGCGCCGGTCGCGGCCGCACAGCCACGATCTCACCATGAAATTGTTTGCCGAGGCCGGACTCGAGGCGCGCATCGTCCAGATCGCCGATGAAAAGCAGACCATCGTCAATCTCGTGTCCGCGCAACTCGGCGTCGCGATCGTGCCGAAATGGACATCCCGCATGGCGGCGCGCGGCGTGCGCTACGTCCGGCTTGCGACCTCCGGCATGACCAAGCTGCCGCTGGCGGCCGCCTGGACCCGCGGCACGCGCGACCCGATCCGGGACGACATGCTGGAAATGCTCAGGGGGCGCCTGGCGCATTATGCGCGGGAGGCGTGAATTGAGACCGCTTCGGGTGACGGACATGAGCGAGATTCATGGTTACGCGCCCCGGCGCCGCATCCCGCGATCCGATATCCGTTGAGTGTCCTACGAACGAGGGCCCAACACACGGAAGCGACCTGGATGACCTCGTCCCACACCGGCGTGGGGTCGCGGCCGTTGAACCGCGACCCCACGAGTGCTTGTCTCTGTCTATCGCTTGGCTCGCTCATCCCTGTCGTGCGTTCCGAATACGGCGATGCAGCCTGTCAGGCAGTTGGGAAACGCATTGTTCGCACCCAGCGGAACGAAGACATGGTTGTTGCCGGCGTTGGCGGCCACCGAATGCGCCGTGCTCGCGGCATGAACAAGGGGCCCCGTGGTGACCGCAGGCACATTGAAGGTGGGCACCAGTTGCTTGAGGACCTGATCGCGCGCGTCAATAACGCCGAGGATCGCGGCCCCCTGAGCCGTCAAGGGCGTGCTGCCGATCACCTCTGTCGGACGCAACGGGCTGGTCGAGGAGGCCGAGTAATAATTTCCGTCGCCTGAATTGTACCAGGCCTCGTCGCCGGCGCCGACGCCCTGCACGACAGCGTCAATCTTGCCGGTCCAGGCGTCGATCGTCACCACATTCGGCGCCGCGGTCACGTCCTTGGTCGCATCCCAGGGATTGCCCGCGGTGTCGAACACCGTGCTGCAGTTCGCGAGCAGATCAACGTTCGGCCCCAGGGTCAGGCCTGCCGGCTGGCAGAACTCGATCGGATATTGGGCCTCCACCATGCCGGCGGGGTTTATCCGAATGACCGCCCCATCCTTGGCGTTGGCACCGATCTGCGGGATCGAGAGATAGAACTTGCGCGACACCGGGTCCCATACCGGCTGTTCGGCGCCATTGGTCGCATCGACCCCGCTATGCATCTTGTCGAACGTGATCCGCTTGGCGACGGCAAGGGCTCCGGTCACCGGGTTGACGCTGATCAGCGTCGCAAAGGGTGGCGTGTCGGCATTGTTGACGGCGAGCACCAGTCCGTCCTTGGGATCATAGGCCAGTTCGTCCGCACGCAGGCCCGGCGCGCCGTCGGTCGAGACGTGGCCCACGGTCTTGCCGTTGCGCAGATCAATCGCGACAACGCGGCTGTCGGCGTCGGTCACAAACAGCCACGGAAATGCCGCGACGACGCCGTTGGGCCCGGAGGTGGCGTTGTTGCCGGTAAAACCCCTGAACGGCGGCGTGGCGCTGATCTGGGTGATCAACTGGCTGGTTCTGGCATCGACGACATCGACGACGGCGTTGGACCGGTCGGCAAGATAATAAGTCTGCGTCGCCTGATCGACGAAGCTGATGTCGAACACGTACATGTTGCCGCCGGTGGTGTTCGCCTTGGTTCCAGGGATGGGAACCGTCTTCAGCAAATGGACCGCCCCGTCCCGCCGATCGCCCTCCCGTGAGGATGCGGTGGTTGTGAGCATTGCGGCCGCGAGGAAACCAACTGCGGTGCACAACAACGTTCGTTGTTTCATCATTGCATGCCTCCCTGTTTTTTTGGACGCGTGTTTTGTCGAGCCGGCTCTCTCGGCTCGCGGGTATCATTTGCTTCTTTGGAGAAGCTTTTACGACGACGGCGTCTGTCGAGGGAGATTGCGGAATTCGGTGTGACATGGACCAGGGATGATTTCGGTTCGCGCGAAACGGCCAAAGGTTTGCGTTCACTGAAATATTTCAGGATGATGGTGCTTGGCGCAGCTCCGTTCGGCATCCGTGTGCACGCAACTTTTTTTACGGGAACTTTTGGTACGTGCCGAGGCGTCTCAGGACGCCGGTGCATGATCTCCGCACAAACGCTGCGCGTTTGTCGCGAGAGAAAACCGGTATCCACTTTTCCGGATCATGCCCTAGCAGCGGCGAAACAGACTGAACTGGAACGATTGCTCCGCCCCCCAAGGCGTCGCGTGAACATGCCGACGCGTATCAACCAATTGGAACGTGCGTCCCAGAGTCTGGCCAAGGCTCACGGTATCGTATCGCATGACTGGAAGGCCGCTGCACCGTTCCGGCCCATCAAGCGCGAAGGTCGCAATGATGGCGCACCCTCCGATTTTCAGACCGCGTTCGAGGCGCGCGACATACGCGGCACGGTCATGGTCCTCGGTGAGGAAATGGAAGGCCGCCCGATCGTGCCAGATGTCATATGCCTTCGGTGGCTCCCAGACTGTCGCGTCCGCGACAATCCAATCAACCCGAGCAGCGCGGTCTCCAAGACGCCTTTTGGCGGTCTCAAGCGCAGCCCCGGATAGGTCGAGAACCGTTATATCCTCAAAGCCCAGATCGACGAGATTGTCGACCAGACGCGAAGCGCCTCCACCGATATCGACGATCGCCGAAGCCGGGCGCGCGCCGGCATGCGCAATCAGCTCGAGCGACGGAGCCGGGTTCTCCTGAAACCAGCTGACTTCATCCTCGCCCTTCCTGGTGTAGACGCCTTGCCAATGGGCTTGACGGCTTTCACTCTCCATCGCTTTTTCCTCCACCGGGTCCCAGTAAATCGGAGAGTGGTCACTCCCCATCCTCGACAACAGACATATTCCGCGCCCGCGGAAAAATGCTCAGTGATCGTCCTTGAAGTAGGCGCGCGGCGAAGCGCCGAGAACGCGCTTGAACATGGTCGTGAAGGCGGCAGGGTTGTCATAACCGAGGTCGATGGCGATCGATGTCACGGACTCGCCTGCGACCAGCCGGGGGAGCGCGGCGACGAGACAGGCCTGCTGTCGCCACGCCATGAAGCTCAGCCCGGTTTCTTTCTTGAACAGCCGCGTGAACGATCGTCGGCTCATGCCGAGGTCGTGGCTCCAATCGTCGATCGTCTGGTGGGAGTCGGGCCGCCTCAGAAAGGAGTGGCACCGCGCGACCAACGATGCGTGGCTTGGAAACGGCAGCGACAGCGACAAACGCGGGAGCAACTGAAGCTCGCACTTGATCAGTGTCATCAGGGCATTCGCGCGCCCGTTCACCTCATAGTCGACAGGCAGGTGCATCGCCTCCGCGATCAGGCTTCGCATGAAAGCGGAGACGCCGACGACCTGACAAACCGGCGGCATGTCGTCGATCGCGCTCGGCCGGAAGTAGAGGCTGCGCAGGCTGACGGTCCCGAGAATCTTGACGTCGTGGACGAAGCCGGCAGGAATCCACATGCCCCGCTGCGGCGGCATGACCCACGTCCCTTGCGGAGTAGCGACCACCACGACGCCTGAGGACGCAGACAGTAGCTGGTGCCAGCGGTGATAATGCGGCTTGATCACATGGCCATCGGAATAGCTGCTGCGTTTCGAGATCACCGAACGCTCGACGTCCTCGAAAAGGCCTTCGTAGCGGTTTTCAGCCGGCATGGCCCACTCTCGTAAGAATTAGGCCTAGCTGCGGTGGCAGGCCTGAGCGCGATGTCTTAATCCGGAGCTCCGTCGGACGCAACCGCAACAGCGCGTCCCGTTGTCCCGATCCAGACCTCCAGAAGAACCCGCCATGAGCCAGGTCGTCCTCGATAAACCACCCGCCATCGGCTTGACGTTTTCCGTCCTGATCGCGGCAAGCGTCTGCCACTTCCTGAACGACCTGATGCAGTCGGTGTTCACGGCGACCTATCCGGTGTTCAAAGCGGGATTCGATCTGACTTTTGGGCAGATCGGGCTGCTGACGCTGACCTATCAAATGTCCGCGTCGATCCTGCAGCCCTTGATCGGGCTTTACACGGACAGCAAACCGCAACCCTACTCACTCCCGTTCGCCATGGCTTTCTCCATGACAGGGCTTCTGACACTGTCCATGGCGCCGACCTATTCGATGCTGCTGATCGGCGGCGCGCTGCTTGGCGTCGGCTCCTCGATTTTCCATCCCGAAACCTCGCGCGTGGCCCGTCTCGCAGCCGGGACATCCCATGGCCTTGCACAATCGATCTTTCAGATGGGCGGCAATCTGGGCTCGTCCATTGGACCGCTGCTCGTCGCCTTCATCGTCCTGCCGCGCGGCCTGACCAGCCTGTCCTGGTTCGCGTTCGCGGCGCTGATGGGAATGGCCGTTCTCACCGGGATCAGCCGGTGGTACGCCAATAACGGTCACGCAAAGCCGCGTGTCAAAGCCGCAACTCGAGAAGGAGCCTTGTCGCGACGGCAGATCGGCGGGGCACTCACCGTGCTGACGCTGCTGATGCTCTCGAAGTACTTTTACCTGGCGAGCTTCAACAGCTACTACATGTTCTATCTCATCCAGCACTTCAGCGTATCGCCGAAGGACGCACAGCTCTGCCTGTTCGTCTTTCTGGCTGCGGTGGCGGTGGGTACCCTGATCGGTGGCCCGGTCGGCGACAGGATCGGCCGCAAGAAAGTCATCTGGGCCTCCATCCTCGGCATCCTGCCGTTCACCCTCGTGCTGCCCTATGCGAGTCTTCCGGTCACGATCGCGCTGAGCGTGGTGATTGGCCTGGTGCTGGCGTCGGCTTTCTCGGCCATCGTGGTCTATGCGCAATCGTTGATGCCGGACCGCATCGGGATGGTCTCAGGTATTTTCTTCGGCCTTTCCTTCGGCATGGGAGGCCTCGGGGCGGCTCTGCTGGGATGGTTGGCCGATTGGACCAGCGTTGAGTATGTCTACAAGGTCTGCTCGTTCCTCCCATTGATGGGCCTGCTTGCCGCACTCCTGCCGGATGTGAAAGTCCGGCCAAAATGACCGCCCCGCAATTAGGATTGACGATCCGCGCCGCCCCTCACAACTCCTTCTCCGCCAACTCGCGAAAACCATCCGGCACCGAGCGCGTCAGTTCCAGCGCCACCGAGCCGTAGCCCACCGCCTCCCAGCCGAAGCGGTCGCGGATGGCATCCACGGCGCGATCGGCCGCCCAGCGCGCGGCGCCCCTGCGGCTGCCGGGGCGACGCGCATCGCCGTCGAGCCCGAGCGGAAGTTCGAGCTGCAGATCCCTGCGGCTTTCCAGATGCGACACCGAGATCGCCAGCAGCGTGATGGTTTTTTCCTGCGGATGATCGGCGAGCACGGTGCGCACCAGTTGTTCGCCGACTTCGGCAAGCGTGGTGGTGGCCGAGATCGGCGCATCGAGGGTGATGGAGCGCGTGACCGCACGCAGGTCGGCGAAACGCACGCGCACCGTGACGGTGCGGCCGGGCCGCGACTTGGCGCGCAGCCGGGTGGCGACGCGATCCGCCAGGTGGCGCAGCACCGGTACGATCACACGCTGTGTCGCGGGCTTGCGGCCGAGCGCCGACTGCGCACCGGCGGAACGCGATCGGCGCTGCACCACGATCTTCCGGGGATCGCGATTCCACGCCAGCGCCGCCAGCTTCTCGCCGGCCGCGGGACCCAAAAGCCCCTCGAGCGATCGCCCCGGCAGCTGCGCCAGTTGCCCGATGGTGTGCACGCCCTGCTCCGCCAGCCGCGCCCGGGTGGCCGGACCGACGCCCCACATCACCTCCACCGGCAGCGGATGCAGGAAATCGAGTTCGCCGCCGGGATCGACCACCACCACGCCGTCGGGCTTCGCCACCTGCGAGGCGATCTTCGCCAGGTGCTTGGTGCGCGCAACGCCGACGGAGATCGGCAGGCCCAGCTCCGCCCGCACCCGGGCGCGGATCGCGCGCGCAATCTCGGCCGGCGGACCGAACAGATGGGTGCAGCCGGCGACATCCAAAAAGGCTTCGTCGATCGAGATGCGCTCGACCAGCGGGGTGAAATCGTCGAGCACCTTGATGGCGGCGTCACCCAGCCGCTGGTACTCGCTGAAATGGCCGCCGACAAAAATCAGCTGCGGACAGAGTTCGCGCGCACGCCGGCCCGGCATGCCGCCGTGCACCCCGAACACCTTGGCCTCGTTCGAGGCCGCCAGCACCACACCGCCGCCCACGGCAATGGGTTTGCCGCGCAGCGATGGATTCAGCAGTTGTTCGACCGAGGCATAGAAACAATCGAGGTCGGCATGCAGGATGGTGGCAGCCCACCGGGCATCCGCATCGGCTTCCATGCCGCGCTCCTGTCGGCGTCATTCCGCGCGCGCCTCGGCCGCTCTTGACGACCGGACTGGCCATCCTATATAAGAACAAATAGAGAACAAAATGCAAGCCGGACGTGGCGGACGCCACAGAGATTTTTGGAAGCAGAAACTTTCGGAAGGTTGTGATGTCCCAGTTGCCCGACCAGATCACGTTACCCGATCAGATCACCAAGCCCATGACCCCGACCCAGGCCGCGACACTGCGCAGCCTGAGCATCGAGGCGTATCAGCCCAAACAGTTCGCGGAGAACCTGACGCGCGACGAAGCCGAGGCACGCATCATGGCGCTGCAGGCGGAGATCGAGCTGGCGGATTCGTTCTGACGACAGCGTGTATCGCCTGGCGACGCGGATCCTATATACTTGAGAGGACGCAGCGAACGGAGCCGTCGCATGTTCCCGTTGATGATTGCCGCAATTCTCTATCTCAGCATCATTCTTGTGTGCGGGCGCTACACTGCGAACTATGCCGCGCTGCGGGGGCGCTCCAAGCCCATCTGGTTCGTCTGGGGCGGATTGTTCTATCCGTTGCCCTATCTTGTGTTGGCGCTCTTACCGCCCGTTCGCAAAGAGACGACGATCTAGATCACCACGGGAGTGTTCCGAGCTTTGCGTGCGTGAAGGTCCCGGTCGGACCATCCGCGCCGAGCAGAGCAACACGCACCGCCTCGCGGGCCCCTTCCTCGACACTGTCCGTGCCCGCATAGCCGTTGAGGTTCGTCCTGGTGAAGCCCGGGGAGGCGGCGTTGACCTTGATCCCCTCTGCCTCCAGCTCGATCGCCATGGCCAGCGTCAATGCGTTGAGCGCCGTCTTGGACGCGGGATAGACCGGGCCGAAGATCGCACGATGGGGGACGGCTGGGTCCGCGTTCATCGTCAACGATCCGGCGCCGCTCGACACGTTGACGATGCGCCCTTGCGGCGCCGCGCGCAGCAGCGGCAGCATGGCCTGGTAAACGGCGAGAACGCCGAACACATTGGTCTCCCACACCGCACGCATTTCATCGAGCGACACGTTGCTCGGGCGTGTGGTCTTTGCGTAGTCCTCGACGGACTGTCCCGGCTGCTTGCTGGTGTTCGAAATGGCCGCGTTCTGAACGAGCACGTCGAGGCGGCCGAATTCGTTGCGAACACGTAACGCCGCTTTGGTGATCGAAACCTGATCGGTGACGTCGAGCTGGAGCGCGTGGGCGTCCGGTCCAATTTCCGTGGCCGCGGCCACGCCGCGTGCGAGGTTGCGCGAACCGACCAGTACGGTGAAGCCGTGGCTCACCAGATCGCTGGCGATCTGAAGGCCAATTCCCTGGTTGGCGCCGGTGACGAGTGCGACGGGTTTGTTCTGCATAGCCATCTCCTTCGAGGACGTCGTGTTTCACCCGGCGGTCGCGCGAGCCGCATGACATCCGAGGTTGGTTCTCCGGGATTTAGGCGGCGGCGCGTGCGGTGCCGGACCGGCGACGCAGATCGGCCTGCACGATCGCGGGCGGCTTGTAGGCGGCCTCGTTCAACCCGACATCGGTTCCAGGCGGCACGATCCGATCGATCCGGTCCAGCACGTCGTCACTGAGACGAACCTCGGCGCCCGTAAACAGATCGTCGAATTGCTGCATCGTGCGCGGCCCAAGAATGGCCGACGTCACGCCCGGGTGAGCCATCACGAACGCCAGCGCCATATGGGTGAGTGACAGCCCCGCCTCTCGCGCCAGCGGAATGAGCTGCTCGATCGCGTCCAGACTGCGCACATCGGACATCTGCCTGGGGAAGTATTTCACCCGCAGGCTGTCGGGCAGCGGCTGCCCCCTGCGGTAGCGGCCCGTGAGCATCCCCTTCGACAGCGGGCTCCAGACCAGGACGCCCATGCCGTAGCGCTCGCAGGTGGGCAGCATGTCGTATTCGATGCCGCGATCGAGGATCGAATACGGCGGTTGCTCGGTCCGGAAACGCGCGAGCCCGCGCCGTTCGGCCACCCACTGGGCTTCGACGATCTCCGACACCGGGAAGGTCGAGGAGCCGATCGCGCGAACCTTGCCCGCGCGCATCAGATCGGTCAGCGCCGACAAAGTCTCTTCGATGTCGGTGTCCGGCACCGGGCGATGGATCTGGTAAAGATCGATGTGGTCGGTCTGCAGGCGACGCAGCGAGTTGTCCACCGCCTGCATGATCCAGCGCCGCGACGTGCCCTGCTGGTTGGGATCCTCGCCCATCGGCCCGTACACCTTGGTCGCCAGCACGATCCTGTCGCGCCGCCCCTTCAGGGCCTTGCCGACGATCTCCTCGGACTCACCGGCACTGTAACGATCGGCGGTGTCGATGAAATTGATGCCGGAATCCAGCGCCTTGTGGATGATGCGGATACAGTCGTCGTGGTCGGGATTTCCCAGTCCGCCGAACATCATGGCGCCAAGGCAATACGGGCTGACCTTGATGCCGGTGCGTCCCAACGGGCGATACTGCATTGTCATCTCCTATGCATCGATGTGGCCAACGCCGCTTCGGTGCGCTATAACGCTCAAGCGGAACATCATTCCGTTTATATACGGAACGATGTTCCGTTTTGCAAGTGTATTGTGATGGGCCGCAAACCAACCAGGCAGGATGAGAATTCAAAACCACGTGAGGGCGCGGAGCGGCCGGTGCGCGCCGATGCGCAGCGCAACCTCGATGCGCTGCTCAAGGCGGCCAAGGCGGTGTTTGCGACCTCCGGCGTGGACGCGCCGATACGCGAGATCGCCGAGAAGGCCGGCGTCGGGGTCGGCACCTTGTATCGCCATTTCCCGCAGCGCGCGGATCTTGTCGCCGCCGTGTTCCGCCGCGAGATCGATGCCTGTGCGGACGCAGCGCCCGCTCTCGCCGCCGCGCATGGGCCCGGCGACGCGCTGGCGCAATGGATGCAGCGCTATGCAGCGTTCGTCGCAACCAAGCGCGGGCTTGCGACCGCGCTGCATTCGGGAGACCCGGCCTTCGAGAGCCTCCCCGCCTATTTCCAGGCCCGACTCGTGCCCGCGCTTCGCAGCTTGCTCGAAGCCGCGGCCACCGCGGGCGAGGTGCGCGGCGAGGTCGAACCGGACGAGTTGCTGGGCGCCGTCGCGCGTCTTTGCATGCAGTCGCCGCAGGAGAGGCCCGGCCATGCGGAGCGCATGGTTGCGCTGCTGGTCGACGGGTTGCGCTACGGCGCGGGCCGGTCGGCGCCCGTCGTCAAAGGATAGCTTTCCCTCTCCCTTGCGAACAAAGCGGGAAACACGGATCGTCGCCCCTCATCCGAGGAACTGATTCGCCGTGTCCAGTGCCGCCTATCTCGACAGCCTCAATCCGGAACAGCGGCGAGCGGTGGAACACGGCGTCGGAAATGGCACGACCATCGGCCGCCCGCTGCTGGTGATCGCGGGTGCCGGGTCCGGCAAGACCAACACCCTGGCGCATCGCGTCGCGCATCTGATCGCCAATGATGCCGATCCCCGCCGCATTCTTCTGATGACGTTCTCGCGCCGGGCGGCGAACGAGATGACCCGGCGGGTGGAGCGGATCGCGCGCAAGGTGATGGGCGACAAGGCCGGCCTGATGACCGATGCGCTGCACTGGGCCGGCACCTTCCACGGCATCGGCGCGCGGCTGCTGCGCGACTACGCCGAACAGATCGGCGTCGATCCGCGCTTCACCATCCACGACCGCGAGGATTCCGCCGACCTGATGAATTTGGTGCGGCATGAGCTGGGATTGTCGAAGACCGACAGCCGGTTCCCCACCAAGGCCACCTGCATCGGCATCTACTCGCGCTGCGTCAATGCCGAGATGCCGATCGACCAGGTGCTGGGCAGCGCCTTTCCCTGGTGTGCCGGCTGGGCCGCCGAACTCCGGGAGCTGTTCGCCGCCTATGTGGAGGCCAAGCAGCGCCACAACGTGCTGGATTACGACGACCTGCTGCTCTACTGGGCGCAGATGGTGGCCGACCCGGCGCTCGCCGAGGATCTCGGCAGCCGCTTCGACCATGTGCTGGTCGACGAATATCAGGACACCAACCGCCTGCAGTCCTCGATCCTGCTGGCGCTGAAGCCCGGCGGACGCGGCCTCACCGTGGTCGGCGACGACGCGCAGTCGATCTATTCGTTCCGCGCCGCCACCGTGCGCAACATCCTGGATTTTCCACAGCAGTTCGATCCACCGGCCGACATCATCACCCTCGACCGCAATTATCGCTCCACTGAACCGATCCTCGCCGCCGCCAACGCCGTGATTGGCCTCGCACGTGAGCGCTTCACCAAGAACCTGTGGACCGAGCGCACCTCCGCCATCAAGCCGCGGCTGGTCACGGTGCGCGACGAAAGCGAGCAGGCGCGCTGCATCGTCGCGCGCATCCTTGAGACCCGCGAGAGCGGCATCACGCTGAAGCAGCAGGCGGTGCTGTTCCGCACCTCCAGCCACAGCGCCCCGCTCGAACTCGAGCTGGTCCGCCGCAACATCCCGTTCGTGAAATTCGGCGGATTGAAATTTCTGGACGCCGCGCACGTCAAGGACATGCTGGCGCTGCTGCGTTTTGTCGAGAACCCGCGCGACCGCGTCGCCGGTTTCCGGCTGATGCATCTGATCCCCGGCGTCGGCCCGGCCACCGCGCAGCGCGTGCTCGACGCGATGACTCAGTCGTTCGATCCGGTCGCGGCGCTGGCGTCGGCGCCCTCACCACCGCGCGCCGGCGACGACTGGCGCGCGTTCGTCGACACGATCATGGAGTTGGCCTCGCGCACCGCCGGCTGGCCGGCGGAAATCGAGCGGGCGCGGTTGTGGTACCAGCCGCATCTGGAGCGCCTGCACGAGGACAGCGTCGTCACGCGGCAGGCCGACCTGATCCAGCTCGAACAGATCGCCAGCGGTTATCCCTCGCGCGAACGCTTCCTCACCGAACTGACGCTCGATCCGCCCGATGCCACCAGCGACCAGGCCGGCGTGCCGCTGCGCGACGAGGACTATCTGATCCTGTCGACGATTCACTCCGCCAAGGGCCAGGAATGGACATCGGTGCACGTGCTCAATGTGGTCGACGGCTGCATGCCGGCCGATCTCGGCGCCGGCACCTCGGCAGAACTGGAGGAAGAACGCCGCCTGCTCTATGTGGCGATGACGCGCGCCAAGGATGATCTGCACCTGATGCTCCCGCAGCGCTTCTTCACCCACGGCCAGCCGGCCAGGGGCGACCGCCACGTCTACGCCTCGCGCACCCGTTTCATTCCCGACCACCTGGTGCGCCTGTTTGAACGCGCGAGCTGGCCACCGGCTAGCACCGCCACCGCCCGCACTCCGGGCCAGGGGCCGCGCGTGGACATCGCCGCGCGCATGCGCGGCGTGTGGCGGTGAGTACGTCCTCAGACGGCTGTCAATCCCTGTCCCACGGCGGCATCGGCATGAACGCCGCGACCAGTGCGTCCACCACCGCGCGCACCTTGGGAGCGAGATCGCGCGAGCGTGGCCACAGCACGGTGAGAGGGACATCTTCGGCCGGCGTCGGAATCGGCACCACTTCAAGCCGCCCGCTGCGGAGGTCGGCGGCCGCGAGCCAGGTCGAGAGATAGGCGAGGCCCTGCCCGTTCACGGTCGCGTCCCGCAGGGCTTCACCGTGGCTGACCGTATGACGCGGCTGGATCACGAACGGCCTCAAGGCTCCATCGGGCGCGAGGGCCGCCCATGGCAGTGGTCGACCATCCTTGGCGAAGGCGAGACAGTCGTGATCGCTGAGATCATCGACGCGGGTCGGACGTCCGCGCCGATCCAGATAACCCGGCGCGGCGCAGATGATCGAACGTTGCGTGCCGATCCGTCGCCCGATCAGGCTCGCCTGATCGCCGGGCGCGCCAACCCGCACCACAAGATCGATGCCCTCCTCCACGAGATCGACCCTGCGATCGGTGAAGGAGATGTCGAGGTCGAGATCCGGATTGTGGTCCGCGACCTCCATCAGCACCGGCATCACACAGAGCCGGCCGAACGAGACTGGCAGGTTGACCCGCAAAGTGCCCGAGACCGTGCGCTGGCGCGATGCCAGCAGCGATTCCGCAACGCCCAGTTCCTCCAGCACCTTGAGGCAACTCTGATAATAGGCCTGCCCGTCGGCTGTGAGGTTGAGACTGCGGGTGGTTCGATCCAGCAGCCGGACACCGAGGCGCTCCTCCAGTCGCGCGACGCTCTTGCCGGTTGCGGATTTTGAGACGCCGATGCGGGCGGCTGCGGCCGTGAAACTGCCGGTCTCGACCGAGTGCACAAAGGCCGAAATGCCCTGAAGGTGAGAATGCAGATTGAGGCTCATGGGATTGGCGACCAAATGGAGGAAGTGTTCGCAAAAAAGATCAGATCAAAATCCATATGGTTGTCAATAAGGTCCATTCCCGCAACACGTGGAAGGGATCAAACATGAGCGAGACCATGAGGCGATGGCAGTTGCCGTCGTTCGGACTGACGAATCTCGAGCTGGCCGAGGCACCGGTGCCGGTGCCGGGCCGCAACGACCTGCTGATCCGGATTTCGGCCGTCTCCCTCAACTATCGCGATAGGCTGGTAGTGGACGGCGAACTGCTCCCAGACAAACCGGCCATGCCTTTCGTTCCCGTCTCCGACATGGCGGGTGACGTCGTGGCGGCGGGCGTCGACGTGTCCCGCTTCAAGGTCGGTGACCGGGTGCTCGGCAACTTCTGGACGCAGTGGATCGATGGCGAGCCGCCACGGGAGATGAGCCGGCACGGCCTGTCTTTGGGCGGACCGCTCCCGGGTGTTCTCGCCGAGTATGCGACGCTTCATGAAGACGTCGCGGTCAGGACACCGGCCTCGCTGACCGATACGGAAGCCTCGACCCTGCCGGTCGCGGCGCTGACCGCATGGTTCGCCCTGGTCGAGACGGGGCACGTCAAGGCGAACGATATCGTGCTGGTGCAGGGCACCGGCGGTGTCGCCCTGTTCGGCCTCGCGATCGCCCGGGCCTTCGGAGCGCGCACGATCGTGACCTCGCGCAGCGCGGGGAAGCTGGCGCGCGCGACAGCGCTCGGCGCATCCGCCGTGATCGACACACGTGCGACCGCGGACTGGGCAAACGCAGTGCTGGAGCTGACCGACGGGCGCGGCGCCGATCACGTGCTCGAGCTGATCGGCGGCGACAATCTGCGCCAGTCGGCAGCGGCGCTCGCGAGCGGCGGGCGCATCGCCCAGATCGGCTTTCTCCGGGGATCGGAGATCGTATTGTCCGCGGTGCCGATGATGCTCAAGAGAGCGATCATCCAGGGCATCACGGTCGGGCACCGGCGGGCGTTCGAGGACATGATCAGCGCCATCGACGCGCACGGCATCAAGCCGGTGATCGACAAGGTTTACGCCTTCGACGATGCGCCTGCGGCGTTCGCTCATCTCGATCGCGGGCCGTTCGGCAAGATCGTGATCGGGGTGAGAAATGACTAAGGCATTTTGCGGCGACGCGGACACGCCACACTACGCCGCGCGGATCCGGCGGAATTTCGAGATATCCACCACCGCGCCGGGAAAGTGCAGGGGGCGGCCGGCATCATCACGCCAGCATTTGCCGCGCGCAATCACCCAGGACACGGTGCCATCACGCCGGCGCACACGGTATTCCTCGACAAAATCATCACCGGTGGCAATGGCGGTGTCGATGGCTGCACTCACGCGATCCAGATCCTGCGGATGGATGGCGGCGAGGTAATCCGCAAGCGGAGCGCCCGCCGCGGCCGCGTGCGCATCCACGCCGTAGAATTCCGCAAACACCTTGTCGGACACGACCTTGCCGGTCGCCACATCGAAATCCCATAACCCGATCAGGGGGGCCACCAGCGCCTGCTTGTCGTCGCCCGCGGTCACCGTTTCAGCGGCTTCGGCCGCGGCAAGCGCGGCCATGCGCAGCGCCAACGCGAGCGTCTCGAAACGGCCGGCATCCGCCTTCAATGCCAGTTCAAGACACGCCCGTTGAATCTCCGATGCGACGGACTTCGCGGTCGACATTCCATCCTGCTCCACACCGTGATCTTTAAAGATATCCAATTCGAAATTCTGGGATACCGCGCCTGAGTTGCTCTCCGAGCGAACCGCACGCCGACAGGCGACACTATCATTCTACCGATCAGGTCGTGGATGAAGGGGGACGCGCCTGTATGCAGCCACCGCCATCACCTACGAGCCGATCAGTGTCGCAACGATGACACAATAAAACGCGGGACGGCGCATCCGTTCCATGATCGGCGCCGAATATGCCGCGCGCCGGTCGATGCCCGGCGACCCGGCAAGCCTTCGCGTCAACCAGGCAGCATCCGCTGCAGGATACGATCGCGGTAGATGAAGACGTGCGCCAGCGCGGCCAGGACATGGAGACCGACGGCGACCAGCAGCGCCCATTCCGCCGCCTGATGCCAGCCATCGACCAGGCGTATGGTCGCGGCATTGGCTGAGGTCAGCATCGGCAGCGGGATCACATAAAAGAACGAGACCGACCAGCCGCGCAGCGAGACGAACAGCCAGCCGGTGATCGTGGCCGCGAACACCAGCACATAGAGCAGCCAATGCAGGCCCTGCGACACCAGGCGCTGCCATGACGACAGCGAGGGATCCGGAGGAACCGGATGCGTGAGCCGCCACACGATACGCAGAGCGGTGACGATAAGGATCGTCATGCCGACGGAGATGTGAAACACCATAGGGGCGCCGGGCGGACCGCGATGAATGTCCGGCATGAACCAGCCAATCAGATATTGCGCGAGCAAAAGTGCGACGATGATCCAGTGCAGCGATTTCGCGGTCGGTCCGTAGTACAAGCGATCACTCATGATAACCCCGGCGGTGATGGTCAAGGCTGGGCCAGCCGCGCCGCCGATCGCGACATCGGATTGATCGGTCCGGAGAGGTTGGCCCGTTCGCTCGAACCGCCACTTCCGCCCGGCACCGGAAACGCATAACCCAAAATCGCCTTCACCACGACACGGTCCGAGGCCGACGTCAGTCCATAGCCGACACCGAAATCCACGTCGACCACGCCGACCTTGAAATCGGTGACCGCGAACAGCGTGTGCTGCTGCTCGCCGAGCTTGCCGAAGTGACCGATCTCGCCGAAGTCGGCGTAATATTCGAGGCCGGCGTACAGATCGGGGCCGAGCTTGCGCGCAACGCGGGCCGCCGGAGCGAAATCCGCCTGACCGTAGCGTCCGAAGCCGACGTCGACGATGGGGTTGACGATGACCTCCCAGTCGACATTGCGCACGCCGATGATGGGGCGGATTTCCAGCCCGTATCTCGCCTGCGAAAAACGCGGTGTCGTATTGCTGAACTCGAAATTGATGCCGTAGAAGAGGCTGCGCTGATCGGCGTTCGGCGAAACAAGGAGGGTGCGGAGCTTGAAGGAGTCCGACAGGAACTGGCGGTCCTGGATCGCGAACGGCAGATAGAGACCCAGCTCCCACCAGTCGGTCACGCCATAGGCAAACTCCGGCGTGCCGTTGACACTGCCGTTGGAGACGAGACCGCCCGAAAACGGCGGCTGCCTGACGCCGAGCCCCACATAATTGAGGTGCTGCTGAACGGTGAACTGCCCCGGTGCCGCGATGCCGGCATTGTAGACTTGGATCTCGTCCGTCGCCGCCGCGGTCCGGGCGGAGGCGACCAGCACCATCGCCGTAAGCACCGTCATGGCGCGCGTCAGCCGGCGGTCCGAGATCAGGGAAATGATCGCAGAGGCAGGTCGCTTCATGATGTCCCACCGGGCGAGAAAGCCAGCAAAAACGGCTCTTTTTCTCAATTTAGAACCGTTCTAAATTGATAGCCAACCGACGCACCCCGGTCAATAGCCTCGGAACGCGATGACCCGCGTTGATCGACCTTCGTACGGAACCGTGGCCGACCAGGGTCGAACGGATCAGCCGCCCCTGATCGGTGCCACGCTGTTCGGCATCGGCTGGGGTTTCGTCGGCCTGTGTCGGAGCCCGGCGCTGGAAAAACTGACGACGCTGTCGCCGGGTATCATCGTCTTCGTCGCGGCGATGGTGGGCGGCATGCAACTGCGCGATGCGTGGTGGATCGTGGCAGAGATGAGCGACCTGCGCACCGCGCGACGATGCGCGTGGCTCAGGTCGACGGGTAATCCCGCCGTGGGCGCGACGCGTTACGCAGCGTTGGCGCGAGCCTTGTTCTGCTTCTGCGTGCGCAGCATCTGCGCAATCTCCGCCGCGGGCTTCGGCCGGCTGAAATAGTAGCCCTGCATCTCACCGCACTCGTCCGCGCGCAGGATCTCGAGCTGATCCCTGGTTTCGACGCCCTCGGCGGTGGTGGTCTTGCCGAGGCTGACGGCAAAGCGGACCACGGCACGGGCAATCAGATGCGAGTCTTCATTGGCGCCGGAGAGCTCGTTGACGAAGCTGCGATCGATCTTGATCTTGTCGAACGGGAATTTCTGCAGAAAGCTCAATGACGAATAGCCGGTGCCGAAGTCGTCCAGCGCAACGCGCACGCCCAGCGCGTGCAACTGGCTGAGCGCCGCGAACACGGCTTCGCTGTCGTGCATGATCACCGTTTCGGTCACCTCGAGTTCGAGCCGGTGCGGCGCGATGCCAGCGCTCGCCAGCGCGCCGACCACCATCGCGACCAGTTCCTTGCTGCGGAACTGGGCGGGTGACAGATTGACCGCGATCTTGAGCTCCGCCGGCCACGTCGCCGCCTCCGCGCACGCCGTCCGCATCACCCAGTCGCCGATCGGAACGATCAATCCGGTCTCTTCCGCGAGCGGAATGAAGTCCGCGGGCGACACCAGGCCGCGCTGCGGATGGTGCCAGCGCAGCAACGCCTCGCAGCCGCTGATCGCGCCACTCTTGAGATCGGCGAGCGGCTGGTAGTAAAGCTCGAACTCACCGTTGGCGAGCGCGCTGCGCAGCTCGCGCTCGAGCGTACGGCGGGCCTGCATCAACTGATCGAGCTCCGGCTCGAAGAAACGGAAGGCGCCGCGGCCGCTGTTTTTCGCGCGATAAAGCGCGAGATCGGCGCATTTCAGGATCTCGTCGGAATCGGTGGCGTCGCGCGGGGCCAGCGCGATGCCGATGCTCGTCCCGGTGACCACCTGATGGTCGCCGAGGTCGAAGGGATCGCAGAGCGCCTTCCTGATCCGCTCGGCGAGCGCGACCGCCTCAACCGCCGGATCGACAAGATGCTCGATGACAGCGAATTCGTCGCCGCCGAGGCGGGCGACCAGCGCACTCTCGCGCAGGCATGTCCTCAGCCGCACGGACACCGCCTGCAGCAGGGCATCGCCGGCCGGGTGCCCGAGCGTGTCGTTCACCTCCTTGAAGCGATCGAGATCGAGCATCAGCACCGCAAGATCGGGACCGCCCTGCTGCGTGATCGCCAGCGCGCGCGCCAGCCGCTCGCGCAGCAGCACGCGATTGGGCAGGTCGGTCAGCGCATCGTGCTCAGCCATGTAGGTGATCCTGGCTTCGGAGCGCCGCTGCTCGGTGACATCGAGGTGGGTTGCCACCCAGCCGCCGCCGGCCATCGGCTGGCGCGTGACCCGGATCAGGCGGCCATCGGCAAACTCATCGACCCGGCTTGCATCGCTCGGCAACGTCCCCAGCGTCGAGCTCACCGATATGGCGGCGCTCTCGCTGGTATCGCCCTTGAGGATGCCATGGGTGATGCGATGCTTGATGATCTCGTGGTGGGCCGTGCCCGGCTGCAGCAACTCCGGCGGCAACTGGTAGAGCTTGGCATAACGCTCGTTGCACACGACCAGCCGCTTGTCCGCATCGAACATGCACAGGCCTTCGCCCATGTTGTTGATGGCGGTGTCCAGCCTGAATTTCTGCTGTTGCAGTTCCCGTTGCGAGTCCTCGACCTCGAGCCGCGCCCGCGACAGCTCGCCGATGATGTCTTCAAACTTGCGGGTTCGCATGGCGAGGCGACGATCCGCCAGCACGCCGATGAAGCTCATCCCCAGCACCGAGAGCGCGAGCCCGGCGATCGCCGGGGCAAGCATGGCCGGCGAGACCGACAGTGCATCGGAGGTCATCGTGGGGTCGAGAGCGATCTGCACGGCTCCCATGGCGATGAAATGATGCGAGACGATGGCCAGCGTCAGAACGAGCGCGGCAACCAGCGTTCCCCGCTTGTCATTGCGGCGCGCCGCGATCACCAGCGCGACCGCGCCAAGGACGACGCCGAACATGACGGAGACGATCACGAGATCCGGCGCCCAGGTCAGGCGACCGGGCACCTCGAGCGCCGCCATGCCGAGATAGTGCATGCAGGCGATGCCACCTCCGATGATCGCGCCACCAGCCGGCGCCCCCCATCGTCCGGACTGGTTCGCGGCAAGGGCAAAGCCCGCGGAGGTCAGCAGCATCGCCGCGGCCAGCGACAAGGCCGTCAGAACGACACCGTATCCGGTCGAAACACCGGGCTCATAAGCGAGGATCGCGATGAAATGAGTGGCCCAGATGCCGTATCCGATCGCCGCACCTGCGATCATGATCCACATCAGGCGTGTCACATTCTGCGAGGCGACCGCACGATGAAAAATCGTGATGGCCACGCTGCTCGCCAGGAAGCAGACAGCGCCGGCCAGCACAACGAGCCGCCAGTCGTGTTCAACGGTCAGGCACGTGAAAACGCGAAACATGATGTTCGCCCGCGGTTGTTCCTCCGACGAAGTATCTGATTACATATTCATTTTCGCTAATACGGTTGGGCTTCTGGCGGCATGGTTATTTCGCCGTAAACACCGCGTGCATAATTTTAGCACCGCGGTTACGGGAATTCCCTCAGCCTGGATCAGCGCGAAGCCTTGTTTGACCGGTGATGCGAAAGCGTTAGAGGACCTTGCGGACCCAGCTGTCCCGGTCTGCGACCTGGCCGCGCTGAATGCCGACCAGTTCGGCTTTCAGGGCCGCGGTGATCGGGCCGCCGTTGCCGTTGCCGATCGCGAAATCGCCCTGGGCGCTCTTGATCTGGCCGATCGCCGCAACGACGGCGGCCGTGCCGCAAGCGAAGCATTCGCGCAGCTTGCCGCTGGCGGCGTCCGCGCGCCACTGGTCCATCGCATAACGTTCTTCTCGCACGGTGCGGCCGTTGCGCCGCGCCAGCGAAAGAATCGAATCCCGGGTGATGCCCGGCAGGATCGTGCCGCTCAGCGGCGGCGTCTGGATCGAGCCGTCGTCGAACACGAAGAACACGTTCATGCCGCCGAGCTCCTCGACCCAGCGATGCTCGGCAGCATCGAGGAAGACGACCTGATCGCAGCCGTGCTCGATCGCTTCGGCCTGCGCCAGCAGGCTCGCCGCGTAGTTGCCGCCGCATTTGGCCGCGCCCGTGCCGCCCGGCGCGGCACGTGTGTAGTGATCGGACAGCCAGACGGTGACCGCCTTGTCGCCGCCCTTGAAGTAGGAGCCTACGGAGCTGGCGATCACCATGAACAGATATTCGTAAGACGGGCGCACACCGAGGAACGCCTCGGTCGCGAACACGAAGGGGCGCAGATACAGGCTGCCGTCGTTTCCGGGGATCCAGGCGAGGTCCGCCTTCACCAGTTGGTCGATGGCCTCGAGAAACAGTTCTTCCGGCAGCTCGGGCATGGCAAGGCGCGCAGCCGACGCATTGAAACGGCGGGCGTTCTGCTCCGGGCGGAACAAGGCGATGCTGCCGTCGTCACGCCGATAGGCCTTCAGGCCTTCGAAAATCTCCTGGCCGTAATGCAGCACCGCCGCGGCGGGATCGAGCGAGATCGGCGCGCGGGCGCGCAACTGTGCGTCCTGCCATCCGCCATCCTTGGTCCAGCGGATCGTCACCATGTGGTCGGTGAACACGCGCCCGAAACCCGGGTCCTTGAGCAATCCGGCGCGCACATCGGCGGCGACCGGCGCCGGGTTCGGGCGGATGGAAAACGTGAGTTTCTGCGCAGCGCTCATTTGCCAAAGTTCCGTAAATCGTTTCGAGAGGCTCGGAAGCAGATTTGGAATTCGCTCTGGTTCCGCAGCCAGTTGCACCGTTCACACCACGGAATCGCCGCGGCGGCAAGCATCTCGGGGGGCGAGGCCAGACGCCTGTTATGCTGCTGTGCAACAAAACAGGCTGGCGATCGGTCTGGCCGATTCCCATCCTCCCCGGGACTTCCGTTGCGGTGGCGCCGCAGGGCATGAGGGCCTTCATTAACCGTACGGCAAATGTCTGGGTCAGCGAGCACAACCCGCAGCCTGTTTTCGCCGAACGTGTCACCGAGTTGCCTGAATCCGGCCTAAGCCTGAGATCGACATCAGGTTGCAGGGCTGCCGGATCGGCCATGATCAAAGCAGTATGGTTCACGGTTGTATGCTTCGTCATCGTTGCCGTTGCGGCGGCGATCGGCGCGAGCGACGCGCCGACACCGGCGACGGCCCAGACCGAGGCGACGACAGCGTCCGAGCCGACCACGGTCGGCACCAGTTTCGCGCAGGAGATCCTGCCCCGCGCCGCGCTGACGCGCGAAGACGTCGCCAACCTCGACGTGTCGACCCAAGCCACCGCGGGCGACAGCGCTTCGGACAGCAGCACATCGAGCCGCGATACCCTGACCAAGGCCGACAGGCTGGACGTCGCGCCGGCGCGCGCCGCGATCGCAGCCGCGCCACCTCCCGCCGTCGCCGCCCCGCCGGCGGAGCCGGCTCCCGTCAGCGCAGCCGCGACGACCTCGCCCGGCGCAACAGCGGCAACGGCAGCGGCAGTGAACCGGCGGCCGCATCACGAGGCCAATGCCAAGATGATCGCGCCGCCCGCGCCAACCCGATCCAGCAAGGAGAGTGCAAAGACAACAACGCAGGCGCGTGCGAAGACCGGCGAAAAGGCCTCTACTTCGAGGAAGGACCTGAAAGTCGCCCGCGCCAGAACCGACGTCAAATCGTGCCGGCGGCCGGACGGCTTTGCGGGCTTCCTGCGATCCCTGAATATCGGACCGCGTTGCGCGACGTGACGCGGGCGCGCGCACCACGCGTTCCCATTGCGTTGAATCAACTCCGTCATCCTGAGGTGCGCGCTCTTGCGCGCCTCGAAGGACGACGGCCCGAGCGTTAGAGGCTGTGGCCGTCGTCCTTCAAGGCCGCTACGCGGCGCCTCAGGATGACGGATTACGTTGAGCGAACCATTATCTCATCACGCCCTACCCCGACGACGCCTCAAGTGTTTTAGCGTCATCAGATCGAACCGCGGGTTCGAGCCACCTGATCTGATCGAAATGAACGAGACCGTCTTCGCCGCCCAGGGCGTAGGAGAACTGCGCCTCCGCGCGGCGGATGGCATCTTCCAGGCTGGCTTGCTCCTGTGTGATCAGGTCGTCCGGCACGGCAGGCTCGATGTTGCGCAATTGCGTGGTCAACGCGGCACGGGCGCAATCGAAGATCGATTGCCGGACCTGTTCGCCACCATCGGGAGACCTGGCAATCGCTCGCGCGAGCAGCGGATAATAATCCACCATCGGAACATCCTGTTTCGAGGGGACCGACACGATCGGACCGGGATAATTCAGGATAAATTAACCGTGTCTTTGAGGCATCTTGGCGGCGAAGACACGGACAGTTGCGTTCCACGTGTCTGCCTATCTCGCAGGCAAGGCGCACCAACTGAACCGCCCGCGTCTGAGGGACGCGAATGGACAGTCCGATTTCAAAGGAGGAGACAAGCGGCGGCGGATTACGCAGCGAGCGAGGTGTCCGCGGCCACGCCCAGCATCAGATTGAGGTTCTGCACTGCCGCACCGGACGCGCCCTTGCCGAGATTGTCGTAGACGGCAATCAGAACGGCCTGCGCGGCCTGGTCGTTGGCGAAAACATGCAGACGCATGCGATTGGTGTCGTTGAAGCTCTCCGGATTCGGCTCAGCCGTTTCCGTCAGCGGCGCAACTTCGACGAAGCTGCCGGCAATCGCCGCATGATGATCGGCGATGGCCGCGTGCAGCTGCGCGCCGGTCGGAACCGTGGGGAGTGTCCACAGTTGCAGCGGCACGGTGACGATCATGCCCTGGCGGAAATTGCCGACCGCGGGCGTGAACAACGGCCGCTTGCTCAGCTTCGCATTGGCCTGCAGCTCGGGCACGTGCTTGTGCTTCAGCGTCAAACCATACGGCAGATACTCGTTGGCCTGTTCGCCCTTCGCCTCATAATCCTCGATCATGGTGCGGCCGCCGCCGGAGTAGCCGGAGATGCCGTGCACGGTAACGGCGAAATCGGCGGGAATCAGCCCGGCATCGACCAGCGGCCGCAGCGTGGCGATGGCGCCCTGCGGCCAGCAGCCGGGATTGGCGACGCGCTTGGCCGTGGCAATCCGCTGCGACTGGCCCTTGTCCATCTCGGCGAAGCCATAGGTCCAGCCTTCAGCGACACGATGCGCGGTCGAGGCATCGATCACCTTGGTGGTGTCGTTGTCGATCAGGCGCACGCTCTCCTTGGCAGCATCGTCGGGCAGGCAGAGGATCGCCACGTCGGCGGCGTTGAGCAGGCGCTTGCGCTCGTCCTGGTCCTTGCGCTTGTCGGGCGCGATGGTCAGCAGTTCGAGGTCGCGCCGCCCGGCCAGCCGGTCGCGGATCTGCAACCCCGTCGTTCCAGCTTCGCCATCGATGAAGATTTTCGCGACCATCGCCTTGCGTCCGTTCCAAAGATTGAAGTGTGCAGCGCCATATTAGGCGGTGTGGCGGCGCGCTGCAATGCACCGGCGGGGCTGTCACCGAAGTGACATGGAAGGGCTGCATCCGCGTGGGTCACCCCGCGCCGCGGTCGTCGAGCGCAAACCGAAGCCGCCCCGCATCGATGCGCACGCGCAAGTGACGGTATCGGGCGAGATACCAGACCCCGACCACCGCCGCGGCCAAACCGGAGGCCGCGCCGACACCAAGCGCCCAGCGCGGGCCGAAATAATCCGCCACCCAGCCGACAATCGGCGCACCGATCGGCGTGCCGCCCAGGGCAATGGCGAAGAACAATGCGATGACGCGGCCGCGCATGGCGGCATCGGTCGACAGCTGCACCGTGCTGTTCGCCGACGTGGTGAAGGTTTGCACGGCCATGCCGACGATCACGAGTGCAAGGCCGAACAGCCAGTAGTTCGGCATGATCGCGGCCAGCGCCAGGCCGACCCCGAAGACGAGCGCGGCAGCCAACAGCAGCGTGATGTCCGGTTTCGCCCGTCCCGCCGCCAGCAGCGCCCCGGTCACGGAGCCGACCGCCATCATCGACGTCAGCAGTCCGTAATGCGCCGCATCGGCGTGAAAGACGCCGACGGACATCGTGGAGATGAAGATCTGGAAATTGATCCCGAAGGTGCCGATCAGGAACAGCATGACAAGGACGGTGCGCATGTCCGGCCGATGCCAGGCGTAGCGGAAACCTTCGAGCAGACCGCCGGGGGGCCGCTTCGCCCTGCCGCCGCGATGAAGCTCGCCGACCCGCAGCAGGCTGAGCGAGCAGAGCACGGCCACGAACGAGGCCGCGTTCATCACGAACACCCATCCGGATCCCACGGCGGTGATGAGGCCCCCGGCAACCGCCGGGCCGATCATCCGCGCCGCATTGAACGAGGTGGAATTGAGCGCCACCGCATTGGACAGATCCGCCTCGCCCACCAGCTCGGAGACAAAGGTCTGGCGCGCAGGCGTATCGAAGGCGGCGGCGCAGCCAAGCAGGAACGCGAACACATAGACATGCCACAACTGCACGAGGCCGGTGATGGTGAGAACACCGAGGCCCAGCGCCAGCAGACCCATCGCTGCCTGCGTCGCCATCAGCAGTTTGCGCCGGTCGAAATGATCGGCCGCAAAACCGCTCCAGGGCAGCAGCAGGAACAGCGGGCCGAACTGCAGCGCCATGACGATGCCGACGGCAGTCGCATTGTTGTCGGTCAGCTCCGTCAGCACCAGCCAGCTTTGCGCCGTGCGCTGCAGCCAGGTCCCGACATTGGAGACGAACGCGCCGCCGGCCCAGACCCGGTAGTTGAAGCCGCTCAGAGAACGGAAGGTGCGTTGCGCGTTCACGATGCCTCTGACGATGCCTTGTCTGAAGATGTCTTGTCTGAAGATTCCTCGGGGGTATTGCCACCATGAAGCCGGCCGAACATCCGCGCCGTTATCAGGCCGATGACGAGCGCGCCGAGGCCGGCAATTGCGACGTCCGTGGTGGACTGCAGGTCAAACGCGCCGACGCGGCAAATCAAGACGTAGGCAACGGCGAGATTGAAAAAACCCCACGCCACATTGACGGTCGAAGACGACAATCCCACCCCGTGTGGTTTTGCAAACGGGCTCTGAAACGGGCGCCCCGACAAGCCGTTCACCAGATGCGGCACGGCGTTGGTCAGAAAGGCGCCGCCGAAAAAATAGGATATCGCGTGATGCCATGTCATCAGGAGGCCCTCCTCGCTTCGCGGCGCGTGTTGAGCAGATCGATGATCTGCTGCGTGGTGCCGGTTTCGCCAAGTCGCGGGAAGATTCGCGTGACACTATTGGTGTGGACGTCGAGGTTCATGTCGGTCATGGCATCGACCGCCAGGGTGACATTGAAGCCGAGTTCAAAGGCCTGGCGGGCGGTGGCTTCGACGCCGGTGCCGGTCGCGACGCCGGCGATCACGACCTGGGTGACGCCGAGGCGCTTCAGATGAGCGTCGAGATCCGTGGCCGTGAACGCACCGGGCGTCCGCTTCGACACCATATGGTCATCCGGCTGCCGGTTCAGTTCCGGAATGAGATCACTCCATCCGGCGGGAAATTCCCGGATGCGCGGTGCCTGTTCGGTGCGGCCTGGTGCTGCGGCAACGACATTGACCAGCACGACCGGCAAACCATGGCTGCGGAAGGCCGCAGCCAGCGCACTGGCGTGACCGATGACATCGGCGATGGGATGGACTGTCGGCAGGGAGACGATGCCCTTTTGCAGATCGACAACGATCAGAGCCGTTTTCGGGTCGAGTGTGGTCACAGCCATGGTGCTTTCCTTTGGTACGCGAGACAGGCCGATCAGGCGTCGGCGATGCGTTTGAGCAGTTCGACGGCGCGCGCCAGATCGTCCTGTTCCTCCGCCGTGAGATGGGTCTGGATGGAACGGAACAACCAGTCCTCCCGCGCCGCGCGAAATTGGCTGACCAGTTCCCGGCAGGCCGGCGTCAACGACATGATGGTCTGGCGCCCGTCGTTCGGATCAGGCGTCCCGGTGATGAGCCCGGCCGCTTCCAGCGCCGCGACCGTGGCCCCCATGGATTGCGAGCGCATTCCCTCGGCCTTGGCCAGCGTGGTCACCGTCGCAGGACCCTTGCGCTCCAGAAGGCCGAGCACCGACACCTGGGACCATGTCAGGTCACCCAGATAGGTCTGCTCGCGCAGCCGTCGTTTCAACTTGCCGATCACAACGCGCAGATCGGCCGCGACAGCCATTCCACGCGCCGTGGATGCGTCCTTTTGCTTGCTCATGACGCACGGCCTACCAGATACGAAGGTAAACTTGCAAGTTTAACTTCATAACTTTTCGTGATCGCGGCGCATCAGGACGGCGACGCGTCCTCGACGGGCCGCTGCTGCGTGCTGGCATCGCCGACGATGTCGGCAATCACCGCCCCCATCACCAGCGCGCCGCCGACCAGGGCGCGGGGCGTTGGAACCTCTTGAAAAGCCAGCCACACCCAGAACGGCATCAGCGGTGTCTCCAGGGTCGCGATCAACGCGGCCTGGCCGGACGGCAACAGCCGGGAGCCGAGCACGAACAAAGTGAGGCCCATCGCGACTTGGCAGCAGCCGAACATCGCCAGGACCAGAATGTCGCTCGCGGTGACGCTCGTGATTCCATGGGCGAAAGGAATGCTGACGAGGGAACCGAGGATGTTCGAGAGAGCCGCCGCAGCGACCATCGAGGTCTGCCGATAGCGCCGGATCGCCACCGTCATGGCGGCAACAGCAAGCGTCATCAGGCAGGCCAAGCCCACGCCACGCAGATCGGACGGCGCGGCCGCGGCGCCGACGATGATCGCCACGCCGCAGAACGCCACGAGGCTCGCCAGCAGCGTTCGCAACCGGGCCGCTTCGCGCAGCCAGATCCAGGCGAGCGCGGCCGCGACAAACGGCCCCGCCGCGGCGATGGCGGCGACGTTCGCCACGCTGGTCAATTGCAAAGCCGGGATGAACGAGACCATGCCGAGCGCCGAGAGCCCAGCGACAAGCCAGCCGCCACTGCTGATCCCAATCAGATCGCGCAGACCCGCCCGCCCCTGCGTCAGGAGTAGAACGATCATGATCAGGCCGCCAGCGAACAACCCGCGCCAGAACAGGATCGTCCAGGAATCAAACGGCAGCAACCGCGTGAAGAACGGCGCCGTGCTCCAGGCAATCGCGGCAGCGACGACAAGGACAACGCCCTTGCGATGTTGGGATGAAGCCGCCGCCATGTCGAGGAATCTCCGTGGAAAACCAAGCCGCGACTCAGAGACTATCACTCGCCGTCCCCCGCCGTGTGAAACAGGAAAAACCGGCGTGATGATGTAAGCTCAGGATTCGCGGATCGCACGCCCGGTTCACGGGCGACCCGTTTGGGGGTGTCTCATGAAGCGCATCATCATCCTGATCGACGGGACATGGGACGAGGAAGGACAGGGCGCCGACACCAACATCGCCAGGCTCGACTCGAACTATCCGGGCGCCGGGACACCGCTGATCAAGACCGTCTCGACGGCCGGAATTGCGCAACAGGTGTTCTATCACAAGGGTGTCGGCAGCGACCCTGACCTGCTGAAACGGCTGCTCGGCGGCGCGATCGGGCTCGGCCTCAAGGCGATCATCGCGGAGTGTTATCAGGCACTGGCCGACGCCTACCAGTCCGGCGACGAGATCTACATCCTGGGATTTTCGCGCGGCGCCTATGCCGCCCGCGCGCTGGCCGGCCTGATCGGCGCCTCCGGAATTCAACGCACGGCCGGCCCGCAGGGCTTCGATATCGCATGGAAGAACTATCGGGTCGATCCGGCGGTTCGCGCCGGAACCAAGGCGGCAGGTGCGAGTGACGCCAAAACCATGACGGCTTTCAACAGCGCCGCCGCGCAGAACGTCTTCCACGTCGAGAACGCCATCAAGTGCGTGGCCGTGTTCGACACGGTCGGCTCCTACGGCATTCCGGCCGGCCTCGGCCTCGCGCCGCTGGCGCGTTATGTGGCTCTGGAGCTTCTCGGCTTCCACGATACCGAGTTCGGATCCCATATCGATGTCGGCCTTCATGCGGTTGCGGTAGACGAACATCGCCGGCCTTTCGTGCCGACATTCTGGACCGCGCCCAAGGATCGACCACCGCGGGGACACATCGAGCAGACATGGTTCGCAGGGGTCCACGGCAATATCGGCGGCGGTTATGCCGACAGCGGGCTGTCGGATACGGCTTTGATCTGGATGATCGCAAGACTTCAGGCGCTGACGGGCCTCGAATTCGATCCCGCGGCGCTCGTGACAGCGACCAGGGCCGCAAACATCAACGGCGAGATCTACGATTCCGCGAAGGGCTGGATCATCGACGAGACATTTCCGCACAACCGCGTCATCCTGTCGCCCGACGCGATCCACCACGGCACGTTCACCAACACCGACGATCCCCATGAGGAGCATGTCAATGAGCTGATACACTGGAGCGCGCTGAAGAAGCTCGGACAGCCGTGCACCATCAACGGCGTCGCACACACGCTTTATCGCCCCGCCAACATGCCCGCCGTGATTCCACCGGACAAGATCGCCACGATAACGCCGGAAGAGGATGCGATCTGGGCGCGCCTCAGGTAGTCCGCTTGCAGAGGGGGAAGAAGCGCGTGACCGACGAGATCATCCTGCATCACTATCCGCGCTCGCCGTTCGCCGAGAAGGTCCGTCTCGTCTTCGGCCTGAAAGGCCTGCGCTGGCGCTCCGTGATCCAGCCGCGGATCGCGCCGAAGCCGATGCTGACCGCGCTGACCGGCGGTTATCGCCGGATTCCGGTGCTGCAGATCGGGGCCGACATCTATTGCGACACCCGCCGCATCCTGTCCGAACTCGACGCGCGTTTCCCTGCCCCGCCTTTGTATCCGCCGGGCACCGCGGGACTTGCCGATATCATCGCCGCCTGGGCCGACCGTGAGCTGTTTGCCACGGCGCTGGGGCTTGTGTTCGGCCTGCACGGCGATCGTTTTCCGCCGGAGCTGCACGCCGATCGCGCGCATTTCACCGCCGGGCAGTTCGGCGGCTGGGACAGCGCCAGGATGGCGGCGCGGATTCCTGCGCTGCGCGACCAGCTTCGCATCGATCTGGCACGGATCGCCCATGCCCTCGGCGACGGCGCCTTCCTGCTCGGCCCCGCGCCTTCAATCGCCGATCTCGCCGTCTACCATCCGTTGTGGTACGCGCGCGGCAATCTCACTGAGGATGACGCCGGCCTCAACCGGCATCCGCGCCTCGCGGCCTGGATGGCGCGGCTCGATACTCTGGGCCACGGCAGCATGCAAGATCTCACACCGGAGGAGGCGCTGGCGATTGCGCGTGCAGCCGTGCCGGCGGCGGCAGCGCCAAACAATTCGGATCCGTCCGTGCCTGGGATCGGCTCACGGGTGGTCGTGACACCGACCGACTGGGGCTTCGATCCGGTCGAAGGCGAACTGGTGACGGCCGGCAGCGAAACGCTGGCGCTCCGGCGTCACGACCCCGCAGCGGGCGATGTGGTCGTGCATTTTCCCCGGGGGCATTTTCAGACGGTGTTTCACGGCTGAAACCGCATCGTGCGGCCTTCGCATAGCAGCAACACGCGGCAATATGGCGCTTGGCTGTGCCGCGCTTGCTGCGCGATGAAACGCTGGATTATAGTCACCCACCATGACGTCACGAAAGCCGCTGCGTTCCCAGCCAACCCGCGACCGCATTCTGGAGGCGGCACGACGGCTGTTCTGCGATGAAGGTTACGAGCGCACCACGATCCGCGCGGTGGCGGCCGCCGCCGATATCCACTCTTCGATGGTGATGCGTTATTACGGCAGCAAGGAAGGCCTGTTCGCGGCCGCTGCCACCTTCGACCTCGACTTTCCGGACCTGACGCAGGTGCCGCGCGAGGAGATGGGACGAGCCATGGTTCGTCATTTCCTGAAACGGTGGGAAGCCAGGGACCGCGACCTGCCCGGGCTGCTGCGGGTGTGCATCACCCATCAGGATGGTCGCGCACTGCTGCTTGCCGTATTCCGCAAGCAAATCACACCGGTCATCGCCCGTGTCACCGGCCCTCGCCATGGCGCGGAACGTGCCGCCCTGATCTCGACGCAGATGCTGGGGCTGGCACTTACGCGTTATGTGCTCGAGCTTCCGCCGGTGGTTGGTCTCTCGCAGGAGACCATCGTCGCCCATGTCGGCGCCACGCTGCAGGGCTATCTGACCGACGGCCTCGAGGCACCACCACGAGCAGCCCAACCCGCGTCACGGGCAGCGGTCAAATCGCGTTCCAAACCCGCCTCGAAACCCCGCGCGGCGGCGCAGCCGCGCAGCCGCCGCACGAGCGAGCGGCGCGTCACGATCGGTTGACAGCCCCACCGGGATTGGCTGTAGTCACACCATGGGGGCAGAGCGATCTCCCCATCAGGCAACTTGCTCAATCCAATTTGCCCAAGTATCGCGTCCCATGTTGTATGAGGGCGCCCCATGTTGCCGTCCGGCACGATTTCATCTCAACCCTGCTTCATCACTCTCCGATGTGTGCGCCTGCCTGGCGTTCGATCGACTCGCTTGACCGCACGGGTGAAGCGATGAGCACGGATCAAGCCGCCGCCGGCCGCAACAACGGGCACGGCATTCCGTTCGCCGAAGCATTTCGGGTGTGGCTGCGCATCGCACTGCTCAGCTTCGGCGGCCCCGCCGGCCAGATCGCGGTGATGCATCGCATCCTGGTCGAGGAAAAGAACTGGATTTCGGAAAGCCGATTCCTGCATGCGCTCAACTACTGCATGTTGCTCCCGGGCCCCGAGGCGCAGCAACTGGCCACCTATATCGGCTGGCTGCTGCATCGCACCGCCGGCGGCATCACGGCCGGCGGGCTGTTCATCCTGCCCGGCATCATCGCCATCATGGGCCTGAGCATGGTCTATGCAGCTTACGGCAATGTCGGGCTGGTCGCCGCATTGTTCTTCGGATTGAAGGCGGCGGTGCTTGCGATCGTGATTCAGGCCGTCGTCCGCCTCGGGCGGCGCGCCCTGCGCAACGCCATCATGATCGCCATCGCCGGGATCGCGTTCACGACCATCTTCTTTTTCAACCTGCCGTTCCCGATCATCATCATCGCCGCGGGCCTGATCGGATACACCGGCGCCAGGATGGAACGTCCGGAATTTGCAGCGGTCACACACGGCGGCAAGCAGACCGCGATCGTGGACAGCCTGCTGTCCGACGACCACCCGGCCCACGTGAAGCCGCTGATATCACGCGCCGTCATGGTCGGCGCCGTGTGGCTGCTGCTGTGGATCGCACCGGTCGCGACCCTCGTTGTCCTGCTCGGGCCGGCCAATGTGTTCAGCCAGATCGCACTGTTCTTCAGCAAGATGGCAATGGTGACGTTCGGCGGCGCTTATGCCGTGCTGGCCTATGTCGCGCAGCAGGCGGTGGAGCATTATCACTGGGTGCAGCCGCGCGAAATGCTCGATGGCCTCGGCATGGCCGAAACCACGCCGGGACCTCTGATCATGGTGCTGCAGTTCGTCGGCTTCATGGCTGCCTATCGCGATCCCGGCACGCTGTCGCCGATGATGGCGGGCGCGCTGGGCGGCCTGCTGGCGACCTGGGTGACGTTCACGCCGTGCTTCCTGTGGATCTTCCTCGGCGCACCATTCATCGAAACCCTGCGCGGCAACACGGCGCTGGCCGGTGCGCTGTCGGCCATCACGGCGGCCGTGGTCGGCGTCATCCTCAATCTGTCGATCTGGTTCGCCGTTCACACCGTGTTTCGCGAAGTCACGCCGGTTCGCTCGCTCGGTCTGTCATTCGACGCGCCGGTGCCGGCCAGCCTCGACATCCCGGCGCTGATCCTGGCGATCGCGGCGGCCATCGCCACCTTCCGGTTCAACTTGGGAATGCTGACGGTGCTCGCCTGCGCCAGCGCCGCGGGGCTGATCCTGCGGCTGCTCGGCGTAATCTGACGACGGAAATCAATTGCCGGAGGCAGGCTCGACCTTTTCGAGATAATCGCGATGGATGGTCTGCAGTGAGTTGCGGCCGTCGAACTGCACGCGCCAACCGCTCGCCGCGGCCTTGCGCACGACAACCGCCTCACGCTCGCCATAACGCGGATGCCGGCTGCGCCCGAGTTCGTTCATGCGAACGCGATCGCCGGCCGCGAACTCTCGCGCCGGGGCGGCCGAGACTCCGCGCCGTTCGGAGACCCCATCATCGCGGTCTACCAGCATCGCCACGGCATCACCTGATCGCATCGCCTGACTTTCGCTTTAGGGATGAGTGATTTGAAGGGGGATTGCCCAATTCCCGCCCTTTTTGCCAACACGTGTTGGCAAACGCTTGGTGTCATATGGCACCGCGGTTTCGTGAGTCAACCTCGCCCGGTCAACTTAAAGAGGACTTGATTTGGAAAGCATCGCGGTGTCGGGCATCGCCGTCCAGGATCGATCGAATGGCTGCAATCAAATGATGACAGAACCACCCGCAAGATCGTGAGGACAGGCCGGTGCGGTGCGCTGCGCGCAGCATCGCTCCAGGACGCAAGGCCTACCCTGGATGGACGGGATGCCCTACTCTTCTGATCTCCGAAGACACGTTGTCGCGGCGATTAGGGGTCCAATAGGTCATGAGCACATTCGCACTCCTGACGAAGCCAGGGAGCCTCCGCGCAGCCTTGACGATTGTCGCCGGCTTGATGGCTGGAAGCCTGATCGGCCCCCGCACCACGCATTCCGAGATTATCAAACACGAGATTATCAAACAAAGACCCTGCGACATCTATGCCGCGGGAAATACGCCTTGCGTCGCCGCGCATAGCACGGTGAGAGCGCTCTACGCCAAATATACCGGCGCACTGTATCAGGTGAGGAGAGCCTCGGATAACGCGAGCCAAAACATCGGCTTGCTTTCTGATGGCTACGCGAACGCCGCGACGCAAGACGCGTTCTGCACACATACCAGTTGCATCATCACCAGAATCTACGATCAGTCGCCCAAGCACAACGACCTCTCTATCGCCGCCGGAGGACATTATAGGGGCCCCGGCCCCAACGGTTCCGACCTCGGCGCCGCGGCGGACGCATTGCCGGTCACGGCGGGTGGTCACCAGGTCTATGGCGTCTCGATTTCGCCGGGGATGGGTTACCGCAACAACCGGACATCGGGCATTGCCGTCAACGGCAAGCCGGAGGGAATGTACATGGTCGCTTCCGGAACCCATTACAATTCGGGATGCTGTTTCGACTATGGCAACGCCGAGACCAGCGGCACAGACACCGGTGCCGGCCACATGGATACAGTCAACGTCAGCAGAGATTTGTCATGGCCCGACTGCCATAACGGACCGGGGCCAGGCGTGCACGCCGACCTGGAGAACGGAATATTCCACTGGGACAAACGAAGCTGCAATCCTGCCGCCAACATCAGCGGCCGGCCACACCCCGTCATATCAGCATGGTTGAAGAACGATGGGCAGACGAGGTTCGCACTGAAATGGGGCGACGCACGGTCGGGCGGCCTCGACACGATCTATGCCGGCGCCCTTCCCCGCGGATATACGCCGATGCGTCAAGAAGGAGCGATCATCCTCGGCATCGGAGGAGATAACAGCCATGCCTCCGCAGGGTCATTTTTCGAGGGCGTGATGACAGCCGGCTTTCCGGCCGACAGTGCCGATAACGCCATCCAGTCCAACATTGTCGCGGCCGGTTATGGCGCCCCGACTGGCCTGTCTGGAACGCTGACACCTGGATCGGAAATCTCGCTGCAAGCAACCACGGCATGCTGCATTGGAGACTATCTTCGCGATCAGAACGGCGCGGCCGTCATCGCGCCGGTCACTTCGAGCAGCCCTGAGCAAGACAAGGGGGACTCAACATGGATCGTCCGTCGAGGCCTCGCCGACAACGCGTGCGTCTCCTTTGAGTCGAGAAACAATCCCGGCGACTTCTTGCGGCACCAAAACCTGGCCTTGCATGTGCAGCAGTTCGACGGCACTGCCCTGAACCGGTCCGACGCAACATTCTGTCCGCAGCCAGGAAAGAATGGGAAAGGAAATTCGTTTCACTCGGTCAATTACCCGGCGAAATACATTCGACACTACTATGGCAAGGTTTACATCGCCGGCGATGGCGACGGCACGAATCCCTGGGACACCAGGGTGCTTTGGGCCGACGACGCAAGCTTCATCGTCGGCTCGCCTTGGTTGCCATAGAATCGAGGTCACCCCTCTACGCCACCTTCATCTTGAAGAGCCGACAATATCGGTACTTTGGCGGATTTATGATGGCCGTACCGACGCGAAAATCGGTGAACAGCAACGACGTGACTAAATTTGCCAAAGTGGTGCTAGTGATCTGGATCGCGATGACCCGGAGAAGCAGGAACGTGAGCAAAACCCGGGGGCACGATCTCGCCCCAGACTGGAAAATCGGCCATGACGAATATCATGCCGACCGTTAAATTCGGTTGGCTCACCATCAAACACAAAGTCTTCGTCTTTCGTGCCGGTTTGCGCACCCGCGCCCCGATCTGGCTGCTGCTGATCCACGACTGGAGCAAGTTCACCCCGGCCGAAGCACCACACTACGGGCGCGCGGTATTCGGCGACAAAAGCGATCCGGCCGGATTTTCCCGCGCCTGGCTGCATCATCAAAACAGCAATCCGCATCATTGGGAGTACTGGATCCCGCGCACCGTGCATCCCGGCGATGCGAGCCCGGGTGAACCGCTGCCGATGCCGATGGCCTATGTGCGCGAAATGGTGGCGGACTGGCTGGGCGCGACCCGCGCCTATGACGGTTTCTGGCCCGCGAGCGAAACCGAGTGGAGATGGTATCAGGCCAATCGCGGCAAGCTACGGCTGCATCCGGATACGGCGCAGCGCGTGGCCCAGGTGATGGCCGAGGTCTTTCCTGCGTGAGCTGTTCGCAATATCGCGCCTTCGCGCGAGAATTGCATCGCTCACGCCGCCGATGAGCGCGATGCTTCGATCAGGCTGTCCCGCTCCGCCAATGCGCGCTGCAGCTCCCTGCGGATGTCGAGCACCTTGGCAGTGGCCCGCTCCGGCTGTGGCGAGCGCTGCAGTTCGCGTTCGCAGGCGCGCATGCTGTTCCACAAACGAATGATTTCGCGGGTTTTCCCGGTGAGTTGCTGGTTCATGATCCGACCTCAAAAAGCAGGCACTTCAATAGAACAAAAAGGGAACACTAAAGTCAAGCCTCCACCCGGAAACCTTCGCGGGTCCCCTGCGTTTTCTCCACATGTCAGATTCAACCGACTATCTCATGGCCCACGCCCGAACCGCGACCCAGCAGGCGCGGAAAATGCCGTTTGGCCGCTATCGCAACCAGATGCGCCGGGTCGCGCGGGTCTATCACCTGCTCGCCCGGCAGGGAGACTTCATCGACAACGCGGAGTTGATGGACGATTACCGCACCGCGCGCCACGCCGAGAAGAAACTGCTCGCGAATCGCGACTACTGGCTGATCTGAAAATTCTTCGCCGCGGTCGAATAATATGAATCGGCATTGACGACAAAAAGCCCGGAGATATCTCCGGGCCTTTTGTATCATCGCCGCTGCATGGCCACCTGACTACCAGTGGCGATAGTAGCGGTAGTAGCGCGGGCCTCCGTAATAGCCATAGCCCGGCCCATAATAAGCGGGGGCATAGCCGTAATAGGCCGGGCGGTAATAGCGCGGGCCGCCATAGCCATAATAACCGTAACCTGGACCGTAGCCGTATCCATAGGGTCCGCTGGCCGCGATGCCGCCGATCACGGCACCCGCGATCAAACCGCCGGCAAGACCCGGGCCGAAACCGCCGCGCGCCTGCGCCGGAGCGGCCATCGTAGTTGCGCCGACAAGGGTCGCAACCGTCGCCAAAGCGAGAGCTGCCTTTCTCATGCGTGTTCCTTTCCTGTGGTGTCGCTCTGGCAATTCAACGCAGCGCCGATGGGATGGTTGCGACATGTTGTCAAAGTGATCGGGTTCCGGTTCCGGCAGTTCCCCTCACACCAGTGACCGAACGAGCTGCAACCCAGCGACCAGCGCGACCACGGACAACACGACCGAACCGATCATGTAGGCAGCCGCGGGCCCGAGCTCGCCACGATCGATCAACAACCAGGAGTCGAGCGAGAAGGTCGAGAACGTGGTGAAACCGCCGCAGATGCCGACGGTGAGAAACACTCGGGCCGTTTGCGGCAGATCCCATTTCAGCGCAAACGACTCCACGAACACGCCGATCAGAAAAGAACCGACGATGTTGATGATCAGCGTTCCCCAGGGAAACGCCGTGCCGAACAACTTGCCGGCGCCTATGCCGGTGAGATAGCGGGCCACCGAACCGATGGCGCCGCCGAGCGCCACGGCCATGATTAATTGCAGATTCAATGCATCCTCCTGTGGGCCAGCCATTCGGCGAAGCCGGTGAACAAACCTGTGAGGAGCGCAGCCCAGACGATCCCGGCCGGTGCGTCGAACACCCGCGCCAGAATGGCGACGAGCCACAACGTTGCGGTCAACCAGACAGCAACGGACAACGACGTCGAAAGCCGTGACGTTGAAATCGGTGAGTCCGGACATTTCGGATTTGAAAGCTTCGGATTTCGAAGTCCGGTCATGACGCGCCCCTCGGTTACGGGGCAACGAGACCGGAAGGTGCACATGCTCCTACCGGCGCGTGTGCGCCCGGTAGGAGTCATCAGCCTTGCGGCGGTTATCGGGGGACTCCATCCCCATCAAAGTGCACAAAAGTTATTTCGGAATCGGCGCCGCGGCAAGAGCCTTGTTCGCGAGCCCGAATGCGCAAGCCGCAATCAGGAAGACTCGGACCTGTTCGCAAGTCGTTCGGCAATGACCTGCTCGGTGATCGCGAGCACAAGCTGCCGCGACATCGCGGCATCGAGCCCGGCGTCAATACAGCGATTCACGAACCGGGTCCGCTGGCTGACGACACGCAGCCCGTCGATCGGAGGCTGCCCGGCCTGCCGCTTGATGACACCGATCTGCCGGGAGTTGACGAACCTTTGCTGCAGAAGCAGAATCAGTTCGTCATCGATCCGGTCTATCTCCCGCTGCAGGGACACGACATCCGACGTCATGTCGTACCGATCCTGTTCCAGCCGCGTCCATGGTCGCCGAAGGCTTCGCTGCCATCCGCGGTGATGGCAAGCGTATCCTCCAGCTTGATGAACCCGCGGGTCCGATGCCGCACCGAGGTTTCGACCGAAATCACCATGCCTTGTTCGAGCGGCAGCAGCGCATCATCGGCCGGATAAGGCAGCGGCCGGCCGTACGCCAGCCGCGGCGCCTCGTGATTAACGAGACCGAGGCCGTGGACCGTGAAGTCGATCGCCGCGCGGTGCGGACTGGCGTTCACCACCGCGTCGCCCGCCGCGATGAGATCACCCCCCGTCACACCAGGGCGGATGGCGCCACGCGCCGCCTGCTGGACGCGGTCGATCTCGGCGAGAATATCGACGAGTTCGGAATCCGCATCGCCGGCAACCCCCATGCGGCAGAGATCGCCGACATAGCCTTTGAGATTGGCGCCGGAATCGAGCGACACCACCTCGCCCGGCGCAAGCACCTGATCGGACGGCACACGGTCCACACTCGCCCCGATCGCGATCTGGCAGAAATTGTAATCGACACCACGGGCAAACTGCTCGCGGCGCAACTGCGCAACAATGGCGTGCTTGGTCATGCCGGCCCGGATGGAGGCAAATGTTGCCAGCATCGCATCGACGACGCCGTCCGACACCGTGCGCAGGAGCGCCAGTTCGCCCACCGTCTTGATTGCGCGCAGCCGCTCCAGCGGCCGATGGGCATCGACCACCTCAACTCCCTCAAGGCCCGCGGTCAGGGTTTCCCTGGCATCGGCCGGAAGGAATCCGGCCTCGATCCCGACCCTGCGCACAGCACGACCGCGGCTTTTCAGATGGGCCAGCGCAAATGCCATCGCGTCGGTCGAACCCCAGCTCTCGGCCACGCATGTGGGTGTCCAGAACGCGCCGCGTTCGCGCGCCGACTTCTCCATGACGCTGCCGACATAGAGCGCGTCCGCGGGGCGGCCCTTGGCATAAAGCACGATCGGAAGATAGCGACCGGTGCCGATGGCATCGATCATCTCGAAGAAGAAGGGGCGGTAGCCGCCGAGCAGATACTGGACATTGTGCCGCGAGGTCGCGAGAACGACATCGATCCCGGCATCATCCATCAGTTGGTCGAGGCGCGCGGAATCGAACGGCGGACGCCCGGTGGCTATCATGGCATCGTGACGCATGGTGAACCTCTCGAGAATCAGGGGGGGTGAAACGGTCGCCGCCGCGATCAGGCGGCGGTGTGCAGGAACTCCGTGATGACGGTCGCGACCCGATCCGGTGACTGGATCACACCGACATGGCCGACGCCCGCGAGCGTCACCAGCCGCGCCTGCGCGATGGTGGCGGCAAGCGCCGCCGTCGCCGCCGGCGGGATCACGCGATCCTCACTGCCGGTGATCAGGAGCACCGGCCGTGGAAATCGCGACAGATCGGCTGGCGTGGGCTGCACCATCACCGCGGCGCGGCGCACACGCTTCTCCTCGCTGCGCCCGCTGCCGCGGAACATCTCGATAATCGCCGGATGATCCCGGACGAACGCCGGTGGAAAGAACAATTCGGCGATCTTCGGCGCATTGACGGCCAGATCGGCGCGATAGGCCGACAGCAGCTTCATGCCTTCCGGATTGGCGTCAGCCGGATTGACGCCGACACGCCAGGTGTTGCCGAGCACAAGGCGATCGACGCGATCCGGATGACGGGCGGCGAGCGATTGCGCGACCAGCCCGCCGAGCGAACTGCCGTAGATGTGGGCCCGCGGCAATCCCAGCGCCGCGATGAAGCCTGCCGCATCGTCGCCGAGATCGGCGAGCGTATAGGACACCGGCGGATTTTCGGTGTGGCCGCAATCGCGCTGGTCGTAGGCGAACACGGTGAAATTCGCGCCAAGACGATCGATCAAGGCGTCAAACATCGAATGGTCGGCTTCGTTGCCGTGCATCAGCAGCAGCGGCGGACCGTTGCCGCAGCGCCTGAAGGCGAGCGAGACGCCGTTGACTGCGATCTGCTCCATGACGGCGCTCATGCGAGCAACGTTGTCAGCGCGCCGGCCAGCGCTCTGGCCGGATCGGCCGGCACCCAGGGCATGCGCCAGGCCACATGGCCGTCCGGGCGCACCAGCGCCATGCCGCGCTGGCCGATCCGGATGCCGTCACGCGCATCGGACTGCGGCAGGGTCTTGAGCCCGAGCGGAATGCCTGTTTTGCGCGACACGTCGCGCCCGGCCTCCAGCCATTCGCCACCCTGTGGCCCCGCGACCACGACGAAGTCCTTGTCGAACCAGTCGATCGTCGAGGCCTTGCGGGCGAGATCGAGCCACAGATGCGGAAACCGCGCGCCGGGCCGATCCGACGGCGTGTAGTAGCGCGGGTGATGCGCGGGCGTGACGGTTCCGTCGGCGATCACCGCGCCCTCCTCGTAGCTTAATCCCAGATTCTGCCCGACGCTGTGGATGTGGTTGTCCATGTCGTCGATCCAGAACTGGATCCGGTCCTGGTTTTTCGACCGCACCGCCTTTTCGAGCTCATCGAACCGGCGGTGATTGCCGTGGCTGAAATTGGCGTTGGATTGCGCAACCGGCCGGCGCTCCGACGAATAGCTGTCGAGCAGCCGCCCCGACGCTAGTCCCTTCAGCACGAACGCCAGCTTCCACGCCAGATTGTGCGCGTCCTGGATGCCGGTGTTCATTCCGAAGCCACCGGTCGGCGGGAAGCGATGCGCCGCATCGCCGGCAATGAAGACACGTCCCTTGCGGAAGGTCTCGGCAATCTGCATGCTGACCCGCCAGATCGAACGGTTGATCAGGCTGACGTCGAGATCGGGCAATCCCACCTGTCGCCGCGTCATCTCGGCGAACTCCTGATCGGTCCAGGGGCGCTCGCGCTCGTCGCCGGTGTTGCCGATCTTCACCACGCTGAGCCAGCGATCGCGACCGTTGGTGTTCAGGATCATGACGCGCGGCTCATCCGGATTGTCCGGAATCAGGAAAAAACCCGCCAAATCCTGCGCGATGGGCAAACCGGACAGATCGCCTTTCCAGTATTCATTGGACATCACTGCCAGCGTCGGCGGGCCGACCATCTCGACGCCGGCGGCGCGACGCGTGTTGCTGCCCGCGCCGTCGGCGGCGATCAGATAAGTGGCGCGAACATGGGTCTCCTCGCCGGTATCCACGGCGCGGGTGCGGATCGATACGCCATCATTCGTTTCCTCGAACGAGACCACTTCGGTGTTGAACCAGAGCCGGGCATGGCGGGCGCCCTGCAGCTTGCGGAAGATCTCCTCCTCGACCGCATCCTGTGCGACGATGCTTTTCCAGGCCGGCGTCTGCTCCATATTGGGCTCGGGCCGCGAGCGTCCGTATTCCTGCCCGGAGAGCGTTCGCAGCACGCCGAACATGTCGCTCTCGTTCTTGAGGCCGCGATCGCGGATCTGCGTCTCGACGCCCCATTGACGGAAGATTTCCATGGTGCGGACCCAGCAGCCGCGCGCCTTCGGATGTTCGGTGGTGGTCGGGCTGCGTTCGGCGACAATGCAATCGACGCCGAAACGTTCGAGCAGCATCGCCATGGAGAGCCCGACCGGGCCGCCTCCGACGATCATGACCGAGGTTCGCTGGATGTCCTTCATGGGCTGGGGCTCCGGTTGTGTGGCGGCGCCAGGACTTAGCACCAGGGCCTGGCGCAAGTGCGTGACGCATGGGGTCTCGTTCGGCGAACAGAGCTCGCCGTTCGGGATTGAAGAAATCGGACGACTTAGAGCTTGAACTCCTTGGCCTGGCGGACGATGGCCTCGCGGTCGAACGCGTTGATCTCGTCGATCATGTCGTTGGTGAACAGCTTGCGCGGATCGCCGATCTTCGCCCCGAGCTGCGGGTCGCCGACGGTGTCGCTGGTGATGGCGATCAGCGCGGCCCAGTCGTCGACCGTGGCCGCACCCATGCGCTGGTCGGGATCGTTCGGACGCCGCATCCAGTTATCCATCCGCTTGCTGAGCAGGAACATCATCTCGGCCTTGGCCTCATCCTCGGATCTCGACTTCGGCCTGCTCTCGGGATACATCTCCCAGTGCATGTGGATGCAGGGCTCGGGATTGGTCCGCGCGAAGATGGTCGATTTCGCGAGCGCGCGCATGAAGCCGACGAGTTCGCGGCGCTTCTCGCTGATCACCTTCCGGCTGAAGCCGAAATAACCCGACGGCGTGGCGGCGAATTTCGGGGTGAGCGGCACGTAGCGCAGCTTGAAGCCGGCGAGTTCGACCCGGGCGCAGGCGGTATCGTACGAAGCGATGGCATCGACCTGGTCGTGCTGGAGTGCCGTGCCGGCACTGCCACCGTCGCCGACCGCGATGTAGTCCGTCCCCGCATCGTCGAGACCAAGTTCCCGCAGCATGGTCTTGATCACATAGCGTCCGATGTCGCCCTGATTGCGCACACCGATGCGCTTGCCGCGAAGATCGGCGATGGTGCGTATCGCGCTCTCCGGCCTGACTGCGATCGTGGACGCATTGCGCGGCAGCCAGCAATAGGCCGCGATCACCGGGAACGACGGATCCCTGGCCACCACCGGCAGGAAGATCCCCGGCGACAGCGACGCGAGCGTGGTCTCGCCCGTGGCGACCGACTGCATCCCCTGCGACGGGTTGGCGACGTTGACGAGCTCAAAATCGACGCCTTCGGCCTGGTAGAAGCCGAGCCTGGGATGACGCCCCGCCGTGCAGAAGATCTGTTGCGGATCGTTGATTCCGGCCGCATTCGCGATCCGCAACAGCATCGGCAGCTCTGCGCGCGCCTTGCGTGCTGGAAGCGCCGCGGCCAAGACCAGTCCCGCTGCGGAAAGGCCGAGTTGCCGTCTGTCGATCATGCCGTCCTCCCTGCCGGATTGCCCGCGCATTGTTCGGTCCATTCGCTAGAGATTGATGGTGCGCTGGCTTGCCTGCTTCGGCTGCCAGTACAGCACGCGGTTCTGCAGCGCGCGGATGATGGCGCTGAGCGCAATGCCCATGCACGACAGGATCACGAACACCGCGAAACTGCCGCCGACGTCCATGGCGCTGTCGAGTTGCAGGATCAGCACGCCAAGGCCCGACTGCGCACCGACGAATTCCCCGACGATGGCGCCGACCACGGCGAATGCTGCGGCCATTTCCAGGCCGGCAAAGATGAAAGGCAGCGCGGTCCAGAACTTCACCTTGGTAAAGATGTTCCAGCGGCTGGCGGAGAGCGAACGCAACAACTCGATGCGTTCGGCCTCCACTGCCTGGAATCCGGCCAAACCCGTGATCAGCACCGGGAAGAACGTCAGTAGCGCGACGATCGCAACCTTCGACGCCAGGCCAAAACCGAGCCAGAGCACGATGATCGGCGCCACCGCGACTTTCGGCAGGCTCTGGAACGCAACGATGAACGGCCGCAGCACGGCCTCCAGATTTTCGGTCTGGGAGATCGCCACCGCAAGAGCGAAGCCGAGCCCGCAGCCGACCAGGTAGCCGAGCACGGTTTCGGACATGGTGACGAATGAGTGATACCAGAACCCGTCGCGGGCGAGCGGACCGGTGGCCAGCCCTCGCCACAGCGCCACCGCAATGTCGCTGACCGGCGGGATCAGCCAGCTCGGCACCTGGAAGATCCGCACGCCGGCCTCCCACGCGACGAGCAGCACGATGAGCAGCGCCAGGGAGTAGACCCTGGGCGAGATCGGCCGGCGAGCGGCCCGCTGCCGCGTGTCCTGATTCATCACGTCAGTTCGGGAATTCATTGTCGTCATCTCGGCCATGCACCGTATCCCTGACCGACGCGGTTCAATCGAACGCGCCGGCGTGGTTGAACAACGCGCGAATTTCCTGGGTCCTGGCGCCGAATTCAGGTGTGGACATCGACGCCATGGTGCGCGGCCGCGGCAGGTCGACGGGAATTATCCGCTCGAGCGTCCCCGGCCGTGCCGTCATCACCAGCACGACGTCGCCGAGGAACACCGCTTCGGGGATCGAATGGGTGATGAGCACGATGGTCTTGCGGCTCTCGGCCCAAATCCGCTGCAGTTCCATGTTCATCTGCTCGCGCGTCATGGCGTCGAGCGCACCGAACGGCTCGTCCATCAGCAGAATGCGCGGATCGTGCAGCAAGGCCCGCGCGATCGAGGCCCGCTGCTGCATGCCTCCGGAGAGTTCACCGGGCAACCGGTTCTCGAAACCGTCGAGCCGCACCATCGCCAGCAGGTCGCGCGCGCGGCGCCGCGCTGCCGCGATATCGAGGCCCAACACCTCGGCAGGAAGCATGACGTTGTCGAGGACGGTCCGCCACGGCAGCAGGATGGAGCTTTGAAACACCACGCCGACATCACGGCGAGTGCCCTGCACCGGCTGGTCGTCCATGGTGACCGCCCCGTCGGAATAATCCAGCAGGCCGGCGAGAATGCGCAGCAGCGTGCTCTTGCCGCATCCGCTGGGGCCGACGATCGAGACGAAATCGCCTTCGCGGATCGCACAATTGATGTCGTCGAGGGCGACCAGTTCGCCGGCCGTCCCCGGCGCGAAGACTTTTCGCAGCCGGTTGATCCGGATCACGTCCTGAGCAGGCAGTCCCTGCTGCTTCGCGGGCGGCGCTTGCGGGCGGGCATCGATCACATCGGCCTCCGGCTGCGGTGGACGGCCGGGAGACCCGGGCGCCTGCCTCATTCACGCGGTCTGGAAGAAGCGCATTAAATTCGTGATCGCGAATTTTTTATAATTTCGAAAGCCTGTCAATCGAAATCTTTATGAGGCGATAAATCGCGTTAATTCGGCGAGCCCGCATCAAGATTGGACCAGATCCATATATTTGTGATCAAAAATGGATTAGATTGCCGTGATTCCTTAATCCCACAGGGCCGGTGGGCCGCTCTGGTGCCTGATGTCCAACCCTTCGAATCTCACCCCGAGGCGCGTCGATCTGCCGTCTGTGGACGACGCCGATGTCCCCGCCGGCTCCAACGACAACGATGCGCTCACCACCATGGCGCAGCGTACCTACGACTTGCTGCGCGAGGCGCTGCTGAATGGCGAGTTCCTGCCGGGACAAAGCATCAGTCTGCGCAGCACCGCCGAGGCCCTCGGCATCAGCCAGATGCCGGTTCGCCAGGCGTTGAGCCGGCTGCAGGCCGAGCGCATTCTGGTGATGCACGAGAACCGCACGCTGACGGTGCCCGAGGTGACGCCCGCGCTGATCATCGAACACCGCGACATCCGCATTGCGCTGGAAGGTCTCGCCGCCGAACTCGCCTCGCAACATGCGTCTGTGCAAGCGATCGAAGAGCTCAAGGGCCATTTCGAGGAGATGAAGCGGGCGATCCAGTCCGACGATATCCGCCGCTACATCGTGATCAATCTGAAATTCCACATGTGCATTTATCGCGCCAGCGGATCCGGGACGCTGCTATCGATGATCGAAACCATGTGGGCCAAGCTCTCCGCCTATAACCGCTGGGCGGCGATGGATGATGCCCGCGGCACCCTGACCAACCATGCGCGGGCGCTCGAAGGCATCATGCGGCGCGACGCGATGCTGGCACGCACCGCCATCATTCAGGACTGCTGCGATACCTGCGAAATCCAGTTGCGGCTGCTGGCCGAGCACAAGCGGCAGTCGGCCACCGAGAATGCACAGGATGCGCCACCGGCGCAGGACGCCGCAAAGCAGGCGGACGGATCACTCGGCAGCCTCATCACGCCCCGGCGCCGAGGCCGTCCGCGCAAGCTCGTGGTGTAATGCACCGCCCAACGCATGATCGCCGGCCACTCAACGTGACCGGCGATCATCGGTGTCATGCAGCTGGATCGAAAGAATCAGACGACGCATAGTCGCCCGCTCGTCGGCTTGCCAGGTTCTGACTTACCAGGTCTGGTTGCGCGAGTTGTCACCATAACCGTAGCCATAGCCTTGATAACCGGTGCCATAGGATGGAGCTTCATAGACCGGGCCGGGAATGGCACCGTAGGCGTTGCGAAAGTGTGCACGGTGCGCGACATGACGATGGCGGCGCGCAGCGCTGCTGAAATCGGTGACCGAACCGGCCGCTACGGCCTGCGTCTGCTTGGCGGGCGATGCATGCACGATCGATGGGATCGCCGCGGTCAGCGCCAGTGCGGCGGCAAGCGCCAACAGGATACGAGTCGTCGCTGATGACTGCGGCGCGGCCAGTGCAGCGGTTTGTGTTCTTGCTCTTGTCATTGTGTGATGTCCTTTTGCAGATCGGGCGATCCCGGCAGGCGCTCGAAGAATGATGAATGACATCAGAGGAGATTGGTGCTGCAGGTGCGAATGCAAGCAAGCGATAACGGGATCGTGAGCCCCACGCCCTGCCCAATCGTCGCGGGGCCCGATCCGACGCGCCATTATCGCAAGTAAATCAAGGGGCCGTTCGCGAGCAGACCCCGGCATGCGCACACGCAAGAGGTGGCATGCCGCCAAAGCGGTCGCGCGATACTCTTGCGAAAGCCGGACTGCGATTGCTCGTCAGTGCATGATCTGCTTCAGGAATGCGCGCGTGCGCTCGTGCTGGGGATTGGAGAAGAATGCCTCCGGCAAGCCCTCTTCGATGATGGTGCCCGCATCCATGAACACCACCCGATCGGCAACCGTGCGGGCAAAGCCCATTTCGTGGGTCACGCACACCATGGTCATGCCCTCCCGGGCGAGGCCCACCATGACGTCCAGCACCTCCTGCACCATCTCCGGATCGAGCGCCGAGGTCGGCTCGTCGAACAGCATGACCTTCGGCTTCATGCACAGTGCGCGTGCGATGGCGACGCGCTGCTGCTGGCCACCGGACAACTGGCTGGGATATTTGTCGGCCTGCTCGGCGATGCGCACCCGCATCAGCAACTGGCGCGCCGTGGCCTCGGCCTCCGCTTTCGGCACCTTGCGGATCTTGACCGGCGCGATCATCAGGTTCTGCAGCACGGTCAGATGGGGAAACAAGTTGAACTGCTGGAACACCATGCCGACATCGCGGCGGACCACATCGACATTGCGCGTGGTGTGATCGAGTTCGATGCCGTCGACCACGATGCGCCCCTCGCGGTGTTCCTCCAGGCGGTTGATGCAGCGGATCATGGTCGACTTGCCCGACCCTGACGGGCCGCAGACCACGACACGCTCGCCGCGTGCCACCTTGAAGTCGATATTGCGCAACACCTGCGTGTCGCCATACCACTTGCTGACGCCCCGCAATTCGATCATCGGCGGCGCGGCATTCGGTGCGGTGTCCTGCGGCATCGGCCTCTCCAGGGTGGTCATGCGGCCATCCAGCCGCCGTCGACGAGGAGATTCTCGCCGGTGATGAAGGTGGCCTCGTCGGACGCCAGGAACAGCGCCGCACTGGCGACGTCCTCGGGCGTGCCAAGGCGCGGCATCGGCGTACGAGCACGGGAGTAATCCATCCAGCGAGGCTCCGCGGCGCGGCCGGCCTTGCCGGTGACGATCTTGCCGGGCGCAACCGCGTTACAGATGATGGAATCCCGGGCGTAGTCGGCCGCGATCTGGCGGGTGATGTAGACCACGCCAGCCTTCGAGGTGCCGTAGGCGACATCTTCCGGGCAGGCGATCATGCCGTGCTGCGACGAGATGTTAACGATGCGGCCGCGCGCGCCGTTACGGACATCCTGGTGCAGCATCTGCGTCACCGCCGCCCTCGACATCAGGAACACGCCGGTGAGATTGACCGCAAGGGTGCGATTCCATTCCGCCAGCGAGGTTTCGACCAGCGGCTTGCCGGTGCCGACCGCGGCGTCATTGACCAAACCATCGATACGGCCGAACTTGCTCACCGTGAGATCGACGGCGCGCTGCGTATCGGCCTCGGAGGCGACATCGATCCGGACGAACTCGACCTCGTGGCCCTCGGCTTGCAGCAGGTCGGCCGTCGGAACGCAGCCTTCCCGCACGTCGGTCGTGATATCGGCAAGGACCAGCCGGGCGCCTTCCCTGGCAAAGCGGCATGCGATCGCCCGGCCGATGCCCGACGACGCTCCGGTGATCAGGATGGATTTGCCGAGCAGACGTTTCATCGTGCGCCTTTCATGTCCTGGTCCGCCATCCACGCCAGATAATCGGCCGCGGCCATCTCCAGCGAATAGGCCGGTGCGAACCCGGTATCGCGAGTCAGCCGCGCAAGGCCAAGCGGCGCGCGGTCGGCGGTCAGGCCGTAGACGACGCTCGGCTCTTCTCCCGTGTCAGCGATCCGCCAGCGAAACGACGGGAATTGCGCTGCGATCAAGCGGCACCAGGCCGGCAGATCGGTCACCTTGCCACCCCCGACGTGATAGACCAGATGACGCAGTCTGTCCCCGGCGCACACACGGGCGATCCCCGCCGCGGCATCGCGCGAATAAACCCAGTCCGCGCGCATCGCGCGCGGCAGCACCGCCTCCGAGCCGCTCAGCGCCGCCTGCAGCACCTGATAGTGCGGGCTCAATGCATCGCGCACGCCGGTGGCACGCTCCCATCGGCCGTAGACCGGGCCGAGCCGCACCACCCGGACGTCGAGATTGTGCAGTTCGCCGATGCGCAGCGCCGCCTGCTCGGCCGCGAGCTTGGTGATGCCGTAGAGCGCGGCGGGCGCCGGATTGGACAGGTCCTCCTCGAACAGGCCCGATGGCGCCGGCCTGGCGAAGCCATAGACCGCGACCGAACTCAGCACCACCACCCGCTGCACGGAGGGCCGAACAGCCGCGCATGCCAGCAGATTGACGGTGCCACCAATGTTGACATCGACGATGCCGCCGGGATCGTCGCGCTCGCGCTGCTGGTTGGGCGTCACCGCCGCCGTATGAATGACACGGTCGATCGTTTCCGACGCCAATGCACCGATGACGTCCGCCGCCTGCCGGATATCGCCGCGCACATAGGCGACGCCCGCGAGCTCCGGGCGCGCCAGACTATCGGCCGGCGGCGCGGCGATGTCGAACAGGACGGCACGTTCGCCGTCGGCGACCAGCCGCTCCGCAATCGCAAGGCCGACGAAGCCGGCGCCACCGGTGATGAGGGTCGCCATCTCTATCGCGCCGCCAGCGCCTGCCGCTCCAGCCGCGCAACCCAGCGCGCGATCGGATACAGCAGGATGAAAAAGATCACCGCGGCCGCCATCAGCGGCGTCGGATTGTAGGTCTGCTCCTGGGCGACGCGCGCCGAGCGCAGCAGTTCCGGAAGTGCCACCAGGGCCGCGATCGAGGTGGTCTTGATTAGTTCGAGGGAGTTGCTGGCGAGCGGCGCCATCACGTTGCGCAGGGCCTGCGGCAGGATGATGTAGAATACCAGATGCAGCGGCTTGAAACCGAGCGCCCGCGCCGCCTCGGACTGACCGGGCGGCACCGAGGCAATGCCGGCCCGCAGGATCTCGCCGTAGTAGCCGGAATTGTTGAGCACGATCGCGAGCACCGCCGCGGAGAAACCGCCCAGCGTCAATCCGAGAAACGGCAGTCCGTAAAAGATCAGGATCAGCAGCACCACCACGGGGAACGAGCGGAACAAGTCGATGTAGACCAGCAGCGCCAGGTTGAGCCAGCGATGGTGGAAACTGTAGAGCACCGCGATCACAAGCCCGAGCAGCAAGCCGAGCGGCAGCGCCACCACCGCCAGCATCACCGTATAGAGCAACCCCTGCAGCAGCAGCGGATAGACCCGCAGCAGCGCATCGATATCGGCGAAATTGTCGAGGAACATCTGCATGATCTTCAACGCCCCCGGCTGTAGCGATGCTCGATCCAGCGACTGGCGATGACCAGCGGCAGGAAGAAAGTAAGGTAGAACGCGGCGGCAAGCGTCAGCGGCGAGGGATTGGCGACGATCGCGGTAACGCTCTGCGCCTGCCCCAGGGTCTCAGGCAGCGAGACGGCGGTGCCCAGCGCCGTGCCCTTGCTGATGGAAATGGCGCGGTTGGTGAGCAGCGGCACCGCCAGCCGGATCGCCTGCGGCAGGATGATGGAAAACAGCGTGCGGGCGCGGCCGAAGCCGAGCGCACTGGCCGCATCCCACTGCCCGCGCGGCAGTGCCATGATCGCGGACCAGAAGATCTCGGTGCTGAAGGCTGAGAGCACCATGCCGAGCGCCAGCACGGTGGTGACGAACGGCGACAGCGTGAGACCGAGATACGGCAGCCCGAAATAGATGAAAACGATGACCACGAGTTGCGGCAGCGTCCGCAGCACGTCGACATAGGCCACGATGACCGCATTGACGATCCGCAGGTTGGCACAGCGCAGCAGCGCCAGCGCCAGCCCGGTGAGCAGGCCGAAGGCGATGATCAGCAGCGACACCACGACCGTGACCCGAAAGCCCGCCAGCACATCCGGAAGTGCCTGCGCGATCACTTTCGAGTTGAAGTAGTATTCGATGATACGGTCCATGACGTCCCGCCAACCGGATCGGTCTGGCCGATCCGGTTCGTTGTCGGTTTATTTGCGCTTCATTTGCATTTCGGCACGTGCGCCGTCGGCTCGAACCCCTTGAAGCCGGGAGGACCGTAGCCGAAATACACGGTGTCGATGGCGGAGTTGGCGTCGGGAGCCGCGCCGTACCACTTCTCGTGCAGCTTGCGCAGCCGGCCGTCGAGCTTCATGCATTCGATCACGTTCTCGACCTTGTTGCGGTATTCAGCGTCTTCCAGGCGGAAGGCATAGGCGAAATTGCGGCCATTGAAATCCTTGAAACCGACCTTGATCGCCTTGTTCTGGCTGGCGGCGAACACCGTGGTGGGAATTTCGTTGAGGGCGGCGAAAGCGCGGCGCGTCAGGATGGCCTGGACGGTGTCCGGGAAAACATCGTAGCGCTGCACCTCGAAACCGTATTTTTCGGCATTTGCGGTGGCCCAGGTATCCGAGATGGTGCCGCGATTGACGGCGACGGCCTTGCCCTTGAGGTCCTCGAAGCCCTTCATCTCATCGCTTGCACGCACCAGGAAGCCGTTGCCGGTCGAAAACAGCGGCTCGGTGTAGAGCATGCGCTCGGAGCGTTCCGCCGTCAGGTTGAGCGGATTGACCAGGAACTCGACCCGCTTGGCGAACAGCGCCGCGAACAGCCCGGAGAAGTTGACGTCCACGATCTCCACCTTGGGACGGCCGAGGTCCTTGCCGATCTCGTTGATCAAATCGACGCCGAAGCCTTCGGGACCGTTGGCGCCACGCACCATCCAGGGCGCGACCCCGAAATCCGACGCCACCACCATCGGCTTGTCCGAGGGATGGTCCGCCTCCTGGGCGTGGGCCTTCGCCCAGCTCAGGAGCTGCGTGACGACAAGGATCACGGCGATGATGATCGGCGTCCATCTGAAAGTCATGGGTGGGTCCCTCTGCTGATCGAAGATCGATGACAACGCCTCACCGAGGCTTCGGCGGATGCGTGGCAATCCAGTGACGGGCGATATCGGCGCGGCGGCAGACCCAGACATCTGGCAATGCGCCGACATGATCAAGGAAACGCTGCAGGCCCGCGGCACGGCCGGGGTGGCCGGCGATACGGGTGTGCAGGCCGACCGACATCATCTTCGGTGCGCTCTTGCCCTCGGCATAGAGCACATCGAACGCGTCCTTGAGATAGGCAAAGAAATCGCCGGCGGTCGCCATCGCGCCGCGCATGAACTTCGCGTCATTGTTGACGAGACCGTAAGGCACAATCAAGTGCGACTTGCCGGCCACCGCGGTCCAGTACGGCAGCTCGTCATTGTACGCATCGGAATCGTAGAGGAAACCGCCCTCCTCCACCACCAGGCGACGGGTATTCACACCGGCGCCGTAACGGCAGTACCATCCGATCGGCCGCTCGCCGATCGTGCGCGTCAGGCTCTCGACCGTTTTGCGGATGCGCTCGCGCTCCTCGTCCTCGCTCAGCAACTGGTGTCGTTCCCAGCGCCAGCCATGCGCGCACACGTCGTAACCGGACTCCCGGATCGCGGCTGCCGCCTCCGCGTTGCGCTCCAGCGCCAGCGCACAACCCATCACCGTCGCCGCCATGCCGCGCTCACCGAGCAGTCGCATCAGGCGCCAGAAACCGACACGGCTGCCGTATTCGAACATCGATTCGGCGGCGAGATCACGCCCTTCGAAACTGCCGCCGCCGCCCTCGGTCAGCGCCGTCTCGCTGACACCGTCGCCGTCGGCGAACGACGGCTCGGAGCCTTCCTCGTAATTGATGCAGATGTTGAGGGCGATGCGCGCGCCGCCCGGCCATTTCGGATCCGGCGGATTGCGGCCGTAGCCGACGAAGTCACGCTCATGCTCGGTCTGTGCGGGCGACGTGTGTTCGGAAGACATGTGTGCGCTTCCCATTACGGAGCATCCGGCATCACGACACTCACCGCAGCATCGAGATTGAAGAACACATCGTCGTCGGGGCGGCCGGTCACGCCCATCGCGACAGCGAATTCCATGTGGTCGTCGAGCACCGTCATTGGATGATGCCAGACATTGCGCGCGAAAGTCACGACCTGATCCGGACCGGCCAGGAAGCCGCGCAACGTCGCGAGATCGGGATCGCCACTGGCGGCAGCGCCGCAGACGATTGCCAGATAACGCGCCGCGCCCAGCGGCACGAAGGTCTGGGCTGAATACGGATGGCGCTCGAGAACGCTCGCCCGCAGCGGAAGCTGGCCGCGCGCCGCAGCGCTGCTGATCCACAGCGAGAAGACGTGCGCCTGCTCCGCCCGGTCCAGCGCGGTCGGAAGATACCGGCGACGCTCGCCAATCGGCCTCCTGGCCACGTCACCGAACGGCGCAAACGCCTCCGCCGACAAGGGTTCGAGTGAAACGGTATATGACCGGGACCCGGTCATTGGACAACCGGCTGAGAGGCAAGCGGCACGCGAAGCTTCCATCGTTTCGGCGCCTCGGGCGCCCTGTTATTCCAGTGGTATACCATTGGAGCTTGACGATGAAAGCTTGTCAAGGGCGCGCCGGTGGATCGGTGACCGCATTTCAGGCGTCCGGCGGCGAAATACCATGCATCTGCGCGCGCCGCGGGCACGCTGCGCGCATCGATTGCGTTGACCGATGAATAAAACTAGCCGTGGCTTTCAGGCAAAAAAATTCCGAACGTTTCCAGCATGCCCTGGCGGACATTGGTGAGGTGCTGGATCATGGCATGGCGGGCGACCGCCGCGTCGCGCTTGATGATGGCATCGACGATGGCCAGATGTTCGCGGCAGGCGGGAAGCAGCCGCTCCGGCCGCCGCTCCACATTGCACATCCGGATCTTGCGACGGGTCTCGCCGATCAGGTGCGCCAGCGACCGGTTGCCGCAATGACTGGCGATCTGGTCGTGGATCTCGTCGTCCAGGGTCCAGTGCCTGGCTTTGGTGATTTCAGCCGTGGCCAGAATCTTTTCCAGGTTCGCCTTGATCGGCTGCAGCACATCGATGCCGATCCGCGTGGCGGCAAGCGCGGCCGCTTCGCTTTCCAGCACCAGCCGCAGGTGAATCAGCTCCAGCAGCTCCGCAATCCCGATGTTGCGGACGATCACCGAGCCGTTGGAGAGCTGCTCCAGCCGGCCTTCGCCGAGCAGACGGCTGATGCCGGCCCGCAGCGGCGTGCGCGAGACCTTCAGACGCAGCGCCAGCCGCCGCTCCTCGATGACTTCGCCCGGCGCGAGTTGCCGCGCTTCGATCAGCTCGAGCAGCTTGCGATAGGTGATCTCGGTGACGCTGCCATCCATGCGCGCGCGCTTCGGCGCCGGCGCGGCCGTCGCTGCAGTTCGGGAGTTGCGCTTCTTCACAGCCTGTTTCGCCACGATGCGTCCTGTTTCGTCACGCTGCCTGCCCGTGCGCGGGCTCCGATCTGTCGCACGCCGCGTGCGGCGTCATGACGCGATGGTGGATTGATAGACTTGCAACTTCGCCTTGTCGAGCCGGTCGCGCAGCCGGCCGATGGCTTTCCAGCCATTGGCGGACGCCCAGCGCAGCGGTGACGGTCGGCACGATTGCCGCACTGCCGCATGATGTTTTCTGCATCTTCGCCTGCCGAAGATCGAGGCAACGTGCCAATGCTATTGTCAAATCCAGCGAAAAAACGCGGTAAAGCCGCCTTCCAGCCGCGCCGCCTTGACTCCGATTTCACGATGCACCTAGTGTATCCGAGTGGGATACCACTGGTCGATCGCATCGTACGGCAAGAAGGGCGTCATGAGGATTGCAGGAAACATCGTTCGCACCGCGGCCGCGCTGGCCGTTCTCGCGGCCTCCGCCGCATCGGCCGCCGACCTCGACGCCATCAAGGCGCGCGGCTACCTCAGCGCCGCCACCAGCGGCAACCTGCCGCCGGTCGCCTATGTCAACGACAAGAACGAACTGACCGGCTACGACATCGAGGTCGCCCACGCGGTGGAAAAGAAGCTGGGTTTCGAGATGCGCATCAACAAGCTCGACTGGAAGGGCATTCTTCCCGGGCTGCAGACCGGCCGCTTCGACGCGGTGTTCTCCAATGTGAATGCGACCGACGAGCGCAAGACGGTGTTCGACTTCTCGATCCCCTACTCCCGCTCCGCCGTGGTGGTGGTGCGCAAGGCCGGACTGAAGGACATCAACGGCTACAAGGATCTCAAGGGCCGCAAGGTCGGCGCCATTGCCGGCGGCAATGACGGCGAAGTGCCGGCGCGCGCCATGGAGAAGGAAGTCGGCGCGTTCGCCGACTTCAAGGGCTACGCCGGCTACGCGGAGATGTTCGCCGATCTCGCCATCGGCCGCGTCGAGGCGCTGGTGGCGCCCGACACGGCGGCGGCCAATTTCATTCGCGAGCGGCCCGGCATCGGTGAAATCGTCGGCGAGCCGTTTTCGATCAGCTTCGTCGCTGTGCCGATGCAGAAGGGGTCGCCGAAGCTGAAGGCCGAGATCGACGCGGTGATCCGCGACCTCAAATCGTCGGGCAAACTGGACGAGTGGGGCAAGTCCTACTTCGGAATCGACAAGTTCAGCGCGCAACTGCCGAACTGAGTCCGCGCCCCAGCGCACCATCACGTCCGCCTCTCACGCGAGCCTCGCCATGTCGATCGATTTCAGCGTCGTCTGGAAATACCTGCCGACCCTGCTGCACGCGACGCTGATGACGATCGCTTTGACCCTGATCAGCCAGGCGATCGGGACCGCGATCGGATTCCTGTTCGCGCTCGGGCGAGTGTCGTCCAATCGGGTGGTCAGCGCCGCGGTCTGGACCTATGTGTGGGTGTTCCGCGGCACGCCGATGCTGCTGCACCTGTTCTTTGTGTATTACGCGGCCCCGCTGTTCGGCGTCACCCTGGACGCGTTTCCGGCAGCGATCATCGCCATGTCGATCAGCTCGACGGCCTACAACACCGAAATCTTCCGCGCCGGCATCCAGTCGATCCACCGCGGCCAGATCGAGGCGGCGCAGGCGGTCGGCATCCGTTATCCGGCGATCGTGCGGCGCATCATCCTGCCGCAGGCGCTGCGGGTCGTCGCCGGCCCCTACATGAGCAACTTCATCTCCCACACCAAGGGCTCGTCGCTGGCTTCGGCCATCACCGTTCCCGAACTGATGTTCGCGGCCCAGACGATCTACAGCACCACCTACCGCGCGGTGGAGATCCTGTCGCTGGCGGGGCTGATCTATTTGGCGCTGACATCGTGCCTGACCGGCCTGCAGATGGCGCTTGAACGCTATCTCGCCTTCGACCAGCGCGGCCTTTCCAAACGCCGCCGCAGGCAGCTCCTGCTGGATGCGCCGGCGGCGGCCGCGAAGACGTGAGGCCGAGATGCTGCAACCGATGATCGATGTCCGGGATCTGCGCAAAGCCTTTGGGCCTGCCGAAGTTTTGAAAGGCATCAGCCTCACGGTCGCGCGCGGCGAGGTGGTGTGCCTGATCGGCCCCAGCGGATCGGGCAAGAGTACGCTGCTGCGCAGCCTCAATTATCTCGAGGTGCCGACGGGCGGCAGCATCCGTCTCGATGGACAACTGATCGGCACGGTGGAGGATGCCGCGGGCAAGCGTTCCGCGATGCGCAGCCGCCAGCTTGCCGACATGCGCCGCCAGATCGGCATGGTGTTCCAGCTGTTCTATCTGTGGCCGCATCTCACCGCGGTCGAGAACGTCATGCTGGGACTGACGGAAGTTCTGCGCATGTCCCCGCCGGAGGCGGCCGCCCATGGCCACGCCATGCTGCGCAAGGTCGGCCTCGGCGAGAAGGCCGGCGCCTATCCGGAACAGCTCTCCGGCGGCCAACGGCAGCGGGTGGCGATTGCGCGAGCGCTGGCGATGAACCCGAAAATCATGCTGTTCGACGAACCGACTTCGGCGCTCGATCCCGAACTGGTCGGCGAGGTGCTCGCGACCATCGAGCAGGTAGCGGCCGAGGGCATGACCATGGTCATCGCCACCCACGAAATGGCGTTCGCCAACAAGGTTGCCGACCGGATCCTGTTCGTCGAGAGCGGCACCATCGTCGAGAGCGGGACACCCGACATGATCTTCAACCATCCGCAGCACGAGAGGCTGAAGCGCTTCCTCGACAAGGTGCTTTGAGATGAGCGCCGACAAAATTGAACTCGGCGACTCCGCGCGCCTGCAGGACCGCGTCTGCATCGTCACCGGCGCCTCCGGCGCGCTCGGTCGCGCCACCTTGCACCGTTTTGCCGAACAGGGCGCACTGACAGTCGCGGTCGATCGGGATGTCTCGGAGATCGGAGCGCACGCCACGATGGCGATTGCGTCCGACGTTCGCGACGAAGCCGCAGCGCAGGACGCCGTTGCGACCGTCCTGCAGCGCTATGGGCGGGTCGACGTGCTCTGCACCTTTGCCGCGATCTCGCGCGGCGGCCCGTTGCACGACACCACCGCGCAAACCTGGGCGGAGGTTCTCGCCGTCAATATCATCGGTACCGCAAACTGGGCTAAGGCGGTGCTGGGCCCGATGCGCACGGCAAGATCCGGACGGCTGGTCCTGGTCGCATCGCAACTGGCCATGACCGGAGGGCGCAACAATGCCTCCTATATCGCCTCGAAAGGCGCAATCCTGGCGCTGACGCGCAACCTCGCCCTCGACTACGCCGCGGACGGCATCCGGACCAACTGCATCGTGCCCGCCGCGATCCAGAGCGAACTGCTGGAGCGCTCGTTTGCGCGCAGTCCGGACCCCGACGCGGCCCGGGCCCGCTCGCTGAGCCGCCACCCGGTGGGCCGTTTTGGCGAGCCTCGCGAGGTGGCCGACGCAGCGCTGTTCCTGGCGAGCGATGAATCATCCTTCGTCACCGGCGTCGCACTGCCGGTCGACGGCGGCTGGACCGTGGCGTGAGCGCGATGAATGTGCTGCTGACCGGCGGCAGCGGCTTTGTCGGGATCAACATCGCCGAGGCGCTGTTGGCAGCCGGTTGCCGGGTGATGCTGTTTGGGCCTGCGCCGCTACCGAAACGCGCCGAAGTGGCGTTCACCTCCTTCGGGGATCGTGTCACGCTGGTGCAGGGAGATGTGCGCGACGAGCGCGTGCTTCGTGACAACATCACGTCGCGGGCCATCGACGCCATCATCCATGGCGCCGCCCTGACGCCGGGCGAAGCCGGCGAAACCCGCGAGGCCATGGCCACCGTCGACGTCAACGTGCTGGGCACCACCAGGGTCGTCACGGCCGCAGCGACATGCGGCATCACCCGCTTGCTGCTGCTGTCGTCAGCATCGGTCTACGGTTCGCAAGATGACGACCGCGAGCTCGACGAGCGTACCACGCGACCCAATCCGGCCTCGCTCTACGCCATCACCAAATTCGCCGCCGAACAGGTGGCGGGCCGCCTCGCCGCGCGTCATCGGCTCGATCTGCGCGTGGCCCGGCTCGGCTCGGTGTTCGGGCCTTGGGAGCGTGACGGAGGGGTGCGCGATACGGTCAGCGCCATCTTCCAGGTGATGCAGGCAGCGGCGGCTGGCCGCGATGTGGTGCTGACCCGCCCCGGCCGGCGTGACTGGATCTATGCGCCGGACGCCGCGGCCGCGGTCGCCGCCCTGCTGCTGCGTGACGCGCCGTGTGAAGGCGCGATCAATATCGGGCTCGGGGCCGAATGGTCGGTGGCGGACTGGTGCACGCGTCTCGTGCTGATACGGCCAGAATTTCGATGGCGCATCGCGCGTCCCGGCGAACCGGCCACCATCGACTTTCACGGCCCGCACGACCGGCCGGCCCTCGCCACCCGACGGCTCGCGAGTGAAATCGGTTTCACGCCCCGCTTCGGTCTCGACGCCGCATGCGATCATTACAGCCGCTGGCTCAGCGAGGACGAGACGCCATGACCCAAAGCTTCGACATCGTCATCCGCAACGCCCGCATTGTCAGCGAAACGGGCCAGCACGACGCGTCGATCGGAATTGCCGACGGACAGATCGCGGCGATCGCGCCGGACCTCGACGGCGGCGCCGAGACCATCGATGCCACCGGCCTGCTGGCGCTGCCGGGCGGCATCGATGCCCACTGCCATATCGAGCAGATGGTCTCGACCGGCGCACGCACGGTCGACACTTTCGAGAGCGCGAGCATCGCCGCGGTCTGCGGCGGCACCACCACCATCGTGCCGTTCGCCGCACAACACCGCGGCCAGCGATTGCGCGACGTGGTCGACGACTACAAGACCCGCGCCACCGCGAGCGTGATCGACTACGGCTTCCATCTGATCGTCACGGACGCCTCGCAAACAACCCTCGACGAGGACCTGCCGGCTCTGGTCCGCGAGGGCTTCACCTCGGTGAAGATCTACCTGACTTATGACGCGCTGCGCCTTGACGACAAGGCCGCGCTCGATGTGTTCACGGCGGTGCGGCGCGAAGGCGCGGTGCCATTGGTGCACGCCGAGAGCCACGACATGATCGCCTGGTTCATGGACCAGCTCATCCGCGCCGGCCACACCGAGATCCGCAATCTGGCAGTGGCGCGCCCGGTGCTGGCCGAACGCGACGCCGTCCATCACGCAATCTCGCTGGCGGAGCTTGCCGGCGTGCCGATGGTGCTGGTGCACATGTCGAGCAAGGATGCCGTTGAACAGGTGCGCTGGGCGCAGCAGCGCGGCATGCCGGTGTTCGCCGAGACCTGCCCGCAGTACCTGGTGCTGACGGCCGACACCCTCGATGCGCCGCCGCAGCAGGCGGTGCGGTTCTGCTGCAGCCCGCCGCTGCGCGACGCAAACAGCCAGGCCGCGCTCTGGGCGGGACTGCAGGACGGCAGCGTCTCCATCCTGTCCTCCGATCACTCGGCGTTCCACCTGGAAGGCGACGCCGGCAAGCTGCGCGATGGCCTCGCCACGCCGTTCAACCGGATCTCCAACGGCCTCCCGGGCCTGGAGACACGGCTGCCGCTGGTGTTTTCCGAAGGCGTCAACAAAGGAAGGTTGTCGCTTGAGCGCTTCGTTGCGGTGTCAGCGGCGCAGCCCGCGCGGCTCTACGGCCTGTGGCCGCGGAAGGGCACGATTGCCGTTGGCTCCGACGCCGACATTGCGTTGTGGGATCCGCACAAACGAACCACAGTCCGCGCAACGACACTGAACGATGGCCTCGGCTGGACGCCTTATGAAGGGTTCGACCTCACCGGTTGGCCGGTCTGTACCCTCAGCGGCGGCAAGGTGCTGGTTCGCGATAGCCGCTTCACCGGCGTGAACAGCCGTGGCCGGCTGTTGCAGCGATCGCCGGCCGTGCATAGCACCCCGGTGTGGTCATCAGCACCGTTCGATGCCCTCCGGAAAACCTTCAAGTGCGAGGGCATCGGCGAATAGTCCGTGATGGTCTAACGCCTCGCGGCGTGCATCGCCGCGCGCCAGCCGAACACGAGAGCCGGGCCGAGCGTCGTCCCGGGACCTGGATAAGTTCCTTCGAAGATCGATACCGCGTCGTTGCCGCAAGCATAGAGACCGTCGATGGCGCTGCCATCCGCCCGCAGCACGCGGCTGTCGGAATCGATCGACAGACCGGTGCTGCTCGCCAGATCCGCCGGCCAGACGGCAACCGCATACAAGGCCGACACATCGATCCGACGAAGGCAGGGGTTGGGCCGATTGGCCGGATCGCCATTGAAGCGATTCAGTTCGCTGCCGCCGCGCCCGAAGGCTTCATCGATGCCGGTTGCGGCGAAACGGTTATAGTCGGCGAGCGTCTGCGCGAATGCCTTCGGATCGACGCCGATGCGCGCCGCCAATGCCGCCGCCGAGGTCGCCGCGATCAGATAGCCCGCATCGAGATAGGGTTGCAGAGACCGTGCGCCCGGATGGACGAAGCCAATGCCGTAGTCGCGGATGAAAGAACGATCGCAGATCAGATGAGCCGGACCGCCGCCTGCCCCAGCGAGCAAACCCTCGACGAAAGCATGGTACGAATCGGCTTCGTTGACAAAGCGCTGCCCGCCGGCGTTCACGGCGAGCAGGCCAGGCTTTGCGCGATCGAGCACGATATGCGGAAACAAGGCTTCCGTGCCGTCCGGCTGCCGCAGCTTCGATACCGGCATCCAGAGGCCGGCCCTCCCCGGACGGCCTTCCAGCGCTGCACCGGCGCGTTCCGCACTGGCGATGCCGTCGCCGGTGTTCGATCGCGGTGCCAGCGAATACTCCTGGGCTGCTTGCGGAAACAGACGCTGGCGCAACATCGTATTCCCTGCGATGCCGCCGGTCGCCAACACGACGCCTTTGCGGACGTTGATGCGTGTTCGCACAATGCCGCTCTCGATCTCCGCCCCGACCACCCGGCCACTGTCGACCACGAGATCGACCAACCTCGTGTCGAACGCGATCGGCACATCGCGGCGACGCAGGCTGCGCAACAGCCGGCCGACCAGCGCGTTGCCCATCACGAGACGCGTCCCTCGCCTGTGCCGCAAACGGTCCATGCCGTGGCGCGCAAGCAGCCCCAGCGCATGGCGCAAGGACGCCAGCGACGCGAACGGTTTGAGCAGCGCCGGAATATCCGTCTTGGCCACCATCATGCCGCCGAGCACCATGAACTCCGGGCGTGGAGGTCGCACGCGCGCGAAATCCGCACCCAGCGAGCGGCCGTCGAAGGCCACCGGCACCAACGCCCGCCCGCTATAAGCCGCGCCGGGATGATCGCCGAGATAATCCGGGTGCGCCGTGGCGGCGACAAACGCGACGTCGGTGCTGGCTTCGAGATAATCGATCACCCTGGGGCCGGTTTCGAGAAACGCGTTGCGCAACCCGACCATCTGGTTCGAACTATGGTCGCCGATCACCGAATGCAGATAGCCGGCGGCAGCCGTTACGTCGTCGGGCACGCCGGCACGCACACTCTGCGTGGAGCCTGGAATCCAGACCGTGCCCGCCGAAGTCGAAGTCGTGCCACCGACCTGATCGGTCTTCTCGCAGAGCAGAACACGCAAGCCCTCGATCGTGCCGATCAGCGCCGCCGTCATTCCAGCCGCGCCGGCGCCGATAACCAGAAGGTCGACGGCATCGTCCATCGTTGCCGGGAAATCCGACGCGGCGCTCATGACGCCGTCGCAGCCGGCCGCGCCTCTGCTGCCGCGATGATCGCTTTCGACATTACAAGCGCACGCCGCGCCCATTCGAGGGCACCGAGCATGGGCGCCTGCCGGTCATTGGGAATCTCAACGGCCACCGGCAGGTCCAGCGGCAGTGCGCCGAACAGGCCGACTAGGTCGATGGCACCATCTCCCGGCAACAAGCGCTCGTGCCGCGCCGTGTGGTTCAATTCGTCAAGGGTGGCCGGGATCTCCGCCGGGCCGTCGCAGATCTGGGCATAGTTCAGCCACTGCCGCGGAATCGATGCGATCTCGTCGAACCGCGTGCGGGAGCGCGAGACGTGGAGCGCATCGACGATCAAAGCGGCATTGGGTTGGGCCGCCGCGTGCAGGATGCGCAGCGCCGCCCTGGCATCACGGACCTTCGATTGCGGCATGAATTCGAGATCCATCGACAGGCGATACGGCGCGGCCGCCTCACACAGCGCCGCGAACGACGCGGTCAGGCGCGCTTCGTCCGCGTCATCTCCGGCCACCAGAACGGCGCGCGCGCCGAGCCGCGCGCCGGTCTCGAACAGCGGCTTGTAGAGCTCCGGCGCGAAGTCGGGCTGGATCCGGATCATCTCGATGTCGAACACCGCGAGGCCGGTATCCTCGAGCGCCGCCAGCGTTTCCGTCATCAGCGCCGGCTCCTCCATCAATCGATAGGCGATGCCACCCGGCATGGCCGGCAGCAGCCGCAATCCGATGAAATCATAGCCGGTAGCTGCTGCTATCCGGATCGCGTCGGGCGGCGGCGAATCCAGGCAGGAGAGAAACGACAGTGAGAAAGCACGTTGCATGGCAAGCCTCAGGAATCAGGACCGCGCGAAGTCAGCGACCGACACGGTTCGGTCCTCACGCGCGGCCGCGGTAATCGCAAGCGTGGCCGCCAGCGTCATCATGCCGTCGCGCGCCGTGACGACGGGCTCGGCCTTGCGGTCAACCACGGCAAGGAAGTGCTCGAGCTGATTGGCATAGGCCCGAGAGCCATCGAGCGGCCGATGCTCACGCACGAAGGGGTGCTGCCAGTGGCCGGCAGGCTCGGCATGACGCCACAGATACATGTCGGAGACCGACAGCGATGCCTTGCGGCCGCCGATGAACAGATAGGCGCCGGGCTGCGACGGGAAATACAGCGCCTGTGCCGAGGTGAACTCCCACGACCAGGGCGACGCCACCGCATCGCTGATCATGAAGGTGCCCAGCACGCCGCTGGCGAAGCGCAGAGTCACGCTCGCGGTATCTTCGACGTCGAAACCGCGCACGGCGTTCGAGGTGAAGGCCCGCACGCTGTCGATTTCACCGCAGATGAAACGCAGGCTGTCGATGTCGTGGATCAGGTTGATCAGCAGCGGGCCGCCTCCGGCGCTTCGCCGCCATGACGCACTGAAGTAATCGTTCGGTTTGTCGAACAGGCACATCCCGTTGATTGCCACCAGGTCGCCCAGTTCGCCGGCGCGCACGACGCGCCGCGCCTCACGGATATCCGGGCTATGCCTGCGGTGATGTCCCACCAGGACCGGCACGCCGGACGCCTCGCTCGCCTGCGTCAGGCGCCGCGCTGCATCGAGCGTGTCTGCGATGGGCTTCTCCACCAGGGGCACGATGCCGCGCTCGATGCAGGCCAGCGCCGCTGGCACATGCAGGTGGTTCGGCAACGCGACGATGGCGCCGTCGGGCTTGATGTCGTCGAGCATGCGACCGTAGTCGTCGAAGTGGCGCACGTTGATCTCGGCGGCATACGCACGCGCTTCGGGCGTCGGATCGGCAATGCCGACCAGCTCGGCGGCGGGGTGGCCGGCAATAAGGGTGGCATGCTCCCGGCCGATCATGCCGGCGCCCATCAAAACCAATCGTCGCTTGCTCATCGGATATCCTCCCACAACCGGACGGTCAGGCCCGCGTCAGGAACCTGTTCATGGCGTCGATGGCGATTTCGTAGCCGTCCGCACCGAAACCCATCATCACACCGGTTGCGGTACGCGAGATCAGCGAATTGTGGTAGATGCTCTCGCGCGCATGGACATTCGAGATATGCAGCTCGATCTTTGGGCCGTCGAACATCTTCAGCGCGTCCAGAAGCGCGATCGAAGTGAAGGTGTAGCCGGCCGGGTTGATGATGATGCCCGCCGCCTCGATGCGCGCCTGATGCACGCTCTCGACGAGTTCACCCTCGAAATTGGTCTGGCGGAAGTCGATGGTGTAGCCGAGCAGCTTCGCATGCGCAATGCAGCGTTCGCGAATCTGCGCGAGCGTGGTGTGCCCATAGATATGAGGCTCGCGCTGGCCCAGCAGATTGAGGTTGGGCCCGTTGAGGACATAGATCGTCTTCATTCTTGATTCCTTTTTTGGACGACCATCGCCTAGTGCGCCAGAATCTGGCCCAGGAAAGCCTGCGTCCGCTTGTGCGTTGGCGCCGAGAAGAATTGGTCAGGAGGCGCCTGCTCGACGATTTCGCCGTCGGCCATGAAGACGACGCGATTGGCAACCGCGCGGGCAAAGCCCATTTCGTGGGTCACGCACACCATGGTCACGCCGTCGGCAGCGAGGCCGATCATGGTGTCCAGCACCTCCTTGACCATTTCCGGATCGAGTGCCGAGGTCGGCTCGTCGAACAGCATGATCTTGGGGTTCATGCAGAGAGCCCGGGCGATGGCCACGCGCTGCTGCTGGCCGCCGGAGAGCTGGGCTGGATACTTGTCGGCCTGTGCGCCGATCTGGACGCGGTCGAGCAGCCGCGTCGCCGTTGCGCGCGCCTCGTCCCGGGAGACGCCCCGGACTTTCAGCGGCGCAAGCATGCAGTTGTCCAGCACGGTCATGTGCGGGAAGAGATTGAACTGCTGGAACACCATGCCGACTTCCATGCGCACCGCATCGACATTCCTGCGCCCGGCGGTCAGATCGATGCCATCAACAACGATGGTCCCGCTCTGCACCGTCTCCAGCTGGTTGATGCAACGCACCAGGGTCGACTTTCCGGAACCGGACGGTCCGCACAGCACGATGCGTTCGCCGTTCGCAACCCTGAAGTTGATATTCTTCAGGGCGTGAAAGCCGCCGTAGTATTTATTGACGCCATCCATCACGATGGCCGCCTGTGCATCGGGTGCCGGCATGGTGTGTCCTGCGGTTTATTGCATGGTGAAGGGAACGCCCTCGACCTTGGTCGGGAAGTCAGGCAGCGGCTGGCCGATCCACTTCTTGCTGATCGCAGCGAGTTCGCCGCTCGCCTTGATCTCGTCGATGGATTTGTTCAACCAGACATTGAGGTCCTTCTGGCCGGGCTTGGTGGCAACGCCCATCCACTGCTCGTTGAACACCAGCTTCTGCTCGAAATCATTGTTCGGGAAGATCTTGTTGATGTTGAGCATGTAGGTGGTGTTAGCGCCGATCGCGTCGACCTGCCCGCTGACCAGACCCTGGATCGCTGCCGAATCGTCGTCGAAGCGGCGGATATCGGCCGATTTCGGCAGGCCGTTGGTGATGGCCGTATCCTGGGCAGACCCACGCGTCACGCCGATGCGCAGCGCGGCGGCGTCTTCCAGCTTCTCGATCTTCTGCCCCTTCTTGGCGAGCATGATGATCTTCAGGCCCGCATACGGCTCACTGAACTGCACCACCTTGGCGCGCTCCGGATACATCCCCATGGTCGCCAGCAGCATGTCGACCTTACCAGTCATCACCTGCGCGATGCGTGCCGCGACCGTCATACCGACGAACTCGGGCTTGACGCCCATCTTTTTGGCCAGCAGTTCGCCGACGTCCACGTCATAGCCCGCAAGCTTGCCCGAGGCATCGAGGTAGCCCCACGGCGGCAGCTCCGACAGCACCCCGATCCTGACCACGCCGCGCTGCTTGATCTCGTCGATGGTCTGGGCGCTCGCCCGCTGCGGCGACAACGCTCCCAACCCAAACACGATCAGCGCGGCCGCGCCCACAAACGCACGGCGACGAAAATTCTTCTGCATGGCAATTCCTCCTTGGTACTCGCTCTGGGTTTTTGTTGAGTTTTATTGACTCTTGGAATTTGAGCTTATTGGCTTCTCACAGGCGTCAGGCGGCGTTCCATCGCCCGTCCCAGCCGCGACAGCGGCCAGCAGACGATGAAATAGATCAGGCCGACGATGGCGTAGATCAGCAGCGGCCTATAGGTGATGTTGGACAGCAGCGTTCCGGTGCGCGACAGCTCGGTGAAACCGATGATCGCCGCCAGCGACGTGCCCTTGATAAGCTGGACCAGGAAACCGATGGTCGCCGGCAGCGAGATTTTCAGCGCCTGCGGCAGGACGACGTAACGCATCCGCGACCAGTAATGGATACCGAGCGCCCTGGCGGCTTCGGTCTGGCCGCGCGGAATTGCCTCGATCGAGCCGCGCCAGATCTCGCCGAGAAAGGCGCTGGCGTGCAGCATGAAGGCCATCGACACCGCAATCCACGGACTGACGGAGATATTGAGCAAGCCGACGCCGTAATAGACGATGAACAGCTGCAGCAGCAACGGTGTGCCGCGAAAGATCTCGATGAACGCGCCGGCCGCCTGCTCCAGCATGCGCACGCCGCTGGTCCGGCACAACGCCACGGCGAGGCCGCCGAGACCTCCGAACGCGAAGCCGACCGCTGAGAGCGCAAGTGTCCAGAGCGTACCGACCAGCAGCAGGTGGAATTGGGCAGGGCCGAGCGTGGTGATCATCGCGCGCGCCTCACCGGGCCGGATATGCGAAGCTGACGCGCCCGATCAGCGCGAACAGCTTGGAGAGCCCGAAAGACATCACCAGATAGAGACCGGCGATCGTGAAGTAGACCTCGAAACTGCGGAACGTCACGGCTTCGAGCTCTGCACCGACATGGGTCAGTTCGCGCGCGGTGATCGACGAGGCAATGCTCGACGTCAGCATCAGGAAGATGAACTGGCTGGTCAGCGCAGGATACACGGTGCGCAACGCCGGCTTCAGAACGATATAGCGGAAGATCTGCACCGGCTTGAGGCCGAGCGCGAGCCCCGCCTCGATCTGGCCGCGCGACACCGCATCGACGCCGGCGCGCAAGATCTCGATCGCATAGGCGGCGCCGTTGAGGCTGAGCGCGACGATCGCGGCGACGTTGGGGTCAAGGCGCACGCCGATGGTCGGCAGTCCGAAGAACAGAAAGAAGATCTGCACCAGAAACGGCGTGTTGCGCACGATCTCGACGAACGTGCCGATGAGCCAGGTGCTGACGCGCTCGTGCATCTGCAGCATGAACACGGCAACGATGGCGATGGCGAGCGTCACCGGCATCGCCAGCAGCGACAGCTGCAGCGTCAGCAGGCAGCCCTGCAGCAGCTCGCGCCAATGCTCGACCACTACGGTGAAATCGAAGGCGTAACCCACGCCGTCCTCCCATGATCGGCGTCGGCCTCGGTTGAGCCGGTCCCGCGCCTGCCGCCTGTTCGCGGTCACTGATCAAGTTATTAATCAACTGGTTGATTGACGTCAAGCCGTAGCCGAGTAGGATGCGCAAAACCGTGGATCAACATCGGTCGGGGAGCGAAGAAGATGAGTGACATCAAGGCCGATCAGGCCGTCATCACCGGAGGAGCCGGCGGCATCGGGCTGGCGATTGCGCGAGTGCTGGCAAAACGCGGCGTGTCGATCGCGCTGTGGGACCTGCCCGCGCGCGCCGGGCGGGCGGCGGACCTCATTCCCGGCGCGATCGGAATTGGCGTCGATGTCACGAATGAAGCGTCAGTCTCGCGCGCCACGGCCGACACCCTCGCAGTTCTCGGCGGCATTGGCATTCTGGTAAATTCGGCGGGAATCACCGGCCCCAATGCCTCCGTCGCGGATTACAGCTTCAACGACTGGAAGCGGGTGATGGCAATCAACCTGGACGGCACGTTTCTGTGTTGCCGGTCGATCGTTCCAGTGATGAAGCAGAATGGCTACGGTCGAATCGTCAACATCAGCTCGGTCGCCGGCAAGGAGGGCAATCCAAACGCCGCCGCCTACTCCGCATCAAAGGCGGGTGTGATTGCGCTGACCAAGTCGCTCGGCAAGGAGCTCGTGGACGTCGATGTCAGGGTCAACTGCATCACGCCGGCCATGATCGAGACCGACCTGCTGGCGCAAATGACGCCTGAATTCATCGCGTTCGCCAGGGCCAAGATTCCGATGGGACGGCTGGGACGGGCGGAGGAGATTGCCGCCATGGTCGACTGGCTGTGTTCACCCGCCTGCTCGTTTTCCACCGGCGCGGTTTTTGATATCTCGGGCGGACGAGCGACCTATTGAGCCCTGATGTTCCAGAGCCGATTCGCTCCGGTGCGATGAGAACCACAGCAAGAGCCTGATATCGAGAAATCATTGATGCGCGCACAGCCGACTCCCGACAAGGACACCGAGGGCGACGCTCCCTCCGAAGCCGAGGGCGCGCCGCGCGCGGTGGAGCCGCGCGAGCGCGCGCCGGAGCGCCGCCGCCAGGAGCTGATCGACTCGGCCCTTGTCGAATTCTCGACCAAGGGCTTCGGCGGCGCCCGCACCGACAGCATCATCGCCCGCACCAACAGCAACAAGGCGATGATCTTCCATTATTTCGGCAGCAAGGAAGGGCTCTATGTCGCCGTCCTCGAACAGGTCTATGCCGGCATCCGCGAAAGCGAAGCGGCGATTGATTTTGATGCGCTGCCACCCCGAGACGCCATCATCCGCCTGATCGAGTTCACGTTCGGCTACTACATCGCCAACCCGGCCTTCGTGCGGATGATCAACAACGAGAACCTGCACGAAGCCGCCTATCTCAAGAAGTCGAACACCATCGCCAAGCTGAACACCTCGATCATCGCAAAGCTGCGACGCATTCTGGACCGCGGCGTGCAGGCCGGAGAATTCAGACCCGGCATCGATGCGACCGATCTCTACATCAGCATCTCGGCCCTGGGGTTCACCTACGTCTCGAACCGGCATACCCTGTCCGTCGTGTTCGATCGCGAACTGTTCGACGAGGCAACGCTGCAGGCCCGTCTCAAGACCATGACGGAAATGATCCTGCGCTATCTCGATCATTAGAGCGCGGTGAACACCCCACCCGATCATTTGGAATTCTTCTAAAACGACCGGCAAAGGTCATATCGCCGCAGAGGCTTTGGCGGCCGTTGCGGCTAGAGAAGCGGACCTTTGATGCCGCGCGCCACCGTGCGCAGCCCGTCCCGAACCACTCGGAGATTTCAATGTCCGGATTCCGCACGTTTGCAACCGCCTCGGTTGCACTGGTCTGCCTCGCTTCGCTTGCGCCGCCAACGCTGGCCCAGTCCGGCGAGGTGAACGTCTACACCTATCGCGAGACCAAGCTGACGCAGCCGCTGTTCGACGCCTTCACCAAGGAAAGCGGCATCAAGGTCAATGTGATCTCGGCGAGCTCGGGCCTGGAGCAGCGGATGAAGGCCGAGGGCAAGGACTCGCCGGCCGACGTCCTGATCACGGTCGACATCGGCCGCATCGACGACGCGGTGCAGGCCGGCGTCAGCCAGCCGATCGACTCCGCCGTGATCGACAAGGTCGTGCCGGCGCAGTACCGCGATCCGGACAAGCACTGGCACGGCATCTCCATGCGCGCACGCGTGGTCTACGCCTCCAGGGAGCGGGTCAAGCAGGACAACATCACCTACGAGGAGCTGGCCGATCCGAAGTGGAAGGGCAGGATCTGCATCCGCTCCGGCCAGCACATCTACAACAACGCGCTGTTCGCCGCCTATGTCGCGCGGCACGGCGAAGCCAAGGCGGAAGACTGGCTGCGCGGCGTGAAGGCCAACCTGGCGCAGAAGCCGTCCGGCGGCGACCGCGAGACCGCGCGCGACGTCGCGGCCGGCAAGTGCGACATCGGCATCGGCAACACCTATTACTGGGCGCTGATGAACGACAAGGAGGCCGACAAGAAAGCCTGGGCGGACGCCACCAAGGTGATCCTGCCGACGTTTGCCGACGGCGGAACTCACGTCAATCTGTCCGGCGTGCTGCTCGCCAAGCATGCCCCGAACCGGACCAACGCCATGAAGCTGATCGAATGGCTCGCCGGCGAACAGGCGCAGCAGATTTATGCCGACGCCAACTACGAATATCCGGTGCGCGGCGGCATCGCGATCAATCCGACCATCGCCGGTTACGGCAAGCTCACCCCCGATCCGCAGCCGCTCGCCAAGATCGCCGCCAGCCGCAAGGCCGCCGCGAACCTGGTCGACAAGGTCGGCTTTGACAACTGAGGCGATGCCCGCGGCCTGCGGGCGTTCAGGCAAACCGCTTCGCGCCGAGACCGTCGTCTCGGCGCTTGCCGTTTTGACGGCGGTGACGGTCGCAAGCCCGATCGTCAGCATCGTGCTGCTGGCGCTGCAACCGATCCCGGAGTTGTGGCCGCATCTACTCTGTTACGTGCTGCCGCAGGCGCTGGGGGACACGGCCCTGCTGCTGACCGGTGTCGGGGTGGTCACGCTCACCACCGGCGCCGGCACCGCCTGGTTGATGTCGTCCCATGACTTCGCCGGACGCCGCCATCTGATCTGGCTGCTGCCGCTGCCGCTGGCGATCCCCACCTATATCGACGCCTATGTCTATGCCGACATCTTCGAGCCGCTCGGCCTCATGCACCGGCTGCTTGCCACATGGATGACGCCGGGTGACGCGCTGCGCCTGTTGCCGAACATGCGTTCGCCGGCGGGCGCCATCTTCGTGTTCGGCAGCGTGTTGTATCCTTATGTCTATCTCTCGGCGCGGGCGATGCTGCAGGTGCAGAGTGTCGACGTCTTCGAGGCCGCACGCACCCTCGGCGCCAAACGCTGGCGTACCTTCTGGCATGTTACGCTGCCGATGGCGCGCCCTGCGCTTGCGGTCGGGCTTTCGCTGGTGCTGCTGGAAACGCTGAACGACATCGGCGCCAGCGAGTATCTCGGCATCCGGACACTGACGGTTGCCGTGTTCACCACCTGGCACAACCGCGGCAGCCTCGCCGGTGCGGCGCAGATCGCCTGCCTGATCCTGCTGGTCGTTGCTGTCCTGGTCATGCTCGAGCGCTATGGCCGGCGCGACCGCAGCCATGCGCTCTCGGCCGAGAACCCCACTTTGGCACGCCGCAAACAGCTGCACGGCGCGAAAGCACTCGCGGTCTACGGCCTGTGCGCCTTGCCACCGATCGCCGGCTTCATCGTGCCGTTCGCTGTCTTGCTCCATCACGGCCTGCGGCGCGGATTGCCGGCGCAGTCCGACGCAGCCATTGCGCACGAAGCATTCCACTCCATCGCCTTCGCCGTGGCCGCCACCGCAATCGCGATCGCGCTCGGCTTTGCGATCGAGATCGCCCGTCGCTGGCGGCTCGGCCCACTGCAACGCGCCTGCTCGACTGTTGCACGCTCGGGATATGCTCTGCCTGGCCTGGTGCTGGCGCTTGGACTGCTGGCCCCGGTGCTCGCGATCGACCATGGCCTCAACGCGATTGCCCGCTGGGCGGGCCTGCCTGCCCCGGGACTCGTGCTGGTCGGCTCCGGCGCCGCCGTGGTGATCGCCTATGTCATCCGCTTCATCGCGGTGCCCACCGGCTTCATCCAGGCGGCCTACGAGCGAATTCCGTTCGATTACGACGACAGCGCGAAGGTCGGCGGTGCCGGGCAGATCGTCACCATCGGCCGCATTCACCTGCCACTGCTCACACCAGCGCTGTGGGGCGCAGCGATCGTGGTGTTCGTCGACTGCCTGAAGGAGTTGCCGGCCACGCTGCTGCTGCGGCCGCTGAATGTCGAGACGCTCTCGACCTCGATCTACCAGTTCGCCAGCCGCGGCAGTTTCGAGGACGGTGCCCTTGCCGCCCTGCTGATCGTAGCGGCGAGTATCGGCCCGGTGGTGTGGCTGACGCGGGTCTCGGACATGCCGAACGGGCCGGCGTGATGTGGTCCTCGCTCCCACGCTCCCGTATGTTGCGCTGCACTGACGACCAGTTGGCCGGCGAACGAATGTTCGATACCGGTGCAGTTGCCATGGAACCTCGGCTCCCGCCGAAGCGCCCGCCGTCATGTCCGGCATTCAAACCCGATGGTTCCGCGGCCTTCAAGCCGGCATCGCGGAGCCGCTTCCGCAGGCCCGAGCCTTCCACTCCTCCTTTGCGCGCAATCGGCAAGACGTATAGGCTGTGCAGCAGCGGCGCCAAAGAAGCGCTCGTTACGCCTGGGAAGTGAACGCTGGATGGATTTGTTTGCCCGGATGACCCTGTCGTCATCATGACAGCAGCGCCAGACACCTCCGGCTCGATGCTGATGCCGCTTCGAACAGCCGGAAGATGTTAACATTCGCGCCTGGTGTCGTGGCAATGGTGGCCCGCGACAAACAGCCGATATCGGATGATCAACCCGCAACTGCTGCACGGGCCGGGAGCGAGTTGCATAATGCCGGAGGGATCGGGATGGATCAACGGGACGTGCGCGCTGCCTGGGAGACGTTCGTCGAGCGTGGCACGCTGACAGCCGAGCTGAGATCCCCCGTTGCCGCATCCTGGCAGAGATCCCGCAATCACCAGGTCACGATCGATCGCCCGATGGCGCCGCTGGTTGCGGAAGGCGAACTGTTTCGCCACCGCTCAAAATACGCGGCGCTGCGTCATGCAGCCCGGTGTGCGCTCGAGAGTTCGAAGACGTTCCTGAGCGATGCCAACTCCATCATGATCCTCACCGACCCGACCGGTTTGATCATCGATACCCAGGGAGACGCCCGCGTCATCGACGCCGGCCGCACGGTTCATCTGGAACACGGCGGACGCTGGAGCGAAGCCGACATCGGCACCAACGCCATCGGCACCGCCATGGCGGAATCCAAACCGGTGCAGATTCATGGCGCCGAACATTTCTGCGCGCAGGTGCAGCGCTGGACCTGCGCCGCCGTTCCGGTTCACGATCCCGGCGACGGTGAACTGCTCGGCGTGGTCGATATCTCCGGCCCGGCATGCACCTTCAACCCGCAGAGCCTGGCCTTGGCCGTATCCGTCGGGCATCACGTGGAAAGCGTGCTGACGCAATCCATCCGGCAGGATCACGACAGACTACTCCGCCACTTCCTTGCGAGGAGATCGCTCTGGGCCAGCGAAGAGTGCATCGTGCTCGACCGTCGCGGCACGATCCTTCATGCGACCGAACACGCCCTGAGCACCCTGCGCGACAGCCGCGGCGGCCTCGACCATGACGCGCCAATCCGATTTCTGAAGGCGCTGCCGTTCGATCAGTGGCCGGTCAAATTGAAAGAGCTGCTGCCAAACGCGAGCTTCAATCCGGTGAACAGCGAGAGCGCCGATATTGGCGCGGTCCTCGTGCTGCACACGCGCAGACGCCCGCCCGTCGCCGATCGCGACTTGCGTAAAACAAAATCCACGACCGAGCCCCTGCGCCCGCCCGCGCCACCATCCGCTCGCGAATCCGCGATCCCCAGCTTCATTGCCCGGGATCCGGCGGTGCAGACCATCGTCCGCCGGGTCGAGACCGCTGCGGCGCGCACAATGCCAGTCCTCATCCGCGGTGAAACCGGCACTGGCAAGGAGCAGCTCGCCCGCCACGCCCATCTCGCCAGCGGACGGACCGGCGCGTTCGTCGCCGTCAATTGCGCCGCCCTGCCGGAAAACCTGATCGAAGCCGAACTGTTCGGTTATGCCGACGGCGCATTTACCGGCGCGCGGCGCGGTGGCGCAGTCGGGCTGGTCAAGGAAGCCGACAACGGCACGCTGTTCCTCGACGAGATCGGGGACATGCCCGTCGCGCTTCAGGCGGTGCTGCTGCGCCTGCTCGACGACTGGACGGTGCGCCCGATCGGCGGGCTCAGGACCAAGGTCGATGTCTTCCTGGTGTCCGCGACCAACGCGGCCCTGGACAAGGCCGTTGCCGAGGGCCGCTTCCGTTCCGACCTGCTCTATCGCCTCAACACCCTCGAGGTGACGCTGCCACGACTGCGCGACCGCGACGACTTCGACACCATCGCGCAGCATCTGCTTCGTGCCATCGATCCGGCGTGCCGGATCACGCCGGCCACCATCGCCCGTCTCGCCGCCCGTTCGTGGCCCGGCAACATCCGCGAACTGCGCAACATGCTGGCCCGCCTCACGCTTGCGGCCGACGGCCTCATCGACGAAGCCGCCCTCGCGGCCGAGACCACTCGAACCGTATCAGCAACATCGCCGACACCACCCCCCACGACATCGGGTTCGCTGCAGGATATCCAGCGCGCCCGTATCCTGGCGGTATATGCGGAAACCGACAGCAATGTCAGCGAAACCGCGCGGCGGCTCGGCGTCTCCAGGAACATGATCTATCGCGCCCTCAGACATTGAGGGCGCCCAAGCAGCAAGCAAGCCGGTTCCCGGATCAGAGCAGTTCCGCGCCCCCGCCCAAAGCCGGTCCCGCCGTCGGATCATAGTCGTCCGGTTTCTTCGCAATCAGCGTTTGCGTGGTCAGGATCAGCCCGGCGACCGAGGCCGCATTGCGTACCGCGCTGTAGCAGACTTTGACCGGATCGATGATGCCGGCCTCAACCAGATCCACCGACGAGCCGTTGCGCGCATCCAGCCCCTGGCCGTTGCGACCCTTGGCCACTTTGGCCACCTCCGCCTCGCCGTTCAGGCCGGCATTGGCAGCGATATAAAAGAGGGGCCGGCTGAGTGCGCGTTGCAGCAGTTGCGCGCCCTGCCTGGTCCCGCCCTTCAACCCCTCGATCATGCCGTCAAGCTCTGGCGCCACCCGCAGCAGCGCCACGCCACCGCCGGGAACGATGCCTTCCTCAATGGCCGCGCGCGTCGCGTTGATCGCGTCCTCGATCAACTGAGTGCGGCGCTTCTGCTCGACGGGGGTCGCACCACCGGCAAGGATCATGGCGGTGCCGCCTGACAGTTTGGCGATGCGCTCCTGAAACTTGTCGCGCTCGATGTTTTCAGGCGCCGCATCGTACTGGCGCATCACCTGCTCGCGGCGCGCCGCGATCTTCTTCGGATCCCCACCGCCTGCGGTGATCAGTGTCTTGCTGGCCGAAATGCGCACCTGGCGCGCCGAGCCCAGATCCGACAGTTCCGCCTTTTCCAGCTTGCCGCCCAGATCGACCGAGATGACCCGGCCGCCGGTGGTGATGGCGATGTCCTCGAGCATCGCCTTGCGCCAATGCCCGAATTCCGGTGGATGGATCGCGGCGACCTTGAAATTGGATTTTTCCCGGCATGCCAGCAGCTGCATGATCACCGGCGGCGCGACCTCCTCAGCGATGATCAGCAGCGGACGGCCGCTTTTCTCGATCAGCGAGATCACCCCGGTCAACTGCTCGCCTGTCAGGATCTTGTGGTCGGTCATCAGGATGAATGGATTGTCGAGCACCACCTGCATCTTCTCCACATCCGTCACCATGTGATGCGAGAGATAGCCGCGCTCGAACGCCATGCCTTCGATGACCTCCAGCGTGGTGGCGACCGTATTGCCGAACTCCACCGCAACGATGCCGTGGGTACCGGCCCGCTCGAAGGCCTCGGCCACCATGTTGCCCAGCGCGATGTCGTTGGCAGCGATGCTGGCGACGGACCGCAATCCGGCGCTGCCTTGCACGGCCTTGGCCGAGCGCTTCAGCATGACGATGGTCTCGGTGACGGCCAGTTCAAGCCCCTCGACCAGCTCGACCGGGTTGGCGCCGGCCGCGAGGCAGCTCAGCCCGTCCTGCACCAGCACATCGGCCAGCACCGTCGCGGTGGTGGTACCGTCGCCGGCGACTTCATTGGTCTGCTTCGACACCTCCCGCAACACCTGCGCGCCCATGTTTTCGAACGGGCATTCCAGTTCGATCTCGCTGGCGATGCTGACGCCATCACGCGAGACGATCGGTGTGCCGATCGGCCGATCCATGATCGCATTCATGCCCTTTGGGCCTAGTGTTCCACGCACCGCCTTGGCGAGTTTGGCAACACCCCGGCCCAGCGCGGCCCGCGCCGCTTCGTCGTGCAGCATGATCTTCGGCATTGGATGTCCTCACCTCTGACTGGAAAACCGTACGACTTGAATTCGTCCGCCACCCGCGCGTCACGGCGCGGGCGGCGCCTCGGTTGATCGCGGCGATAGCCGCGATTTCGGCACGAAAGGCGTCTCCAGATCGAAGCGCGCCGACAGCAGCCCCCGGCAAAGCGCGCTGTTGAACTCGGCGTTGATGCCGACACGTCGCAGGGCGGAGAGGTAGACCGACAAGCTGCCGGCATTCAGGCGCGCGCCATCTGCATCAAGGAAAGCCGGCGCCTCCGGGGCCGCCGGTCCGACGACCGCACGCCGTTCAAGATAGCGCCGTACCAGCCTGTGCGCGTCGTCGTCGCCGGGAAGCGCGTCAAGCTCCCCCAGCGTCAGACCGACCACCATCTCCGGCAAATGCCCGATGCCGATGAGATGGTTCAGCAACGCCACCTGGCGGCGCTGAAATGCCTTGACCAGGAATGTCTGGCGCAGATCATCCAGGCAACCGTCGGCCTCCGCACCGAAGGTCTCCTGGAACGACAGGCCCCCGGCCAGACCCGCATTGATCTGATCGGCATACATATGCTCGCCGAGAACGACGCTGACGCCCGTGACCCAGTCGAGTTCGCCCACCGCCCGGCGCATGTCATCGGCCATCAGGAACGAGAAGTTCGCCGCGCACCAGTAGGTCGGCAGCCGGAATTCGATGTGGACGCGGTTGTCCGCATCCACATCCGCCCGCGTGACGAAATTCAGCTCCGTCACGGATTCATCGAGCTCCGGATCGGTCACGCCCTGCAGGCAGGCCCACACCTCTGCTTGCCGATCTTGCCGACCCTGGAGCCGCCCGTCGGAGAGTGCCGCATCGCCGGCGCGCGGGTCACCGCTAGCCCAGAGGCATCGCGCTTCACTCATACCACCGTCCATGGTGCTCACCGCGGCGCGTGGACAGCTTCGGCCAGGTGAGCGTAACCGCCGCCGGCCTTGATCTTCTTCTTCTGGGCCTCGACATCGATGCCGTAGATGCGCGCGGCATTGAGGCCGAGGATTTTCGCCTTGGTCTCCATCGACAACACCGAGCCGGTTTCCTTGGTGACATCGGCCGGAATCTCGAACGCCATGAACTTGTCGATCAGCCATTTCGGCGTCCAGATGCCGTAGTCGCTTCCATAGAGGATCTTGTCGGGCCCCACCCAGAACAGCAGCTCCGAGATGACGTGGGCGAAGTAACCCGGACGGCTGTGGATGAATGGCAGCGCCACCGCAAGGCCGGCATAGACGTTGGTTTCCTGGGTCGCGATCCAGCAGAAATCGTCCAGCCGTGGCAGCCCGCAGTGCTCGACGATGAAATTCAGGTCCTGGAACGAGGTCGCGACGTCGTCGATATCGGCGACGTCGAACGCATCGCGATTGAGCGGGATGATGGTCGGACCCTTGTGGACATGGACGTTCTTGATGCCGAGTTTCTGGGCGGCTTCGAGATATTGGTAAGACGCCTTGTCGGTGAGCTTGTAGCCCTTGGATTCGCCACGCCATTCGGCGGTGTAGAGCTTGATACCCTTGAGCTTGTGCTTCTCCGACAGGGCATGCAGGTCTTCCAGACCCTTAGAGCCGTCGCGCGGATCGAAAGCGCCGTTTAGAATGAAGCGATCCGGATGGCTCTTCTTCATCGCCGCATTGCGCTCGGTGGTGTTGAAGCCGTTCTTGTAGAAATCCGTCAGATAGGTTGGCTGCAGGATCGCCATGTCGTCATAACCGGTGACGAACAGATCCTCGAACATGGTCTTGGCATCGTACTTTTCGAACTTCTCCTTCGGCCAGAGCTCCGACGGGGGACTGAGGTTCGAATGATAGGCATAGAAACACTCGATGAACTGCTTGCCGTGGATATTCTTCTGGTTGGCCGGACTTCCATCCCAGAAATGCGTATGCCCATCGATGACGAAGATCTCTTCACCCTTTGCCGTCCTGTACATGGCGTTCTCCCTGTCCCGTATCCGGGTTGAATGTTATGAGGCCCGCCAGCGGCGCAGCCGGATTGGCGTGACCGGCAAGAGCGCCGGCCACGCGGTCATTCACGCAAGATCAGACGATGTATTTCATCATTTCGTTCATGTCGCCGAACAGCATGACGGTATTGTCGTCGATCATCACCATCCGGCCGTAGTGGGTCGAGGTCGAGATCTCGAACAGATGCGGGGTCATGACGCGGCCCAGCTCCTCCGAGATTTCGTCCATCTTGAATTCCATCTTGCCGGTGCCGTCGATGCGAATCATCGCCGGCATGTAGGTAACCGTGATGTGTTCCTGCCGGCCCATGACGTCGGCGATGGCGCGCGCCTCGACGCTGTCGTTCATCGTGACCCCGCACTGGTGCGAAATCGTATCCTCGAAGGTGATGTCCTTCATCGATTTGAAGATGTTGTCGTTCTCGTGCAGCATGTCGGTCTCCTGACCAATCGGGTTGCGGATGATGGATAACGTTAGGATGTGAGATTGGCCGGAACCGCCAGGCCAAGTTCGACCGCGATTCCCCTGATCCGGTTCCTGGCATGCGCCAGGGCATCGGCGAAGGTCGCAACCTTGACGCGCGGCTGCGACCAGATCGGCTGCAGATGGTTGGCGGCATCGAGGGCGAGATCCGCATGCTTGACCAGCCAGGTGTTGAACAGCGCGATGTTATGCGCACCATGCACCGGGTCAGCGGCGAGCATATGGAACAGCTCGACGGTGTTGGCGAGATTGCGTTCATAGTCCGCTTCGGCGGCGGAGACGACGGCGGGAGTGATGAAATCGTTCTGCGCCGCGGCGGCCTGCATCAGGAAGCCCGAACGGAACAGCTCCCCGACCAGGGGCTCGAATACCACATTGGTCGCGAAATACTGCTCCAGATAGTCGTTCGCGCCCATCACCGATTCGACCGACTTGCGCACGCCCTGCCAGATCGGGTCTTCGAGCCAGTGTTTCTTGCCGGCGGCGACATCGAAGCCGGGGATATCGAGTCCGATCTCGCTGAGATACAGCGTGATGTCCTGAGCGAAGCGCAGCTTGTAGGACGAATTGGTCAGAATGGCGTTGTTGACCATCTGGGTATAACCGTAGCGCTGCGCCTGCATGGTCGAGGTGCCCAGGCCGAATTCCGCGTGCTTGTAGGCACCGAGATGGTTTTGCAGAATCTTCACCCACGCCGGATCGAAGCGCACGGGCGCGCCGGACTTGCGGCCGTTTTCGATGGTGTTCTGCACCATGCCGCAGATTGTCGACTGGCGTTGATAGTGCGTGCGCTCCCACTCCTGGTCGACGGCGCGAAACTTGTGCCAGTTCGAGCTCTTCGCCGCGGTCCAGTCCTTGGAATATGTTGGTGTCCCGTCGGGAAAGGAAATGATCCAGTCTTGCAGCAGGTAGCGCTCGGGATCCGGCTGAACGTCGACCGTCATGTCTTCGTAATGTGTCGCCTTGCGGCCCTTCGGCTCGAAGTAATTGTACTTGCGGCTGTCGGACCCCGGAAATATCGCCGAGCCTGCGGCGCCGGATTTCGTGGGTACCGGCTGCGCGGCCGTTCTGCTTGCCTGTGCGCTCATTGGTAACTCCCTATGACTTTCTTTCTGCGACGAATTTGCAAACGCCGTCATCGCACCGCCGGCGTAAACTTGTCGAAATAGATGTGATCGGGTTCGACCCCGTTCATTTGCAGGACCGGCAGCACCGCATCGATCATTGGTGTCGGTCCGCACGCATAGGCATCGATCACGCCGGACAGTCCTTCCTCACGCAAATGGCGCAGGACGACCTCGTGAACGAAACCCGTCTCTCCTTCCCATGGCTGATCCGCCGCCGCATGAGACAGCGCCGGCACGAACTTGAAATCCGTGAGCTTCGCTGCGATCCCTGCGAGTTCATCAACGTAGAACAGGTCGGCGCGGGTACGGGCCCCGTAGAAAAAGCGTACCGGCCGCTGCTCGCCGCTGGCGATATGATCCGCCAGGATCGACCACAGCGGCGACATCCCCGAACCGCCGCCTATCAGCAGCATCGGCCCCGGCCGCTCCTCCCGCCGGAAGCAGGTGCCAAACGGTCCCTTGGCGACCAGGGCGTCGCCGACCCCGAGACCCCCGTCGAGCCGCGACGAGAACACGCCGTTGGGATAGGTCTTGATAATAAAGCGAAGACGCGTGCTTTCCCCGGGCGGATTGGCCATCGAGAATGCGCGAGTCACGCTCTGATCTGGATTCTGCCCCGGAATCGTCAGGTCGACATATTGCCCAGCCCAGAACTTCATCGGCTTGTCGAGTTCGATTTCCAGCAGCCTGATGTCGGACGTCAGCGCACTAATGCCCGTCACGCACGCGGCGAACTCCTTGACGGCGATCGAGCGGCTCAAGAGATCTTCGTCGTAGTTCAGCAATTCGAAGCTGACGTCGCTGAAGGCATGGGTGCGGCACAACAGGACGTGGTCGGTCTCGCTCTCATAGTCGGGCAGCGCGAAGGTCGAATATTTCAACAGCTCGATGTCGCCCTCGATCAGCTTGGACTTGCAGCTGCCGCATTGCCCTTCCTTGCAACCGTGCATCAGCGAGATGCCCTGGCGGAATGCCGCATCGAGCACGGTTTCACCCTCTTCCACTTCCATCTCGATGCCGACCGGCTCGAAGCGAACCTTGTGAACCTGCGCACCCGTCATCATCCCGTCCCTGTCGTGTTCGCGATCCGAAAAACCCGTTGCGGCGGCGCGAGCGCCGCCGGGCAAAGAAGGGCCGCCGAAGCGGCCCTCCCGCAACGGCCTGCTCAGTGGCAGGGATTGATCTTGAAGCCCTTGCGATAGTCGGCGATCGCGACTTCCCGCTCGATCGGGGACAGTGCACGGAAGCCGCGCAACGGACTGCCGAGGGTGTGTCCGCGCACATGATCGAGCGTCCACATGTCCTTGGCATCGAAGCGCAGATGCGGCTGGGCGATCATGGTCTTGCCGTCGGAACGGACAAACCCGAGATCCTTGATCGCGTCGGCAACGTCCCAGCCGTGGTAGCAATCTTCCCACTCGCGACGGCCGCTGAAGCGCCCCATCGCGGGCGTCGAGCGCCCCTCATACTCCGCGGCGAACGCCACCTTGTGCGTCCAGCGGCAGCCCTCCGAGCAATAAGTGTAGAGCTTGCCGTCGACCTCGTCGCAGACGAAGTCTTCGCGGATCAGGCAGGGAACCATGCAGCTCCAGCAACGGTGCGGGTACACATATCCCACCTCGCTGTTGAACAGGATGTTGGTCTCGCCGGGGACGCTCAGCTTCGCGTGCCACTTCCAGAAATCGCCGAATTCGGCGTACCAGCCCGGATACTTGTGCTCGAACCACTCGAAGTCCTTCTCGGTCTGGGCCTCGATGCGCCAGAAATTGACCGACCAGCCGACCGTGAAGAACTGCGCGGTCTTGTGGACGTAATTTTTCTTGACGATGCGATCCCAGGCGGCGGCGACGTCATCGTGATGGATCTTGATGCCGTATTTCTCGAGCGGCAGCATGTAGGTGCGATAATAGTCCTCGTAAATCCAGCGATGCCACAGCTCGGCATAGGATTCCTTGTTCTTGTCGCGGTTGGTCGTGCCGTATTCAATGAACGTCCCGATCGCGGCGTCGACGATGGCGTGGTTCTGCCAGAAGGCGTATTTCAGATCGCGCTCCAGCAACTGGTGGTTCGACGGATCGTTGATCATCGCCATCAGCATCGAGTGGCCGTTGCCGATGTGACGCGATTCGTCGGACTGCACCGACAGGAACACTGTCGGCAGCGCATAGTCGCCGTTGCGGGCCGCTTCCGAAGGCATTGCGACGAACAGCGTGTTGGTGAAGGCGGTCTCCGCGACCACCGTCAGATAGACGTTGGCGGCCGTAATGGCATCACCGGTGAGGAAGCCTTCCGCAAACTGGCGGCCGATTGTGGTGGCGTAACACTTGCCGAAGGCGGCCTCGGTGATATCGAACCCGGCGGGATCGATATAATTCTCCATGTACCATTTCTTGAGGTTCATCTGGATGGTCGAATGCCGGAACTCATCGACCATCTGCATGGTGAAGCCGGTCCGCAGCTCTTCGCCCGGGGCGAGCCGGCCGACCATCGCCATCGACCGCGCCGCGGAGATTTCCGGGAATGGGATGATCGCCAGGAACAGCTTCATCCACTCGACCCATCGTGGCTCGACATTGCGGAACATGTCGCCGCGCAGCGCGGCATCCAGTGCGCCGTAGACGCGGTTGTCCTTTTCTTCCTGCATCGGGAAATACGATCGCAGCACCTGCTTCATCGGGTCGCGCGGCGTCTTCGAGATCTTGTAGTCGGTCGGGAAGGTCATCGCCTCCTGCACGTAACTTGGCGTCCAGCCAAGATCCGCGACGCGGTTGGCGGCCTCGGCAATGCTTATGCCTTTCTGGGCCGTAATCTTGTTGAGTGTCAGGCTTGCAGACATTTCCATCTCCTTTGAACGTTGCGTAATCGTCGACGTTTTCTTCAGGCCTTAAGATCACAAGAGATGCCGGTGGCCGGCTCTCTCCTGATCGCATTCTCAAAATTCAGACCGGCAAATGAACTTTAACTTCGGAAAAGGTACTTTGACTTTCGAAACAAGAGACTTGAAAAACCGGGAACGAAAGGAACCGGAGTTCGTGGTCAGGAAGGCTTATCGCCGCGGGTGGTCTCGCCGCTCTCACTTGCGCGATTGCTGAGCCGCTTGCCTTCGGCGATGAACCTCGCCGACAGGATAAGAGTGCCCATGGCAAAATCCTTGCCATGTCGGGCGATCATCGCCTCGGCGATGTCGGCAAGCTGGGCGAAGAAAGCATCCTTCGAGCGATCCTCGTCAGTCAGATGCATCGGCTCGGGCGGTGCGCGTCCCACGCCCGGCGGCACGGCGGCTTCGGTTGTCTTGGTCGCAGTCTTTCTCATCATGCATGCCCCGAGCGTTGATGTTCACCGTCTGAAACGCCGCTTTCGAATTCCAGCAGCGACGCATTGAGCCATTCGCGTTCGGCGACGAGGCGCTGGTGTTCGTCTTCAAGCGCCTGCAGGCGTGCAGTCGCCCGTTCGAGTTCAGTCAGCGCCTCCGCCCCGCCCGCTCTCTGCGCGACATCGCGCAAGGCACACTCCCGTTCGATTTCCGCCCCGCCCCGCGCGCTCTCGTTCTTGAGCTGCATCTCGTTGTTGCGAATCATGCCTTCGATCAGCTTGTGACGCGCCAGCATTCGATCACGGGCGCGCTGCAGTTCGGCAGCCTCCTCCTCGGTGATCTGTGGCCCGCGCCCGCTGGCACTCATCGCGTTGATGGCTCCCGTTCGACAGTTCCGGCAGAGGCGGCAAATGCCGTCGCTACTTGTCATGAGTGTTCAGGCCTTTGGCGTTCAGGGAATCAGGACGGCGCGCCCATGGATCCGGCCATGGTGCAGATCATGCAGGGCGTCGTTGGCCTGGTTCAGCTTGTATTCCTTGGTGTGCAGTTCAACGAGGCCGCGATCGGCCAGCGCCATCAGCTCGACCAGTTCGGCGTAGGTGCCGACAAGGTTACCGACGATGGTCTTTTCCGTGGTGATCATGTCGATGGTCGGCAGCTCGATCTTGCCGCCATAGCCCACGATGTAGTAGCTGCCGCCGTTTGCGGTCATCGCCAGGCCCTTGGCGATGGCATCGCCTTCGCCGACGAAATCGATCACCGCTTCGGCGCCGCGCCCGCCGGTCTTCGCCAGCACAGCCTCGACCTCGTTACCGTCGGCCTTCACCAGATGATGGGCGCCGCACGCCTTGGCGAGTTCCAGGGATTTTTCGGCCCGGTCAATGACGATGATCTCGGCCGCGCACAGGGCCGCCAGCACCTGTATGCCGATGTGACCGAGTCCGCCGGCGCCGATCACGGCGACGTATTCGCCCGGCAGCAGGTGGCGCGAGGCTTTCTTCGCCGCGCGATAGGCTGTCAGTCCGGCATCCGTGTAGGGTGCGACATCCTTCGGCGCGAGCGTCTTCGGCAGCTTGATGAGCGAGCGCTGGCCGGTGAGCAGGTATTGCGCATAGCCGCCGTTGGCGTTGATGCCGGGGAATGAGCTGTCCAGGGCATGCATGTCATTGCCGCGGCGGCAGGCCAGGCAATGGCCGCTGGTCACCAGCGGATGGCAGATGACGCTGTCGCCAACCTTCACGCCTTCGACGCCGGGTCCGATGGCTTCGACCCAGCCTGCGTTCTCATGGCCCATGATGTAGGGAAGCTTGACGTCGACCTTGCTGCGCCAGATGCCTTCGACGATGTGCAGGTCAGTCCGGCAGACGCCGGCGCCGCCGATCCGCACGATGACGTCGGTCGGGCCCGAGATCCTTGGATCGGTCACCTCTTCGTACCTAACGAACTCTTTTGCCGTCAGCTTCTCGTCGAAGTCATGGAGCACCGCTGCCTTCATGTCCGCATTCCCTCCCCGATCAAAAATTTTTTCATTCGGGTCGCGGCGTGAGCCCCGCCCTCGCAAAGAGTTGAGCAAGGGCCGTGCCAAGCAATTAACGACATGATCCGTCTCGCTTTTCTTTTCGATCGGCGAGATTGCTGCGATCCGCATCGGATCACAGCTGAGCGCGTTTATGTTCCGTGGCGGAACAGTTCGGCTGCCGGGCCACGAATTTGGAATCTTTCTCAATTGATCTATGCTTCGCAACAACGCACGCGCCAAACCAAACGGCCTGCGATCACGAGGAAACTGCCGAACAGCAATCCACCAGAGCTGTTCATGGAGGACGGTTGATGCTGCCTGCCAGCCGGCGCACCGACAACGCGTGGATGACGCTCGAGCAGCGCGGCGTGCCGCCGGCCGAGCTTCTGACCGCGGACATCTATGACAGCTGGATGCGGTGCATTTCCTTCGGCCTCGATACGCGGCGTCCGCCGCCGCCGGAGTTCGTTACCCCCGCGATGCTGCGCCAGGAACAGCAGCGATGTTCACTGGTGCGCGGCTTGGCGCTGGCGGAGATGCACACGCTGCACCAGCAGATCGCCGGCTCCAACTTCATGATCGCTTTTGCGACGGCTGAGGGCCTGCTGCTGGACATCATCTCCGACCAGAGCTTCAGCGATGCCTCCAATGCCGCCAACATCCAGCCCGGCGCGGTCTGGACGGAACGCTTTTGCGGCACCAACGGTCTTGGCACCGTAGCCCATCTCAAGCGGCCGATCGTCGTGCACGGCGGCCAGCACTTCTTCTCACGCTATAATCATCTCTCCTGCATCGCAGCACCGATCTTCGGCCCCGACGGTGAACTGGCGGGAATCCTGGATACATCGTCGGACTGCATGTCCCGGCAGGCGCATACCCAGGCGTTGGTCGCCATGGCCGCCACCCAGATCGAGAATGGACTGTTCCGCGAGTATCATCGTGGCCACATCCTGATCGCGTTCCATAACCGTGGTGAGTATCTGCATACGCTGAGCGCCGGGCTGCTCGCGGTCGACAATGACGGCAGGATCCTGGCCGCGAACCGGGCTGCGCGACTCCTGCTGCATGGGCTGCCGGCTTCGCCGGGCCGACAGTTCAGCGATGTCTTCCGCACCAAATTCAGCACATTTCTCGATGAAGGACGGCGCAAGGAACGGCAGCGCCTCGAAGACGAGGTCGGCAGCCAGTTCGTGTCGACCATCGAGAACACACGGCAATTCCCGATGGCCCAGCGGGTGTCGGCGCCGCGCCCGTCACCTCCAAAGGAACTCGCAACCCAGTTCGTGTCCGCCGACCCCACCATCGCGGCGATCGTGCGCCGGGTCGAGAGCGCCGCGGCGCGCAAGATGCCGGTTCTCATTCGCGGTGAAACCGGCACGGGCAAGGAACAGCTTGCGCGCCATGCCCATGCCGCGAGCCGCCGGTCCGGGGCTTTTGTCGCGGTCAATTGCGCAGCACTGCCCGAGAGCCTGATCGAGGCGGAGCTGTTCGGGTATTCCGACGGCGCCTTCACTGGCGCCAAGAAGGGCGGCTCCACGGGGATGTTCAAGGAAGCGGACGGCGGCACGCTTTTCCTCGACGAGATCGGCGACATGCCGGTCACCCTGCAGGCGGTTCTGCTGCGGTTTCTCGACGACTGGACCGTCCGCCCGGTCGGCGGCTCCAAGAGTCAGGTCGATGTTTTGCTGGTCTCGGCGACCAATGCCAATCTCGACGACTCCATCGCGAAGGGGCGCTTCCGCTCCGACCTGCTGTTCCGCCTGAACACACTCGAAGTCACCCTGCCGCCGCTGCGCGAACGCTCCGACTTCGCCGACATCGCACGCCATCTGATGGAGAAAGTCGATCCGACTGCGGATCTGACGCAAAGCGCCATAGACCGGCTGGCTGACCTGGACTGGGGCGGCAATATCCGCGAGTTGCGCAACGTGCTCTCGCGGCTCTCCCTGGGCGACCGCGGGGGCTTGATCGATGAGACCGCGGTTCAATCCCTGATCGGACATCACGGCGAACGGCTATCGGCCAGAACTTCGACCAGCGGACTGAAGAACGATCTGCATGAAATCCAGCGTGCACAGGTGCTCACGACCTACGCCGAAACCGGCAACAACATCAGCAAGACCGCGCGGCGGCTCGGTGTGTCGCGCAATACGATTTATCGCACGCTTCGCGACATCCTGGACTGAGGCCGCGCGAGCCATGCGGGTCCGCACCGATCGTGATGCGCTCGCAGCCAATGAACTTGACACTTACAAGGAGCCTGGCCGTGTTTGAACCAGAGAACAGCCTTGAGGCCCTGATGCAGGCGGCCGCCAAAGACCCCGGCGTGGTGCCGGCATTCTATAAAGTCCTGCTCGACGCCGAGATTTATGTTTTGACGCCCGAAATGTCGGTGAAGCCCGGCCAGCGCCGCCCGCTGAAATCCCGAGAGACGATCAACATCGCCTCGGTCGAATTCCAGGGCCTGACGTGGCACCCGGCCTTTACATCCAGGAAGCGTATCTCCGATTACGTCAGGGAGCCCGAGAGCTGCCTCGGAGCTGCCGCGCGCAATCTGTTCGAGTTGCTGCCCAATTCGAATTTCTGGCTCAATCCGTTGTCCGAATGCCAGAAACCATTGCCGGCCTCCGAAGTCTCACTGCTGATGACCGGCAAGATCTTCGAGACACTCAAGACAGCGAAATAACCTAGTTCGCTGCCTTGCGCTCCGCGCGGTCCACTCGTTGCGCAACCCGGGTGCGCGGGGCCGCACCCGGGTCACGCTTCGACCACGCTTCAGCCGGCCGTGAGCAGCACCTTGCGCAGCGTGTCGACCAGTTCATCGATTTGCGACTTCGAGATGATCAGCGGCGGCGACAGCGCGATGATGTCGCCAGTGGTGCGAATCAGGAGACCGGCCTTGAACGCGTCTGTGAAGGCCTTGAACGCACGCTTGGTCGGCTCGCCCTTGATCGGATCGAGTTCGATGGCGCCGATCAGTCCCTCGTTGCGGACGTCGATGACATGCGGGCAATCCTTGAGCCCGTTGTGCAGCGCGTCCCGCCAGTACGGCGCCAGCGACGCGCAGCGCGCGAACAGGTCTTCCTCCTGGTAGGTATCCAGCGTCGCCAGCGACGCGGCGCAGGCAACCGGATGGGCTGAATAGGTATAACCGTGGAAGAACTCGATTGCCTCCGGCGGCCCCTGCATGAAGGCCTCGTAGATCGCATCCTTGACGAACACCGCGCCCATCGGGATCGAGCCGTTGGTCAGGCCCTTGGCGGTGGTGATGATATCGGGCGTGACGCCGAAATGGTCGGCAGCGAAATTCGAGCCGAGCCGGCCGAATCCAGTGATGACCTCGTCGAAGATCAGCAAGATGCCGTGCTTGTCGCAGATCTGCCGCAGCCGCTGCAGATAGCCCTTCGGCGGAATCAGCACACCGGTCGAACCCGCGATCGGCTCGACGATGACGGCCGCGATGGTCGCCGCGTCATGCAGCGCAATGACGCGCTCGAGGTCGTCGGCGAACTCGACGCCGTGCTCCGGCTGACCCTTGCTGAAGGCGTTGCGCGCCAGGTCATGGGTGTGGCGAATGTGATCCACCCCGGGCAGCATGGTGCCGAAAGCCCTGCGGTTGGACGCGATGCCGCCGACCGACATGCCGCCGAAGCCGACGCCGTGGTAGCCGCGCTCGCGGCCGATCAGGCGCACGCGCTCGCCCTTGCCCACCGCACGCTGATACGCCAGCGCGATCTTGAGCGCGGTATCCACCGACTCGGATCCCGAATTGGTGAAGAACACCCGGTTGATGCCCTCGGGCGCCATCGCCGCGAGGCGGTTGGCGAGTTCGAAGGCGATCGGGTGGCCCATGTTGAAGGTCGGCGCGAAATCCAGCGTCGCGATCTGCTGCTGCACCGCCTCGACGATGCGCGGCCGGGCATGACCGGCGTTGACGCACCAGAGTCCGGCGGTGCCGTCCAGCACCTGGCGGCCGTCGGGCGTGGTGTAGTGCATATCCCTCGCCGAAACGAACAGGCGCGGGTCCTGCTTGAACTGGCGGTTGGCGGTGAACGGCATCCAGAACGACGAGAGGTCGTTGGGGACGATCTGGGTCTTGCCGGGGGGCGTCTGGATATTCATCAATGCGTCCTCGCGTGGGTAACGGTGGCCCGCTTCATGTTTTCGACCTGATAACCGACGGCCTGCGCCACCGCCGGATGCACGATCTTGCCGTTGATGATGTTGAGGCCGGCGCGCAGGCCGGGGTCGTCATCAACAGCCGCGGCGCCCTTTGCCGCAATCGCCAGCCCGTAGGGCAGCGTGGCATTGTTGAGCGCGTGGCTCGAGGTCAGCGGCACGGCGCCCGGCATGTTGGCGACGCAATAATGAATCACGCCGTCGACCGCAAAGGTGGGGTCATCATGGGTGGTGGGGTGAGACATCTCGAAGCAGCCGCCCTGGTCGATGGCGACGTCGACCACGACGGCGCCACGGCGCATGTGCGGCAACATGGCCCGCGTCAGCAGTTTCGGCGCCGCCGCCCCCGGAATCAGCACCGCGCCGATCACGACATCGGCCTGCAGCACTTCCTCCTCGATGGCGCCCATGGTCGAGAACCGCGTCCGTACCCGGCCCGAGAACAGATCGTCGAGCTCGCGCAACCGCGGCAGCGAACGATCGATCACGGTGACTTCGGCACCGAGCCCGATCGCCATCCGCGCGGCATGGGTGCCGACCACCCCGCCGCCGATGACGACCACGCGTGCCGCCTGCACGCCGGGGACGCCGCCGAGCAGGAGACCACGGCCACCCAGGTTGCGCTTGAGCGCCGCACCTGCCGCCTCGATCGATAGCCGGCCGGCCACTTCGCTCATCGGTGCCAGCAGCGGCAAGCCGCCACGCGCGTCGGTGACGGTCTCGTAGGCGATCGCCGTGCAGCCGGACTGCATCAGGCCGGCAGCCTGCTCCGGATCGGCGGCGAGATGCAAATAAGTAAAGAGGATCTGGCGCTCGCGCAGCTTGCGCCACTCGGCGGGCTGCGGCTCCTTCACCTTCACGATCATCTCCGCGGAGGCGAAAATCTCGTCGGCGGCCTCAGCGATCTTGCCGCCTGCCGCCTGATAGACCGCATCGTCGGCGCCAATCCCCGCGCCGGCGCCGGTTTCCACCAGCACGGAGTGTCCGGCAGCCACATATTCCCGCACGGCCAGCGGCGTCAGCCCGACCCGGTACTCATGGGTCTTGATTTCCTTCGGAACCCCAATCCGCATCGCGCACCCTTTTCGTCTTTCAGCCGGCTGGCGTGGAGCTTAAAGCCGGGCGCTCGAAATATTGTGCGAGAGTTGAGCTTGCCGCCGATCCGTGACACAATAATTAAGCGTCATCAGGCTTTACTGTCGAATATTATTCGGAGATCGCAAAATTGACCGCATTCGATTCGATCGACAGCACCATCATGCGGGTGCTGCAGCAGAACGGCCGGCTGTCGAACATCGAACTGGCGCAGCAGGTCAACCTGTCGCCGTCGGCCTGCCTGCGGCGGGTGCAGATGCTGGAGAACCGCGGCGCCATCGCCAAATACGTCGCCCTGCTCGATCCGCATGCGCTGGACCTGACCGGCATCGCCAGCGTGTTCGTGACGCTGGACCGGATGTCACGCAAGGACATGGAGGTGTTCGAGAAAGCGGTGCTGAAGCCGCCGGAGATCCAGGAGTGCTTCCTGATCGCCGGATCGAACGACTATCTGGTGCGTGTGGTCTACCGCGACTCCACCGATCTCGAGCGCATCCACACCGACATCCTGATGAAGCTTCCCGGCGTGGTCCGCACCCAGTCGACCCTGGTGCTGCGGACGGTGAAGAAGACCACGGCGCTGAAGATCTAGCCGGGGATACCGTCATGCCGCCCCCATCGGCATCCGGAGGCCGGCAATTCCAGACAATTGTCTGCAATTGCCGGCCAGTTCGTAAGGGATAACCGCAAACGACGGTAAAATATACCGAAGACCTCAATCCCTGCCTGCGTAAATCCGGATCACCAACCGGATCCATCAGGCCCATGCAGATGCCACTCACGCCCTTCCAGACACAAGAGAATCCGGCGCCTCCCGGGCGCTGGTTCGGTCTGGAAATCAAGGCCTGGCAGATCAAGCGCTGGGTGATCATCGCCAGCATCATCGTCTCGGCCCTGTTTCTCCTGGCGACCACAGCCGTGGTGTTCACACTGCGCGCCAAGGTGATCGAGGAGAACAAGCTGCAGCAGCGACGGCTGGCGCTGGTGCTGGCCGAGCAGATCGACCGCAGCTTTCAGTCGATCGAATTGGTGCAGGAGGCGATTTCAACCGACATCCAGCGGATGTCGATCGCGAGCGATGTGGATTTCAAGGCCAGGCTTGGCGCCAGGTCGTTTCACGACAGCCTGAAGGCGCGCACCATCGGGCTGCCGCACATTTCGGGACTGACCATCCGCAATGCGCAGGGCGAGTTGATCAATTCGTCATTCGGCTGGCCGATCCCGAACGATGTGCTGAGCCCGAATCCAGCCGCCTTCTTCCGCACGCATCCCGATGCGACATCCACCCTCGGCGAACCGCTGCTCAATCCGGAGACCCGCAAGCTCAGTTTCTTCATTTCGCGGCGACTGTCGTTCGCCGACGGGCGGCTCGCCGGATATGTCAACGGCACCATGGATCTCGATTATTTCGAGGACTATTTCGCCAGCATCACGCCCGCGGAACACAGTTCGATCGCGCTGTTCCGCGACGACGGTCTGCTGCTGGTGCGTTTTCCCGGCGAGCCCGCCTTGATCGGCAAGCAGATCCCGATTGTCCGACGGAACTTCACCACCGACAGCGGCGAATTCCGCGAGCAAAGCCCGATCGACGGCCGCGACAAGCTGATCGCGATCCGCCGGCTGGCGCACTACCAGGTTCGCGTAGTGGTTACGTCGACCGTCGCTGAAGCGCTGGCGCTGTGGCGTCGCACCACTCTGTACATCGTTCTTGCCGCTGCAACCGTGCTGATGTTCGTGGCCCTGGTCGCCGCACTGGGAGTCCGGCGCTTCAGCAAGATAATCAATTCCAGCAACGCCCAGTTCACCACCGCCATCAACAACATGTCGAAAGGGTTGATCATCCTGGACCGCGACGCCCGCGCCATCGTCTGCAACGACGGCTATATGCGGATGTATGGCCTGCCGGCCGGGCTGGTTCATCCCGGCTGCGATCTCCGCGACATTCTGGCGTTCCGCGTCGCCACCGGCACCTTCAAGGGCGATCCAGACGCTTATGTGCGGCTGGTGCGCGAGCAGATGTCGCGCCCGGAGCGCGACGAATACACCATGCAGACGGGAGACGGCCGGCTGATCCATGTCGTCAACGAGCCGATCCCGGGCGGCGGATACCTCTCCACCCATGATGACATCACCGCGAGCCAGCAGCGCGAGGAATCGTTCAAGCTGCTGTTCGAGAACAATCCGATCGCGATGTGGGTGTACGATCAGGATACGTTGCGCTTCCTTGCGGTCAACGACGCCGCGGTGTCGCAATACGGCTTCGACCGCACCCAGTTCGTCGGCCGGCTGATCACCGACATCCGGCCACCGGAGGATCGCAACCCGTTCCTGCTTTTCGTCGAAACCATTCCGGTCACCGACTACGGCGAGAACACCTGGCGCCATCAGCGCGCCGACGGCCGCATCTTCGAAGTCCGCGTCTACTCCCATGCGCTGAGCTACGAGGGAAAGAACGCCCGCATCGTCGCGGCGATCGACGTCACGGCGCAACGCGAGGCCGAAAAGCGCATCGCCTATATCGCCCATCACGACAAGCTCACCGACCTGCCCAACCGCAGTTCGTTCGACGAACATTTCGCCGCCGTCATCACCGCGGCGGCGAGGCTGCACAGCCGCATCGCAGTGATGTGCCTGGATCTCGACGGCTTCAAGCAGATCAACGACCTCAAGGGCCATTCCGCCGGCGACCGGGTGCTGCGCGCCATCGCCGAACGGCTGGCGGCCGTGGCCGAGGATGCTTTCGTGGCCCGGGTCGGCGGCGACGAATTCACCCTGATCTGCGCCGACAACGCCGACTACACGCGCTCGAACGATCTCGCCAAACGGCTGATCGCGGCGGTGCATGATGATTTTCCGATCGATGGCCAACGCTTCCGCGTCGGCCTGAGCATCGGCATCGCGGTCTATCCGGATCACGGCACAGACACGGAGACGCTGCTCGGCAATGCCGACCTCGCGCTCTACCGCGCCAAGGCGAGCCGGCGCGGCACGGCGCAGTATTTCAATTCCGAGATGGATGCGCGGGTTCGCGAACGCCGCGCCATGGCCGAAGACCTGCGCGGCGCGCTTGCGGCCGGCGAAATCACCCTGCACTACCAGCCGCAGGTGGCGATGCAACCCGAATTGCACCGTCAGGTCGTCGGTTACGAGGCGCTGGCGCGCTGGACCTCGGCCAAATACGGCAGCGTGTCACCCGACGTCTTCATGCCGATCGCGGAGGAAAGCAATCTGATTGTCGAGATCGGCGAGTGGATCCTGCGCGACGCCTGCCGGGAGGCGCAGTCTTGGCAGGCGCCGAAGACGGTGGCGGTCAACATCTCGCCACGCCAGTTCCAACTGGTCGACCTACCGAACCTGATTCAGATGGTGCTGCTCGACACCGGCCTGCCGGCCTCGCGGCTGGAACTGGAGATTACCGAGGGCGTGCTGATCGAGGATTTCTCCCGCGCGGTGTCGGTGCTGCGGCGGCTGAAGAACATCGGCGTCGAGATCGCGCTGGACGATTTCGGCACCGGCTATTCCTCGCTGTCCTACCTGCACGCGTTCACGTTCGACCGCATCAAGATAGACCGCAAGTTCGTGATGGATCTCGACACCAGCCGCCATTCGCAGGCGATCGTGCGCGCCGTGATCGGGCTCGGCCAAAGCCTGAACGTGCCGGTGCTGGCCGAAGGCGTCGAGACCGAAGCCCAGTTCGCGTTGCTCGCCCGCGAGGGCTGCCAGGCGGCGCAAGGCTATCTCACGGGACGACCGCTGCCGCCGGCGGAGTTGTTCAAGGCACCCGACGGCGCGAAGAAACGCGAGCGCAAGGAAGCGTGAGCGGCTCGCGCCGGCCATCACAGCGATTGGCTACAGGCTCGGCGTGCAGCCAGATCACACCGCGCCGTGGCCGAGCGCCATCCCAGCTAGATCGCAGAGGCGGTGGCGCGGATGGTCTCGCGCAGCCAGCGGTGCGCGGGCTGATCGTCGAAACGGCGATGCCACAGCATCACGCTACGCAATTTCGGCGCCGCGAAAGGCAAATCCCGCATTTCGATCGGATAGGCCCTGCGGAATTCCTGGGCGATCTGGCGGCCGAGCACCGCCATCAGGTTGGATTGCACCAGCACCGCGCCGGCTGACAGATAAGGCGTCTCCAGCGCGACGTCGGATGTCTGCCCGCGCGCTGCCAGCGCCGCTTCGACGAAGCCGATGTCCTCGCCGCTTGAGGAGATCACCAACTGCGGCAGGCCGGCGAAGGCCGCGAATGTCAGCTTGCGCCGCAGTGCCGGATGACCACGCCGAAGCACCGCGACATAGGGATCCTCGATCAGCGGCTGCGAGGCGAAGCGTTCGGCGGGTGCATCGCGCGCGGAGATGACGAGATCGAGCTCACCCCGCTCCAGCAGATCGGTCAGGTCGAGCGTCCCGCTCGGCCGCAGCGACAGCCGGATATGCGGCGCCTGGGCGCGGCAGCCGGCAACGATCGGTCCGGCCAGCACCACGGCCGCATAGTTGTTGACGGCAATCACGAAGCGGCGCTCGGCAGTGGCCGGCGTGAAGGTTTCGGTCTCCAGCGCAAGTTGCAGATCGTTCAGCGCCTTGCGCACCGGCAGTGCCAACTGCTCGGCACGGGGCGTCGGCATCATCCCCGCAGGCGTGCGGACGAACAGCTGATCCTTGATGAGATAACGCAACCGGTTGAGCGCGTGGCTTACCGCCGGCTGGCTCAGCGCAAGCGTCTGTGCCGCCCGCATCACGCTGCGCTCGCGCAGGATCGCGTCGAACACCAGCAGCAGGTTGAGGTCGAACGTCCGCAGGTTCATGGCCGAGCCTCCCCTATTATTCATTTCATGAATTTGAATGTGAAATCAATGCATTTGATTGATTTTACCGCGCCACCGATATTGCCGGCCATGAGCAGACCCTTCAGCAGCCAACAGCCCGGCACCGCGCAGGCCCTCGTCGCGGTGTTGACCGATAGCAAGACCTCCGCGGCGAGCGCATCGACCGCATTGGCGCAGTGGAAACTTGTCAACCCGCGGGCAAACTGGAGCGTGCTCGACATGCGGCAGGCGCCACCGGAACCCGGTGAGTGGCTGCAACGAATGCTCTCGGAGCTGCTCTCCCGCAAACACATGCAGTCCGGGCAGTTGGTGCTGCTGGGCCGGCGCGACGCCGGCCGGCAGGCGCTCGACGTCGTGCTGAACGGGGGGCTGGCCTGCGCCGGATTCGTCGGCATCGACATTCCCTGTGCGCCGCCGCGCTTTGCGACTGTCCCAACAACGGCCAGCATCCGCCTCGTGCTGCACGAGAGTAATGCAGAGCAGAGCGATGGCGACAGCCTGCTCGGCATGCTGCGTCACGCTGACATCGACAGCCGGATCATGCGGCTTCCATCCGCTGGTGCGGACTATGAAGACACCACCGTTCGCGCCGCCGGCACCTTTTTGTTCGAGCTCGTCGCCAAGGCCTGCCGCCACCCACTCGCACAACTGGGAACACACCATGTCTAAAGTCGTCTTTTTCGGCGCCGCCTGCCTGGTCGGCAGTCTCGTGATCAGCATGGCAACGGGATACACCCAGGACGCGGCCAGGCCTGCAGCCGTCAGCCTCGCCGGACCCTCCCGGAGCGCTCCTGTGACAGCGAAATCCGCGGCGCCGCCGATACCGCGGGCCTCGACAATGTCGGCCGTTCCGGTGACGGCGGCGAAGGTGCAACAGCACGATGTGCCGATCATCCTGGAAGGCCTCGGCACCGCGCAGGCACTCAACACCGCCACCATGCATACGCAGGTGCAGGGCACGCTCAACAGCGTTGATTTCATCGAAGGCCAAAGCGTCAAGCGCGGGCAACGGCTCGCCCAGATCGATCCGCGCGTCTATGAAGCGCAGGTCGACCAGGCCGAGGCGGCGCTGGGCCGCGACAAGGCCCTGCTCACCAATGCTCAGGCGGATCTCGATCGCTACCTGCCCCTTCTCAGTCGCGGCTTTGCAACGCCACAGCAGGTCGACACCCAGAAGGCCCAGGTCGCGCAACTGCAGAACACCGTCAAATCGGACGAGGCCGCGCTCGAGGGCGCGCAGATCCAGCTCGGCTTCACCGCGATCACCGCGCCATTCGACGGCATCACCGGCATCCGCCGGATCGATCCCGGCAATATTGTTCACCCCACCGATGTGAACGGCCTTGTCGTGGTCACGCAGATCCAGCCGATTGCGGTGATCTTCACGTTGCCCTCGGCGGATATTCCAAGGGTGCAGCAGGCGCTGGCGACCGGTGCCGCCAGCGTCGAGGCATACGACGCCACCGACAAGACCAAGCTGGACCAGGGCCAGTTGCTGCTGGTCGACAACCAGGTCGATGCCGCGACCGGCACGGTGCAGCTCAAGGCCACGTTTCCCAACGCCCAGCGCAAGCTGTGGCCCGGCGCCTTCGTCAACATCCATCTCGCCATTGCGGTGCGGCACGATGCGCTGACGGTGCCGCTGGCTGCCGTGCAGCAGGGCCCGGACGGCGCCTACGTCTATGTGGTCAAGCCGGACGACACCGCGACAGTGCAACCGGTGACCGTCGGCCAAACCCGCGACGGCGCGGCGATGATCGACAGCGGCCTGGCTGCGAACCAGAGCGTGGTGGTGACCGGACAGTATCGTCTCACCGAAGGCGCCAAGGTCGAGATCGTGACCGGCGATCAACAAAGCCGGGTCCAGAACGCCTCGACGGCCAGTGCAGGAATGCTGCCATGAACATCTCCGCAGGTTTCATCCGCAAGCCCATCGCCACCGCGCTGCTGACGGTCGGCATCACCCTGATCGGGTTGCTGGCGTTCCGGCTGCTGCCGATCTCGGCGCTGCCGTCGGTCGACACGCCGACCATCCAGGTCACCGCGCAACTGCCCGGCGCCGATCCGCAGACCATGGGCGCATCGGTGGCGACGCCGCTGGAACGCCAGTTCGGGCAGATCGCCGGGCTGACCCAGATGACATCGAGCAGCGGCCTCGGCAATACCCAGATCACGCTGCAGTTCGCGCTGAACCGCAGCGTCGATGCCGCAGCCCAGGACGTGCAGACCGCGATCAACGCGGCCTCGGGACAACTGCCGAAAATCATGCCGTCGCCGCCGACCTACCGCAAGGTGAACCCGGCGGATGTGCCGGTGCTGCTGCTCGCGCTGACGTCCGACACCGAACCGCTGACCAAAGTTGACGACTATGCCGACAGCATCCTGGCGCAGAAGCTGTCGCAGGTGCCCGGCGTGGCGCTGGTCACGATCGGCGGCGCGCAGAAACCGGCCGTCCGCGTCCAGGTCAATCCGGCCAAGCTCGCCGCTGCGGGCCTCGACCTGGAACAGCTGCGAACCACCCTTGGCGCGGCCACCGTCGATCAGCCGAAGGGCGAACTCTACGGCCAGCAGCAGGCCTATACCCTCGCCGCCAACGACCAGTTGCTCGCCGCCCAGGACTACGACAACCTGATCATCGCCTATCGCAATGGCGCGCCGGTGCGGCTGCGCGACGTCGGCCACGCGATCGCCGGCGCCGAGGACATCACCCTGCACGGCTGGTTCAACGACAAGCCTGCCGTGGTTCTCGCGATCCAGCGCCAGCCGGGCGCGAATGTGATCGCCACGGTGGACCGCATCAAGACGATCCTTCCGCAACTGGTGAAAGCGCTGCCGTCGGACATCAAGGTCGAGATCGCCTCCGACCGCACGCAAACCATCCGCGCCAGCGTCAGCGACGTGCAGTTCACCCTGCTGCTGACCATTGCGCTGGTGGTGGGCGTGATCTTCCTGTTCCTGCGCAAGTTCTGGGCGACGGTGATTCCCGCGGTGTCGGTTCCGCTGTCGCTGATCGGCACATTCGGGGTGATGTACCTGTGCGACTACAGCCTCGACAACCTGTCGCTGATGGGCCTGTCCATCGCGGTCGGCTTCGTGGTCGACGATGCCATCGTGATGATCGAAAATATCTCGCGGCACATCGAAGACGGGCTGTCGCCGCTCGACGCCGCGCTGAAGGGCGCCGGCGAAATCGGCTTCACCATCATATCGATCTCGGTGTCGCTGATCGCCGTCTTCATCCCGCTGCTGCTGATGAGCGGTGTCGTCGGCCGCATGTTCCAGGAATTCGCCGTCACGGTGTGCGCCGCCATCGCGGTCTCGGTGCTGGTGTCGCTGACACTGACGCCGATGATGTGCGCCTACCTGCTGACGTCACCCCATGACGAGCAGCCCGGGCGGCTGTCGCGCGCATTGGAGCGCGGATTCGTGGCGCTGCAAGCGGGCTACGAGGCAGTCCTTCGCCTGGCGCTGCGCTTCAAGCTGACGACGCTCGGCATCATGCTGGCGACGGTTGCGGCCACCGTGGTGCTGTTTATCGTCATTCCCAAGGGCTTCTTTCCGCAACAGGACACCGGCATGATCACCGCCATCACGGAGGCCGCCTCCGACGTCTCGCCGGACCAGATGGCGAACCTGCAGCGCGGCGTGATCGACGTCATCGCCAGGGATCCCGCGGTCGCCAACGCCACCGGCTATATCGGACCCGGCGGCCCGACCGTGACGGAAAACAACGGACGGCTGTTCATTTTGCTCAAGCCGCGCAAACAGCGCGACCTCAATGCCGACCAGGTGATCCGCCGGCTCGACGCCAGCCTGCAGAAGCTGCAGGGCATCCAGGTGTTCATGCAGGCCACGCAGGACATCAATCTGGCGAGCCGGCTCTCCAAGACCCAGTATCAGTACACCCTCACCGACGTGAACCAGGACGAGCTCACACAATGGTCATCCCGGCTGTACGCCAAGCTGCGCAGCCTGCCGGAGCTCGCCGATGTCGCCAGCGACCAGGCCAGCGCCGGCCGTCAACTGAAGCTGCAGATCGATCGCGACGCCGCGTCCCGGCTCGGCATCGATCCCGCCGCCATCGACAACACGCTGTATGATGCGTTCGGCCAGCGCCATGTCGCGCAGCTGTTCACCACGCTCAACACCTATTACGTCATCCTGGAAGTCGATCCCTCGTTTCAGCTCGGGCCCTATGCCCTGAACCGGATCTACGTCCGCTCCTCGGCCGGATCGATGGTGCCGCTGGGGCAGATCGCCAAGGTCGAGCAGGCCACCGCGCCGCTCGCGGTGAACCATCAGAGCCAGTTCCCGTCGGTGACGCTGAGCTTCAATCTGGCGCCCGGCGCAGCGGTGGGCACCGCGGTGGCGGCGATCCAGAAGGCGACCGCCGACCTGCACATGCCGGCGACCGTCGCCACCAGCTTCCAGGGCAATGCGCAAGCGTTCCAGTCATCGCTGAGCTCTACGCCGATCCTGATTGTCGCGGCGCTGGTCGCCGTCTATCTGATCCTCGGCATGCTGTATGAGAGCATCATCCATCCGCTCACCATCCTTTCGACGCTGCCGTCCGCAGGCCTCGGCGCACTGGTGACGCTGATGGCGTTCGGCCTCGGCCTCGACGTGATCGGATTGATCGGCATCATCCTGCTGATCGGCATCGTCAAGAAGAACGGCATCATGCTGATCGATTTCGCCCTGGAGGCCGAGCGACATCGCGGGCTCACCGCGGAGCAGTCGATTTTCGAAGCCTGCCGGATCCGCTTCCGTCCGATCCTGATGACCACGATGTGCGCGGTGCTGGGCGGCATCCCGCTGATGATCGGCACGGGCATCGGGTCGGAACTGCGGCAGCCGCTTGGTTTCGCCATGGTCGGTGGCCTGCTGGTATCGCAGTTGCTGACGCTGTTCACGACACCGGTGGTCTATATCTATCTCGACCGCGTCAACCACTGGCTCACGCATCTGCGGCGCCGGCCGCGCACACCGGATGCAGGGATCGCGCTCCCCGCTTCGCCGGCGGAATGACGCCGGCGCCGGGGCGCCTGCTCACATTCCGCGCCGTGCTTTCACACCGCCAGAAGTGAGCCGGAGCTACCACCGGCAGACGCATGCGCCGCCTGCCTGACCTCGATGGTGAGATGCGACAGCGCGCGAAACCGCGCCATCTTGCTGCGGTAATAGGCTTCGCCCCGTTGCGTCGGCGTCACCACGGAGACGATGGCGCCGAGATGGCCCGGCCCCAGGCGCCAGAGGTGGAGATCGGCGAGCTGATCGCCCTCGCTCTCGATAGCGCGCCGCAGGTTGTCGGCCATGCGGCGATCCGGGTTCATGTCGAGCAGGATCGCGCCGGTGTCGCGGATCAGCCCGAACGACCAGCTGGCGATGACGAATGCGCCGATGATTCCCGCCAGCGGATCCATCCAGAGCCAGCCGAAGGCGCGCGCCAGCACCAGGCCGACGATCACCAGCACCGACACGGCAGCGTCGGCGATCACGTGGATCACCGCGGCGCGCATGTTGTTGTCGCGGACCGCCGCGCCATGGGCATGTTCGTGCTCCTCAAACGTCACCGGGTAGCCCTGCCCGTTGATGCTGACATTGGCATCGAAGGCGTGCGGCTCGGGAATGTCATCGACTGATTCCAGATAATCTCCGCGGTCGATCAGGGCGAAGACCTGCCGCGTCCCGTCCGGCCGCACGGTCTCGATCGACGCCGCCGATGCGACGAGTGGGGCGCCTGTTTCCGCGTGAAGCCGAAAACGGGGCGGAACGCCGTCCTCAAACACCTCCAGCACGACGCTGCCGTCGGCGGTTGCGATGCGCTGCGATTCGTCGTGATCGTGCTCGGTATGAGCAGGCCCGTGGCCGTGCCCATGACTATGGCCATGGTCGTGATGATGGCCACCGCTCAATAGCCAGGCACTGGCCAGGTTGATAACGAGGCCGAAGCAGGCGATCGGAATGGCCTCGGCGAAATGAATCGGCACCGGTTCGAACAAGCGACTGACCGACTCGTAGCCGATCAGCAGCGCGATCATCGCCAGGATGATGGCGCTGGTGAATCCGGCCAGATCGCCGAGCTTGCCGGTCCCGAAGGTGAAGCGCGTATCGTTGGCGTAGCGGCGCGCGTAGGTATAGGCCAGCGCCGCAAGCAGCAGCGCGCCCGCATGGGTGCTCATGTGCAGCCCGTCGGCGATCAGGGCGATCGATCCGAACAGCCAGCCGCCGACGATCTCGGCCACCATCATCGCAGTGCAGAGCCAGATCACCGCCCAGGTCTTTCGCTCACTGGTCTGATGTGCCTCGCCGAGGAACACGTGGCTGTGGACGGCCGAGGTGCCGGCACCGTTGGTCTCACTCATGGGAACATCCTTTCGGCAATCCTGGCATTGCGGTTACTTCAAGTAGGTCCGCACCACATCGATCAGTTCGGCGGCGCCTTCGCTGCGCTGCTTCTGGCCGAGCGCGTGATCGGCCACGTGGTGCACGATATGATCCTCGACCACTTCGGCCATCAGTCCGTTGATGGCACCGCGGACCCCGGCGATGAGCTGCAAGACATCCCCGCAGCCCTTCTCCTCCTCCAGAGACCGTTCGATCGCCTCCACCTGCCCCCGGATGCGGCGCACCCGGGCCAGAAGTTTTGCCTTTTCGCGGATCGTATGAGCCATCGCGTATCCCTGGCGTATCCTTGGCGCCTGCGCGATATGATATAGGGGGGTATACTATAGGAGTCCAGCCCAAACACGCCCCGCGCCTGCGGCGACAACGCCGGACCTCGCCCGCTCGCTGCGCCGCAACAGCATCACCTCCGCACTCCGGCTTTGACCACCGCCATAAACCGGCAGATCATCACCGGGTCGACCGCATGCCCCTCGGTTTCGACGGGCCATGCCGCCGACGTCGCAACGACCACAACGACAACAATCAGTCAGAGGAGCGGGAAATGGCCGAGAGCGTCTACAAGGTGATCGAACTGGTCGGCACCAGCACGGAGTCCTGGGAGAAGGCGGCGAAGGCCGCAGTCGACCGTGCCTCGAAGTCCCTGCGCGACCTGCGCGTCGCCGAAGTCGTGGAGCTGGACATGCAGCTCTCCAACGGCAAGGTGGAGGCGTATCGCGCCAAGATAAAAGTCTCGTTCAAGTTCGAAGGCGAAAAGGCGGCGGGCAAGAAGCGCTGAGGCCGGATCACATCCCCTCACACGTCGCCAGCGCGGGCCTTCTGCGTGATCGATCCGGTTCGCGCTGGCTGCCAAACCGAGCGTCCATTCGCTTGCGCCGTGGACGCGACCGGCGCGGGCCAAAACACAGCCCAATGCACGCCGCGCTTCAAGCCGTCGCGCAATCCCGCCCAGACTAAAACTTTTGATAATATGTCCCGCGCACGAAACGTGTGACGTTGGCTGCGTCACCACTGTTGCCTGTCTCATGACCGAAAAGCCGAGGCGCGACACAACACGGCGCTGTCGTCACGCCTGCCCCCGCAAAATCGAATGTGAGGTTTGCGGGCAGGTCCATCGCCCCACGTAACATCGGCCTCACGATCAGCGAAGACACGTTTACAGCCCCCTTTCCTGCAGACATCCTGCGACGGAGTTCATCGATGACGACATTAAAAATACTGGCGATATCAGCAGTTTGCGCGCTCACGGCCACGCTCGGCGGGTTGCCGGCGCAGGCGCAGACGACGGCCCCCGTCAAAGCGCGCAATGTCGTGCTGGTGCACGGCGCATGGGCGGACGGATCGAGCTGGAGCGAGGTGATCGCGCGGCTGCAGGCCGCCGGCCTGCATGTCACCTCGGTGCAGAATCCGCTCACGTCACTCAATGATGCCGTCGCGGAGACGCGCCGCGCCCTGGCGCTGCAGGACGGACCGACGGTGCTGGCGGGGCATTCCTGGAGCGGCACCATCGTCAGCGAAGCCGGGGGCGATCCCAAGATCTCGGCGCTGGTCTATGTCGCCGCCCGCGCGCCCGATGCGGGCGAGGACTTTGTCGCGCTGTCCGGAAAATTCCCCACCATGCCGGCGCGCGCCGGCGTGGAGACCCATGACGGCTTCACCAAACTCTCGGAAGACGCCTTCCTGAAGTATTTCGCCAACGGTGTCCCGCATAAGCAGGCGGAGGTGCTGTATGCCGAACAACAGCCCACCGCCGCCGCGCTGTTCGGCGACCGCACCACAGCGGCCGCCTGGCACACCAAGCCGAGCTTCTACGCGGTGTCGAAGGACGACCAGACCATCGCCCCCGATCTGGAACGCTTTCTCGCCAAGCGCATGAACGCCAGGACCATCGAACTGAACGCGGGCCATCTCTCCCTGGTCTCTCGCTCCAAGGAGATCGCCGACCTGATCCTGGAAGCGGCCGGACAGCGAACCTGATCCCGGCGAGTCCTGGTGCGCAGCGCGACCGTTGCGCACCAACTCCCGTGGATCCGGTTTCAGCTAATTTCCGATCGCCGCCTGCAGCAGCGCCTGGGCCTGTTTTTGCGCCTCCGCGAACGCCGGCTCTTTCTGCGCCAGCGGCGCGAAGCAGCGCTTGAAGGCGTCTTCGCCTTGTTGGATCAGGTTGCCGAGCTTGTCGTAGGCTTTCTGGCTAATGCGCTTCTGCTGCAGGGCTTCGTTGGCATCCTCGGCCTTCTTGTTGTAGTCGGCGCGGATGGTGCTGCAGGCCGCGATCCGCACCGGCGGCGCGATCGCGCCATAGACGACATAGACCTTGTCACCCGCCAGCGCCGAGACGAACACCTCGTCCGCCGCGTCCGGAATCTCCGACTGGGTGCGCGCGGCAAGCATGCCATAGACCAGCGTGGCCGCGGCCGGCTTGGCCATTGGCATATCCGCGAACTTCTCCACGGCGGCATCGGTCGAGATCGCCTGGGTGTAGAAGCTCGCATCGTTGAGCGCCGCGCCGATCTGCTGCGGCACGTTCTTCTGTCCCTTGTCCCACCAATTCTTGTGGGCGCGCAGCCAGCGCGCGAACAGGCTTTGCGTGGTCACGAGAATATGGGTCTTCGGCGCGACATACTGGCCATCCTTGCCGGTCTTGCCCGACGGCTCTCCGTTCGCGCCGATGTCGGCATCGAAACGCAAGCCATCGAGCATGCCGAACCCCTCGTCGCCGCTATAGAGCGAGTCGAGATTGAGCTTGCCCGGACCATATCCCGGGAATGCCAGCGGCCCCAGAATGGTGCGCATCTGCGCTTCCAGATCTGAGCGCGCCGTGTCATCGGCCGCAGTGACCTCGCCCTTGCCACCATCGTAGAGCGGCTTGAGTTTCTTGATCGCCGCCTCGCGCGCGGCAACGTAGCCATCCTCCACCCCTGACGGCGCCGGCGCGGCGCGAACAGTCACGGCAAGAATGCAGCCGAGCACACCCGCCAGCGAAGCGGCCCTGTTCGCCGCTCGAGATCGTCGTCGCAATGTCGGTGTCATGCGTGGCCCCGCAAAACCGCTGTCGTGGTTGTCCGACCTCTGGGGTCAAGCACTCAAGGTTAGACGCCGGGGCTACGCGCAGGTTCGAACGCGGCCGCGATAAACCAGGCCGATGCCCGGGGGCGGCTTCCCGTCGAGGCCGGCGCGGCGACCCAAGACCTCCGGATTATTCACTCTGGATGAACAGTGTTTCCGGCTTTCAGCGGATAATCCGACCACCTCTTCATCGCTATCTCCACCGCCTGAATCAGGCGGCGCACGGTTGCGTCGCAACAGATCAGCAAACAGGAGATCACGATGTCGAAGATGATTGTCACACTTCTCGGTTCGGCGCTGCTCGTGGCGTCGACAATGCAGATGGCGACGGCTGCCGAGCATCACGGCGCGCGAAAGGCCCACCGGGCGCCTGCGACGGTCAACGAGCGGGTCCGCCAATCCAACGACTATGCGCCGGGCGCTGCCGGGATCACCAATCCGGACTATGCGCGTTATGCAACGGGCGGCGGCGTCATATCCGCACCGGCCGGGCGCTGATCCGCGACTCTGACTTGAGTCACCGTCCCAACGCATCAGGGTCCGCTCAGAGCGGCCAGAGCAGCCGCTCGAGCTCGCCCAAGGTGCGGGCCTTGTCCTGCCAGTCCGGGATGCAAAGCTGGCGTACCAGGTCGCTGGCGCGGTGCAGCAGGGTCAGGATCATCAGCCGCCGGGTCAGTGCCGCATTGATGTCGGCCGGCCCATACCCGTAGCCGCGCAGCAGGCTGTGCAGACGCGCGGGCTTTCCGGCCGTCATGAATGAGGTGGGACCGAGCAGATCATATTCGCCCCAGCCGGTCATGACGTCGCCGAAATCGAACAGCCCCGCGAGCTGCCATCCGTCCGCATGCTGGCCCAGCAAAAGGTTCTCGGGAATGAATTCACCGATCAGAATCACCGGCGGGGTGTGCATCGGAATAAGCGCCGGCGCCTGCGCCACGAGATCGTCGAGCTCGGCGAGATACTTTTGCGGCAATCCCAACCGTTCATGCCGGGCGCGACATCCGGCCATCTGCCGGGCGAGGAAGGTGGGCCAGTCCGGCTCGATTCCGGCGAGTTCACCGAGCGGTGCGCGCTGCACCTGCGCGATCGTCTCGCCGATATGATGCAGCACCCGCTCCTTCTGATCGTCCGCAAGTTGCGGCCAGGCCTGCGTGCCCAGGATGCCGTCCAGGCGGGTGATCACCAGGTACGGCCACTGGTCGCGTTCGCCTTCCAGCACGATCTCGGGGATCGGCAGATCCAGGTGGCCGGCAAGCTGCCGCAGTGTCGTGCGTTCGGAGACGAACTGGCTGCGAAACATCGGCGGGAACAGTTTCAGAATGAGCCTGTCCTCGAGCGCGACCACGAGATTGGTCCCGGTTCGAAACGCCTGCATCGCATCGTGCGGCAGGCGATGGCTGCGCGCGATATCGGCGACCGCCGGCTGCCACAGCGCGGGGTCCGTACGCCAGGCGCGGAAGGCTTCGGGATCGGTCAGGGGCGGAAGCTGGACCGGTGATTCACTATCCACTCAAATTCCCCGCATGGCGCCGGAAGCCCGGCGCGCCGATCAGCGCTTCGACGACAAAACATTATGCCTGTCCGGCATCCGACGTAAACCCGTTCACCCAGCTGCCATCACGCGGTTCTGGTAGACCGAGAGATGTGTGTAAGCCAGAGCCAGCAGCGGCGTCGCAATGGCGGCGCTGCGTGCCCGGGCCAGCAGGTCGCCGATAATCTGCTCGACCTCGATCGGACTGCCCTTCTGCAGGTCGCGGTACATCGACGAAGTCTGCGGCGAGCCCTTGGTGGTGAACAACGCTCTCGCCGAGGCGACGAACGTTTCGCTCGGCGCAACGCCAACCGCACCCACCACGGATACGACTTCGTCCAGGAAGCGCAGCACGAAATCCGCACCGCCGGGCGCTGCTTCGATTTCGCCGATGGCGCCGCGCATCAGGCAGGTGACGCCGCCGAGGGTGGCAAGCAGCACCCATTTCTCCCACATCTCGCGTGCGATCGTGGATGACAGGCGGGCATCGAAGCCCGCGCCCTGCATGAACGTATCGATCTGCTGCGTGCGCGCCGAGGTCGCACCGCTCATTTCCCCGTAAGCGATGTCCTGCAGCTTGTTGAGCTGGACAATGCGTCCGTCATCGTCGACCAGGGTTGCGACCTTGCAGACGCAGCCGATCAGGGATTTCGCGCCGAACCGCGCGGTGAGCACATCCGCATGCTTCATGCCGTTGAGCACCGGCAGGATCATGGTATCGGGACCGACCGCAGGTGCCATGTCGTCGAGCGCCGCGTCCAGCGAGAACGCCTTCACCGTCAGCAGCACGGCATCGTATGGCCCGCGGATGTCGCCGGCGGTGACGAGCTGCGGCTTGTCCAGCGTGACATCGCCATGCGGACTGACGATCTCGAGGCCGCGCTGCCGCAGCCGTTCGGCACGCTTGGGCCGCACCAGGAAGGTCACGTCGCGGCCGGCCTGGGCCAGCCGCCCCCCGAAATATCCACCGGTCGATCCGGCGCCGACCACAAGCAATCGCATTGTCATGTCTCCCGCTATTTTCTTCACGCGAACCGGTATCCACTTCGCTCGAAAACGCTCTGAGCCATCTTATTTCGGCGCGTACTGCATCACGCCGCCGCCGAACGACCAGTCCTCGCGGGCACAGTCGATCAGGTTGATGAACACGTCGTCCTTGCGCACGCCCGCCTTGGCGTGGATCTCGTCGGCAATCCGTTTGTAGAAGGCCTGCTTCACCTCGGTGGAGCGCCCCGCCACCCAGAACACCTGGATGAAGATGATATCCGGCGAGTAGCTGACGCCGAGATAGCCCTGTTTCGGATAGACCAGTTCGTCGCCGATGTGCCGGGTGAAGATCTGGAAGCGGTCGTGCTCCGGCACCTTGGCGATCTCCACCATCGCGCCATAGACGGCGTCGCCGATCACTTGCAGTGTTTCACGTGAAATGCCGCTGCCGACATCCACTCTGACGAGGGGCATGCTTCAAGTCTCCAAGGTTTGAAAGAAGGTTTGAGCCGTGACGAACCGAATTTTCATTTTGTCACCACACGTCACGCCGTGTTCTCCGCACCGACCTTGGCCAGGATGGAATATACTGCATCGCCGTCGCGCCCCAGGGTCGTCCGCAAGGCCGCCTGTGCCAGGCCCCAGAGCGGCAAGGCCTTGTCGAGGGCGGCCCGTCCTTTCGGAGTCAGCCGCACCAGCTTGCTGCGCTCGTCCTCACCCTCGGTGAAGCGCACGAACCCTCCGCGCTCCAGCACTTTCAGATTGCGGCCGAGCGACGAACGATCGAGCCCGAGGATATGCGCCAGTTCGCTGATGGTCGGCTCGCCGGCCAGCGCAAGCCGGCGCAGCACACGGAACATGGTGATCTTCAGGCCCGACGGTGCAAGCGCGCGGTCATAGAGTTCGGTGGCCGCGTGCGCCGCCTGGCGCAACGACGTGCAGAGGCAGGTATCTTGATCCATACATGCGGGTATATACCCGCTTGTCACTTCGGTCAATGTCGACCGCCCAGGCCGCTCCCGGGCGACTGACATTTCGACCGACAACGAAACATCATCGGCATCGCGCGGGTTAAAGCTGCGCTCCGACAACAGGAGCAGGACCGACCATGGGCGAGACCAGCGAAGCCGAGATTCGCCATATCTATGAGCGCTGGCATGCAAGCGTGCTGGACCGCGACCTCGACGGACTGATGGCGCTCTACGCCGAGGACGCCATCCTCGAAACCCCGCTGATCCCGGTGACACTGCGCGACCGCACCGAGGGCATCCTGCATGGCCGCGCCGCAATCCGTTCGTTCTTCGGAGCCGGGCTGAGCAAGGCGGGCAGCGGCCTCGGCCGCTGGTATCGCACCGGCACATTCTTTTCCAACGGCAGGCAACTGACCTGGGAATATCCCCGCGCCACGCCGGATGGCGATCAGGTCGACCTCGTCGAAGTCATGGACGTCGCCGACGGCCTGATCGCCCATCACCGGGTGTATTGGGGATGGGTCGGCTTCAAAGCGCTGACCGCCCTGCGCGATGCGCAGGCGCGCTGACGCAGCGATCTTGCAAAGCGAGACGACGAAGCGGCGCTTGCAGTCATTCGAGAAACGCAGATCCCATTGAACCTGATGCAATGTCGGCGAGACAGACGTAACGCCAGTATTGTGCGGCGAGAAAACTTGACAGATGACTATGGCGCCACAGTTTGACAGATGACTAGACAGCGCGCGTCGCGCCCGAAAAAACCTCGGCTTTTCATAGCCGGGGCGCCGAAGTTCATGGGGGTGAGAGGTCGACGATCACGATCCACCGATCACGCGCAGACCATTGCCGCTCGCTGAACGCTCACATCGTATCTCCCAAACATGAGTTGCATGAGAGACATGCGCACCGTCCACATGACACCGCTGCGGGCCTTGTCTCAATCAGCGCAAACTCCCATGATTTGGCCGCAAAGTTTGCCGATGAAAGTCACATGCTGGCGACGGAAGATCGCGCATTCGTGTGGGCGGAAATTTTTTTCTCTCGTTGCTGATGAATTTTAATGACCGACATGAATCCCGACCTGCTGCGTCTGATCGACCTGGTCTATCAGTCTGCCGCCGATCCCGAGTACTGGGATACGGCTCTCGACAGCATGACGACGCATTTTCACGGCGAGCATGCGCTGCTGTTCGCGACCGATGCTTCGCGGCCTGGACCAGGACTGCTGAAAGCCAGCGCCGGTCTCGACGCTGAAGGCATCGCGCGGTTCGCGTCGCCGATGACCGCACCCTTGTGGCACGAATGGGCCGAGTTGCTGCCGAAGGGCAAAGTGGTGTCGTCGGCGGAGCAGATCGCCGATCGCGATCTTGAGCGCAGCGAGATCTACAATGAACTCGTGCGACCGGCGAACGGCTTCTACGCGATGTCCGTTCAGCACAATCACAGCGCCGCACCGTTCCATCTCATTACCTGCCGGCGGCGCAACGTCGGCGCGTTTGCATCTAACGAGGTACGCCTCATGGAATCGATGGTGTCACATGTTGCAACAGCAATCGAATTGCAGCATCGGGTCAGCGCCGCCGAGCATCGTGCCGATGGCCTCGCGAGCGTCATCGAAAAGATGGCCGACGGCGCCATCGTGCTCGACGAAACCCAGCAGCCGCTGCTCTTCAATGCACGTGCCGTGGAAATTCTGGACCAGAACGACGGCCTGCTGCTCGGCCGCGGCGGACTGCGCGCGGCGACGGCGTCCCTGACCGAGCAATTGCAGGACGCCATCACGGTCGTCGGCACGTCCCCCACCAGCGACGGCAGGCGGGTCTACCTGCCACGGCCGTCGACACGGCTGCCGCTGTTGCTGCACATCGCGCCGATCTGGCGGTTGCACGCCTCCGAGCCGGGATTGCGCGCACCGCGCACCGTGATCTTCATCCGCGAGCCGGATGCAGCGCTCAAGATCGATACCTCAGCGCTCGGCGACGTGTTCCGCCTGACGCCACGCGAAAGCGAGATCGCCGCCCTGGTTGCGGGAGGCATCAACGTCGAAAACATCGCCGAGCGTTTCGATCTCACCACCGGCACGGTGCGCTTCAACCTCAAGCGCATCTTCGACAAGACCGGCGTGCGCACCCAGGCCGCACTCGGAGCCCTGGTGCGGAATTTTTCGCTCGGAGAAATGTAGGGCCTCGAATTCTTTGCGAATTTCGAGCAGAGCGTCATCAATTCTTCTTGGCGGGCGGCGCCGACGGCGGTGAACGAACCGTGGTGGTCGAAACCGGCGCCGATGGCGGCGTAGGTGGTGGTGGCGGCAAGGTGAACCCCTGCTGCCGGACCATGGTGTTGACCCTGTCGCGCGGACCGCCCGGCGCATTGTGCTGGTCCGCCGTCTGGGCAACCGACGGCCTGATCTCCAGCAAGAGCAATGAACCTGCCAGAACTGAACTTCCGAACATCGCCGCGCCGAGCGATGCGGCGGCAGCAATCGCACACGTGCATTTGCGCGTCATGATTCCCTCCTGATGGATCGTTGATCCGAGGTGAACAAACGGATTTGAAGCAAGCGGCCCTTCGGGCCTCACAAGTTTTTTGACGAACTGTCCGCGGCTTTTTTCGAGGAAATGATCTCGGAGCCGACTTTCATGAATGGCTGGGTAGGAAACGGTAATGGCTGACTGTCGGTCGACTGCCCCAGCATGTCAATACGACAACGCATCCGGAGAATCCGCGTCGCCCCGCTGCACTGCGGAAATACGGACACGATTGTCATGGCGTGACTGTCATGGATTGTCACAAACCAACGGCCCGGCTGCCGATTGAGTTGCCCCCGGGATTGCCTTATAAATCGACGCGGGGACCCGCCTGACGGGAATTTTACAAAAACAATTTTTGAAAACGTGGAAGATCCGGCCGGTCCGTCTTGCAAAAAGAGCGGCGCAAAAACCGTCACGTTCTGCAGAGCCTACCGCAAGCATTGAAGGATCCTGCGTTGCCACTTGTCCTGCGCATGGATTCCATATCGGCGTCTGTTTTCATCTGTGTATCCAACCCTTGAAGGATCAAAACGATGATTTCACTTGAACATATTGCACGCGAAAAGATCCGCATCGACCAGATTGGTCCCGGCATCGAGCCGGCTTACGACCATGCCAAACAGCAGCGCTGGGACGACGACGATTTCGACGCGCGCAAGATCTACATGAAGAGCTCGACCCGCTTCGACGGCGAAAAGGACAACGGCGGCGACGACCAATAACGCGATGCCGGTCGCGCCGATGGCGCGGCTGATCCTGTGGAGAGCCTCTTGCCGTCATCTCGACGCAGCAGGAGGCTTTCCATGTGTGGATCACGGGAGCGCGAGAGCGATTTCCGTTCCGATAGAATCGGAACGGAGCTCTAGAACGTGATGAAATTAGGTTCGATTGGTGCGGCATCGGAGGTCCACCTCTCCCATCGGGAGAGGTCGATTTGCGCAAGCAAATCGGGTGAGGGGTTTCAGCCTGTCGAGAGAACAGCAGCCCTCACCCGGATTGCTTCGCAATCCGACCTCTCCCCGACGGGGAGAGGTGAACCGAGCGTGTGGTCGCATCGATTCAACCTCAATTCATTCAGCTCTAGCATTTTTTTCAACGCGTTTTCTCCGCGCAAACGCTTCGCGTTTGTCGCGGGGGAACCGGTATCCACTTCGCTGGAAAACGCTCTAATCCGCCGTCGGGACCATCATAGAGATTTTCATGGCAAGCGCGCCTGCCGTCACTCTCATCTTCACCAACTCCCATGACGTGACCACGGACCTGCTGGTCTCGAAGATCGGCACCGAACGGATCTTCCGATTCAACTTCAATCTGTGGCCGGACTACAAGATCCTGCAGACGCCGTCGGGCTTCGAGATCGAAAACCCGACCGGCCGCAAAGTGACCGATCGCGAGGTCGCGAAGTTCTATTGGCGCAAACCGATGCGCACGAAGGACCTCACCCCGGGCGCGGAGATCCCGGACCGTGTCAACTATGTCGAAGAGGAGCTGTGGTACATGATGCGCGAGGCGGTGAACCTGGTGTGGTCACGCCGACGGCTGGTTCTGGTCGAACCGTTCGCTGACGTTCGCTGCGGCAAGCTCACACAGGCGCGCGCCGCCAGCCGGTATTTCACCGTGCCGCCCTTCAAGTGCGTGCTCGGTGCATCGCGGACGCTGCGGCCGGGACACCGATCGGTGGTCAAGAGCCTGAGTTCGACACGCATCGACAAGGCGTCGGTGTTCTACACCACCGCGGTCGAGGAGAGTGAACTCGATCCGGCCGTTCCCTGGACGATCCAGGATCTGGTGGTCGCCGAGAAGGACGTCACCATCGCCGTGGTGCGCGACAGACTGTTTGCATTCGAACTGGCGCGACGTCCCTTTGCCGATCGCACGCTGGACTGGCGCGAACTCGCCACCGACTACGTGACCGACGAATGGCTGGCTCATCCGTTGCCGCCGGAGATCGAGCGCGGCGCGTTTTCGCTGATGGCGGACCTGCAATTGCAGTACGGGCGGATCGACATGCTGCTGGATGGCGGCGGCACCTACCACTTTCTCGAGGTCAATCCGAACGGGGAATGGGGCTGGCTCGACGCATCCGGCCATCACGGACTGCTCGGCAAGATCATTGACGAGATTTCTCCCGATACGCCGCTGCATCCGGTGCCGACCCTGCGTCCGCCCGCGGGTCTCTGATGGCAGCGCTCTCCTCGCCTAGTGTCCCGAATCCGAAGTTCGCATCACTTAGAGCGTTTTCCAGCGAAGTGGATACCGGTTCGCGTCAAGAAAACGCGTCAAAACAAGAAGCTAGAGCTCCGTTCCGATTCTATCGGAACGGAAATAGCTCTAGCCGCCGCTCTGAGCGAGCTTCGGATTCGATAAGGACACTAGCAAGCATATGATTCTAGTGTGCTTTATGAATGCGAAGTTCGTGAAAGCGTCTGCCGCGAAATCGCACGAACTTCGCATTCAGCACACGAGGTCGTCGGAAGGCCCGGCAGCGGACACTTGCGACAGCCTGGCATAGAGGCCACCCGCAGCCAGCAATTGCTCGTGCGTGCCCTGCTCGGCGATCGCGCCGCCATGCAGGACCAGGATCTGCCCCGCATGGCGCACCGTCCCCAGGCGATGAGCGATCACAAAGCTGGTGCGGCCGGCCATCAATCGTTGCAGCGCTTCCTGGATCAGCGTTTCGGTCGCGGTGTCGACGCTGGCGGTGGCTTCGTCGAGAATGAGAATCGGTGCGTCCTTCAACAGCGCCCGCGCAATACTGATGCGCTGCTTTTCCCCGACACTGAGCTTGACGCCGCGCTCGCCGACCTGAGTTTCGTAGCCCTGCGGCAGCCGGGCGATGAAATCGTGACAGTTCGCGGCCGACGCCGCGGCCAGCAGCTCCGCCTCGCTAGCGTCCAGCTTGCCGTACAGGATGTTGTCGCGCACGGAGCCGTTGAACAGAAAGCCTTCTTGACTGACCAGGGCGATCTGCTCGCGCAGCAGGTCCAGCGGAAGGGTGGCGATGTCGACGCCGTCGATACGGATTCGCCCCGCGTCTGGCGTATAGAATCCCAGCAGCAGGTTGGCGATGGTCGACTTGCCGGACCCCGTCGGGCCGACCAGCGCGATGATCTCGCCGGGGCGGGCATGAAGCGAGATATCGGCCAGCGCGTGCCGCCCATGACTGTAACTGAAGCTCACGGCCTCGAACCGCACGTCGCCCAACACCGGCCTCGGCAGCGACGCGCCGCCGCCGGCCGGCGTACGTTCCATCGGCATGTCCAGGATATCGAACACCCGCTCGCTCGCCGCGCGGGCCGATTGCAGCATCTGGTTGAACGCCTGCAACCGGCCGACCGGCTCATAGAACAAGGTGAGATAGAACAGAAATCCCACCAGTTCGCCGAGCTTGATCTCGCCGGCCGCAACCATCGCGCCGCCGCGCCACAGCACCAGCACCGTGCCCAGCGAGCCGACAAACGTCATCGCGGGCGAATAGATCGACCAGACCTTGAGAACGCGCAGCGTCTGCTGCCGTACCAGGCCCGCCTGCCCGGCAAACCGGTCGTCTTCGTGACGCAGCCGATCGAAAGCCTTGATCTGGCGGATGCCCTGGAGATTGTCGGCCAGCAGCGAATTCAAGGCCCCCACGCTCTGGCGCGTGGCGCGATACCAGCGCACCGCGGTGACCGTGAACCAGAACGCGCCGAGACTCAGCAGCGGCAGCGGCAACAGCGCCAGCAGCGCCAGTTGCGGGCTTTTCCAGAGCAGGATGACGAAGACCGAGGTCACGCTCAGGAACGCGATGGTGGCCTGTTCGGTGCCGTCGATCAGCAGGCGCTCGACGGAACCGACATCGTCGATGACCCGCGTCATCAGGTCGCCCGAGGCGCGATCATCGAAAAAACCGACCGGCAGCCGCTGCAACCGCGCATAGAGCTCGCGCCGCATGTCGTAGATGACATTCTGCTCGAACGTGTTGTTCACCAGGATACGCAGCCAGGTGAAGAGGTCGCGAAGGACAAAAGCCAGCAGCAACGCGAGGATGGCATAAGGCAACCGGGCGATGGCGCCGCCGGCAATCACGTCATCGATGATGTACTGCATGATCTGGGGAAAGGCGAAGGAGCCTCCCAACGCCAGCACCGCGCACAGGATGTTGGCCAGCGCCAGCAGCTTGTAGGGCCGCAGATAGGGCAGCACCCGACGGACGATCTCGGCGGTCGAACGCGATCTGGCGGCGCCTGATGCGGACGGACCCGAAGCTGCTGCCGGCGCGTTCATTGCGATCACCCGCCCCCTTATGTGCGGGAACTGTCGGTCGATCGTTCCGCCGTGTCAAATGCAGCGGCAGCGCCTCCCGGGTCTGACGGGCGAGTGTCCCATCGTCGATCCCGTGCACACCTGCCTATGCATTGCGCGCCATCAGGCCTCCGTCCACCGGGATGATCGCCCCCGTGAGGAACGAGGCCGCCGGCAGGCACAGGCTCAGCGTCATATGCGCGATCTCTTCGGGATCGCCATAACGGCCCAGCGCCGTGCGGCGCCTGGCATAGATCGCCTTGTGTTCGTCGCTGATCCGCGCCGTCATTCCGGTGGTGATCGGTCCCGGGCAGATGCAGTTCACCGTGATGCCGTCGCGACCGAGTTCGACCGCAAGCGAGCGGGTGAGCCCGACCACGCCGGCCTTGGCGGCGGAGTACGGACTATGCAGCGCGGTGGCGCCGAGCGCCTCGGTGGAGGCGATGTTGACAATGCGGGGGTGCTTCGATCGGCGCAGATGAGGCAGCGCCGCGCGAATGATGCGCGGATGGGCCGTGAGCAGGATCGCGATGCTCCGCTGCCACAGCGCGTCATACCCATCGCCGTCGATCGGCGAGGTGCCGGAGACGCCGGCATTGTTGATCACGATATCGAGCCCACCGAATGTCTCAGCGACTTCACCGACTACGCGGCGGATCGCATCGCCATCTGCCACATCAAGCACCCATGCGGTGGCCTGGCCGCCGCGCGCGCGAATGTCCGCGGCCACTCGTTCCGCATCCGCCTGGGCCAGATCGGTCACCGCGACCACGGCGCCTTCCGCGGCGAACACCCGCGCGGTGGCGCGGCCCATGCCGCTCGCGGCGCCGGTGACCAGCACCCGCGATCCGGCGACCGAGCGGCTCAGTTGCTTGAATTCGGACATGATCTCGGACGAGGTTTCAGACATTGGCATGCTTCCTTCCCGACCTGTTGTTGCTGCCGCGTCTGTCGCGCGGCCAGTCTCAATGGGCGTGATATTCGGCCTGCCCGCTCCCGGCCGTGCGCTTGCCGCGCGGTTTCCCCGCGAGCTCCCTGCGGTGGCGCATGAGCGCCGCGCGTGTCTGCTTCGACGGCGCCGGACGCAGGATGCCCTCGATGGTGTCGATCACGTTCTCCATGGTGAACGCGGCGCTCCAGAAATGATGCGATGGCACGCCGTCGAGCGCCGCCTCGCGCGATGACATCGCAGCGCGCAGGAACAGCGACATGAAGACCAACCGCTGGTTGACCAGCTCAGGGTCGATCTCCGGCAGCATCCGGCGGATGTGATCGAGACAGCGCTCGTAGCCCGACGCCCACTTGCCTTCCAGGGCGTCGAGGAACAGCTGGCGGTGGCTCATCTGCAGCATGGAAATGAAACGGATATAGGTATCCTCGCTGTTGGAGGCTTCCGTTTCACCCCCCTGCCCGCCGAGCCCGGTCGACGGCCAGACCAGGATTTCCACCACCTGGCGCAGCGTCCTCGGGCCGCCGTCGCGCTCCAGCGCATCGAGCTGGCTGTTACGGCGCTGGTCGATCAACCGCGCGCCGTCGGCAACCAGTTCGCGCGCCAACTCTTCCTTGGTGCCGAAATAGTAATGCAGCGAGCCGCTGTTACGCTGGCCTGCGGCGTCGACGATGTCGCGCACGCTCACGCCGTCGAAGCCGCGGTGGGCAAACAGCCGCCGTGCCGCAAGCTTCAACAAATCACGGGTCGTCGCCTGGCTCATATTGACAACAGTACGCACAGCACAGAAATTAGGTCAATTGCTTTATGCAAACGACCTAACAAATTCGAAAATGCAGGGATGGACACGCGATGAACGAGCTTGATTTCAGCGGCAAGACCGCGCTGGTCGTCGGCGGATCCAGCGGGATCGGCAACGGCATCGCCCAGGCCTTCCGCGCCAGGGGCGCCCTGGTGCATGTCTGCGGCACTCGCGCGAGCTCCGGCGATTACAAACCCGAGGACGGCTGCAATCTCGACGGCCTGCACTACAGCCGGCTCGACGTCAGCGACGCCGGCGCCGTCGATCGCTTCGAACCGGGCTTTGACCGGCTCGATATCCTGGTGCTGGCGCAAGGCGCCGTGGTCTACAAGCGCGGCGAGTTCGAGATGCCCGGGTTTCGCAAGGTGCTCGAAGTCAACCTCATGAGCCTGATGGCTTGCGGCGCCAAATTCCATCCCATGCTCAAAGCGAGCCATGGCAGCCTGATCATCGTCTCGTCGACCGCCGCCTATCACTCGACCAAGGGCAACCCGGCCTACAATGCGTCGAAGACCGGCGCGATGGGGCTCACCCGCACACTCGGCGAGGCGTGGGCAGAGGACGGCATCCGCGTCAACGGCATCGCACCCGGCCTGGTCGACACCAAGATGACCAAGGTGACCACGGCCAATCCGAAGCGGCTGGAGGCCGCGGTGGAGAAAATCCCGCTGAGGCGGCTGGGCACGCCGGCGGACATGGCCGGTGCCGCGCTATTCCTGGCATCGCCGCTCGCGTCCTACATCGTCGGGCAGACGCTGATTGTGGATGGTGGACTTATTTTGTGAGCGGAATGACGAATGCGGTATCCAGAGAAGCTGTCCCTCGGCTTCGTCGCGACGACTGAGACCTCGTGGCTCGAGACGCATCGCCCTCGTTGCCGACGTGCCCACGCGGCATCGCCGGGATGGCTGGAACGCAATAAGGTGCCTTGAAGACCCCGACCAACAGGGCGACACTGCTTTTGCGCCGCAGAGCGCCAATGAACAAGAAACAGCCGTCGACATCGGGAGCGAAACCACATGGGCGAGATCCGCAGCGGCGACCGGCGTGCCACCACCGAAGAGGTCACCTTGCGTGCGGCGAAGGCGGCCAGCGGTTTCGCCTCGCTCGGCGTCGGGTTCGGCGACACGGTGGCGATTTTTCTGCGCAACGACATCGCCTTCCTCGAAGTCATGGGCGGCGCCGGGCTGGTCGGCGCCTATCCGGTGCCGGCGAACTGGCACTACACCGCAGACGAGGCGCGCTATCTGTTCGAGAACTCCGGCGCCAAGGCCATCGTGATCCATGCCGATTTCGTCGAAGGGGTGCGGGCCGCGTTCCCCGCTGGCGTCGCCGTGCTGGTGGTGCGCACGCCGGCGGAGATCCAGCGCGCCTATTCGATTCCCGATGCGTTATGCGAGATCCCCGCCGGCATGACGGTGTGGGACGACTGGGTCGAACGTTTCGCGCCGGCCCCGCCGCAGACCTTCGACCCGCCGGGCACCATGATCTACACCTCCGGCACCACCGGGCGCCCGAAGGGCGTGCGCCGCGCGCCGCCGACGCCGGAGCAGGCGCTGGCGTCGATGCAGCGGTTGATGCGCGGTTTCGGCTTCACCGGCCACGATCCCTCCGACATCGTCACCGTGGTCACCGGCCCGATGTACCACTCCGCGCCGAACGCCTATGGTAGCGTGGCGGCACGGCTCGGCGGCAATGTGATCTTCCAGCCGCGGTTCGATCCGGAAGAATTGCTGGCGCTGATCGCGCGGCACCGCGTCACGCACCTGCACATGGTGCCGATCATGTTCAACCGCCTGGTGAAGCTGCCCGACGAGGTGCGCAGGCGCTACGATCTCTCCTCGCTGCAATTCGTGATCCATGCCGCGGCACCGGTCTCGCCGCCGATCAAGCGCGCCATGATCGAATGGTGGGGCCCCATCATCAACGAATATTACGGCTCGACCGAAACCAGCATGGTCACCCTGTGCACGGCGGAGGAATGGCTGGCCCATCCGGGCACCGTCGGCCGTATCATGCCCGACACCGATCTGCGGATTGTCGGCCCGGATGGCGCAACGCTGCCACCCGGCACCCCCGGCGAGGTGGTTGCCACAGCCCTCAACATTACCGACTTCACCTATCATCGCGACGACGACAAGCGCCGGCAATCCAACAAGGCAGGTTCGTTCGCGCCCGGCGACATCGGTTATCTCGACGCCGATGGCTTCCTGTACCTGTGCGACCGCGCCAAGGACATGGTGATCTCCGGCGGCGTCAACATCTATCCGGCGGAGATCGAGGCCGAACTGCACAAGATGCCCGGTGTCGCCGATTGCGCCGTGTTCGGCATCCCCGACGAGGAATATGGCGAGGCGTTGTGCGCCGTGGTGCAGCCGCAGCCGGCCATCACGCTCGACGCCGGCCATGTCCGCGCCTATCTGCGCGAGCGGATGGCGGGCTACAAGGTCCCGAAAACGGTCGAATTCGCCACCGACCTGCCCCGCGAGGACTCCGGCAAGATCTTCAAGCGCAAGCTGCGCGATCCGTACTGGGAGAATGCGGGACGGCGGATTTGAGGATGACGACGGGCACTCCCCCGCCATCGGCGCCGATCCTGCGACCCGGCATCAGTGCGACGCCGCATGCAGTTGCAAATACTGCTTCACTGCAAAATCCTCGCCCAATCCATATTGATCGGTGACGGCATGGCCTGGGTATTTCGCCCATGAGGTGAACATCGCCCAGTCCGGAGCCACGTGCATATCCTTTTCGATATGGATGAAGTTCTGGCGCACATCGGCGAGCCAGGCCTCGTTGGTCATGCTGGCGGGCGGCGGCGCCGCGTTGTAGATCATGCCGAGCGGCAAGCTGTTGGCGCGCGCGAAAGCTGCAACAGCGGGAAGGCTCTGCTGCCACTTCACCTGCCCCCAATTGATATCGACAAAGAGATACGACACCGGCTTGCCGACGGCGTGCTGAACCGCCTGGGTCCACGCCTTGTAGTCGTTCTGCCAGTTCGGCTGATCGGTGATCGAGGGAAACGGCTCGATGTCACCGATGACGACGTCGGGGAACAGCTTCTGATACTCGCGCAGATTGGCGGCAACCCGTGCCGCCACGTCCGCGATGGACGACCGGCAGGCCAGATGGCCGTCATAATAGTGGCCGAACCATAACGGCTCATCCATGGCGATATATTGCAGCGTGCCGCCTGCGTGCTTGATCTTGGCCGCCAGCGCAGCAGTCTGCTCCGGGGGAAAGTATCCTTCCACCCCTCCACCGCATCCCGGCGGTGCGGCCATCCCCGGCAGCGTGTAGGCCTGCGCCAGCATTTCAATGCCCAGGGCCACGTGTTGTTGTTTCAATCGCGCAACGACCTTCGCCAATTCGTCGTCCGAAATCTTGACCAGCGCCTGGGTCAGAACACCGATGACCTTGACGTGGCTCAGCGCCTGCGGCCATGGCGCGTCGGGCGTATCGAATAGCAGCTCCCAGCTGTGATGGCCTGCCGGGGACGTGAGCGCCCCCATGCTGAACCAGATCTGCGGCGTCTCGGAACGGGCGGGGGCCTGTGCGAAGGCGGGCAAGCTTTGGACCATGACCGACAGCGCCGCCCACCACATCGCCAATCCCCAGCACAGGGTCTGCCGACGGAGTGCATCAATCATCGGTCTTTCCCCGAACCAAGCCGCCGTTCATCGGCGGCGATGAATGTCCGCAGCAACGATGTCAGCAAATCGTAGCCAGCCGTGGTCAAATGCAGGTTGAAGTCGGGGATGAACAGCGGACAAGGCGTCTTGTGACCGCACGCGAAAGCATCGTGGACATCGAAGAACGCAAAATCGGCGGCGGGGGCGGACGCCTTGAGCGCGGCATTCACAGCGCGGATCTTGTCGTCGGCTCCCATCAAGTCGGTCCCCCGCGGCAGAATGCTGGTGACCACGACGCGCGCTTTGGGAAAAGTGGCATGAACGCTCTGCACCACCGTCCTGATTCCCCAATAGATATCGCAGGCCGGATAACCAATGTCGTTGGTGCCGATCAGCAGCAGCACATGGCTCGGCGACTGCGAACGCCAATCGAAACTCTTGAGCCGCCACAAGGTATGCTCGGTTCCATCCTGACCAAACCCGGCATTGAGCACCGTCATCTCCATCGCCTGCCCCAGCCGCGCCTCGCTCCAACCCTGCATGATCGAGTCGCCGAAGGTGATGGTTTGATAGGCACGTGCGGCCAGAGCTTGCCGGACCGCCGCCTGTTGCGCGATCCAAACATCGGGACGCGGGGTCGGCGTGGTAGCCGGCACGGCAGCCGAAAGCGCCGGGCAGGATTGCGCCGGTGCCCGAACCGCCGCGCCGGTTTGCACCGTGCCGGCCACAGCATGGACCGGATGCACCAGCATGAACGCCGTCATCATCCAATCGAAAGCGAAACGACGCGACGGCTTTGGCTGGCACATGAATGTCTCCTGCGGCGAGGCTATTCTTGTCATGAGACGAACAATTGATAGCTGACACGGCAGGCGGGGATTTGCGTTCACAAGTGCGCGACCATCGCGACCGGATATGAACAGACAACAATCCGGGTCAGCGCTTGGCGACCGGCCGAAATGCAAGCAGCAGCCACGCCGACGCGGCGAAGACGACGATCGCCGCCACAAGCGAGAGATAAAGGCCGCCGGCTTCTCCGAAACGATCGATCACCGTGGCATAGACCAGGGGCGCCGTGGCTGAGACGACGAAGCCCGGCGCCAGCAGGCGACCGACCAGCGACCCGTAAACGCGGTGATCGAACAGCACCAGGGGCAGCGTGCCGCGGGTGATGGTGACGATGCCGTTGGCCGCGCCGTAGACGAACGCGAACGCGAACGCCGCGCCACTGAGCGTGCCGCTGAACAGCCCCGCGACGAAGGCCAGCGGCAGGATCGCACAGGCAAGGAGATTGAGCGCCAGCGGCTGAAACCGCCGCCCGAACAGGATTTCGCCGAGCCGCGCCGACGACTGGCCGATGCCGCGCAGGGTTGCAATCCACACTGAAGTCGCAGCCGCAACCCCGAGGCCGGTCAGGATCGCGATCATGTGCGACGACATCCCGGCATTGAGGAAATTGGTCAGCATCGCAATCAGCGCATACAGGGCGCCGGCCATCAGACGATCGGCGCGGCTCAGCGCCAGCGGCTGCGGCGCGGGCGCGGCCTCCTTCATGGTCACATCGCCATAACGGCCCTCGGGAATCGCCAGATGCAGCGGGATGGTCGCCAGCGCAAATCCCGCATAGGCGAAAACAGCCCCACGCCAGCCCGCATGCTCCGCGATCAGATGGCCGAGCGGCCAGAACACCGTCGATGCGAGCCCGCCCGGCAGGGTGATCTGGGACATGGCACGACGCGCCTGCGGGCCGCCAAGCCGCGCCAGTGCGGCGAACGCCGCCTCGTAGAGTGTCAGCCGCATTGCAAGGCCGAGAACGATCCACGCCGCAAAATACAGCAAAAGGGTATGGCACAGCGCGAGCATGACACAGCCCGTGGCATTGAGCAGCGAGCCCGCGATCATCACGGTGCGGCCGCCATGGCGGTCGATCAGCGCTCCCACCAGCGGCGAGCTCAGGCCCATCACCAGCAGCGCCACCGAGAAGCCGCCATAGATCAGGCCGCGCGAGAACCCGAGGTCGGCCGCCATCGCCTCGCCGAAACCGCCGATCAGATAATAGGAGGTGCCCCACGAGATCAGTTGCGCAAGGCCAAGGCAAACGACGGTACGACGGGATATCAGCATTCGGCCTTTCGGACCATCTCGACCGGGGCTGTGCTGCCGCCGGTGCCGAGCGGACGGATCATCAGCACCGTATCGACCCAGCGGCCGAGTTTGAAGCCCACGCATGGAAGCGTGCCAACCGGCTGAAATCCAAGCTTGCGGTGCAACGCAAGCGAGCCGGCATTGCCGCTATTGCCGATGACAGCGATCATCTGCCGCCACGGCCCGCACTCGCAACGCGCAATCAGTTCCGCGAGCAGCGCGGTGCCGAGACCAGCTCCGCCGCGCCCGTTGGCGAGGTAGACCGAGTTCTCGATGGTGTAGCGATAGGCCGGTCGCGGCCGGTAGGCCGTGGCATAGGCATAGCCGACCACCCGCCCCGCGGCTTCGGCAACCAGGTATGGCAGGCCAAGCGCCAGCACCGCGGCCCGGCGCGACAGCATCTCGTCAACGGCCGGTGGCTGTTCCTCGAAGGTGGCGAGACCGTGGAGGACGTGATGGGCATAGATCGCGGCGACTTCGGCCATATCGCCCGCGGTCGCGTCGCGCACCCCGATGGCGGGGCGCGACGCGACCGTATCACGCGCCCGCGCAGGGCTCATGGCATCAAATCACGCCGTCCGCGCAGCGCCTCGGCACGGCTGACGCCGACATCGGCACGCAGCCTGGAATCCAGCCGGCGCAGCGCCGCGCGCTGGCGCAGCCGCGAATGCGGTGAACCGGTGATGAGCAAGCCGAGTTCGATGCTCAATTCGATGATGATGTCGAAGCAGCGCTCCATTCGAGGTCCGTAGAGAGGATGTGACATAGCGTAATTGGCCTGCAGAAAGTGGTTTCAAGGGACGTTGGTGAACCAGCCCGGCTTCAATCTGCACCCTCGGGATCCATAAAAGAAGCTTTGATATGTTATGCAGAGTATGAGAATTACTTATCGATCTGACGCCACGTTTCCGAAGGAGGATCGATGCGCTCATTTCGTCAGGAGGCCCATGCCCTGGCGCCTCATACGCCCAGCCTCAATCTCGACCAGTTGCGCAGCTTTCGCGACGTGATCGAGCTGGGCTCGTTCTCCGCCGCGGCCGAACGGGCCAATCTGTCGCAACCGGCCATCAGCCTGCAGGTGCGCGCACTGGAGCAGCGGCTCGGCGTCCGGTTGATCGAGCGCGTCGGGCGGCAGGCGAAGCCGACCGTGGCCGGCATTGAGCTGCTGGACTATGCCGATCGGATCGAGGCCGCGGTCGCGGCCGCGCACGACGCCATGGCACGGCACGCCACCGGCGCCATGGGACGGGTGCGGCTTGGCACCGGCGCCACCGCCTGCATCTTCCTGCTGCCGCCGATCCTGCGCGAACTGCGCCGGCGGTTTCCGACCCTGGAGATTTCGGTGGGCACCGGCAACACCACCGACGTGGTGAAGGCGGTGGAGGACAACACCCTCGACATTGGCCTCGTGACCCTGCCCGCCTCCGGCCGCACCCTCGACATCACGCCGGTGCTCGACGACGCGTTCGTGCTGATCGCTCCGCCCGCCACGACCCTCCCTGCGCGCGTCACCCCGGCGGTGCTGGGGGCGATGCCGGTGCTGCTGCCGGGCGGCAACACGCGGCGGCTGGTGGAAGCCTGGTTCGCCGACAGCGGTGTGACGCTGCGTCCGATGATGACGCTGGCGAGTGTGGAGGCGATCAAGGAGCTGGTCGCGGCCGGGCTCGGCTGCGCGGTGGTGCCGGGCATGGCCATGCGCCGCGACGGCGGCGCCCGCAGTTCCGCAACAAAGTCACTGGTGGTGCGTCCGCTCTCGCCGAAGCTGCACCGCACGCTGGCGGTGGTGATCCGCCGCGACAGGCCGCTGCACAAGGGGTTGAAGGAAACCGTGCAGGCGCTGAAGGGATTGAAGGCGGGTTAGCGTCCGACGGCTGCGGCTCCCCTTACTCCGCCGCCTCCGGATAGTCGGTATATCCCACCTCCTCGCCACCATAGAACGTCGCGCGGTTGTAGGGTGTGAATGGGATCCTGCGGGCGATGCGCTGCGGCAGGTCCGGATTGGAAATGAAGAAGCGGCCGAACGCGATGGCGTCGGCGTGGCCGGCATCAATGGCCGCTTCAGCGGAGGCGCCGTCGAAGCCACCGGCCGTAATCAGCACACCGCGCCACAGCGGCCGAAACAGCTCCATGGCCGCGGGCACGTTGGTGTGGTTGACCTCGGCACGGCCGGCGCCGCTGCTGCGCGGCTCCAAAAGATGCAGATAGGCGAGGCCGAGCGGATCCAGCGCCTTGACCACGTGGCTGTAGAGCGGCATCGGATCCGCCTCACCGCTGCCGTTGGCTACGCCATAAGGCGACAACCGCACGCCGACCCGATCGGCGCCCCAGACATCGATGGCGGCCTCAGTGACTTCGAGCAGCAATCGCGCCCGGTTGGCGATCGACCCGCCATATTGATCCGTGCGCAGATTGGTGTGCGACTGCAGGAACTGCTCGAGCAGGTAGCCATTGGCGCCGTGAATCTCAACGCCGTCGAAACCCGCGGCCTTCGCATTGCGCGCGCCCAGCCGGAACGCCTCGATGATGCCCGGGATCTCCGCCGTCTCCAGCGCCCGCGGCGTTTCATAGGGTTGCGGCGTACTCGACGACGGCGTCATCGTGGTGCCGTCGATGGCGACCGCCGACGGCGCCACCGGCAGCACGCCACCGGGCTGCAGCGACGAGTGCGACACCCGTCCCACATGCCACAGCTGCAGGAAGATGACGCCGCCCTTGGCATGCACGGCGTCCGTCACCTTGCGCCAGCCGGCGATCTGTTCTTCCGAATAAATGCCGGGGGTCGCCGGGTTGCCGCGTCCGGTCGCCACGACCGGCGAGGCTTCGGCGATGATCAGGCCTCCCTTGGTGGCCCGCTGCCGATAATACGTGGCGTTGAGGTCGCGCGGGGCAAAGCTCGTCCGTTCCGCCCGCATCCGCGTCAACGGTGCCATCACCACACGATGAGCGAGGGTGTGGGGCCCGACCTGGAGCGGGGAAAACAGCTTCGCGTGCGACATGACGACTCCGGAGCGGCGAAAGGGGTTTGTTGCCGGCGGCAAGCTATCCCGCCGCCCCCGCGCAATTCAACCGCGGTCACAACAAGGCGCCGTCATGGCTGCCATTCCCCTCGGCGCCCCGGAGGCAGGGGATGTTTGTCCTGCCCCGGCGCAGTTCTGCGCCGCATCCGGCGGTGTATCGGACCCTGATTTGGCATGATTTGCTGGCCGCGCAGATCCAGTGGGAGCCAGCATGATCGACCACATCTCCATTGCCGTACGCGACCTGACGGCAAGCGCGGCGTTCTACCAGCAGGTGCTCGAACCGCTGGGCTACGTCCGCCTCACCGAGCGGCCGACCACGGTGGGCTTCGGCCTGAAATATCCTGAGTTCTGGCTCAATGCCCGCCCGTCGATGCGGCCACCCGACGACGACACCGGCGCCCATGTCTGCCTGCGCGCCAGGAGCATCGAGGCCGTGCAGGAATTCCATGCCCGCGCGCTCGCCGGTGGCGGTCGCGACGACGGCGCTCCCGGTCCGCGGCAAGCCAGCATGGTGGTGTACTATGCCGCCTTCATCCGCGACCTCGACGGCAACAAGATCGAGGTGATGACGGTGCCCTCGCCTACGCCCACATGATCAGGGATGACGATGCCCCCGAGCGTCGCCAGGGCCGCCGCCCGTGACGTTGGCGAGGTGATGATGGAAACGGCATGACTGCGGCGTCCGACAAAACAATGCGGGGCCCGGTGTTGGTGCCGGGCCCCTCGCATGTCCGGAACAGCATCCCCCACACAGGACCGCTCGGTCATCGCTGGACGGGTCATATAGCCGTTCATGGCACCGCGCAATATCCGTAAATCTACGGATCACCGCTCAGCCGACAGGCCATCTGTCTCATTCCGCGGCAGCCGCCGGGCATTCGAACCGCAGCGTAAACCTTTGAGTAACCGACATTACTAACGGGAATTCCACCTGTCCTGCGTATCACCTTACCCTCAACGGGGTGGGGCGATGTGGAAACGGCTCGTCAAGCGCAGCAAGGGAATCGATCGCGGTCGAACGATGGACAGCGATAGCGACACCGTCGACCTCAAGGCGACCGGCTGGCGCAGTCCGATCCTCTGGCTCGTGATCTGCGGTGTGGTGCTGATCGGTACGGTTGCGCTCGGCACCACGATGGCGATCGGCCATTTCCGCGACCGCGCGCTGGCGAGCACCGCCCGCGAGCTCAACAACACCATCCTGCTGCTGACCCGGCATTTCGATCTGCAATTCCAGGACATCCAGGCGATGCAGGCGGACGTCGTCGCGCATCTGCCGATATCCGCCATCACCACGCCCAAGGCGTTCCGGGATGCGATTGCAGGTGAAGACATCCACCAGATGCTGCGCACGCGCGTCGGCAGCACTTATGACTCCGCAGGCGTCAATATCTATGACGCGGACGGAACGATGGTCAACTCGTCGACGGTGTGGCCGGTGCGGCCGATCAACATCGCCGACCGGAGCTATTTCAAGGCGTTCAAATCAGGCACCGCGCTGACGCCGATGCAGTTCGAACTGGTGCAGAGCCGCGTCTCCGGAAGCTGGGCCATCGTCGCATCGCGCCGGATTCTCGGGCCTGACGGCGAGTTTCTCGGACTGGTGACCCGTGGAATTCCGCCGGAAATGATCGAACAGTTCTTCAGCTCGGTGACACTCGCCGAAAGCTCGGCGATTTCCATGTTCCACCGCGACGGCACATTGCTGGCGCGATATCCGCACATCGAAGAGATGGTCGGCGTCAACTTCGCAAACGGCCCGCTGCTGACGACGGCGCGGATCAACGGCGGCTTTGGAACGCTGCGGTTCGAAAGTCCGGTCGACCATCGCGACCGCGTCGGCGCGGTGCGCCAGCTGAGCGGTGCCCCAATCACAATCATCGCCACCACGACGGTGGAGGCCGCACTTGCCGACTGGCGCCAGCAGACCCGCTTCCTGATCATCGCCGCCGGACTTTCGGCGCTGGTGATCGCGGCAATGCTGTATCTGATCATCCGGCAGATGTCGCGGCAACACCGGGCGTCGCAGCGCCGGTTGCAGCTGCAGAAGCGGCATCTCGACACCGCGCTCAACAACATGAAGCACGGCCTGCTGCTGTTCGACCGCTCGCAACGGATGATCGTCTCCAATCAGCGCTATATCGACATGTTCGGCCTGTCCACCGAGGTGGTGAAGCCGGGCTGCATGCTGCGCGACCTGATCGTGCATCGCAAGGAGCGCGGCTCGTTTCCGGGCGACGTCGACGACTACTGCATGAATTTCATGCGCATGGTGGCGAAGGGCGAAGTCACGCAGTCGCTGTTCGAACCCGGCGACGGACGGGTGATCGAGTTCCAATACCAGCCGCTCGGCGATGGCGGCTGGGTGACGACGCTCGAGGACATCACCGAGCGACAGCGCTCCGAGGCGAAGATCGCGCACCTCGCGCACTACGACGCGCTGACCGAATTGCCGAACCGGGTGCTGTTCCGCGAGCGGCTGGACCACGAGTTCAGACAGCTCGCCACCGGCGGCCAGTTCGCGGTGTTCTATCTCGACATCGACGAGTTCAAGAGCATCAACGATTCCCTGGGACATCCGGTCGGCGACGAACTGCTGAAGACCATCGCCGAGCGGCTGCGTGCGTGCCTGCGCGACGGCGACTTCGTCGCCCGTCTCGGCGGCGACGAATTCGCCGTGGTGCAGACCGCGGTCCAGCACCAGCGCGACGTCATCGACCTGGTGACACGCATCCAGGAAGCGATCCGCAAGCCGTGCGAATGCCTGGGACACCGCATCTCGACCGATGCCTCGATCGGCATTGCGATGGCGCCGCGCGACGGCGCCGATCTCGACCAGTTGCTCAAGCATGCCGATCTCGCGATGTACGGCGCCAAGGCCGACGGCCGTCGCACCTGGCGCTTCTTCGAACCGCGGATGGACGAGCGGGTGAAGGCCCGCCAGGAGATGGAGCAGGATCTGCGCCAGATCGTAGGCAGCCGCAGCTTCTCCGAGGGTGGCTTCGAGATCCACTACCAACCGTTACTCGACCTCACCCACAACACCGTCACCGGTTGCGAGGCGCTGCTGCGCTGGCGCCATCCCGAGCGGGGCATGGTATCGCCGGCCGAGTTCATTCCGGTCGCGGAAGATACCGGCCTGATCGTCGCGCTCGGTGAATGGGTGCTGACCACCGCCTGCGCGGAAGCCGCCCGCTGGCCCGACGGCGTCCGCCTCGCCGTCAACGTCTCTCCGGTGCAGTTCCGCAGCCATACGCTGGCGCTCAATGTCGCGCTGGCGCTGTCGTCCTCCGGGCTTGCCGCAAGCCGGCTCGAGCTGGAAATCACCGAAGCGGTGCTGATCCGCGACGACGATACGGCGCTCTCGATCCTGCATCATCTACGTGCCATCGGCGTGCGCATCGCACTGGATGATTTCGGCACCGGCTATTCGTCGCTGAGCTACCTGCAGCGTTTTCCGTTCGACAAGATCAAGATCGACCGCTCCTTTGTCAGCGCCATCGGAGACGCAAGCGGCTCATCGTCGATCGTGCAGGCGGTGGTGAACATCGCCGCCGCCCGCAACATGACGACGGTTGCGGAAGGCGTCGAAACCGACAGCCAGCGCGAACTGCTGCGCGCGCTCGGCTGCACCGAAATGCAGGGCTTCCTGTTCTCGGCCGCGATGCCCTCCATTGAGATCCGCCAATTGCTGGCGGATGCCCGGGACGACAGCCGCAGCGCCGCCGCAAGCGCGGCCTAAAGCGTGATGAGGGGTTTCGGCCTATCGAGAGAACGGCAGCCCCTCACCCGGATTGCTTCGCAATCCGACCTCTC
>JBGMOD010000033.1:0-18271 GCA_041424235.1 Hyphomicrobiales bacterium
TTCATGCCCAAGCAGTCGGACGGTCGTCCGCATTATCTCGTGGTCAATGCCGACGAGTCGGAGCCCGGCACCTGCAAGGACCGCGAGATCATGCGCCATGACCCGCATCTGCTGGTCGAGGGCTGCATGATCGCCAGCATGGCGATGGGCGCGCATGTTTGTTACGTCTATGTGCGCGGCGAGTTCATCCGGGAGCGCGAGCACCTGCAGGCTGCGGTCGATCAGGCCTATGAGGCCAAGCTGATCGGCAAGGACAACATCCACGGCTATCCGTTCGACCTCTACGTCCACCACGGTGCCGGCGCCTATATCTGCGGCGAAGAAACCGCGCTGCTGGAGAGCCTCGAAGGCAAGAAGGGCCAGCCGCGCCTGAAGCCGCCGTTCCCGGCGAACATGGGCCTCTATGGCTGCCCCACCACTGTGAACAATGTCGAGTCGATCGCGGTTGCGCCGGACATCCTGCGCCGCGGCGCTGCGTGGTTCTCGTCGATCGGCCGGCCGAACAATGTCGGCACCAAGCTTTACGGCATCTCCGGCCACGTCAACACGCCCTGCGTCGTCGAAGACGCCATGAGCATTCCGTTCCGGGAGCTCATCGAGAAGCACGGCGGCGGCATCCGCGGCGGCTGGGACAATCTGCTGGCGATCATCCCCGGCGGCGCCTCGTGCCCGATGATTCCGGCGGCCGATTGCCAGGACCTGATTATGGATTTCGACGGCACCCGTGCCGTGAAGTCGAGCTTCGGCACGGCCGGCGTGATCGTGATGGACAAGTCGACCGACGTGATCGCGGCGATCGCGCGCATCAGCTATTTCTTCAAGCACGAGAGCTGCGGTCAGTGCACGCCGTGCCGCGAGGGCACCGGCTGGATGTGGCGCGTGCTGTCGCGCATGGTCGAGGGCCGCGCCCACAAGCGCGAGATCGGCATGCTGCTCGAGGTCACGACCCAGGTCGAAGGCCACACCATCTGCGCGCTCGGCGATGCGGCTGCGTGGCCGATCCAGGGCCTGATCCGGCACTTCCGGCCCGAGATCGAGCGGCGCATCGACGACTTCTCCCGCAAGGCTGATATCGACGACGCCGGCATCCTTGATCCGGCGCACATGGTCGCGGCGGAGTGATATGAATGTCGCCGACGCCTGCAGCATGGTGGCAGAAGTTCGGAACGCTTGCGCAGATGGCGCAGGCGGCGATCGCCTTGCTCGGGTTTGTCGCGATCCTGTTCCAGATCAACGAAATCCGCACCAACAACCGCGAAGCGGCGGCGCGGCAGGTTTTCATGGGTTACACCGATCTGGCGTTCAAGAATCCGAAATTCTCGGCGCCGGACTACGATGCGATCAAAACCGGGGCCCGCGACGAACTGGTCCAGTACGAGAGCTTCGTGTCCTACTTTCTTTATTCGTGCGAGGAGACCATCGCGGCGTTCAGAGACACCCGCGAATGGCAGGCCTCGTGCGACTACGATCTGAAGGGTCATCTTCCGTTTCTGTGCGAAAAGAATGCCGCCAAGCCAACCTATCTGGCGACTTACGGCAACACCGTTCAGCAATGGATCAAAACATCGATGCAACAGGCCGGCGTCACTCCGCCGGATTGCAAGCTGAGGAAGTCGTGAGGCAATGACGAAGCTTCTCATCGACGGCAAGGAAATCGACGTTCCCGCGGAGTACACGCTATTGCAGGCGTGCGAAGCCGCAGGCGCCGAAATTCCGCGCTTCTGTTACCACGAGCGGCTGTCCATCGCGGGCAATTGCCGCATGTGTCTGGTCGAGGTGAAGGGATCGCCGAAGCCGGTCGCAAGTTGCGCCTGGGGCGTGCGCGACTGTCGGCCCGGACCGAACGGCGAACTGCCGTCGGTCTCGACCCGCTCGCCGATGGTCAAGAAGGCGCGCGAAGGCGTGATGGAGTTCTTGCTGATCAACCACCCGCTGGATTGCCCGATCTGCGATCAGGGCGGCGAGTGCGATCTGCAGGACCAGGCGATGGGTTACGGCGTCGACACCACGCGCTTTGCTGAAAACAAGCGCGCGGTCGAGGACAAGTATCTCGGCGCGCTGGTCAAGACCTCGATGAACCGCTGCATCCAATGCACGCGCTGCGTTCGTTTCTCCACCGAAGTCTGCGGCGTGGCTGAGATGGGCGCCACCGGCCGCGGCGAGGACATGGAGATCACCACCTATCTCGAGAGTGCGCTGACCTCGGAGCTGCAGGGCAACCTGGTTGACATCTGCCCGGTGGGTGCGCTGACCTCGAAGCCGTATGCGTTCGCCGCGCGGCCCTGGGAGCTCGGCAAGACCCAGTCGGTCGACGTGATGGATGCGGTCGGCTCCGCGATCCGCGTCGATACCCGCGGCCGCGAGGTGATGCGCATCCTGCCGCGCGTCAACGAGGCGGTGAACGAGGAATGGATTTCCGACAAGACCCGCCATGTGGTCGACGGCCTGCGCACCCAGCGGCTGGACCGGCCCTACATCCGTGACAACGGCAAACTGCGTCCGGCGTCGTGGCAGGAAGCCTTTGCCGCCATCGCCGCCAAAGTCGGCCGCGCCGACGGCAAGCGGATCGGCGCCATTGCCGGCGATCTCGCCGCGGTGGAGGAAATGTTCGCGCTGAAGGACCTGCTCGGCCGGCTCGGCTCGGCCAATCTCGCCACCCAGAGCACCGGCGCGTTCGACGTGGCGGCAGGGCGGGCGTCCTACATCTTCAATCCGACCATCGCCGGCATCGAGCAGGCGGATGTGCTGCTGATCGTGGGCAGCAATCCGCGCAAGGAAGCCGCGGTGCTCAACGCGCGGATCCGCAAGCGCTGGCGCACCGGCCAGCTCAAGATCGGCGTGATCGGTGACAAGGCCGACCTGACCTACGCCTATGACTATCTCGGCGCCGGCAGCGATACGCTGGCCGATCTCGCCGCGGGCAAACATTCGTTCGCCCAGTTGCTCAATGGTGCCACCCATCCGATCGTGCTGGTCGGCGCCGGCGCAACCGCGCGCGCCGACGGCGCCGCGATCCTGGCGCAGGCGGCGAAGCTCGCCGCCGGTCTCGGCGCCATCAAGGACGGCTGGAATGGCTTTGCCGTGCTGCAGTCGGCCGCCTCCAGCGTCGGTGCACTCGACATCGGCTTCGCGCCGGGCGAGGGCGGGCTCACGGCCGTGCAGATGACCGCGGCCGGCGCGCTCGACGTGCTGTTCCTGCTCGGGGCCGACGAGGTTCAGGTCGCCGACGGGGCGTTCGTGGTCTATCTCGGCACCCATGGCGACCGAGGCGCGCACCGCGCCGATGTTATCCTGCCGGGCGCCGCCTATACCGAGAAGACTGGCATCTACGTCAACACCGAAGGCCGCGTGCAGATCGCTAACCGCGCCGGGTTCCCGCCGGGCGAGGCCCGCGAGGACTGGGCCGTGCTGCGCGCCTTGTCCGATGTGGTCGGCAAGAAGCTGCCTTATGACTCGCTGGGCGCGCTGCGCCAGGTGATCTTCAAGGCGGTGCCGAATCTGATGCGCGTCGACCAGATCGCGCCGGCCGATGCGGCGGGCGTGGGCACCCTGGCCGCGCGCGGCGGTGCCGTGGAGAAGGCGGCGTTCACATCGCCGGTGCAGGATTTCTACATGACCAACCCCATCGCGCGGGCTTCCGCGACGATGGCCGAGTGTTCGCGGCTGGCGTCGGCCCGTCTCCTGACGGCAGCGGAGTAGACCCATGACCTTCGCCGAAATCTGGACCAGCACGCTGTGGCCGCTCATCATCATGGTGGCGCAAAGCCTGCTGCTGCTGGTGATCCTGCTGGTCGGGATCGCCTACATCCTGCTCGCCGACCGCAAGATCTGGGCGGCGGTGCAGATCCGCCGCGGCCCCAACGTCGTCGGGCCGTTCGGCCTGTTCCAGTCGTTCGCCGACCTCCTGAAGTTCGTGCTCAAGGAGCCGGTGATTCCGGCGGGCGCCAACAAGGGCGTGTTCCTGCTGGCGCCGCTGGTGTCGTGCGTGCTGGCGCTGGCCGCCTGGGCGGTAATCCCGGTCAATCTCGGCTGGGTGATCGCCGACATCAATGTGGGCGTGCTCTACATCTTCGCGATCTCGTCGCTGTCGATCTACGGCATCATCATGGCCGGCTGGGCGTCGAACTCGAAGTATCCGTTCCTGGCCGCGCTGCGCTCCGCGGCGCAGATGGTGTCCTACGAGGTCTCGATCGGCTTCGTCATCATCTGCGTGCTGCTCTGCGTCGGCTCGCTGAATCTGACGGCGATCGTCGAGGCGCAGAACACCAAGGCTGGCGTGTTCGGCTGGTACTGGCTGCCGCTGCTCCCGCTGTTCGTGGTGTTCTATGTCTCGGCGCTGGCGGAAACCAACCGTCCGCCGTTCGATCTCGTCGAAGCGGAATCCGAACTCGTCGCCGGCTTCATGGTCGAGTACGGCTCGACGCCGTACATGATGTTCATGCTCGGCGAATACGTCGCCATCGCCACCATGTGCGCGATGGGTGCGATCCTGTTCATGGGCGGCTGGCTGCCGCCGTTCCCGATCGCGCCCTTCACCTGGGTGCCGGGCGTGATCTGGTTCGTGCTGAAACTGTTCTTCATGTTCTTCCTGTTCGCGATGGCCAAGGCCATCGTCCCGCGCTATCGCTACGACCAGCTGATGCGTCTGGGCTGGAAGGTGTTTTTGCCGATTTCGCTGGCCATGGTGGTGATCGTCGCCGCCGTCCTGCAATTCGGCGGGCTGGCGCCGAAATGAGGCTCTCATGAGTGTCGCAACCGCAACCCGTTCGCTGCTGCTGAAGGAATTCGTTTCGGCGTTTTTCCTCGCCATGCGCTATTTCTTCAAGCCGAAGCCGACGCTGAACTATCCGTTCGAGAAGGGCCCGATCTCGCCGCGCTTCCGCGGCGAGCATGCGCTGCGCCGCTATCCCAACGGCGAGGAGCGCTGCATCGCCTGCAAGCTGTGCGAGGCGATCTGCCCGGCGCAAGCCATCACCATCGAGGCCGGCCCGCGCCGCAACGACGGCACCCGCCGCACCGTGCGTTACGACATCGACATGGTGAAGTGCATCTATTGCGGCATGTGCCAGGAGGCCTGCCCGGTCGACGCCATCGTCGAGGGGCCGAACTTCGAGTTCGCCACCGAGACGCGCGAGGAACTGTTCTATGATAAGGCCAAGCTGCTGGCCAACGGCGACCGCTGGGAGCGCGAAATTGCAAAAAGCATCGCGCTCGATGCGCCGTACCGGTGAGGTGAGGGCATGATCCTTCCTGCGCTCTTCTTCTATCTGTTCGCGGGCATCTGCGTCGCCTCCGCGGTGATGGTGATTGCCTCGCGCAATCCCGTGCACTCGGTGCTGTTCCTGATCCTCGCCTTCGTCAACGCGTCCGGCCTGTTCATGCTGATGGGCGCCGAATTCCTCGCCATGATCCTGGTGGTGGTCTATGTCGGCGCGGTCGCGGTGCTGTTCCTGTTCGTGATCATGATGCTGGATGTCGACTTCGCGGAGCTGCGCGAAGGCTTCCTGGCCTATCTGCCGGTCGGTCTCGTGATCGGGGCGATCTTCCTGGCCGAGCTGCTGCTGGTGGCCGGCGGCTGGGTGATCAGCCCGACGCTGAGCAAGTCGGTGGTGGCGCCGATCCCGGCCAACATCACCAATGCCGAGGCGCTCGGCCTCGTGCTCTATACGAAGTATGTGCATTACTTCCAGCTGGCCGGCGGAGTGCTGCTGGTCGCCATGATCGGCGCCATCGTGCTGACGCTGCGGCACAAGGCGAGCGTCAAGCGCCAGAGCATCCCGGTGCAGAACGCGCGCACCAAGGAGATGGCCATGGACGTCCGCAAGGTGGCGTCGGGGCAGGGCCTGCAGGATACCGATGCCGGGGGGTGGGTGCGATGACGATCGGGCTCGGACACTATCTGGCGGTTGCCGCCATCCTGTTCACGCTGGGTATTCTCGGCATTTTCCTCAACCGCAAGAACGTCATCGTCATCCTGATGTCGATCGAGCTGATCCTGCTCGCCGTCAATATCAACCTGGTGGCGTTCTCGACGTTCCTCAATGACATCGTCGGGCAGGTGTTCGCGTTGCTGGTGCTGACCGTGGCGGCGGCGGAAGCGGCGATCGGCCTGGCCGTGCTGGTGGTGTTCTATCGCAACCGCGGCTCGATCGCGGTCGAAGACATCAATCTGATGAAGGGCTGACGGCAGATGATTCAGGCCATTGTTTTCCTGCCACTGCTGGGCGCGATCCTCGCGGGTCTGATCGCGATCTTCGGCGCGCATGCGCGCAACCCGAGTGGCGACCAGATGGAGCACGGTCACGACGACCATGCCGCGGTCGCCCATGACGATCACGGTCATGACGACCATGCGCACGACGATCACGCTCATGACGATCATCCGGTTGAGCCGGCGGCTGCCGGATCGCGCGCGGCAGAGCTGATCACCACCACGCTGCTGTTGATCTCGGCCGCGCTGTCGTGGGTGACCTTCGTCGATGTCGGTTTCATGCACCATGACGCCCGCGTCGTGCTGCTGCCCTGGATCAATTCCGGCGACCTCAACGTCGCCTGGACGCTGCGGGTCGACACCCTGACGGCGGTCATGCTGGTGGTCGTCAATACCGTGTCGTCGCTCGTGCATCTCTATTCGATCGGCTACATGAGCGACGATCCGAACCGCCCGCGGTTCATGGCCTATCTGTCGCTGTTCACCTTCGCCATGCTGATGCTGGTGACGGCCGACAATCTGGTGCAGCTGTTCTTCGGCTGGGAAGGGGTGGGTCTCGCCAGCTACCTGCTGATCGGCTTCTGGTTCCAGAAGCCGTCGGCCAACGCCGCCGCCATCAAGGCGTTCGTGGTCAACCGCGTCGGCGACTTCGGTTTTGCGCTCGGCATCTTCGCGGTGTTCGCGCTGATCGGCTCGACCGACTTCGACACCATCTTCGCCGGCGCCGCCGGGCTGAGCGGCAAGACCATCAACTTCTTCGGCTGGCATGCCGACGCGCTGACGCTGACCTGCCTGCTGCTGTTCATGGGCGCGATGGGCAAATCGGCCCAGTTCCTGCTGCACACCTGGTTGCCGGACGCCATGGAGGGCCCGACCCCGGTCTCCGCCCTGATCCATGCCGCGACCATGGTAACCGCCGGCGTGTTCATGGTGGCGCGGCTGTCGCCGCTGTTCGAACTGGCGCCGAATGCCCAGGCCGTCGTCATGCTGGTCGGCGCCACCACCGCGTTCTTCGCCGCGACCATCGGCCTCGTCCAGAACGACATCAAGCGGATCGTGGCGTACTCGACCTGTTCGCAGCTTGGCTACATGTTCGTCGCGATGGGAGCAGGGGCCTATTCGGTCGGCATCTTCCACCTGTTCACCCACGCCTTCTTCAAGGCGCTGCTGTTCCTGGGCTCCGGCTCGGTGATCCACGCGATGCACCACGAGCAGGACATCCGTAAGATGGGCGGGCTCTGGCGCAAGATCCCGATCACCTTCGCGGTGATGTCCATCGGCACGCTGGCGCTGACCGGATTCCCGCTGTTCGCCGGCTACTTCTCCAAGGACGCGATCATCGAGTCCGCCTACGCGGCCCACAATCCGTTCGCGCTCTATGCGTTCCTCGCCACCGTGGTCGCGGCCGGCCTGACCTCGTTCTATTCCTGGCGCCTGGTCTTCAAGACCTTCTTCGGCGAGCCGCACGACCAGCATCACTATGAGGCAGCGCACGAGAGCCCGCTGGTCATGTTGATTCCGCTGTTCGTGCTGGCGGCAGGCTCGATCCTGGCTGGCTTCCCGTTCAAGGAGCTGTTCGCCGGTCACGGCATCGAGGAGTTCTTCCGCGAGTCGCTGAAGATGAACCCGACCATCATCGAGCACATGGAAGAGATTCCGGCCTGGGCCAAGTATGCGCCGACGGTGATGATGGTGCTGGGCGCGCTGGTGTCGTTCGTGTTCTACATCACCAAGCCGTATCTGCCTGAAGAGCTCGCGAGGGATCATCAGGGGCTGTACCAGTTCCTGCTCAACAAATGGTACTTCGACGAGTTGTATGACTTCTTGTTCGTCCGCACCGCCAAGCGTCTCGGCTACTTCCTGTGGAAGAAGGGCGACGGCGCCATCATCGACGGCCTCGGCCCGGACGGCATTTCGGCGCGGGTGCTCGATATCACCCGCGGCGCCGTCAAGCTCCAGAGCGGCTACCTCTATCACTATGCCTTTGCGATGCTGATCGGCGCCGCGGGGCTGATCACCTGGTTCACATTCGGTCTCGGGGGCCAATAATGACAACCTGGCCCATTCTGTCCGTCGTCACCTTCCTGCCGGTCGTCGGCGCGATCCTGATCTATCTCAGCCGCGGCGATGACGAAGCGGCGCGCCGCAATGCGCGCTGGATCGCGCTGTGGACCACGCTGATTACGTTTGCGGTGTCGCTGATCCTGGTCTGGCGTTTCGATCCGACCCAGGCGGACTTCCAGTTCGTCGAAAAGGCGCCGTGGCTCGCGCAGGCGATCAACTACCACATGGGCGTCGATGGCATCTCGCTGCCGTTCGTGATCCTCACCACCGCGCTGATGCCGTTCTGCATCATCGCGAGCTGGAAGTCGGTCACGATGCGGGTGCGCGAATACATGATGGCGTTCCTGCTTTTGGAAACGCTGATGGTCGGCACCTTCTCGGCGCTCGACCTCGTGCTGTTCTACCTGTTCTTCGAAGGCGGCCTAATCCCGATGTTCCTGATCATCGGGGTGTGGGGCGGTCCGCGCCGGGTCTATGCCAGCTTCAAGTTCTTCCTCTACACGCTGCTGGGCTCGGTGCTGATGCTGCTGGCCATCATGGCGCTGTACTGGAATGCCGGCACCACCGACATCCCGACCCTGATGCACACCGCCGTGCCACGCAATCTGCAGACCTGGGCATGGCTGGCCTTCTTCGCGTCGTTTGCCGTGAAGATGCCGATGTGGCCGGTGCACACCTGGCTGCCGGACGCCCACGTCGAAGCGCCGACCGCAGGCTCGGTCGTCCTGGCCGCAATCCTGCTGAAGATGGGCGGTTACGGCTTCCTGCGTTTCTCGCTGCCGATGTTCCCGCTGGCCTCGCATGATTTCGCGCCGCTGGTCTACACCATGTCGACCATCGCGATCGTCTACACCTCGCTGGTCGCGCTGATGCAGGAAGACATCAAGAAGCTGATCGCCTATTCATCGGTCGCCCACATGGGCTTCGTGACCATGGGTATCTTTGCCGGCACCATGCAAGGCGTCGCCGGCGGCGTGTTCCAGATGGTGTCGCACGGTATCGTCTCCGGCGCGCTGTTCCTCTGCGTCGGCGTGGTCTACGACCGGCTGCACACCCGCGAGATCGCTGCCTATGGCGGCCTGGTCAACCGGATGCCGCTGTATGCCCTGGTGTTCATGGTGTTCACCATGGCCAATGTGGGCCTGCCGGGCACCTCCGGCTTCGTCGGCGAATTCTTGACGCTGCTCGGTACCTTCAAGGTCAGCGTCCCCACCGCGACGGTCGCGACGCTGGGCGTCATCCTGTCGGCGGCTTATGCGCTGTGGCTCTACCGCAAGGTGGTGTTCGGCGCGCTGACCAAGCCGTCGCTGGCCTCGATCAAGGATCTGACCCCGCGCGAAGGCCTGATCCTGGTGCCGCTGGTGGTGCTGACCATTCTGTTCGGCGTCTATCCGAAGCCGGTGCTCGACATGTCGTCGGCCTCGGTGCAGCAGCTCGTCACCAATTACAGCCAGGCGGTCACGGCCGTGAAAGCGGCCGCGCTGCCATGAACGCGTCGGACATGATCTCTTTGAACACGACCGCGACCGATCGGGATTGCACATCATGAGTTTCGCCGGATATTCCCTGCTTCCCGCGCTGCCGGAGATCGTGCTGGCGCTGGGCGCCATGCTGCTGCTGATGATCGGCGCCTACCGCGGCCAGCAGGTGACGGGCCTGATCACCGTGCTCGCGGTGCTGTTGCTCGTGCTGACCGGCGTGCTGGAACTGTCGCTGCCGGCCGGCAAGCTGACCACCTTCAATGGCAGCTTCATCGTCGACGATTTCGCGCGCTTCCTTAAGATCCTGGCGCTGATCGGCTCGGGCACGACGCTGATCCTGGCGCGCGAGTTTCTGTCGGATCCGTCGCGGCGTATCTTCGAATTTGCGATCCTGTTCCTGCTGTCGACCGTGGGCATGATGGTGCTGATTTCGGCCGGCGACCTGATCATGCTGTATCTCGGGCTTGAGCTGATGTCGCTCGCGCTCTACGTGGTGGCGGCGAGCCACCGCGACAACGCCAAGTCGACCGAGGCGGGCCTGAAGTACTTCGTGCTCGGCGCACTGTCTTCGGGCATGCTGCTCTATGGCGCGTCGCTGGTCTATGGCTTCACCGGCACCGTGAACTTCGCCGGCATTGCGGCCGCGGCGAAGGAGGGCAGCATCGGCATCGTGTTCGGCATTGTGTTCCTGCTTGCCGGGCTCTGCTTCAAGGTCTCCGCCGTTCCCTTCCACATGTGGACGCCGGACGTCTATGAAGGTGCGCCGACGCCGGTCACCGCGTTCTTTGCCTCCGCACCGAAGGTGGCCGCGCTTGCGGTGTTCACCCGCGTGACGCTGACGGCATTTCCGGGCATCACTCACGAGTGGCAGCAGATCGTCGCCTTCGTGGCGATTGCCTCGATGGCGCTGGGCTCGTTCGCGGCAATCGGGCAGACCAACATCAAGCGCCTGATGGCCTATTCCTCGATCGGCCACATGGGCTTCGCGCTGGTTGGCCTCGCCGCAGGCACCCCGGAAGGGGCGCAAGGCGTGCTGGTTTACATCGCGATCTATCTGGCGATGACGCTGGCCTCGTTCTCCGTCATCCTCGCGATGAAGCGCCAGGGGCAAGCGGTCGAGAAGATCTCGGATTTCGCGGGCCTTGCCCGCACCAATCCGCTGCTGGCCTTCTTCTTCGCCATGCTGCTGTTTTCACTCGCCGGCATTCCGCCACTGGCCGGCTTCTTCGCCAAGTTCTACGTGTTCCTGGCCGCCATCAAGGCCGGCCTGTTCGTGCTGGCCGTGCTCGGCGTGCTGTCGAGCGTGGTGGGCGCGTTCTATTATCTCACCATCATCAAGACCATGTACTTCGATGAGCCGATCGGTGCGGTCGATCCCGTCCGCGTCGAACTGCGCGCCGTGCTGGCTATTGCCGGCACCTTCACCATCCTGTTCTTCGTCTATCCGGCGCCGCTCGTGAATGCGGCGGCGGCGGCGGCGAAGTCCCTGTTCTGATGGGGTACGCGCTCGGTCCGAAGGCCATATCGGCAGGCTACCGGCTGGAAGCGTTCGAGAGCGTCGGATCCACCAACACGGAGGCCATGGCCCGCGCGCGCGCCGGCGAGCGCGCTCCGACCTGGGTCGTCACCGAGCGGCAGACGGCAGGGCGCGGCCGGCGTGACCGTGCCTGGATTTCGCCGCACGGTAACCTGGCGGCGAGTGTCGTCGAGGTCATGGATGTCGCGCCGCCGATGGCCGCAACCCTGGGATTCGCCGCTGGCCTCGCGCTGGAGCAGGCGCTGCAGGCCTTGAGCCTTGAGGCGAGGCTGCGCTCGCCGGGTGCGGACAACATTAAATTTGAGCTGAAATGGCCGAACGACGTGCTGGCTGGCGGCCGCAAGCTGTCCGGCATCGGGCTGGAGGCCGAAGCCGTCGGCAAACAGCAGCTTGCGGTCGTGGTGGGTATCGGCGTCAATGTGGTGGCGGCGCCGGACGGCACGCCGTATCCTGCAGCCGCCCTGCATCCGCTGGGCATTCATGTCGGCGCCGAGGAACTGTTTGCAGCGCTGACTGACGCCTGGGCCGACCTGCGGGCGGTCTGGGACAACGGCAGGGGCTTTGGCACATTGAAACAATTATGGCTGGAGCGTGCGTCGGGCCTCGGCCAGCAGGTGGCGGTGAAATTCGGCGGCTCGGTCGTGACCGGCGTATTCGAGACCATCGATGACACCGGCTGCCTGGTGATCGCAACCGAGAGCGGTGCCCGGGTGCCGATCTCCGCCGGTGACGTCTATTTCGGCTCGGCCGCGTCCGCGGGAGCCGTCTGATGGCGCGTCCTGACGAACTGACCTTCGCGCCGCTGGGCGGGGTCGGCGAGATCGGCATGAACCTGTCGCTCTACGGCATCGGCAATCGCCACCAGCGCAGCTGGCTGGCGGTCGATCTCGGGGTTTCGTTCGGCGACGAAGACCGTCTGCCCGGCATCGATCTCGTGATGCCCGATATCCGGTTCCTGGAGCAGGAGCGCAAGAATCTGGTCGGCCTGGTGCTGACCCATGCGCATGAAGACCATTTCGGCGCCATCATCGATCTGTGGCCGAAGCTGCGGATTCCGATCTATGCGACGCCGTTCAGCGCCGCGCTATTCGTGGCCAAATGCGCCGGCGAGCGCAATGCGCCGGAAATCCCTGTCAATGTGGTGCCGGTCGGCGGCCGTATCGATCTCGGCCCTTTCAACGTCGAATTCATTCCGGTGCAGCACTCGATTCCGGAATCCCATGCGCTGGCGATTCGCACCTCGGTGGGGACGGTGCTGCACACCGGCGACTGGAAGATCGACACCACGCCGGTGATCGGCCTGCCGACCGACGAGAAGCGGTTGCGCGAACTCGGGGACGAGGGCGTGCTGGCGCTGGTCGGCGATTCCACCAATGCCGTGCGCGAGGGGCGTTCGCCCTCCGAGGCCGAAGTCGCGGTGGCGATGGAGGCCATCATCCGCGAGGCCAAGGGGCGCGTCGCGGTGACGACCTTTGCATCCAACGTCGGCCGTCTGCGCGCCGTGGCCGACGCGGCCCGGGCCGCCGGGCGCGAAGTCGTCGTGGTCGGCCGCGCCATGGAGCGGGTGGTGCAGGTGGCGCGGGAGACCGGATACCTCGATGGCGTCCAGAATTTTCGCAGCGCCGAAATGTATGGCCACTTTCCGCCGGACAAGGTGCTGGCGCTGTGCACCGGCAGCCAGGGCGAGCCACGGGCGGCGCTTGCGCGCATCGCCAATGACGATCATCCGCAGATCACCCTCAACAAGGGCGACTGCGTGATCTTTTCCTCGCGCACAATTCCCGGCAACGAGAAGGCCGTTGGCTCGATCATCAACGGGCTGGTGACGCAGGGAATCGAGGTGATCACCGATCGCACCCATCTCGTGCATGTATCAGGCCATCCGCGTCGCGACGAACTGCGCGACATGATCTCGTGGGTGCGGCCGCAGGTGCTGATCCCGGTCCATGGCGAAGCGCTGCATCTGTCGGAGCATGCCAGGCTGGCGCGCGCCGCGGGCGTGCCCAAGGTCCTCATCTGCAAGAACGGCGATCTGCTGCGGCTCGGGCCGGGCGACCCCGCCGTGATCGATGAGTTGCCGTCGGGGCGCCTGTACAAGGATGGCCTGCTGCTCGAAGACCAGAAGGCGCGGGCGGTGGTCGAGCGCCGCCGGATGTCGTTCGCCGGCTGCGCCTTTGTCGCCATCGCGCTGAGCGAAAAGGGCGAACTTGCGGACGATCCCGAAGTTGATCTGCTCGGCATTCCAGAGAAAAATGCCGAAGGCGAGGTGATCGCCGACGAGGTTTTCGATCTGGTGGTGAACACCGTCGAGAACCTGCCGCGTGCACGCCGGCGCGATCCCGATGCGGTGTCGGAATCGGTGCGCCGCGCGGTGCGCGCAGCGATCGCTGAACAATGGGGCAAGAAGACGCTGTGCGTCGTGCATGTCCTGATGGTGTGAGGCTTTGAAACGGGTGTCGCGGCCCCCTCGGGCGCGCGGACGCCCGATAAGCGAAGACGGAGGAAATGATGCTGGGCCGGCTCAATCACGTGGCCATTGCCGTGAAGGATGCGGTGCAGGCGGCGAAGATCTATGGCAGCGCGTTCGGGGCCGAGATCTCCGACGCGGTGCCGCTGCCGGAGCACGGTGTGATCACCGTATTCGCGACGCTGCCGAACACCAAGATCGAATTCATCCAGCCGCTTGGCGAGATGTCGCCGATCGCCAAGTTTCTCGAGCGCAATGCCGACGGTGGCATCCATCATGTCTGTTATGAAGTGCCGGATATCATCGCCGTGCGGGATATGCTCATCGGTGAGGGAGCGCGGGTGCTCGGCGATGGGGTGCCCAAGATCGGCGCCCATGGCAAGCCTGTGCTGTTCCTGCATCCGAAGGACTTTTCCGGCGCTTTGGTCGAAATCGAACAGACCTGATTCTCGCTTCTTCCAGCGGACCGAATCCTGGTTCGCGCTGACACCAATGCGTCAAAGCAGATAGAGCGCGACAATGACCCAATCCAAAGTGAAGGCGCGCTGATGTCGATCTCCTCGTCGATCGCGATTTATTTCGTGCTGTGGTGGGTGGTGCTGTTCGCGGTGCTGCCGTTTGGCGTGCGCAGCCAGATCGAGGAGGGCGGTGCCGTGCCGGGGTCCGATCCCGGCGCGCCGGTGCTGCCGTTGATGGCGAAAAAGCTGATCTGGACCACGGTTCTGTCGCTGTTGATTTTCGCTGCGGGGGCGTGGGCCTACCGCGCCGGATATTTCAACGTCGAGCGGCTGACACGCCTGATGGGAATTCCGTTCTAATCTCGGCCAGCCATCCTTCCACCATCCACCGAGGGGATATCAATGCCGTCGCAAACGCTTACCGCGTCGTCCGGGACTCCCGAATCCGTCGGCATGTCGTCGGCGGGATTTCGCCGCCTCGAAGATCATTTGAAGCGGCAATATATCGATACAGGCCGGTTCTCCTGCACGCAGACGCTCATCTATCGGCGTGGCAAGATCGCCCATGCGGCCGTGCAGGGGCTCGCCGACGTGGAGCGCAACGTTCCGGCAAAGGACGACACCATCTTCCGCATCTACTCGATGACCAAGCCGGTCACATCGGTGGCGTTCATGATGCTGGTGGAGGAAGGTCGCGTCGCGCTGGACGAACCGGTCCACAAGCATATTCCCGAGTGGAAGACACTGGGGGTGTTCAACGGCGGCATGCCGCTGCTTGGCCCGATCCCGAGCGGAACTCCGGCATTCCTCACTAAACCGCCGGCGCGCCCGATGCAGATCGTCGATCTGCTGCGCCACACGTCTGGGCTGACCTACGGCTTCCAGAACAGAACCAACGTCGACGCCGCCTATCGCGCCACGAAGATCGGTCAATTGGAGACCGGCGGCACGCTGCAGACCATGATCGATGATCTCAGTCAAATTCCGCTCGAGTTTTCGCCGGGCGAGGCCTGGAACTACTCCGTCGCGACCGACGTGCTCGGCTATCTTGTCGGCAAGATCAGCGGCATTCCGTTCGACCAGTTTCTGCAGCAGCGGATTTTCGATCCGCTGGGAATGACGGATACCGGCTTTCATGTGCCCGCTGCCAAGGCCGGCCGTTTCGCGGCCTGCTATTCGGCGGACGGCAAGGGCGGCAAGACATTGCAGGACGATCCGGCGACCAGCCCATATCTCAAACCGGCCACGTTCTTCTCCGGCGGCGGCGGCTTGGTCAGCACAGCGGCGGATTATCTGACATTCTGCCGTGCGCTGCTGCACGGTGGTGGGCTCGGTGATGTTCGCTTGCTGTCGCCGAAGACGATCGAACTGATGACCGCCAACCACTTGCCGGGAGGCAAGACCCTGCCGGAGCTGTCGCGTTCGCTTTTCAGCGAGGCGACATACGATGGAATTGGTTTCGGTCTTGGATTTTCGGTGACGCTGCGGCCGGCGCAAACCTTGATTCCCGGCAGTGCAGGGGAATATTCCTGGGGCGGTGCGGCAACGACATCGTTCTGGATCGATCCGGCGGAAGATCTGATCGCGATCTTCATGACGCAGCTGCTGCCGTCGGCGGCCTATCCTGTGCGGCGTGAACTGCGGACGCTGGTGTATTCGGCAATAGCCGAGAGCAATGGATAATATGGTGTCGCCGCTCGATGAGGTGCGGCGACATTGGTCTGATAGCTTCAATCATGGATCGTTCAAGACAAAAAAAAGCAGGGCCATGCCCTGCTCAAAAATTGTGTCGACCCTATTGTCCCCGATACGTTGGATTTGGTGCTATTGAACGGGGCGACGCTGCTTTGGCGCGTCAGGGCTCCTCCCGAGACTTGGACCACCAGACTTGAACCTCACGGCCAGCCTGAGATTTCACGCTAGCCGATCCTTTTTGGTTTGTCACTCTTTTCAGCAACAAATGTCTAAAAGATCGGCGTCAGGTAAATCATCATTTCAACGGCATCCTGGGTGGCCGCCTGATACAACCCAAGGACGAAGATTGAATTGGTTGTGCGTGGGGTTGATGCCGATAAATTGCTGAATTTTGAATGATGGGCGCTTCGATCGCCTCCCATTCTTGCCTCCCCAGAGTTGTGCTCGATTCTGCGGCAAATCCCCGAGACTGACCGCGCGGTATTCGGTTAAGCATGGGCCGGTCCGGGCTGCTATCTCCGAAGAGGGGTGTGTGCTAACGATTGGCCGGGGGCACCTTGGCACGCATCACGAAACATCGACGCATGGGACGCTGGCCGGTTTTGGCGGCCGCCTACGTGTTCGTGTTGAATGCGATGTTGGCGTCGATCCTGCTCGCGGCCGCTCCAGTGTCCGCCTTTGCGTCGGACAATGAGCTCTGCATCACCCGCGTGTCCGGCGATGTCGGGCAGACCGACGTCGACGGTGCGACCAAGCGCGCGGCTGTGCATTGCAAACTCTGCTGCCCGGGCCTCGCCGCGGTGACGCCGGCGCCACCGGCACCCGTGGTGTTTGCACGGGTGGCCGTGTCGCAGCCGCAGCAGGTCGCCTACGAACTGCGGCTCAAGCAGTTTTTCCGACTATCCCAAGCCAGTCCCCGCGGCCCTCCGGCCCTGATCTGACGAACGCGCATCTGCGCGCAGCTTTGCTTTGCATGCGTCACATCAGATTTCCGGAGTTCTTCGATGTTATCCGCGTCCGCGATGGCACGTCGCCTGTGGCTCTTTTGGCCGGCGATGCTGCTGCCGATTCCACAATCCCACGCTCAGTCCGCCTCCAATTCGCTGCCGCCGGTGGTCGTTGAAACGACCGGGCAGCGCCCAAGGCCGGCGGTCAGGCCGAAAGTCCGGCGCGCCAGCGCTCCGGTGCGCCCCCGTCAAGCCGCCCCTGTGGCGAGGGCACCTGCCGGTCAGGTCGCCACCACGGAGACCGGCGGGCAGGGCAGCCGTGGCGGCGTGCCGCCGATCAAGCAGACGTACCAGTTGCCGCAGACTTCCGAGAGCATCACCGCGGCGGAGATTCAGCAAAAGGTCAACGTCGTCGATACCGAGGACGCGGTGAAGTATTTCCCGAGCCTGTTCGTGCGCAAGCGCAACAATGGCGACACCCAGCCGGTGCTAGCGACACGCACCTCGGGCCTTGGCGCCAGCGCCCGGAGCCTTGTCTATGCCGACGATATCCTGCTGAGCGCGCTGATCGCCAACAACAACTCCATAGGCGCGCCGCGCTGGGGCCTCGTTGCGCCGGAGGAAATCAAGCGGATCGATTTTCTCTACGGTCCATTCTCGGCGGCCTATCCCGGCAATTCGGCTGGCGGCGTGCTGCTGATCACGACGCGGATGCCCGAAAAATTCGAAATGACGACCAAGCAGACCGAGGCGTTCCAGTCCTTCAGCGGGTACAAGACCGACAAGACATTTCGCACCGACCAGACCAGCGTCTCGGTTGGCGACAAGCTGGACAAATTCTCGTATCTGCTCAGCGCCAATTTCCAGAACAGCTACAGTCAGCCACTGTTCTGGCTGACGAACCCCACCATTCCCGCGGGCACCACCGGTGCGATTCCGCAGTTGAACAGGATTGAACAACAGGCTCCGGTGGTTGGCGCAGGAGGGTTGCTGCACACTGAAATGGCGACCGTGAAGGGCAAGTTCGCCTACGATATCACGCCGTGGGTGCAGGCGATCTATACGCTCGGGTATTGGTCGAACGACACGAAGTCCGATACTCAGACCTACCTGACGAACGCTGCGGGAAATCCGACATTCGGCAATGTCGCCGGCTTTGCCAGCGGTTATTATACATTCAACGAGAAACATCTGGCCAACTCACTATCGGTCAAATCCGACACCAAGGGCAGCTTCGATTTCGATCTGTCGGTGTCGCGCTACGATTATCTCGAAGATATTCAGCGCAGTCCGTTTGGGGTGCTGCCGAACAGCGCAGCTTTCACGCCGTACGGCAAGATCGCGCGCATGGACGGCACCAACTGGACCAATGGGGATGCGAAGGGCATCTGGCGCCCCAATGATGCGCACG
>JBGMOD010000034.1:0-17725 GCA_041424235.1 Hyphomicrobiales bacterium
GCCGTCGTCCTTCGAGGGCCATTCTGCGAATGGCCACCTCAGGATGACGGAGTTGATTCAACATAAACTCATCGCGCCCTAGACAACGCGGGCTTTCAGCCGCGCAATCATCTCTTCGGGCGGCAGCGCATCGGTGAAATGCGCGACGACATCGCCCGCGGGATCGAGCAGATAGCTGATCGCGGTGTGCGGCACCGCATAGCCGTCCTTGTCATCGGGATCGGCGGCGCGTTCGGCAAACACTCGAAAAGCCCGCTTGGCCTCGTCGATCTGCTGGCGCGATCCGGTCAGCCCCGTGAAGCGGGGCCAGGATTGCAGGAAGGCGCGCATCACCTCCGGCGTGTCCCGCTCCGGATCGACCGTGATGTAGAGCGGCTGAATGCGATCCGCCGTGGGCCCGAGCGCGTCGAGCACACCGGACAGTTTGGCCAGCGCCCGCGGGCAGACCACGCGACAATGGGTGAAGCCGAAGAACAGCAGCGCGAAGCCGCCATGATAGCTCGCCTCGGTGACGGCGCGGCCGTGATGATCGAGCAACTGGAACGATCCACCCACCGGCGGCCGTTGTGGCTGACCCTGCCGGTTCATCGCCGCTGATTGTAGACGTCGAGACAGACGGCGCCGAGCAGCACCAGGCCCTTGATCACCTGCTGATAGTCGATGCCGATGCCGAGGATCGACATGCCGTTGTTCATCACCCCCATGATCAGCGCGCCGATCACCGCACCGGCCACGCGCCCGACGCCGCCATAGGCCGAGGCGCCGCCGATGAAACAGGCGGCGATGACATCGAGCTCGAAGCCGAGGCCGGCCTTCGGCGTCGCGGTGTTGAGCCGCGCGGCGAACACAAGGCCAGCCAGCGCCGCCAGCACACCCATATTGACAAAGGTGAGGAAGGTCAGCCGCTCGGTCTTGATGCCGGAGAGTTTTGCCGCCTTCTCATTGCCGCCGACCGCATAGATCTGCCGGCCGATGGTGGTGCGCGCGGTGACGAAACCATACAGCGCGATCAGCGCGATCATGATCACCAGCACATTCGGCAGGCCGCGATGGGAGGCGATCAGGTAGGTGAAATAAATGATCACGCCAAACAGGATCGCGTTCTTCAGCGCGAAGAAGCCGATCGGTTCGACGTCGACCCCGTGACTGGCGCGCCGGTTGCGGGTGGTGACGCTGACATAGACCAGCCCCAGCGCCATCGCCGCACCGATCAGCAGCGAGGTTGGATAAAGTGCGCCGGCACCGGGAAACAGCTCGGGAATGAAGCCGGACGACAGCTTCTGGAAAGTCGGCGAGAACGGGCCGACCGACTGGCCCTGCAACACCGCGAGCGCCAGGCCCTTGAACACCAGCATGCCCGCCAGGGTGACGATGAAGGAGGGGATCTTGAAATAGGCCACCCAATAGCCCTGCGCCGCGCCGATCAATGCGCCGAGCGCAAGGCAGGCAATGGTGGCCGGAATGAAATGCACGCCGTAGCGCACCATCAAGACCGCGGCGATGGCGCCGACGAAGCCCGCGACCGAGCCGACCGACAGATCGATGTGCCCGGTCACGATCACCAGCAGCATGCCCAGCGCCATGATCACGATGTAGCTGTTCTGCAGCACCAGGTTGGTCAGGTTGAGCGGACGCAGCAGCGTTCCGTCGGTGACGACCTGAAAGAACGCCATGATCGCCAGCAGCGACAACAGCATGCCGTATTCGCGCAGGTTGGTCTTGAGGAAGCCCGCATGCTTGCGCGCCTCGGGAAGCGCCACGGTCTTGTCGCTCATGGATGTGCCTCTCCCAATGTCTCTTCCAAATCCCGGCCCAGGTTCCTGTCCACCAGCCGCTCGCCCTTGCGCACGATGACCCGCATGATCTTCTCCTGCGTCGCCTCGCTGCGGTCGAACTCGCCGACAAAGGCGCCCTCGTTCATGACGCAGATGCGGTCGCAGATCCCGAGCAATTCCGGCATTTCCGACGAGATCACGATCACGGCCTTGCCGGCATCGGCGAGGTCATTGATGATGCAGTAGATCTCGTACTTGGCGCCGATATCGATGCCGCGGGTCGGCTCGTCCAGGATCAGGATCTCCGGATCGGTGAACAGCCATTTCGACAGCACCACCTTCTGCTGGTTGCCGCCGGAAAGATGTCCTGCGGTCTGGTAGACGTCGGAGCAGCGGATGCGCATGCGATTGCGATAATCGCTGGCCACACGCAATTCCTTGATGTCATCGATGACGCGGCCCGGCGCCACGCTCTTGAGGTTGGCCAGGGTGATGTTCTTGCGCACGTCGTCACCGAGCAGCAAACCCAGCTGCTTGCGGTCTTCGGTGACGTAGGCGAGGCCGGCGTCGATGGCGCGGCTGACGGTGGACAGATCGACGTCGCGATCATGCAGCGTGGCCCGGCCGGTGATCTTGCGCCCCCAGGACCGCCCGAACAGACTCATCGCAAACTCGGTGCGCCCGGCGCCCATCAGGCCCGCGATGCCGACGATCTCGCCGCGGCGGACATGGAAATCCACGTTCTTGATGACCTGCCGATCCGCATGCAGCGGATGGTAGACCGACCAGTTCTCCACCTTGAACACCGGCTCGCCGATCTTCGGCTCGCGCCTGGGAAAACGATGCTCGAGATCGCGATCGACCATCTTGCGGATAATGCGGTCTTCCTCGACCACGCCGGCCTCGCAATCCATCGTGTCGACGGTGCGGCCGTCGCGCAGCACCGTGATGCGATCGGCGACGCGCGAGACCTCGTTGAGCTTGTGCGAGATCAGGATCGCGGACATGCCCTGGGCGCGGAATTCGAGCAGGAGATCCAGCAGCGCCGCGCTGTCGCTCTCGTTGAGACTCGCGGTCGGCTCGTCGAGGATCAGGAGCCGCACCTGCTTGGACAGCGCCTTGGCGATCTCGACCAGCTGCTGCTTGCCGACGCCGATGTTGGTGACCAGCGTGTCCGGCGCATCGTTGAGCCCGACCTTGGCCAGCAACTGTTGCGAGCGCTTGTGGACCGCGTCACGATCGATCACGCCGAAGCGCGACGGCGGATTGGCGATGAAGATATTTTCCGCGATCGAGAGCAGCGGAATCAGCGCCAGTTCCTGATGAATGATGATGATGCCGAGCGCCTCGGAATCGTTGATGTCGCGGAACCGGCGTTCTTCGCCGTCATAGACGATCGATCCCTCGTACGCGCCATGGGGATAGACGCCACTCAGCACCTTCATCAGCGTCGATTTGCCGGCGCCGTTCTCGCCGACCAGAGCCTGAATCTCACCGGCCTTGACGGTAAAGTTGACGTCGCTCAGCGCCCTCACTCCGGCGAAGGCTTTGCTGATGCCGCGCATCTCGAGCAGTGTGGTCATTCAGGCGTCCTGATACGGGAGGAAGCGTCCGTCACGGCCGGGGCAAGCCCGGCCATGACGACGCGGAGCCATCAGTTGAACTGCGACTTCTTGTAGTAGCCGCTGTCGACGAGAAGCTTCTCCCAGTTATCCTTGTAGACCACGACCGGCTTGAGCAGATAGGACGGCACCACCTTGACGCCGTTGTTGTAGGTCTTGGTGTCGTTCACGATCACGGTCTTGCCGCTCAGCGCGGCGTCCACCATGTCGGCGGTGACCTTGGCGAGGTCGCGGGTATCCTTGAAGATCGTCGAATACTGCTCACCGCGCGTCATGGACTTGATCGACTGCACTTCGGCGTCCTGGCCGCTGACAATCGGCATCGCCATGTTGCCGCTGCCATAACCGACACCTTTCAACGACGACAGGATGCCGATCGACAAGCCGTCATAGGGCGACAATACCGCGTCGACCCGCTTGTTGGTGTAGAACGCGCTCAACAGGTTATCCATGCGGGCCTGGGCCGTGGCGGGATCCCAGCGCAAGGTCGAGACCTTGTCCATGCCCATCTGCTTGCTGGCCACCACCAGCTTGCCGCTGTCGATATAGGGCTGCAGCACCGACATCGCGCCGTTGTAGAAGAAGTAGGCGTTGTTGTCGTCGGGCGAGCCGCCGAACAGCTCGATGTTGAACGGGCCCTTGCCGTCCTTCAGGCCGAGGCCCTGCTCGATCGACTGCGCCTGCAGCACACCGACCTGGAAATTGTCGAACGTGGCGTAATAATCGACATTGGGCGTGTTGCGGATCAGCCGGTCATAGGCGATCACGGTGACGCCCTTGTCCTTGGCCTGCTTCAGCACGTCGGACAGCGTGGTGCCGTCGATCGAGGCGATCACCAGCACCTTGGCGCCCTTGGTCACCATGTTCTCGATTTGCGAGAGCTGGTTGGGAATGTCGTCTTCGGCGTATTGCAGGTCGGTGTTGTAGCCGCGCTCCTTCAGCACCTTCACGATGTTGTTCCCGTCATCGATCCAGCGCGCGGACGACTTGGTCGGCATCGCGATGCCCACGGTGGATTTGGTCTGCGCCATTGCCGGGACGGCGAGCAGGAGCGAACCGAGGGTGACGGCGGATAGCATAGATTTGAGTAAATTCATGTTTCACTCCCAGAGCGTTGAAGATTGATTGCCGCGTTGTCACGGTCTTGGTGTTGACGCCGGCCGAAGCGGCGCTGCAGTCAAGGGGGCGCTGGCTGACCACGATGATCGGCCACACGCTGCGGTTTCGCAAGAGCCTCGTCAACAACCACCGGCAATGCTCTCGGAATGCTGATCATGACGAAGCGAGTCTCACGTGCGGCTCAGGTTGTCCCTTCGCCCACATGTTGAGCAGGAAAGTCCGGCCGTGATCGGGATCGGCGGCGCGCGCGGTGGCATCCATTCCCTGATACGCCGACGTCACCAGCATCCGGCTGAAATCGGTTCCGACAAAAACCGGACAGCTCGCCTGCTTCGCCGGCACACGCAGCGAACGCAGACGAACACCTTCCGGAGAATAGGCATCGACGCAACCGCCGCCCCAGCGGGCGTTCCAGATCACGCCCTCGGCATCGACCACCGCGCCGTCGAGTCCGCCGGTGCCGCGGTGAATATAAAGCTCGCTCGGTGCCGCGACCGGCAGACCCGTTGCCGGATCGAGCGCGACACGACACAGCACATTCTCGCGGGTGTCGGTGAAATAGCCGATGCTGCCGTCCGGTGAAAAGCAGATGGCATTGGGAATGCTGATATTTGCGAACAGCCGGGTCAACGCTCCGTTGTGCAACGCATAGATCGCACCGGCCCCCGCCTCTGCGCGGCGCCCCATGGTGCCGATCCAGAAAGTTCCAGACGGATGGACGCGGGCGTCGTTCGAACGCGTCGCGCGGTTGTCGGCTTCCAGCGGCAGATACAATGTCAGGCTGCCATCACTGATCGTGCGGATGTAAAGCCCGTCATCCGCCGCCAGCAGTTGGCGCCGGTCGTCGATGATGGCGAGCGCGCTGGCCGTCACCGGCAGCGCGTGAATGATGGTCTCCAGCGGACCGAGGCGCGCCTCGAACAGACGGCGCTCGAGAATGTCGAACCACCAGGCGGTGTTGCTGGCGACATCATACGCCGGCCCTTCGCCGAGATGACAGCGCACGTCGCACAGGGTCATCGTGGGGACGTCGTCGATAGGCCCATCAGGGATGGTCATGCAGTGTCCTCCGGGCTGCAATGGCATGTGGCGGGATCCACTCATGACGTCTCATTCAGGCGAGAAAAAAGCGGTAGAGCGTGCGACGGCGATAAATCTCGCCGGGCTCCAGCCGGGCTGTGGGAAAGTCGGGGCGGTTGGGCGTGTCGGGCCAGGCCTGCGGCTCCAGACAAAGGGCATCGGACTGGCGATACAGGCGGCCGGACTTGCCGGCGATGCTGCCATCCAGATAATTGCCGGAGTAGACCTGCAGGCCCGGCTGGTTGGTGTGCAGCTCCATCACCCGCCCGGACCGGGGCGCCTCGAGACGAGCCGCAAGGCGAACGCCCGATACCGGACCAAGACAAAAATTGTGATCGTAACCGCGCCCGCACCGCAGTTGCTCGTCATCCCGGCGAATCCGCGCGCCGATGTCGTGGGCAGCGCGGAAATCGAACGGCGTGCCGGCCACGCCGCGGGGACCTCCCGGGAGCGGGATCGCGGTCTCGTCGGTGGCCAGGAAGGCGTCCGCGGCAACGGTCAAACGATGTCCGAGGATGTTGCTGTCGCCGGCAACGCCATCGAGGTTGAAGAAGCTGTGATTGGTGAGACTGACCACCGTCGGCCGATCGGTGGTGGCCATGGTCTCGACAGACAGCTCGCCCGGCGCGGTGATGCGATAGGTCACGCTGACATCGAGCGTGCCGGGATAACCCTCTTCGCCGTGCGGACTGCGATAGGTGAGCGTCACTGCCGGCGCCGCTCCATCCTCCAGCCCCGCGATGGTCCACAGCCGACGGTCGAAGCCTTCGACACCGCCGTGCAAGGCATTGGGTCCGTTGTTCGCCGCGAGAATGACGGGCGCGCCGTCGAGGTCGAAGCGAGCCCCCGCGATGCGATTGGCGAAACGCCCGATGGTGGCGCCGAAGAAACGCCGCGTGGCCGCATAGGGCGCGGCATCATCATGGCCGAGCACCACATCATCGATGTCGCCCCGGCGATCCGCCACGAGCAGCGCCTGCAACGCGGCGCCGTAGGTGATGATCCGCGCTTCGAAGCCGCCTGCCGCGCGCAACTGAATGCGCTCGACGGCCGTTCCGTCAGGCAGACGGCCGAAGATCTCGCGGACCGCCGATGATGTTGCAGCTGATGCCATCGTCACTCCTCGAATGCGTCGACGACATGACGCCGGCCGAGCATGAACGCATCGGCCACGTGGATCAGCGGAGCCAGGTCGACGTCGGCTTCACCGCGCGCGATGAGGTCGACGAAGCGGCGATAGATCAGGGGATATGCGACCTTCTTCTCATCCATCAGCACGTGATCGTCATGGACCAGCTTTGCGCCGCCGGCGGACAACGTCAGCCGACCCTGATCGGTCTCCACCGTGATGTCCCTGCTCGGCGTTCCGGTCTCGCGAAAATCGAACGCGGCGTGGATGGCGAGGCCGGTGACATCGGAGAAATTCAGATCGGCCGCGATCGGCGCTGCGCGGTTGCTGGGAAACGCCAGCTCGGCGCGGGTCAGGAAGAACGGCCGCGGCAAAATACGCGTCGCGATCGACAGCGCATTGATGCCGGGATCGAACACGCCGAAACCGCCCGGCTCCCAGATCCAGGCCTGCCCCGGATGCCAGACCCGAACATCTTCCTTCCAGACCACCGACACCGATCGAATCCTGCGCTGCGCCAGAAAGGCCCGCGCCGGTTCGACCGCCGGAGCGAAGCGGGCATGCCAGGTCGCGAACAAGGTTTTGCCCGACGCCTTGGCCGCATCAATCAGCGGCAGAACCTCGCTGACCGTGGCGCCCGGCGGCTTCTCCAGCAGCACATGCTTGCCCGCTTCCAGCGCCATGGCGGCGAGCGCGCTGCGCTGCTGCGGCGGCGTGCACAGCGCCACCGCATCGACCGGCGGCCCGTTCCGAAGCAGGTCGTCAAGCGAAGCAAAGTGCGGAACGCCGTCCGGCCCGGCGACGGGATCTGCAACCGCCACGAGGTCGATGCCGGGCGTCACCGCGGCGGCTGGAATGTGCTGGTCCCGCGCGATCTTGCCGTAGCCGACAAGTGCAAGACGAATGGATGTCATGAAGCGCGATCCCTACGATTGGCTGAATCTAATCGGTGACGCCGTGGTGGCGCAGGCCGTTGCGGATCACACCGGTCATGGCTTCGGCCGCCGCGGCCGAATCCTTGCGTGCGATGGCGTCGACAATGCGTTGATGCGACAGGATCGCGGTATCGCGCTCGTCCTGCTCCGCCGGCGCGCTGAGCAGGAAGGAGGCGCGCAACGCTGCCTCGATCACCCCGCCGATGGAACGCATGAAGGGATTGCCCGAGGCATTGGCGACCGCGATGTGCAGATTGAGATCGGCGTCGGCGAAGCCGATGGAAGCGGACGGCTCGCGGCGCATCGCGGCGATGCTCCGGCTCATCTCCGCGAGATCCGCATCGGTACGGCGGCCGGCCGCCAGCGCGGCAGCGCGTGGCTCGACCGCGAGCCTGATCTCCGCAAGATCGCGCACGAAACGCATGTCGATGCCGACATCGAGATGCCAGGCCAGTACGTCGGCGTCGAACATGTTCCAGGCCGCCCGCTCGCGCACCACCGTGCCGACCCGCACCTTGGTGCTGAGCAGTCCTTTCGCCACCAGCGTCTTGACGCTTTCCCGCAACACCGGACGCGACACACCGAAGATCACGGTGAGTTCGGCATCGCCCGGCAGCTTGACGCCTTCGGCGTAGCGGCCGGAGATGATGTCGATCCCGATGGTGCGCGCGATCTCGGCATGATTGGAGTGCGCACGACGCGTGGGTATGACGACCAGCTGGGAATTCACGGCAGCTTCCGCGGCCTAGGCGTCGAAGGAAAACGCAGCAGCGATCAGGGCGCCGACGGCAAGCCGGACTTTGCGGGGCGTGCATGTCATGCGGCGATTTCTCCCGGTGTGGCGGCATCGCTTCTATGAGCGGCTCAATGCGCGACAGACTGGCACGGGAGACATGGGCTTACTAGTCATATTATTTGACTAATTTTGTTCCCATGATTTGGGTTCGATTGCATCTTCAACAACTTGCTGCACCGGCGAACGTCATCACAAAGACATGCGGCTTGGCGTCGGGACACCGCACCACAACGCCCGCGTCGTCTGCACGCACATCCAGCGAACCACCGACATCGAGGGCATCACCGCTATCGCGCGCAATCATTTCGCCATCACGACACAACTCCCACGGACCGCGCGACGAGATGTTGCCCAGCAGGATAGTGCCGTCCGACGCGCTGCTCTCGATCTGCTGCAAGGAAAATTCCAGCCGGTTTGCGAGGGGATCGAACACCGCCTTGCTGACGTCGACATCGGGCGCCACCCGCAGCAGCGCCGGCGCCGCGAAATGCGTGTCGTCCCACGGCTCATTGTAGAAGTGCCAGAGGCCATCCGGAACGTTGAGGCGCGCGTAGCCGAGCAGGACATTGCCGGACATCGGCTCCATCAGCGTCCGGTTCCCGCCGGCATCTTCCATGCTGTCGTTCCGCGGATAGTACAGGCCGCCATCACGCCAGCGCGGCGCCATGTAACGGTCGGCATGGGTTAGCAGACCGTGCAATGTCTCCGCATCTCCCATCTCGGAGACCCAGGCCGTCACCCAGCCGAAATCGCAGTCGTCATTGACCATGGTCTGGCCCATCACCGGCGGGCGCGGCGTGGTGTTGATCGACAGCGCGCCGTCGCGGCCCGGTTTCAGCAGATCGCGGATCTGGCGCGGATAGTGGTCGTGAACGAAGTCGCGCTTCCACATATTGAGCAGCGCACCGGCCCAAGCATCGACCCACGGCGACTTGCCGACATTCTCCCGCACCGCCCTGGTGTCCTGCGCCATCATGATGTGATAGTGACCGTTCTCGCCGATCCGGCCGAAGTCTTTCCAGGCCTGCTCGTAGCTGTGCGTGACTTCATCGGCCATGGTGCCGCCATAGACCAGATCGTGCATGCGGAAGCCGAGGATCGCCGGCTGATTGCAGATCTGGAACACGCAGTTCGGCTCACAGGCGACACCGAGATAACCGCTTTCCACCATCTGCCAGTAGATATGATCGTTGAGCGACTTCTGATCGTAGGTAAAGCTTTTCGGCGCACCGCCCCAGAAGAACGACCAGTACTTGAACGACAGCGCACCCGGCTGGGCGTAGCGATCATCCCGGAACAGATAATTGTACATCAGCGCCATCGACTGCACGTAGGCGCTGTACATGATGTTGTCGCGCACCACCGGATCCCACTCCTCGTGATAATTCGCGGCCAAATGCGCGTTGAACACGCTGCCGCCACGGCTGACGTCGCGCCAGTACATCCACACTTCCGGAAGCAGGATCTTCTCGATCAGCTGTTCGAAGATCGGCTTGAACACGCCGGGCGCGGCCGGCAGACGATGCCGATGGGTCAATGCAAGCGCATAGGCCATATAGGCAAGCTGAAAGCGGTAGCCGCCAAAATCCTCCTGGCCGTAGCCCTTGCCCTTCATCAGCTCCCACTGGTTCGGTGGTTGCCGTGCGAGATTGGCGAAGTGCCTGAGATGTCCGAGCTGTTGTGTGTCGAGGCCCTGTGCCGCGGTTGTCGCACTCATCACATCCTCCCGTGATGTCCCCTCAGGGGACTTTGTTGTTCAACGCCCGATAGTCGGATCCTTGGCCAGATTCCTGATCAAATTCCCGGACCGAAGCCGACGGTATCGCTCGCCCCCAGCCGCCCCAACAGGTCGCGCAACTGATCCATCTCGGTCTCGGTGAATTTGCTGTTCAACTGCTTGTCGAAACCCATCACCGTCTGGCGCAGCCGCAGAAACAGGGCTCGCCCCTTCGCCGTCACCGCCACCACATGCACGCGCCGGTTCTGCGGATCTCGCGTGCGGGTCAGCAACCCATCGCGTTCCATGCTGTTGAGGTGGTGAGTGAGAGTCGGCCCCTGTACGCCGACCGCTGCGGCGAGATCGGCCTGGGTGCGATGCGTGCCATCCATCAGCGCCAGCAGGATCAGCCAGACCGGCCGCGACCCGCCCTTCTCGTTCAAGGTGTCTTCAAAGCTGCGCGCGACGGCCTTCGCCGTCTGCACCAGCAGCAATCCGATCGGTTTGCGCCTCGGTTTCATGGCCATGGTTCAAAAAGATAGACATCTAATGATTAGATGTCTATATGTTTCCCGCAATCGGCGATATCGAAAGGACGCACCATCATGAGCATCGGAGTCATCATCCTGATCGCACTGCACGTGTTGACCGGCGTGTTCTGGGCAGGATCTACCTTTACGCTCGCGCGCAACGGCGGCGTCGGCAGCGAAGCGTTGTTCCGCCCACAGATGGGCGCGGCCGTCGTTGCCGTGCTGACCGGAGCCGGCATGTGGCACCTGCTGCACGCCGGCAATTTCGCACTCGGGGAGAAGGTCCTGGCCGCAGGCGCCTTGGCCGCCATCGCCGCGGCCGGTGTCCAGGGTGCATTGCACCGCAAGCAGCCGGCGACAGCGCAACGCATTGCGGCAGGACTGCTGGCCGTCACCGTCGTCTGCATGGTGGTGTCGCGCTACGTCTAAGGGATCGGCGGAGCGGCAGCCGCCTTCGTCGGCACCGCAGACTTTTCAGGCCAGCAGACTTGCGGATCACATCGGCGAATTTGACGGCTGTGCGGACATGCCGAACTGCTATATCAGTGCGCTTCGAATTGCTGAATTCGCAAAGCGCTTCCAATGGATCTCCGCCAGCTTCGTACCTTCCAGTCCGTTGCCGAACTCGGCAGCCTGAGCAAGGCGTCCGACCGGTTGCGGATCGCGCAACCGGCGCTCAGCCGGCAGATCAAGCTGCTGGAGCACGAACTGCGGGTCGAGCTGTTCACCCGCAACGGCCGCGGCATGGTGCTGACCAGTGCCGGCCAGCTGCTGCTGGACCGGACCAGCGGCATGGTCCGGCAGATCGAGCAGGTGCGTGACGACCTGCAATCCGTCAACGGAACGCCGTCGGGACATGTGGTGCTTGGCCTTGTGCCCACGGTGAGCTGCGTGCTGGCGGCCGGCTTCGCACGCCGCATCGTCGAACGGTTTCCCGAGATCTCGCTGCGGATCGTGGAGAGTTATGGCGGCCATCTGGTGGAGTGGCTGCATCGCGGCGAGATGGATCTCGCCATCATCTACGGTCCGTCGGTCGATCTGCATCTCGCGGTGCAGACGCTCGGACGGGATGACGTCGTTGCCGTCGGCCCGCGCGGCTGCGGGCTGGCGCAGCGCAAGCAGGTCGACATCGCCTGGCTCGCCGAGCAGAAGCTGGTGCTGCCGAGCAATTCCCACGGGTTGCGCGCGATGATCGAAAAGGCCGCAGCGCGCAAGAACCTGTCCCTCAATGTCTCGGTCGAAGCCGATTCGTTTCGCATCCTCACGAGCTTCGTCGAGGAAGGCCTCGGCTTCACGGTGTTGCCGCCATCGGCCATCCGCCACGAAGTCGCCCTGGGACGGCTCGAGGCAGCGCCGATCGTCAAGCCGGCGCTCACCCGCGAACTGATCCTCGCCGCGCCCGCCGACCGGCCGCCCTCGATCGCGACCACCACGATCTCGGCGCTGATCCGCAAGGAGATGCAGGGCCTGGTCGATGACGGGCTCTGGAATATCCGGCTGACGACGGCGACGGAGCGTGGCGACGCGTGAGGCGGGGTTGACTAACGCACCAAGAGATATGACTCACCCAATGTAATCCGTCATCCTGAGGTAGCGGTGCGTAGCGCGGCCCTCGAAGGGCGACGGCCCGAGAGTCAGCGGCCGCCGTCCTTCGAGGGCCATTCTGCGAATGGCCACCTTGGATGACGAATGACATCAGACGAGCCTCACTGTGTCACTCGCTCCGCGACTCAAGTCACCGCAAACCCGAGATGCTGCCGAAACCGATTCTTGAGAAACACGCCGTCGCGCGGCGGCAAGGCGCGCACGGGATTGCCCGGCGCGATCCTGATCCGGGCAAACCGCGGCCCATCGCTGATGCTCTGCATCTTGCCGCGGAAGGCCTTGATGCCGTCGAGATCACTAATCTCCGTCACCGATGCGAAACCCGCGCCCTGCGCGACAACCTCCAGCCGCGCGCCGAGCCCCGAATGGCTGAGTTGCATGCCGGTTTCACCGAAGTGGCCGTTGTCGAGAACCGCAATGGTCAGGTTTGGCGGCTTGCTGACGCCAACTGTGAACAAGCTGCCGAGTCCCATCAATTGTTCGCCGTCGCCGGTGATCACCGCAACGGGCCGTTGCGGCTGCGCCAGCGCCAAACCGAGACCCATCATGGCGGCGCCGCCCATCGCGCCCCAGAGATAGAAGTTACCGTCGTTCTCGCCGGCGGCGAACACGTCGTAGGACGGCGAGCCCAGGCCCGTCACCACCAGGAGATCACCGCGATCTGCGAGCAATACCTTGACCGCCTCACGCCGATCCAGTGTTCCAAATGTCGCTGACATCACTTCTGCTCCACCCACTTCTTGCGCCCGATCATGCGTTGCGAAATCAGCACTGCCACTTGCTGGTCGCCGTCATAGGCCAGCGAAGCCGCCGCCGACACCACGTCCTCGGCCTCCTCGGGCGTGTTGATGCGCAGCACCGTCACCCCCATCAGTTCGAAGGCACCGGGCGTCGCCGTGCCCATGGGAATCTGCCATGGATTGAATTCGGCCCATTCGCCGCGCATCGTCACCAGCGTCAGCAGCGGAAAGCGGCAGGAGTTCATCAGCGACAGCATGTTGACGCAGTTGCCCACACCGCTGGACTGCATCAGCAGCACCGAGCGGTTGCCCCCGAGCCAGGCGCCCGCGCAGAGCGCGACACCCTCCTCCTCCGTGGTCAGCACCGTCGCCTTGATCGCCTTGTCGTCATGGGACAGCGTGATCAGCCGCGAATGCCCGGCGTCCGGCACGTAGCAGACCTGCGACACCTCGAACTGCTTGAGCGTCTTGTAGATCGCAAGCGGCCAATCCGGCCCCGCGACCACGTTCGTTTCGACAGCGACACCGTCCATGGCAACCTCGCAGGTTCGGCACGCCATCGCCGCGCGCCCGTTGTTCAGATCCGATGACAGCTATCGCACTGATTTCGGCTGCGAACCTTCGCATCTGGATCGAGCTGTCATGCCGTTCTGTTATAGGCTCGCATGTTATCCATCGTTCTGGGTGGGGTCGCTCATGATAACCAGGACAGTCCATACAAAACCGCTATAGCCGCTCTGCATTTTGGTGAATTCAGGAACCGGGCCGCGTTGCCTACTGTGGCGGCCCAAACGCCAAGAAAACATCGAGAAAGCCAAGAGAAAGGGAGCGAGACGAGCATGGAAAAGGTCGGGTTCATCGGGTTGGGACGGATGGGGCGGCCGATGGCCTCCAATCTCTGCCGCAAGGGCTTTCGCCTCACCGTCAACGACATCAACCAGGACGCCGTCCGCGAACTCGAACTGCTGCAGGCCGCCAGCGCGCCGACAGTGGCGGAGGTGACCAGGGCGTCCGACATCATCGTCACCATGCTGCCGAATTCGGCTGTCGTTGCCGACGTGATCGATCGCGCCGACGGCGTCATCGCCAATGCCAAGCCGGGCTCGCTGATCCTCGACATGAGCACCATCGATCCCGAGACCACCGACCGGCTCGCCAGGGCCGCGCTCGCCAAGGGGCTGCGTTTTGTCGATGCGCCCGTCGGCCGCCTCGCCAGCCATGCGGATCGCGGCGAGTCGCTGTTCATGGTCGGCGGCTCGGTGGCGGATTTCGAACGGGTCAAGCCGCTGCTCGAAGCCATGGGCAACACCATCTATCATTGCGGCGAGGTCGGCAACGGTACCCGCACCAAGCTGGTCAACAACTTCCTGGCGGTGTCGTCATGCCAGATGAACGCCGAAGCGCTGGCGTTGTCGCAGCGGTTCGGCCTCAACCTCGAACGCACCCTCGACGTGCTCTATGGCACCACCGCTGTCAACGGCCAGCTCAAGATCGCCTGGCCCAGCAAGGTGCTGGCCGACGACATCGAGCCGGGTTTTACCATCGACCTCGCTCACAAGGACCTGACGCTGATCATCGATTCGGCGAACGCCGCCAAGGTGCCGATGCCGATGGCCGCGGCCGCCCGCGAGGCCTTCAGCGTGGCGCGAGCCCGCGGCTTCGGCGCCAAGGATTTTTCCGCGATGGTCGACGTACTGTGTGACCTGGCGGGGATCAAGAAGCCGAGGCTGCCGAAGAAGTAGGAATGACCGGGCGCGGTCTTTATGCAGCGAAGTGAGGAGCAATGCGCTTCGCGACTCTCTCCCCGTCATGCCCGGCCGTAGGCCGGGTATCCACGACTTAACGGCATCGCCGCAGGAAAGACGTGGATGCCCGTACCAAGTGCGGGCATGACGGCCGTGTATGGGGATCCGCCTCGGCTCTCTCTACCGTGATGACATCTGCGGGTGGCGAAACGCTTCGGCCCGCCCTCCATCCATGCCGATACCTCTCGACTCCAACACCGCCACGTCACGAGAGGCGCTTAGCAGCACCCCTCCCCTTCACACCCCGCGATATCAGCTATTGCTGCTCGGCATATGCAGAACCGGCTGCGAACAGGACAGATTTGTCGCAAGGGACGCACAGAAGCGCGCCCAGAAAAATCTCATCGGGGGAAACCTATGATGCTGTCTCGTCGACGCCTGTTGGCCGGTTCGGCCGCCTTGTCTGCTGCTCTGACGACTCCTTTCGTCTCCCGTCCCGCATTCGCGCAAACGCCCACCATCAAGATCGGCGTGCTCGCGGACTTCTCCGGCCTCTACACCGATTTGCTGGGCCTACCCGGAGTGGAATGCGCCAAACAGGCGGTGGAGGAACATCTTGCGAGGGATAAAAGCTTCAGCGTCGAAGTGGTCTATGCCGACCACCAGAACAAGGCCGACGTCGGCACCGCCATCGTGCGTCGCTGGTTCGACAATGATGGCGTCGACATGATGCTGGCCGGCCCGAACTCCTCGGTCGAGCTCGCGGCCTCGTTCGTCTGCAAGGAGAAAGACAAGGCTTGCCTCGGTGTTGCCGTCACCTCCACCGACTTCACCGGCAAACAATGCACCCCGGTGGCGGTGAACTGGACCTATGACGGCTACATGTTCTCCAAGGCGGTCGCGACCGAGACCGTGAAAGCCGGCGGCAAGACATGGTATTTCATTTCCAGCGACAACGCCTTCGGCAATTCGCTGACGGAAGAGACCACGCGTTTTGTCGAGCAGGCCGGCGGCAAGGTGCTCGGCAATGCCAAGGCGCCGCTGAACTCGTCGGACTTCTCCTCGTTCCTGCTCGCGGCGCAGTCCAGCGGCGCCGACGTGCTGGCGCTGTCGATCGGCGGCTCCGACATGGCGGTGTGTGTCAAGCAGGCCGGCGAGTTCGGCCTGAACCGGAAGATGAAGATCACCGCACTGGTGACGTTCCTCGGCGACATCCATGCGGTCGGCCTCAACACCATGCAGGGCCTCTTGTTCACCAACAGCTTCTACTGGGACCTCAACGACCGCACCCGCGCCTTCACCAAACGAGTGCTGCCGCGCATGGGCGGGATGTATCCCGGCATGACCCACGCCGGCTGCTACGGCGTGACGGTACATTATCTCAAGGCGGTCGCGGCGATGGGCGCCGCAGCCGCAAAGAAGAGCGGCGCCGCCGTCGTCGCCAAGATGAAGGAGATGCCGTCGGACGACGATGCCTTCGGCCCCGGCACCATCCGCGCCGATGGCCGCGCCGCGCTTCCGGCCTATCTGTTGCAGGTCAAGTCGCCTGCGGAAAGCAAAGGCGCGTGGGACTACTGCAAGGTGGTGTCGACGGCCTCGCCGGAACAGGCGACCAAGCCGCTGGCGGAGGTGGGGTGTCCGCTGATCAAGGCGTGACAAGGCCGCTTCAGGCGCGCAGCAACGCCGCATCGATCGAGATTCGCGCATTCTCGATCCGCACCGGATAGCAGCGCAGGTTGCGGCTCGGCCAGCCCGGCGACATCCGGCCGTCGCGCAGATCGAACCAGGCGAAATGCCGGGGACAGAACAGCCTGCCCTCGGTCACCCGTCCCTGGCAGAGATCCGCCTGTTCGTGCGGGCACGCGCGTTCGCAGGCAAAGACATTGTCCGCGTCGCGAACAAGGATCAGATCGACACCCTCAACCCGGATGGCCAGGATCGCCTGCTCCGCGAAGCGCTCCAGGGAACCGACATCGACCCATCGCTCGCGCCGCGATACCATGCCTAGAGACCGATGAATTTGCGTTGAATCAACTCCGTCATCCTGAGGTGCCCGCGAAGCGGGCCTCGAAGGGCGGCGGCCCGAGAGTCAGCGGCCGTCGTCCTTCGAGGGCCATTCTGCGAATGGCCACCTCCGGATGACGGATGACGTTTAGCGATCTCACCATGCTTATCCGCCGAGATAGGCGCGGCGAACGTGTTCGTTTTCGATCAGGTCCGCGCCCGGCCCCGACAGCACCACGCGCCCTGATTCCAGCAGATAGGCGTGGTCGCACATCTCGAGCGCGGCAAACGCATTCTGTTCGACCAGCAGCACCGTGGTGCCGGCATCACGGATGGCACGGATGATGGCAAACGTCTGCTCCACGATGTTGGGCGCAAGCCCCAGCGATGGCTCGTCGAACATGACGAGGCGCGGACGCGACATCAGGGCGCGTCCGATCGCCAGCATCTGCTGCTCGCCGCCCGAGAGTGTGCCGGCGACCTGCCTGCGCCGTTCCGCCAGCCGCGGGAATTCGCCGTAGATGCGGTCGATGTCGGCGGTAACGCCGGCACCGTCGGAGCGCAGATAGGCGCCCATTTCGAGGTTTTCCTCGACACTCATGTGCGGAAACACCCGCCGCCCCTCCGGGCAATGGGCGATGCCGCGCTTCAGCACCCGCTGCGGGCCGGCATGGGTGATGTCCTCGCCATCAAACACCATCGTGCCGGCCCTCGCCGGCACCAGGCCGGAGATCGCCCGCAGGGTCGTGCTCTTGCCGGCGCCGTTGGCGCCGATCAGCGCCACCAGTTGTCCCGCCGCGACCTGAAGCGAGATGCCCTTCAGGGCGGTGACCTGGCCGTAGCCGCACACCATATCGCGGATTTCAAGCATGACGCACGCCCTTGCCGAGATAGGCTTCGATGACGTCGGGATTGGCGCGGATGGTTT
>JBGMOD010000035.1:0-17681 GCA_041424235.1 Hyphomicrobiales bacterium
GCGCGCGGTGGCCGATCAGGCCGCGCGGCCGCCAGATCATCAGCAGCACCATCGCAAGCCCGAACACCAGCATGCGGTACTGGTCGAAGCCTCGGAACAGTTCGAAACCACCGATCATGGCGACGGCGGCCAGCGCGACGCCGAGCTGCGAGCCCATGCCGCCGAGCACGACAATGGCGAGCACCAGCGCCGATTCCTGGAAAGAGAACGATTCAGGGCTGATGAAGCCCTGCCGGGTGGCGAAGAAGGCGCCGGCAAAGCCGCCGAACATGGCGCCGAGCGCGAACGCCGTCAGTTTGGTGGTCACGGTGTTGATGCCGAGCGCGCGGCAGGCGACCTCGTCCTCGCGCAGCGCTTCCCAAGCGCGGCCGATCGGCAGCCGGCGCAGCCGGATGGTCATCCAGTTGGTGAGCAGCGCCAGCCCGAGAATGACGTAGAACAGGAACACCACGCGATGGGTCGGCGAGAACTCGATGCCGAGTTTGGCGGCGAGGCCGTCGTCGCCGGCGGTCAATGGAATGCCGAAGAAACTCGGACGCGGAATCCCGCTGATGCCGTTGGGGCCGCCGGTGAGGTCCTGCCAGTTCAGCAGCACCAGGCGGATGATCTCGCCAAATGCGAGTGTGACGATGGCGAGATAGTCGCCTTTCAGCCGCAGCACCGGAAAGCCGAGCAGGATGCCCCAGAACGAGGCGAGGATGCCGGCCAGCGGCAGGCAGACCCAGAACGACAGCCCGAAGGTGGTTGCGAGCAGCGCATAGGAGTAGGCGCCGACGGCGTAGAACGCCACATAGCCGAGGTCGAGCAGGCCGGCGAGGCCGACCACGATGTTCAGGCCCCAACCCAGCATCACATAGGTCAGCACCAGGATGCCGAGATCGAGAATGTAGCGCTGCTGATAGAAGATGACGGGAACGAGGATGGCGAAGGCCAGCAGCGCCGGAACCAGGAAGCGCTGCAGGCTGGCCAGCGCAGTGCCGGCGCCTTCGGGAATCAACTGGGTCGTATTGAGCGGCCCGATCCAGCGGCGCAGCAATTCGACGATGATGCTGCCGACGAACACCACGCCCACCATGGTGGCGAGCTCGCCGAACCGCGTCCAGTAGATCAGCGTTCCGGCCGGCCCCGCTTCGGTGCGGATGCCGATCATCAGCGAAAACAGCACCAGCGCCACCAGCGCGCTGAGCAGGGATTTCTTGAGGATGAAGGCGAACCCGTGATCCGGTCCGGCGGCGGCGAGAGGAGAGGGAGCAGCCACGCAGACTCTCTTTCAGACTTTTTCGACTTCCGGACGGCCGAGCAGGCCGGTCGGAAGGAAAATGAGAACCACGATCAGGATCGAGAAGGCGGCGACGTCCTTGTATTGCGAGGAGAAGTAGGCCGCCCAGAACGTTTCGATCAGGCCGATGGCGAGCCCGCCCAGCATCGCGCCCGGCAGCGATCCGATGCCGCCGAGCACCGCGGCGGTGAACGCCTTGATGCCGGCGACGAAGCCCATGAAGAAGTCGACCAGGCCGTAATAGAGCAGGTACATCAGGCCGGCGACGGCGGCGAGCGCGGCCCCGATCACGAAGGTCATGGAGATGGTGCGGTCGACGTCGACGCCGAGCAGCGCGGCCATGGTCTGGTCCTGCTCGCAGGCGCGCATGTCGCGCCCGAGCCGGGTGCGCGCCACCAGCCAGGAGAAAATCACGAGCAGCACGATGGTGCTGATGACGATGAAGATCTGGATGTTGGAGAGCTGCACGGCGAAGCCGTCGTGTTCCGACAAAGTGTAGCCGCCGGTGATGATCGGTGCGACCGACTTGATCCGGGCGCCCTGGGTGACCTGCGAGTAATTGCTCAGCACGAACGACATGCCGATGGCCGAGAGCATCGGCGCCAGCCGGAACGAATGCCGCAGCGGCCGGTAGGCCAGCCGCTCCACGGTCCAGCCATAGAGCGCCGTGATCGCCATCGAGACCACCAGCACCAGCAGCAGCACCACCGGTACCGCGGTGATGCCGATCGAGATCAGCACCAGGAACGAAATCAGGGCGATGAAGCCGCCGATCATGAAGATATCGCCATGGGCGAAATTGATCATGCCGACAATGCCGTAGACCATCGTGTAACCGATGGCGATCAGGCCATAAATGGAACCGAGGGCGATGCCGTTGATGAGCTGTTGGGCGAAATAATCCATACCCTGCCGTTCTGGTGTGGTTCAGCCGTGGGATCCGGCAAGCATGTGCTGAACATGCTCGACCGGCACACGTCGCCTGCGCGCGGGAAGATGCACCGAATGGCTCCGGCAGCCGGAACGTTGCACCTTTCGGCGATTTTTAACAGTGGCAACCGACAGCGGCAACAGGCCGGGGCCCCGCCCTAAACCGTTGTCCACGGCGGACTTTTGCAGGAGGGGCGGCCGTTCGCGCCGGTTCCGGCCGCACGGACAAACCTTCAAAATGCCGCGTCGGCGCCATGCGGGAACTGAAACCATCGATGGGGCACCAAGTTGGTTTGATGTTCGAAAAGGGAGAGTCCCGAATGTCCAACCAGAATCAGAACAATCAGCAGAATCAGACCCCCGGTCAAAAGCCCGGCCAGCAGCAGGGCGGCGGCCAGAAGCTTGGCCAGCAGCAGCAGGATCCCGGCAAGCAACAGGGCCAGCAAGGACAGAGCCACCGTCCGGACCAGAAGGGCGAGCGCTAATCCAGGGCACGCGACTCAGTGACAGGAAGATCCCGCCGCAAGGCGGGATTTTTCTTGTCCGGATTTTTGCGGCTGCTGTCTGGCGCCGCGTGTTTCAAATCGAAGCGTTTGGGAGTGGGAAAACCCCGGATAGCCGGCCGTGCGGCACTTGTTCACAGGCGCTGGTCGCGGCCGTTAACCTTAACAAATGGTTTAGATTGCTGGCGGCATTTGCCGCGCGTTTAGCTCGGCCCGTGACCGGATCGCCCGCTGCGGCGGCCCGGAACCATGGAAGGGCCGCGGCATGTTCAGGGATTGGAAGATCAGCACCTTCAACGGCGTGCTTATCGCGTCGTACTTCATCCCATCGTGGGTCATTCCGGCGTGTCAGATCGGAGTCTCGCCTGTGCACGGTCTGTATTCGCAGCCGGGCAACCTTGCCGTTGCGATGTTCGCCAGCGACTATCTCCAGCTCGGGGCCGTGGCGATGATGCGGTTCGGATGGCTGCTGGCACTGACCAAGTGCACCGTGGGGGCGTTCTTCGCCATATTCCTGATCAACGCGCTGCGCACCTCGACACGCTTGCGCGGTGCCAGTGACGAGGCGTTGAACATCGCGCTGGTTCTCGGGACCATCGTCAGCTTCATCAGCATGCTGATGGCGTCGAAGGTCGGCGAATTCCATGCGCTGCGCCTGCATTCCACCGAAACGCTGCTGCTGTTGTCGCTGGGCATCCTCACGCTGGTGGAGGGCTCAAGGTCTGGTGTCATGGCCGACGTCAGGTCCCAGGCGACGGCCGACAGCAGCGCCGTCGACAGACTGGCGACGCAGCCGGTCAGGACCTATCCGCAGGCGCAATCGTCCGCGATGTCGTAGCGGCTATCGCGCAGCCACGTCGAGCATGGTCGGCGCGGTGCCGGCCTCGATATCCTGAAGCAGCTGCAGCAATCTGGCGCCGCCCTCCAGCAGGTCGGCCTTGATCGACCGCTTCACGGCTTCAGGGTCACCCGCCACCAGGCCGTCGATCACATTGAGATGCTGATGCCGCCCCGGATAGGTCGGGGTCGCGTGCGGATACAGCATGTTGAGCATCGGGCCGTTGCGGAGCCAGATCGTCTCGATCATCTCAAGCAGCTCCGGCGCGTCCGCAGCCTTGTAGAGCGTGTGGTGAAACTGCCAGTTCACCTCCACGGCTTCGCGCCACTGCCCATCGCGTTCGGCTGCGACCAGCGCCTGATGATATGTCGCGAGGTTGGCGATATCGGCCTTTGAAATCCGCGTGGTGGCGCGTTCGGCGGCGAGCCCTTCGAGCAGAATCCGGATGCGGCGCAGCTCCTCGGACTGCGAGGCGCTGAGCCGGGCGACCTCGATCCAGCGGCTGGCCTGCATGTTGAGCACGCGCGCGCGCACGAGCTGCATCAAGGCTTCGCGGATCGGCGTCTCCGAGACGCCCATGGTCTCCGCCAACTCGCGGATCTTGAAACGATGGCCGGGACGGAAGCGGCCTTCCATGAGCGCGAGCCGCAGCTCCTGAAACACCCGGGCCGTCAGGTTGTCGCGGCCGACCAGGCCCACAGCTTCGTTAGACATCGAGGTGTCCTGCTTCTCTCTGAATCACGGCGACCGATATCCGTGCACGCCATGCACGTCCGCAGGCTGTCTTTGCAAGACTCAAACAAGGAGTCGCATGGCGCATGATATATCATATATGATTTCTTGACAGCGATGATATATCATATATTGGAAGAAGGGAGCAACGGCGCGATCCACTGACGAACGAGGGACATGCGATGGCACCCCCAGCGACATCAGATCTGCTTTCTCCGGAAGAGCGCGCTCTGCGCGCCCGGGCCCTCAAGGTCATCCCCGGGGGCATGTGGGGGCATATGAATGTCGCCCGGCTGCCATCAGGTTATCCGCAATTCTTCCGCAGCGCGCAGGGATGCCGCCTTCGGGATGTGGCGGGCAAAGAGTATGTCGACATGATGTGCGGCTACGGCCCGATCGTGCTCGGCTACGGCGATTGCGATGTCGAAGCCGCCGTTGCGGACCAGCGCAGCCGCGGCGACATCATGACGGGGCCGTCCGAATGCCAGGTCGAGCTGGCGGAGCTCCTGGTCGACACCATTCCGCACGCCGACTGGGCGCTGTTCGGCAAGAACGGCACCGATGCGACCACCACCTGCGTCACCATTGCGCGCGCCGGCACGCAGCGACGCAAGGTGCTGGTGGCGACCGGCTCCTATCACGGCGCGGTGCCGTGGTGCACGCCGTCTCTCGCCGGCGTCACGGCGGAAGATCGGGCCCACATCCTGCACTATGAATACAACGACGTTGCGAGTCTGGAGCGCGCCGCCGATCAGGCCGGGCGTGATCTTGCCGCGGTGGTGGTGACGGCATTCCGCCATGACGTCAAACGCCGCCAGGAAGCCCCGACGCTGGCATTCGCGCAGGCGATGCGGCGGATTTGCGACGCGGCGGATGCTGCGCTGATCATCGATGACGTCCGTGCCGGTTTCCGTATCCATCCCGGCGGTAGCTGGGAGCCGTATGGCGTGCGGCCGGATCTGAGCGCCTTCAGTAAGGCGATCGCCAACGGCCATCCGCTCGCCGCCGTCACCGGCAACGATCGTTTCCGCGAGGCGGCGCAGCAGGTCTATGTCACCGGTTCGTTCTGGTGCGCGGCGACGCCGATGGCGGCCGCGATCGCCACCATCAAGAAGCTGCGTGCGATCGATGCGATCACCACCATGGAAGCCATGGGTCGCCGATTGCGCGAGGGGCTGCAGCAGCAGGCGCGCACGCACGATCTGCCGCTGCGGCAGACCGGGCCGGTGCAGATGCCGCTGATCATGTTCGACGACGATCCCGATTTCGTGCTGGGGCATCGCTTCGTGCTGGAAGCGCTGCAGCGCGGCGTCTACCTGCATCCCTGGCACAACATGTTCCTGTCGGCGGCGCATCAGGCTGATGACATCGATCGCGTCCTCGAAGCGACGGACGGGGCGCTGAAGCAGGTCGCCGCGTCGGTCGATCGGCGCCAGCTCGCGAAAGCCGCGCCATGAGTGTCGCCCCGCATCGCACCGAGCCGAGCGGGGACCGTCAGCCCGCCGAGCGCATCAACGACCTCACGGCGTTGAAAAAGATCGCGCGCGAGCTGCGCCGCCAGGTGGTGCGCCTGGTGGCGCCGACCGGGCAGGGCTATGTGCAGCAGGGGCTGGGCGCGGCCGACATCTTCACGGCGCTGTTCTTCTCGGAGCTGCGGCTCGATCCGGCCGATCCCGCATGGTCCGATCGCGATCGGTTCCTGCTCTCGACGGCCCACAACACCGCGATCTTCTACGCCACGCTGGCGGCGCGGGGCTGCATCCCGGCGTCGATGCTGGAGACGTATTGCCACGACGGTTCGCCGCTCGAGATCAACGCCTCCGAGCGCATGGGGCCGGTGGTGGAGGCGACCTGCGGCTCGCTCGGGCAGGGATTGTCCGTCGGCGTCGGCATGGCATTGGCCGCCCGCCGGCAGGGGCGGCCATCGCGCGTGCATGTCGTGCTCGGCGACGGCGAGATGCAGGAGGGCCAGGTGTGGGAGGCGGCGCTCGCCGCCGGCAGCCACCGGCTGTCGAATCTCTGCCTGCTGCTCGATTACAACCGGATGCAGGTCGGCGGCCACGTTGACAGCGTGGTCGATATGAATCCGGTCGCGGACAAGTGGCAGAGCTTCGGCTTTCGCGTCGACACCATCGACGGCAATGACATGGCGCAAGTGCTCGCGGCGTTCGAACGCGCGCGCAGGGACGATCAAAGGCCGACCTGCATTATCGCCGAAACGCTGGTCGGCAAGGGCGCCCCCTCGCTCGAAGGCATTCTCGGCCACAACATGCGTTTGCCGCAGGACCTTGCCGCCCGCGCGCTTGCCGAATTGTCGGGAGAGGACGCATGAGCGCCGGTCTCGCCAGCGACCACAAGGTTGATGACTTCATTGCCCGCGGCGCGGTGACGGCATTGCCGCGCTTCTATGGCGACGCGCTTGTCGCCGCCGCGCGCCGCGATCCGCGCATCGTTTGTCTCTGCGCCGATCTGCCGGGACCGACCGAGACCGATCTGTTCAAGCAGGAACTGCCGGATCGTTATATCGAGGCGGGGATCGCCGAGGCCAACATGGTCGGCATGGCCGCCGGCATGGCGCGCTTTGGCGAGATTCCGTTCCTGCATTCCTTCTGCGTGTTCGTGACGCGCCGGGCCTATGACCAGGTCGCGAACCAGATCGCCTATCCGGGCCTGCCGGTGAAGCTGGTCGGTTTCCTGCCGGGTCTCACCACCATGCTCGGGGTGTCGCATCAGGCGATCGACGACATAGCGATGATGCGCGCCTTGCCCAACATGACCATTATCGAACCCTCGGGCCCCGAGCAGCTCGGTGCCGCGGTCGAAGCCGCGCTCGAGGTGCCTGGTCCGGTCTATCTGCGGATGAAGCGGCCGGATGGCGCTGTCGCGTCGCTGCAACCGCGCGGCATCCGGCGTGGCCGCGGTGATATTCTGCGCACGGGGGCCGACGGCACCATCGTTGCCTGCGGGCTGATGGTATCAGCGGCGGTGCAGGCCGCCGATATCCTCGCGCGCCAGGGCAAGGAGGTCGGTGTCGTCAACATGCCGACCATCAAGCCGCTCGACACCGATCTCGTGATCGATCTCGCCAGCCGCACCGGCGTCGTCGTCACCGCGGAGAACCATTCCATCGTCGGGGGGCTGGGATCGGCAGTCGCCGAGACCCTGCTCGAAGCGGCCGTCCCCGTCGGGTTCGCCCGGGTCGGCGTGCAGGACACCTTCGCCGAGGGTGGCACCACACCCTATTTGCAGGCGAAATTCGGACTGACCGCAGAGGCTATCGTCCAGGCTTACATCCGCGCCGCCGGCAAGCGGGCGCCCAGGCAGGTGAACGAGGGTTGATGCAAAAGCCCAACAGGAAGGCAGTTGTGATGACAAGTTTCGCGGCCAAATGCTTTTCGACCACGCTTCGTTCGATCGCCATGATGGGCCTGGCGATATCAGTTCTCTCTGGGCTGGTGGCGCCGGCCGATGCGGCAGAGCCCAAACGGGGCGGCAGCCTGGTCTACGCCTACCTGTCCGGGCCGGGCACGCTCGATCCCCATGTGGCGTCAAGCATCGTCGAGCTCGAAGTCATTCATCACATCTTCGAGCCGCTGGTGGCCGTCGACGGCAACTACAATGCCAAGCCGGTGCTCGCCTCGAAGATCGAGACCAGCCCTGACGCCAAGGTTTTCACCTTCACGTTGCGCAAGGGCGTGAAATTCCACAACGGCAAGGAAATGACCTCGGCTGACGTGCTGGCCTCGTTCGAGCGCTATCGCAAGGTCAGCCCCAATGCCTCCGTGCTGGCCGATGTCGATGGCTTCGATGCGCCAGATCCGTATACGTTCGTGATCCGCCTGAAGGCGCCCAACGCCGTCTTCATCGATGTGCTGAAATCCCCCGTCTATCCCTTCGAGATCCTGCCCGCGGAACAGAAGGACAAGGCGGCGCGCGAGATCGATATCATCGGAACTGGGCCGTTCACCCTGGGCGAATGGGTCAAGGACAGTCATCTCGTCATCAAGCGGTTCGACGGTTATGTGCCCGACGAGAGCTCGCCGGGCCCGGACGGTCTGGCCGGGCGCCGCACCGTCTATCTCGACCAGGTCCGCTACAATTTCGTGCCTGAGGCCAATGCCCGCGTCGCCGCGCTGCAGACCGGCAATGCCGACGTGATCGGCGACGTGCCGCGCGATCTCGCCAAGCGCTTCGACGGCCAGGCGAACATCACGACCCAGAAGATCTTTCCCTACTGCATGCAGGTGTTCGTGGTGAACACCCAGGCGCCGCTGACCAGCAATCCGCTCATTCGCCAGGCGATCGAGGCGGTGGTCAATGTCGACGACATCAGAGGGGCCATGGGACAGATCTCGCAGCCCGGCCACTCGCTGGTCTACGCGTCGAGCCCATATTACCAGGGCGATGCCATGAAGCCCTACTACGACCAGCGCAACCCGGACAAGGCCAAGGCGCTGCTGAAACAGGCCGGCTACAACGGCGAGAAGATCGTCCTGCAGACCAATTCCAATTATCCGAACTTCCGCGACGCCATCCTGGTGCTGTCCGAGCAGATGAAGGAGGCGGGGATGAATGTCGCCGTCGACATCGTCGACTGGACCACCAATGCCAGCAACATGCAGCGCGGCACCGGGGTGTGGAACGTCTCCACCACGGGCTACTGCTCCAATCCGCTGCTCGGGCCGCAGCAATGGAAGGTGATGTTCTACACCTTCCCGCATGTGAAGGACGATCATGTGCTCGATGCCGCCTATGACACCTTCTACACCTCGCTCGATCCGAAAAAGCGCATCGCGGCCTGGGCCGACATCGAAAAACGCGTGCTGGAGCAGGCCTACATGATCAAGATCGCCGACATGGGCACGATGCGAAGCTTCAACGCCGCCAAGGTCGAGAACTTCGAGCCTTATTATCTCGTCCATTTCTGGAACGTGTGGATGAAGTAACGCTTGGTATCGGGGCGCCCATGTTTCGCACCATCTCCGTCCGTCTGATCCAGTCCATCCCGGTGCTGCTGCTGGTTGCGGTGCTGGCCTTCATCCTGATGCATCTGCTGCCCGGAGATCCCGCGGTGGTGATCGCCGGCGCCGACGCCACGCCCGCCGCGGTGGAGCGAATCCGCCACGATCTCGGCCTCGATCTGCCGATCTGGCAGCAACTGCTGTCCTGGTTCCTCAATCTGGCGCAAGGCAAGTTCGGCAGTTCGCTGGTGCTGAACCAGACCGTGCTTTCGGCGGTCGCGGAACGGCTGCCGGTGACGCTGTCGCTGGCGGTGCTGTCGCTCGCCATCACCTTGCCGATCGGCGTCGCGCTCGGCGTGCTGGCGGCGTATTTCCGCGGCAGCTGGGTCGATGCCACCGTCATGGCGGTCGCGCTGGTCGGGGTCTCGGTGCCGAGCTTCTGGATCGCCATCCTCTCGGTCATCCTGTTCAGCGTTACGCTCGGATGGGTGCCCTCCGCAGGCTATGCGCCGCTGCTGACCGCGGGACCGGCGGCCTGGTTCGGGTCGCTGATCCAGCCGGCGATGGTGCTCAGCCTGTTCCAGATCGGCTTCCTGGCGCGCATGACGCGTTCGGCCATGCTCGATGTGCTCGATCAGGATTTCATCCGCACCGCGCGGGCCAAGGGCGTCAGCGAGTGGCGGACCGTGGGCAAGCACGGTTTCCGCAATGCGCTGATGTCGGTGGTGACCGTCAGCGGCATCATCCTCAGCCTGTTGATCGGCGGCTCGGTGATCGTCGAGCAGGTGTTCGCGCTGCCCGGCATCGGCCGGCTGGTGGTGCAGGGCATCATGGCGCGCGACTACCCGCTGATTCAGGGCACCATGCTGCTGTTCGGCTTCGCCTTCGTGCTGATCAATATCGGCGTCGATATCCTCTACACGCTGGTCGATCCGCGGGTGCGTTATGACTGACGCGACCCTGGCAGCACCCGCGGTTCAAGTCCTGGCGGAGCGGCGCCGCTTCCGCGTGCTGCGCAAGCTTGCCGCGCATCGCTCGTTCAAGATCGGACTGGTGCTGGTCGTGTTTCTCGTGCTCTGCGCGGTGATCGGTCCATGGCTGAGCGGGATCGATCCGACCGCGATGAGCATCCGCTACCGTTTCAAGCCTCCGTCGGCGAGGTTTCCATTCGGCAGCGATCAGTATGGACGCGATGTTCTGACCCGCGTGCTCTATGGCGGCCGGCTGTCGCTCTCGATCGGATTTTCCGTGGCGCTGATCTCCGGTGTGGTCGGCACCCTGATCGGTGTCACCGCCGGCTATTTCCGCACCCTGGATCCCTATGTGATGCGGTTGATGGACGCGCTGATGGCTTTCCCGGCGATCCTGCTCGCCATCGGCATCGGCGCCGCGCTCGGCGCCCAGGCCAGCAGCATCGTGATCGCGCTGGCGGTGGCCTACGTGCCACGTACCGCGCGCATCGTGCGTGGGTCGGTGCTGGTCATTCGCGAGATGGAATATCTGCAGGCCGCCCGTGTCAGTGGCGCCGGTGACCTGCACATCATCGTCAAGCACGTGCTGCCCAATTGTCTGGGACCGCTGATCGTCCAGCTCACCTTCATTTTCGCCTACGCCATTCTCGCGGAGGCGACGCTCAGCTTCCTCGGCATCGGACCGCCGCCGCCGGCGCCGAGCTGGGGCAATATCATTGCGGAAGGGCGCGATTATTCGGTCGAGGCCTGGTGGGTGATGCTGTTTCCCGGCCTCGCGGTCAGCCTTGCCGCGCTCGGCATGAACCTGTTGGGCGACGGATTGCGCGACGTGCTCGATCCGCGCCTGAAGATCGAGAACTGACATGACGCAGGCTCTCCTCAGTGTCGAGAACCTCACGGTCCAGTTCCGCGGCGATGCCGGCTGGGTCAACGCCATCGAAGGCGTGGATTTCGCCGTCGGGGCCGGCGAATGCCTGGGCATTGTCGGCGAGTCCGGCAGCGGCAAAAGCGTCAGCGCGCTGTCGATCCTCAAGCTGCACGGCCGCGCCAACACCCGTTACGCCTCGGGTTCGGTTCGGTATGGCGGGCGCGACCTGCTGACGCTGTCGAACCGGCAGTTGCGTCAGGTGCGCGGCGGCGAGATCGCGATGATCTTCCAGGATCCGATGTCCTCGCTCAACCCGGTGCTGACCATCGCCGACCAGATCACCGAGCCGTTGCGCCAGCACCAGGGGCTCTCCGCAACCGCCGCTCGCAAGAAGGCCATCGAGCTGCTGGAGATGGTACGGATATCCGACGCGGCGCGCCGCATCGACGATTACCCGCATCGGCTCTCCGGCGGCATGCGCCAGCGTGTCATGATCGCGATTGCGGTGGCGTGCCGACCCAAGCTCCTGATCGCCGACGAACCGACCACCGCGCTCGACGTCACCATCCAGTCCCAGATCCTGGAACTGCTGCGCGACCTGCAGCGCGAGATCGGCATGTCGGTGATCCTGATCACCCATGATCTCGGCGTGGTCGCCGAGTTCGCCCAACGCGTTGTGGTGATGTATGCGGGGCGGGTGGTCGAATCCGCGCCGGTCGCCGCGTTGTTCGAGCGGCCGATGCATCCCTACACCGAGGGCCTGATCAGGGCAGTGCCGAACCTCGACGAGGATGTGTATCGGCTGGCGACCATTCCCGGCAACATTCCCGATCCGTCGGCGACCATTGCCGGCTGCCGCTTCAATCCGCGCTGCCGCGAGGCCGTCAGGTCCTGCATGGAGCAGACGCCGCCGCTGCTTTTCGCCGGAGCCGCGCATCTTGCGCGCTGTCCGCCGCGTATTGCTGCAGGAGAGCGGGCATGAGCGCGCAATCCATCGTCGCGGTGCGTGATCTCGTGAAGACGTTTGGGACGCGAGGCGCGGTACTACGCGCTGTCGACGGCGTCAGCTTCGATGTCCGGCGTGGCGAAACGCTCGGTCTGGTCGGCGAGTCCGGGTCGGGCAAATCCACCACCGGGCGGATCCTGGTCGGGCTGGAAACGGCAACCAGCGGATCGATCAACCTGTTCGGGCAGGAGATCACGCCGGCCAGCGGCAAGGCGGCTCTCGGCGCGGTGCGCCGGCGCCTGCAGTTCGTGTTTCAGGATCCGCAGAATTCACTCAACCCCCGCATGCGCGCGCAGGATGCGATTGCGGAGCCGCTGGACGTCGCGGGCGGCTTGTCGCGTGCCGCGCGCAACGACAGGGTCCGCGAACTGCTGGAGATGGTCGGCCTGCCGCGCTCGTGCGGCGACCGTTTTCCGCACGAGTTTTCCGGCGGCCAGCGCCAGCGCATCGGCATCGCGCGCGCCCTGGCGCTGCGGCCGGAATTCGTGATCTGCGACGAGCCGGTGTCGTCGCTCGATGTCTCCATGCAGGCACAGATCGTCAATCTGCTGCTCGACCTGCAGGAGCGGCTCGGCCTCAGTTATCTGTTCATCGCCCACGATCTCGCCGTGGTGCGCAGCATCTCGACGCGGGTGGCGGTGATGTATGCCGGTGGGATTGTCGAGATTGCGCCCAAGCGCGAGCTCTATACCGCCCCGAAACATCCCTATACCCAGGCGCTGCTCGCGGCGGTGCCTCGCATCACGCCGAACAAGGCCCGCGCGGCCACGGTCAAGGGCGAGTTGCCGAGCCTGATCGACAAGATGCCGGGCTGTGCATTCCACCCACGCTGTCCCATGGCCTTCGAACGCTGCCGGACCGAGAAGCCGAAGCTGCGCGAGATCGCGCCGGGGCATCTCGCCGCCTGCCATCTTCACGACACCCCCGCCTGACGGCTGCGGCCGTCTTTCGCCAAACTCACGGAGTATCTGGGATGACCAATCGCGATCTTCTCTTCATGCCGGCCACCAGGGCCGCGGGCCTGATCCGCAAGCGTGAATTGTCGCCGGTCGAATATGTCGATGCGGTGCTCGGCGCCATCGAAGCGACGCAGCCGACGCTGAACGCGTTTTCGACCGTGACCGCTGAAACGGCACGCGCGAAGGCGAAGGCGGCCGAGCAGGCTGTCATGTCGGGCAAGACACTCGGGCCGCTGCACGGCATTCCCGTCAACATCAAGGACCTGTTCGTCACCAAGGGCGTGCTGACGGCCTATGGATCGGCTGTTTACGCCGACAATATTCCGACGGCGGATGACGATGTGCTGGTCAAGCGTCTCGACGCCGCCGGCGCCATCATGGTCGGCAAATCCACCACACCCGAGTTCGGCCACAAGGGTCATACCGACAGCCCGGCCTTCGGTGTTACCCGCAATCCCTGGAATACCGAACGCACGGCCGGCGGGTCCAGCGGTGGCGCAGCGGTCGCGGCCGCAGCCGGGCTTGGCCCGATGGGGCTCGGCACCGATGGCGCGGGATCGATCCGAATTCCTGCGAGCGCGTGCGGCGTGGTCGGACTGAAGCCGACCACGGGCGCGGTGCCTTACGAGCAGGCGCCGGACATTTTCTACAATTATGCGGCGGCTGGTCCGCTGACCCGCACCGTCGCCGATTGCGCGCTGATGATGGAAACGCTGGTCGGTCCGTCGACGCTCGATCCCTGGTCGCTGGGGACGCCGGCCAATGGGCTGGCAGCGAGCACCATCACCGAAGACCTGTCGGGGGTGCGGATCGGATATATCCCTCATCTTGCCGAGTGCAGCGCGGATGTCACCGCCAACACCAAGGCCTCGCTTGCAACGCTGGCCTCTCTCGGCGCGCAGATCGAGGAAGTCGGCGCCGACATGGACTGGAACGCCAAATCGGCCCGGCTGATCTATCTCGCCAACCTGCACGTGAATTTCGGCGACTATGTCGATACTTGGCGCGACCGCATGGATCCGGTGCTGCTGCAGTGGATGGAGGCGGGCAGCCGCTCAACCGTCGCCGATTATCGCAAGGCGCAGATTGCGCGCACGCGGTTGTATCGCGGCGTCCAGAAACTTCTGGAGCGCTACGACTTCCTGGTGACCCCGACCTTGCCGACAACGGCGATCCCGGCCGAGGCCGGCAAGACGGTCGACGCGCTGTTCAATCGCGGCTGGAACGCCTTCGTCTATCCATTCAATCACAGCGGCAATCCGGCGCTCTCGGTCCCCAGCGGCTTCGGCACCGATGGCTTGCCGACCGGATTGCAGATCGTCGGCCGCTGGTGGAAGGACAACGATGTGCTGCGCCTCGGCGCCGTGTTTGAACAGGCCCGTCCCTGGGCGGATCGCCGGCCGCCGGCATGAGAGCCGGTTGATGTCTGCGCCGGCTTCTGAAACCTTGCCATCGCGCCGATCTCAGGCGGTTCAAACATAAACAACAACGGGAGACCAACCGTGGCCACTGCAAGCGCTCAATCCAGCCTGCCTCGGACCAGCGGCACTGTCACATTGCGTGGCCTCGAAGCCAGCGTCGCCATCCATCGCGATGCCTGGGGCATTCCGCATATTCGCGCGTCGGGAACGGCGGATGTCTTTTTCGCGCAAGGCTATGTCCATGCCCAGGACCGGCTCTGGCAGATGGACGCCGCGCGGCGCCGCATGCTCGGCCGCTGGGCGGAGTGGGAGGGCGCCAAGGGGATCGCCGCGGACACGCTGGCGCGGCAGCTCGATGTGGCCGGTGCGTCGCAGCGCGATTTCGCTGCCTTGTCGAGCGAGGCGCGGATGATGCTCGAAGCCTATGCCGGCGGCGTCAATGCGTATCTCGCCGAGGGCCATCCGCTGCCGTTCGAGTACAGCCTGGTCGGCGGCACGGTCGAGCGCTGGGAGCCATGGCACTGCATCCTGGTGATGCGCCAGCGCGGTTACCTGATGGGGTCGGTGTGGTTCAAGCTGTGGCGCGCGGCGGCGCTGCGAACCATCGGCCCGGATCACGTGGCCAAGTTGCGTTATGACGACGGTGGTGCGGATTATCTCTGCGTGCCACCCGGCGCCGACAGCGAGCGATGGATCGCCGCGCTGCAGGATCTTGCGCCGGCGGTCGAGGCGCTGGCGGCGCTGGCCGGGCCGGAAGCCACCGATGGCGGCAGCAACAACTGGGCGGTGTCGCCCTCGCGCACGGCAACCGGCCGGCCCTTGCTGGCGGGCGATCCGCACCGCGCCTTCGAGATGCCGAGCCTGTATTCACAAGGCCACCTGGCCTGCGACGCTTTCGACGCCATCGGCTTGTCGGTGCCCGGCGTGCCGGCGTTTCCGCATTTCGCCCACAATGGCCACGTCGCCTATTGCGTGACCCACGCTTTCGTGGACATCCACGATCTGTTTGTCGACAAATTCAGAGCCGACGGCTCGCAATACCTGTTCAGGAACGAATGGCGCGACACCAGCATCCGTCATGAGCGCATCGCGGTGCGCGGCGGACCGGATGTCGAGGTCGATGTTGTCGCCACCCATCATGGCCCGGTGATCGCCGGCGATCCGCGCAAGGGAGCGGCGCTGACGCTGCGCTCGGTGCAGTTTGCCGAGCTCGATCTTTCGTTCGACTGCCTGCTGCCGATGCTGAAGGCCAAATGCGTCGATACGCTTTATGCGGCGACGCGGGGTTGGGGGCTGATCGACCACAATCTGGTTGCTGCCGATACCACCGGGCGGATCGGCAATCTCATCCGCGCCATCGTGCCGCGGCGCCCGAGGCTCAATGGCTGGCTGCCGGTGCCGGGATGGACCGGAGACTATGAGTGGCAGGGATCGATCCCATGGGAGGACATGCCGCGCACCTTCGATCCAGAGGCCGGATTCCTGGTGACGGCGAACAACCGTATCGTCGCCGACGATCATCCGGATTATCTCTGTACCGATTGCCATCCCTCGTACCGTGCGCGGCGCATCGCCGATCGCCTTGCAGAACTCCCGGCCGCAACCGCCGAGGACATGAGCGGCATCCATGCCGACACGCTCAGCCTGACGGCGCTTGAATTCATCGATCGCCTCAGCCGGTTGCTGACCCTCGAAGGGCCGGCGGCCGCGTTGCGCGATCTCATCATCGGCTGGGACGGGCGGATGTCGGCGGAGTCAAAGGCAGCCGCTGCCTATGCGCGCACGCGGCTTGAACTCGCTCGCATCCTGCTCAAGCGATCCGGCTTGAGCGCCGTCACCGACGATCCGCTGGCGCAGGTCGCGCCGGGCATCGTACCGCTCAACCAGGTCTGGTGGGCGCTGCCGTCATTGCTGCGCAACGACGATACCGCGCTGCTCGGCGGCTGGGATTGGGATCGGGCCCTGTCGACGGCGCTGGAGCGTGCCGCCAAGATCGATGACGGAAAAACCTGGTCGGAGCTGCATCACGTGCGCCTGGCGCATCCGCTGACTGCGGCGTTTCCGCAAGCCGCCGCGCAGCTCGAACCGCCGGGGCTTCCGGTTGGCGGCGACAACGACACCGTCATGGTGAATGGCTGTTACTGGGCGTCGTCGGGGCTCACGGCGTCCTATGGCGCCGTCGCACGTTATGTGTTCGATGTCGGCAACTGGAACAACAGCACCTGGGTGGTGTTCCACGGCGCCTCGGGGCACCAGGCAAGCCCGCATCATGCCGATCAGCATCCGTTGTGGGCGGCCGCGAAGATGGTGCCGATGCTGTATGACTGGAGTGTCATTGCGGGTGAGGGCGACAAGCTTGTGCTGCAGCCGGCGATGTGATTGGAAGCGACCTTATCGCGACGGGATCACCTTTTCTTGTCGTTGCCGGGCTTGTCCCGGCAACCCCGACCAGGGACGCACTGCGCCCCTAAGCGAGATCACCGGGACAAGCCCGGTGATGACAGTGGTGGGGGAATGTTTGAGGCTGAGCATCACGCATGCTCCGACACATCCGCTCTAAAGCAGCCCCAGCTCCTTCATCACCGAAGCCGCTTCCTTGGTGGCATGATTGGCTGCGGGCACGCCGCAATAGATCGCTTGCTGCAGCAGGATCTCCTTGATGTCGTCGGGCGTGAAGCCGCCCTCGGCCAGCGCCGCGCGCACATGCAGGCGGAATTCATCCCATTGTCCCAGTGCCACCATGGTGCCGATCACCAGCACGCGGCGGGTGCGTTGCTCGAAGTGGGGCCGGGTCCAGATCTCGCCCCACGCATAACGCGTGATCAGATCGAGGAAGTCCGCATTGAACGCATTGCGTCCGGCGGACGATTTGTCGACCCAGGCGTTGCCCAGCACCTTGCGTCGTTGGGCGTCGCCATTGTCGCGGCGTTGCGTGTCGTCCATCACGTTTCTCCCTTTAACGTTGGGTCAGGAAGCCGACCACCGCTTCGGTGAAGGCGTGCTGCTGCTCGACGTTCGAGATGTGGGCGGCATCGAGAATGGTCAGGCTGGCGCCGGGAATCTGGCTGCGGATGAATTCTCCGGCGGCGAGCGGCGTCGCCGGGTCGTTGCGGCCGGCGATCACCAGCGTCTGATTCCTGATCCGCGGCAGCATTGCGCGCTGGTCGAGGGTGCGTAGCGCCTGGCAGCAGGCAAGATAGCCCTGCATCGGCG
>JBGMOD010000036.1:0-2264 GCA_041424235.1 Hyphomicrobiales bacterium
GCCAGTCGGTGCGCATCATGAAGCAGTGCATCGAAAAGCTGCGCGCGCCGGACGGACAGGGTCCCGTGGTGATTGAGGACAACAAGATCACGCCGCCGCGCCGTGGCCAGATGAAGCGTTCGATGGAATCGCTGATTCATCATTTCAAGCTCTACACCGAAGGCGTTCACGTGCCCGAGGGCGAAGTCTACGCCGCCGTGGAAGCGCCCAAGGGCGAGTTCGGCGTCTATCTCGTCTCCGACGGCACCAACAAGCCCTACAAGTGCAAGATCCGCGCGCCGGGCTTCGCGCATCTGCAGGCGATGGACTTCATCTGCAAGGGGCATCTGCTCGCGGACGTCTCTGCGATCCTCGGTTCGCTCGACATCGTGTTCGGTGAGGTCGATCGCTGATGGCGCAGGCTCCCATCCAGTACGACCGGATGACGGGCGTCCTCGAGGGGGCGAACGCGTGGGAGCATTTTGCCGCGCTGACACTGATCGCGGGTTCGAAGGTGTCGTCGCTGTTTGCGCATCGCGGCTACCAGATGTGCGCCAACCTGCTGCGCAAGACGCTGCCGGAGCGCGACATCGCGATGAAGCTCAATGCGGATGCAATCTTCGCGTTTCCTTATGGCGACGGTTACTGGAGCAAGCTGCTCAATCGCTCGGTCTGCTACGAGAACGAGCTCGAGCTGCTGTTCCAGGATTCGCGCGACGTCGATTACACGCTGATCGATTGCGGCGCCAACTACGGCTACTGGTCGGTGCTGGTGTCGAGCGCGCCGTTCGGCGCGCACAAATCGATCGCGATCGAACCGTCGTCGAAGAATTTCACCAAGCTCGCCAATAATGCGCGGCTCAACGGCAACCGCTTCGAGGTGCTGAACTGCGCGATCGGCGCGACACGCGGCACCGCGCGACTGTCGGGCACCAAGCACGAGGCGTTCAGCATCGCGGGCGCTGCGGACGCGGACGGCGAGGACGTGCCGGTGCTGGCGCTGGACAACCTGATCGATGACGGCAAGGTCGCCGCGACAGGGCGTTATCTGGTCAAGCTCGACGTCGAAGGCGTCGAGATCGAAGCCATCAAGGGCGGTACACGGCTGCTGCAGGCTGATACCGTGATCCTGTGCGAGGAGCACGGCTCCGATCGCGCACACACGGTATCGCGCTATATCCTCGATCACACGCCGCTCAAGCTGATCGTGCACGATCCGGTCAGCAACCGGTTCGAGACCGTGACCGAACTTTCGATCCTGGATCGCATCAAGACCGCGCGCAACATTGGCTACAATGTATTCGCGACCTCGAGCGCGTTCTGGGAAGACCGTTTCCATCACCTGAACGCCCGCGCAGGGCGCAGCGTTCATTGAGAGACTGAAGCCGATGTCCGTTCGTCGCCTGGCACCAAAAGAGCTGCAGCCCGCAAGTTTCGAATTCACGCCGGAAAATCTGGCGTGGGCGAGGGCGCAGATCGCGAAGTATCCGGAAGGCCGCCAGGCCTCCGCCGTGATTCCGATCCTGTGGAAGGTGCAGGAGCAGCATGCAGGCTGGGTGTCGGAGCCGGCGATCCGCGCGGTCGCCGATCTGCTGGCCATGCCGTATGTCCGCGTGCTGGAAGTGGCGACCTTCTACACCATGTTCCAGTTGCAGCCGGTGGGCAAGAAGGCCCACGTCCAGGTGTGCGGCACCACGCCGTGCCAGCTGCGTGGCGCGGGCGCCATCATCGAGGCCTGCAGGCATCGCATCCATCACGATCCGTTCCATCTCTCCGCTGACGGCGACTTCAGCTGGGAGGAGGTGGAGTGCCTCGGCGCCTGCGTGAATGCGCCGATGATGATGATCTGGAAGGATACCTACGAAGACCTGACGGTTGAGAGCTTCAACAAGGTGCTGGACGGCTTTGCCGCCGGGACGCCGCCGAAGCCGGGCTCGCAGACCGGCCGCCAGTTTGCTGCGCCAAGCAGCGGGCAGACCTCGCTGAAGGATGCCGCTCCGACCGATACCGCTTTGAAGGATAAGGTGTGATGCTGGACGACAAGGACCGCATCTTCAGGAATCTCTACGGCGTGCACGATTGGGGCCTCGAGGGCGCCCGTTCGCGTGGCGCATGGGACGGCACCAAGGCGATCCTGGACAAGGGCCGCGACTGGGTCGTCAACGAGATGAAAGCCTCCGGCCTGCGCGGCCGCGGCGGCGCCGGTTTCGCCACCGGCCTCAAATGGTCGTTCATGCCCAAGCAGTCGGACGGTCGTCCGCATTATCTCGTGGTCAATGCCGACG
>JBGMOD010000037.1:0-2258 GCA_041424235.1 Hyphomicrobiales bacterium
GTTCGACGAGCTCGATGATCATGGCGGTGGAATCGACCCCCGCACCCCAGGCCGCGATCACCGGCGCGCGCTCAACCATCGGTCGGATCCTTCGGGACGATGGCCGGGTTGATAAGCCGGTATGCGCGCGTCCTGAGCTTTGTAATCCGGCACACGGCGCCGGTTATGGGATCGCGAAATAGCGGGGCCTTGCCCCTCGGATTGGCAATGACCGTGAAGCGGGCGCGATCCTGGCCGTCATTGAAACGGTTGGACTCGTCGAAGACGATGGTCTGTCCCGGCTTCGGGACCGGCTTCGCGCGTTCTAGCTTGCGGCGAACAAGGTTGGCACGGCAGCGTGCGCGCCATTCGGAGGCATAGGCGTTGTCGGTCTCGGTCAGTTCATCGAGAATGGCAGCAGGGCAGTCGCTTTCGCATGGTCCCATCGTTTCCGTCATGTCTTTGTAGCCGAACGTGCAGCCGTCGCGCGCGCCGGTGCTTTGTCTGGTCAGGCACACGACGGCGAAGACGGCCCGAGCGCCGGATGCCTCGATCCGTTCGCACGCCGCGTAATAGGTCGATCCGACCATCGAAGACGCGAGAACCGTGAGACGATGGTCCGCGTGCGCATAGGTGAACTGGTTGTCGAGATAGGAGCGCGGAGTGGCGTAGCCACCCATATCGCGCATGAAGAGCCAACCCATGAGAGATCTCCTGCTATTGCGGGGTTCAGGCGGCAGCCGCGAAACGCACCGCGCCGATATCGCCGAGCATGCCGGCAAGCCGGCGCTGGAACGCGGCCACGTCGACTAACTCGATGATCGGCGCGCGGTGGGGCTTGCCGATCTCCTGCCCGTCACGACAGCGGCTGATCGAGACCTCGCTGTCCGGAAGAAAGCCGCGCGGGACCACGCGAACGGCGAGTTCCGCGTGGCGCAGCTCCGTCGTGCCGTCTTCGTGATCGGCCCCCAGGATGGTGTTGATACGGGCGTCGTCCATGTCGAGGCCGATTGCCGTCACGAGACGTGTAAGCGCGCGGCGCGCCTGATAGTGGAAGGTCCGTTTGGCGTGATAGTTTCCGCCGACGCTCTTTCCGGCAATGTCGAGTAGCGCTGGTGCGGCGTCGACCGCCAGGCGATCTGCTTCGCAACGAAGGCGAAGGGCGGCCGCGCTGGGCGCATCGCGTTCGGCAACGTCTGCCAGATGGCGGATGAGGAGAAGGGTTGCCGCGTCGCTGGCAACAGGCTTGCCAGCACGCTGACAGTCGTCGACGGCGGCGTTGAGGGCGTGGAGCGCCGCCGGCAGATGGTCCAGGCCGGCGGGGGAAAGGGCCTGATTGTGGCGGTAGAGCGTATCGTAGAACATGGGAGCCTCCTTCTGAGCGCTCTGGCGCGCTCAAAAGGCCGAAGGCGTCCTCTCCTCCCCCCTCCTTGCGGCAGCGGAACGCTACGGCGAACCGGCGGGAGGCGCCGGGGTCGGGGCGGGCGATCGCCGCGATCATGCTGCTTCACGGATCTGTTCCTTGGCTTCATCCGACGTGGCGAGGCCCGTTGCGCGGAGCAGAAAGGCGGCCGCCGCTTCGGCTTTTGCGGCAGCCGTCATGATGGCGCGGGAATCCTTGCGCAGCACCGCGAGCCACGAGCCGATATACGCTGCATGATCGTCGATATGGGCGGTCGGGAGGCCAAGATCCGCGCCGAGCAGGGCGGACGTCATCTCGGCGCAAAGCTCTTCGAAAGCATAGGCGTTGTCGCCGAATTTCCTGCCGAACTCCCGGTCGAGCCGGTCAGGATGGCCGGTCCAATGCCCTGCCTCATGCGCCAACGTCGAAGCGAAATACGCGCGGGTAGAAAACAACGCGACGGGCGGCATCGTGATGCTGTCGGCAACGCGGTCGTAGAAGGCGCGATCGCCGCGCTGGTGAACCCTCGCCGGAAGGGCATCGAGGAAGCGCTGCGCGCGATCCGGTAGCTCGTCGTCGGGAGCGACGACGCTGACGGGGCATGGATAAAACTTCTCCGGCAGCCCCTCAATCTGGTCGGCATTGAAGACGGCATAGGATCGCAGCACGCGGCGCAGTTCGTCCGTGGCATCGCCAGTGACGGGTGACTCCACGGTCTTACTGTAGGATTTGTAGAAGATGGCGATTTGCGACCGCTCGCCTTCGCGGACTTGGCCGCCCAACGCCTGTGACTGCTTGTAGGTCATCCAGGTGCGCGAATGGTAGCCGGCGCTTTCGGCGCAGAGCCACAGCCAGAAGCAATTGATGCCCTTATACG
>JBGMOD010000038.1:0-17483 GCA_041424235.1 Hyphomicrobiales bacterium
TCATGTCGGGCACCAGCTTGACGTGCTGGAAGGTGCGGGCGACGCCGAGCCGGGCGATGTCCTGCGGCGGCGTGTCGACGATGGGGCGGCCGAACAGCGAGATCTTGCCGGCTGTGGAGGTCAGCACGCCGGTGATCAGGTTGAAGGTCGTGCTCTTGCCGGCGCCATTGGGGCCGATCAGGGCGACGATTTCCTTGCCGTGAACCTCGAAGCTGACGTCGTTGACGGCAATCACGCCGCCGAACTGCTTGCGTGCGCCTTCCAGCCGCAGCAGCGTCGAACTGGTATTTTCCGTATGCGGGCGAACCGGCAGGGCTGCGGCGGGTTCGGGCCGTTTGCGCGGCGGCGCGAATGGCCACAGCGCCGCGAGCTGCGGCCAGACACCGGCCGGCGCGACCTGCAGCAGCGTCACCAGCAGCAGGCCGAACACAACCGTCTCGAGCTGGCCTTCGCCGAACAGGAACGGCAGGTAGCTCTGCAGGACTTCCTTGAGCACCACAACGATGCCGGCGCCGAGCACCGCGCCCCAGACATAACCGGCGCCGCCGACGACGGCGATGAACAGGTATTCGATGCCGGCCTGGGCGCCGAACGGCGTCGGGTTCACCGCGCGCAGGAAGTGGGCATAGAGCCAGCCGGAGAGCCCGGCCAGCACCGCGGCATAGATGAACACCAGGAGTTTGGCGCGCGCGGTCTGCACGCCGAACGCTTCGGCTGCGACATGGCCGCGGCGCAGGGCGCGGATGGCACGTCCGGTGCGCGAGTCCAACAGGTTCAACGTCAGGAGGCCCGCGATGATCACGCCGGCCCAGATCACATAGTAGATCGTTCCGGCGTCCATCATTTTCATCGGACCGATCGACAGCGGCGGAACGCTGGAGATGCCGTCGTTGCGCCCCAGGAACTCAAGCTTGCTGAACAGGTAGAACAGGCTCAGGCCCCAGGCGATGGTGCCGAGCGGCAGGTAGTGGCCCGACAGCCGCACCGTGATGATGCCGAGCAGGACGGCGGCGAGGCCGCTGACCAGCAGCGACAGCGGCAGTGTCAGCCACGGGGAGAGGCCGTAGGTGGTGGTCAGCACGGCAGTGGTGTAGGCGCCGAAGCCGCAGAACGCGGCCTGGCCGAACGACGTCAGGCCGCCGACGCCGGTCAGCAGCACCAGCCCCATCGCCACCAGGGCGGCAAGGCCGATATTGTCCAGCAGCACGATCCAGAACGGCGGCATGCCGGGCACGAGGGGAAGCGCCGCCATCACCAGCGCGAATGCGAGAATGGGCCATCGCTGCATCATGGCGATCAGTCCTTCTCTTCTTCGACGGCGGGCGCCGAGAGCGAGCGCAGCATCAGCACGGGAATGATCAGCGTGAAGACGATGACCTCCTTGTAGTCGCTGGCGTAGAACGACGAGAACGCCTCGACGATTCCCACCAGCAGTGCCGCAGCGGCGGTGACCGGATAGCTGCCCAGTCCGCCGATGATGGCGGCGACGAAGCCTTTCAGCCCGATCAGGAAACCGCTGTCGTAATAGATCGTGGTCATCGGCACGATCAGGATGCCCGAGATCGCACCGATCACGGCGGCCAGCAGGAAGGCAATCTGGCCCGATAGAGTGGTGCGGATGCCGACCAGCCGGGCGCCAAGCCGGTTGACTGCGGTGGCGCGCAGTGCCTTACCGTAAAGGGTGTGGCCGAAGAACAGCCACAGGCCGACGATCAGCGCCAGCGCGATGCCGTAAACGGCGAGATTCTGGCCGGTGATCCGCATCGGCCCGAGCGCGAAGGCGAGGTCGGCGATCGGTGGCGCCCGCAGGCCCTCAGCACCGAAGAACACGAGCCCGAGCCCCTGCATGGCCAGATGCACGCCGACCGAGGCGATCAGCAGCACCAGCACCGAGGCATGGGCGATCGGTTGATAGGCAATGCGATAGAGATAGAGCCCGATCGGGGCGACGATCACCAGCGACAGCAGGAAGTTCACGGTCATGTTGCTGGGGCGGCCCACGACCAGCGTGGTCAGCCCGAAGATCAGCAGCGGCAGGATGACGTTGATGGCGAAAGAGCGCGCAATCTGTTTGGGCCGCAGCGCCTTGCGGGCGACGAACAGGTCGAAGCAAAAGGCGATGACGCCCATGGCCAGCGCGAGCCGTGCCGTTCCCGGCATCTTGCCCGCGGACAGCGTGGCATAGGTCAGCGCGCCATAGGTGATGAACTCGCCCTGCGGGATCAGGATCACCCGGGTGACGGCAAACACCAGCACCAGCCCGAGGCCGAGCAGAGCGTAGATCGCGCCATTGGTGATGCCGTCCTGGAGCAGGAACAGCAGGATTGTGCTATCCAAGATTACGCATCCCCCTTGAGCGTCGACCGTGCGTCCGGGCCGGCGCTGCGTGACCATCTCATCAGCAGTGATAAAGTCGGGCGCGGTTGATGTCCGCTGCCGCTATTTGATATACTCCATAACAATTATTAGATATAATCACAAGCGTGGCGGATCGCGCACCGAACGTTTAGCGCTCCTCCCGCAAACGAGACCATTGGTCTTTCGAAGGTCGTTGCTCTTTCAACGAGATATTTGGCAGGTCGGGGCATGGCCGTTTCCAGGACAGCAGGTTCTTCCGGTGCAAAGGGGGCCGCGGCCCGCAAGCCGGCCGTTGAGGCGGACGCCCTGCCGCTCGAGCTCGGCGAGCTGTCCGAACTGCTCGGCTACCAGTTCAAGCGGGCGCAGCTGCGGATTTTCGAAGACTTCATCCGGTGCGTTGAGCCGCTGCAACTGACCCCGGCGCAGTTCTCGGTGCTGATCCTGCTGGAACGAAACCCCGGCCGCAACCAGACCGAAATCGCCACCGCGCTCGGCATCCTGCGCCCGAACTTCGTGTCGATGCTGGACGGGCTGGAGAGCCGCGAGCTGTGCACGCGCGTGCGCTCCACCCAGGACCGGCGCTCGCATATCGTGATGCTGACCGACAAGGGCCGCGCGGTTCTGGCGCGTGCCAAGCGCCTGGTCGCGACCAAGCATGAGGAACGGCTCAATGCGCTGCTGGGCCCCGCCGATCGCACGGCGCTGCTGAGGATGCTGGACAAGCTCTCGCAGTTTTGAGCGGTCTGCTGGCGGCGGCCATCCTGCAAGTTGGGCGTCATTCCGGAAGCCGCGTAGCGGCTATCCGGAATCTCGAAGCCGCAGCAGATGGAGAATTCAAGATTCCGGGTTCGCTTTGCGGTGCCCCGGAATGACGTGCTGGGTTGACCAACGTCCTGTCAGATCTTGTCGACCAGGATCACCCGGACGTCGTTGACGTTGGTCAGGGTCGGGCCGGTGATCAGGAGATCGCCGGTCTTCTCGAAGAAGCCTGTCGCATCGTTGTTCTCGAGATAAGCGACCGGGTCGAGTTTGAGCGCACGCATGGCGTCGAACGTTCTCTGATCGATCATCGCGCCGGCCGGATCGGTCGGTGAGCCGGCCCCGCCGTCGGCGCCGTCGGTATCCGCGGCAATCGCCGCGATGCCCTTGGTGTCGGCGAATTTCGCCGCCAGCGCCAGGGCATATTCCTGGTTGGGACCGCCGCGGCCGTTGCCCTTCACCGTGACAGTCAATTCGCCGCCGGACAGAATCGCCAGTTTCTGGCCCTCGGCGCGGGCTTTGAGCGCCATCTCGGCGTGGCCGGCCGCAACCGTGCGGGCCTCGCCCTCGAGATCGGCGCCAAGGTCGATCACCTCGTACCCAGCCTGCTCGATCGCACGCGCTGCGGCATCGATCGAGTCCCTGGGACGGCCGATCAATGCGAAGCTTGCGCGCGCGAAGGCCGGATCGTCCGGCTTGCAGCTTTCGTTGCGGGGATCGTCCAATGCCCGGCGAACCGCGTCGTCAACGGCAAGGTTGTAATGCGCGATGATGGCGCGGGCGTCCGCCAGCGTGGTGGTGTCGGGCACGGTCGGTCCCGATGCGATGACGGCTGGATCGTCATGGGGGACATCGGAAATGCCGAGCGTGATGATCTCCGCCGGATGAGCGGCGCGGGCGAGGCGGCCGCCCTTGATGCGGGAGAGATGCTTGCGCACCGTGTTCATGTCGCCGATCGGTGCGCCCGAGCGCAGCAGCGCCTTGTTGACCTGTTGCTTCTGGGCGAACGACACGCCCTCGACCGGGGCGATCCAGTTCGCCGAACCGCCGCCGGAAATCAGCACCAGCACGAGGTCGTCCGCGGTCGCCGTGGCGGCGAGCTTCAGGGTTTCGTCGGCCGCCCGCAATCCGGCTTCGTCCGGGACCGGATGGCCGGCCTCGATCACCTTGATGCGCCGCGTCGGAACGCCGTGGCCGTGCCGGGTGGTGGCCAGCCCCGAGAGCCGTAACGGATCGAGCCCGAGACGGTCGAGATAATGGACTTCCGCGGCAGCGGCCAGCGCAGCAGCGGCCTTGCCGGCGGCGAGGCAGATCACGCGTCCCTTAGGGGCAGGCGGCAGGTGCTGGGCCAGCACGCGATCGGGATGAGCGGCGGCAACGGCGGCATCGAAAATCGAGCGGAGCAGGGGGCGGTGATCGGTCATTCGCTGTTTATCGCATGTTCTCTCAGTCGCGCCTCTCACAAGGCGCGCGGTGGAAACGGTATCCATCCTGTTCCGGATTGAAAAACGCGTATCCGCGCTTTCCCTGGTTCCCCATTCAAAACGTTGGATTTTTTTGGCGCGCTGGTCGGCGCGGGGGGATCAATAGCAGTATTTCGGGCGTTCCAACAGGGCGCGGTTTAAACGGCCGATTAGAAGGTGTTTCGCGGATGCCAGCAAAAAAAGCCCCCGGCAACGGGATTGTTGCCGAGGGTCGCCGGAAGGCGAAAGAGCCGTGTGAGCTAGCCGCCGACCTCGCCGCTAAGCACGGGGCCGAACAGTTCCCATTTCTCGCCCTTCAACTTCTGCAACTGCACTTGCTCGATCGGGGCGAAGTCGGTGGCGCTGGTGTTGATGGTGATGCCGGGCAGCAGGTTGGTGGACCTGAAGTCCTTGAGGCTGGCGGCCTGCTTCATCACGTTCTCGCGGGTGAGGTTGTCGCCGCATTGCTTCAGCACCTGCACCAGGGTCTGGGCCACGTTGAAGCCGACCATGACGGATGCGTCGGCCCGGTTGCCCTCGGGGAAATCCTTGGCGAGGAAGTCGTCGAATGCCTTCATGCCGGGATCGTTCTTCCATTGCGGATCGAGGGCGTCCTGGAGGTAGGCGACGGAGATGATGTCCTGTGCGTTCTCGAAGCCGGCCGGCTTGATGACGCTGCCGATCGAGGCGCTGACGTTGTTGAGGAAGTGCAGCGGTTTCCAGCCGAGTTCACCGACCTTCTTGATGGCCTGGGCCGCGAACTTCGGCGTGGTGATGTTGACGAAGACATCGGCATTGAGCGATTTCAGCTTGACGATGTGGGAATCGATGGTCGGCTCGGACACTTCATAAGGCTCCTCGATGATGATCATCGAGGCGGCCTTGGCGCCGAGGCCATCCTTCAGTCCCTTCAGGTAATCCTTGCCGTAATCATCGTTCTGGTAGAGCACGGCGATCCTGGCGTCGGGCTTTTCCTTCAGGATGTACTTGGCGTAGATGCGCGTCTCGGCCTGGTAGTTGGGCTGCCAGCCCATGGTCCAGGGAAATTCCTTCGGGTCGTTCCACTTGGTCGCGCCGGTCGCCACGAACAGCTGCGGTACTTTTTTGGCGTTCATGTACTTCTGGATCGCGGAGTTGGATGGCGTGCCCAGCGGGTTGAAAACGATCAGGGCTTCGTCGCTCTCGACCAGCTTGCGCGCCTGCTCGACCGCCTTCGGCGGACTGTAGGCATCGTCATAGGAAATGAAGCTGATCTTGCGGCCGTTGATGCCGCCGGCGGCGTTGATCTTGCGGAAATAAGCGTCCTCGGTCTTGCCGATGACGCCATACGCGGAGGCCGGTCCGCTGTAGGGCATGATGTTGCCGATCTTGATTTCTGTGTCGGTCGCGCCGGGATCGTATTTCTTCTGCGCGAGCGCCGCGCTGCTGCTGGCAGCAGCCACGGCAAGGGCGGTCGAAAACACCGCCAGCCGTCGTGTGACGAAAGACATTCGGTTTCTCCCTGTTGTTTTGGTCGATGTGTCTTGTGGTTGTTCTTGGAAACCTCTGCGGATTTCTCGTCGATATTGAACACCCTCTGGCAACGGCCTTCAAGAAAAAGCCCCCGGCGACAAGGTCGCAAGGGGCTTGAACTTTAGTCAGCAAGATTGTCGCAGGTACAACCGGAAGGTGTTACCCGCCGACTTCGCCGTTGATGATCGGGCCGAACAGCTCCCACTTCTCGCCCTTGAACTTCGCCATCTGAAGCTGCTCGATCGGATAGAAGTCGGTGGCGCTGGTGTTGATCTTGACGCCCGGCAGCAGGGTGTCCGGCGTGAAGTCCTTGAGGCTGGCCGCCTGCTTCATGATGTTTTCGCGGGTCAGGTTGTCACCGGCCTGCTTGAGCACCTGGATCACGGTCTGGGCCTGGCCGTAGCCATAGACCACCGAGGCATCGGTCCGGTTAGCATCAGGCGCATACTTGGCGAGGAAAGCATAGAATTTCTTCATGCCCTCGTCATTGTCCCACTGCGAATCGGCGCCATCCTTGGCGTAAGCGGCGGTGAGCATCTCCTGAGCGTTCTCGAAACCTGCCGGCTTGAGCACGCTGCCCACGGAGGCGCCGACGTTGCTCTGCACATATGTCGGCTTCCAGCCGAGCTCCGCGACCTTCTTGATGGCCTGAGCGGAGAACTTCGGCGTGGTGAGGCTCATGAAGGTATCCGCGCCGGTCGCCTTCAGCTTGACGATGTGCGAATCGATGGTCGGTTCGGACACCTCATAGCTGTCTTCAGCGATGATCATCGACGCAGCCTTGGCACCGAGGCCGTCCTTGATACCCTTCAGCAGGTCTTTGCCGAAGTCGTCGTTCTGATACATGATCGCGATCTTGGCGTCGGGCTTCGTGCTCAGCAGATACTTGGCATAGATGCGGCCCTCGCTCTGGTACGCGGGCTGCCAGCCCATGGTCCAGGGGAAGTCCTTCGACTCGCCGAACTTGGTGGCGCCGGTGGCGACGAACAGCTGCGGCACCTTCTTCGCATTCATGTACTTCTGGATCGCCGAATTCGACGGCGTGCCGAGCGGGCCGAACACGAACAGCACTTCGTCGCTTTCTACCAGCTTGCGGGCCTGCTCTACCGCCTTGGGCGGGCTGTAGCCGTCGTCATAGGTGATGAAATTGATCTTGCGGCCGTTGATGCCACCCTGCTCGTTGATCATGTTGAAGTAGGCGGCTTCCATCTTGCCGATCACGCCGTAAGCGGACGCAGGACCGCTGTAGGGCATGATGTTGCCGATCTTGATCTCGGTGTCGGATGCGCCGGTGTCGTACTTCTTCTGTGCGAGGGCCGCGCTGCTGGTGAGCGCCAGGGCGGCGATCGCCGCCGACATGCCGATAAGGGTGGAACGCTTAGTCATCGTCTCGAGTGCTCCTTAAGCTTTGATGAGTTTTTTAAAGCTAGCTTCCAGATAGTACGCAACCTGCCGTGCCCCGTGCGGGACCAGGAAGATGATGATGATCAGCAGCACGCCGAACACCGCGCCCGACAGGCCCTTGGAGATGCTCTCGGCGATGTTCGGCACGAACACGATGAAGGCGGCTCCGAACAGCGAGCCCGGCAGCCAGCCGACGCCGCCGACCACCATGCCGAGGAAGATCGCGATCGCGAGCTGGATGGTGTAGCCGTCCGGCGCCACGAACTGCACCACGATGGCGCCGAGCGCGCCGGCGATGCCGGTGAAGGCCGCGCTGATGCCGAACGCCAGCGTCTTGTAGAGCGACAGGTTGACGCCGAGTGCGGATGCGGCGATCTGGTTGTCCCGGATCGCCATCATCGCGCGTCCGGAGCGCGAGTTCAGCAGGTTGACCGAGGCGATGTAGATCAGCAACCCGACGGCCAGCGTAAAGTAATACAGCCACATGTCCTGTGACATCGGGAGGCCGAACGGCGCGTCCGGCTTGGTGATGACCAGGCCCTGCACGCCGCCGGTCCAGTGCTCGAACACGCCCAATTTGAGCATCTGCGGCATGGCCGTGGCCAGCGCGAAGGTCGCCAGCGCCAGATAGACGCCGCTCAGCCGCAGCGCCGGCAGTCCGAACAGGAAGCCGAAGATGAAGCAGACGAGGCCCGAGACCGGTAGCGTCAGCACGTAGTTGATGTCGCCATGCTCCATCAGGATCGCCGAGGTGTAGGCGCCGAGCGCATAGAACGCGCTCTGCCCCAGCGAGAACTGGCCGCTGCCGCCGGTCAAGAGATTGAGCGCGATGATCGCGATGGCATAGACCAGCAGCATGGTCAGCTGGAAGATCACGAAGTTCTTCACGAACAGCGGGACGATCAGCATCAGCGCCAACATGATCAGCGATGCGGTGAGGCTCACCGTCATCGACTTCTTCGACGGGACGCTGACGGCCGGGGCTTCGGTCACGGTTTCCTGGAGTGCGGTCATGGTCAAACTCGCTGAACGACGGCACGGCCGAACAGGCCGTTGGGTTTCACGACAAGCACGGTGACGATCAGCGCCAGCGCGATCGGCAGCTTCAGTTCGTTGCCGACGCCGGGGATGTAGGTGCCGACCAGGTTCTCGAAGATGCCGACCAGGAAGCCGCCGATCACGGCGCCGAACGGGCTGGTGAGGCCGCCAAGCACCGCCGAGGCGAAGCCGTACAGCAGCACGCCGCCCATCATGTTGGGTTCGAGGAACACGATCGGTGCGATCAGCATGCCGGCGATGGCGCCGATTGCGGAGGCCATGCCCCATCCCAGCGCGATCATCCAGCCGACATTGATGCCGACCAGCCGGGCCGATTCAGGCAGCGATGCGGCGGCGCGCATTGCGAGGCCAATCCGGGTGAAACGGAAGAAGATATAGAGCAGCAGCAGCAGCACGATGGTCACGCCGATCATGCCGGCCTGGTGGGTCGAGATCAGCTGGCTGCCAAGAAACGGCCGCGATCCGAACGGCGAGGGGAACTGCTTGATGGTAAAGTCCCAGGTCAATCCGGCGACGCTGTTGATGATGGCGAACAGCGCGATGAAACCGGCAACATGGGTCAGGATCGGTGCATTGGCGAGCGGCTTGAACAGGGCGCGCTCGATGATGATGCCGCCGGCGAACGAGATCGCCAGCGTCAGCACGAAGGCCACCCAGTACGGCACGCCCCACTGAATCAGCTGCCAGGCAATGAAGGTCGAGAACATCGCCATTTCGCCCTGGGCGAAATTCAGGTGGTCGATCGCCTGGTAGATCATCACGACGGCGAGCGCCATGCAGGCGTAGATCGCACCCGTGGCGATGCCAGCCAGGACCTGGTTGGTAAATAGCTCCATGGCCGGTCTCCTCAATAACCCAGGTAGGATTTGCGGATGTCTTCGTTGTCGGCGATCTCTTTCGCGTCACCGGACATGACGATGCGGCCGGTCTCGATGACATAGGCCTGTTTGGCGATCTCCAGCGCGAGCTGCGCATTCTGTTCGACCACCAGGATCGTGACCTTGTCCTCCCGGTTGATCTTGCCGAGAATTCCGAACAGGTCGCGCACGATCAGCGGCGCCAAGCCGAACGAGGGTTCGTCCAGCAGCATCAGGCGCGGGCGCAGCATCAGCGCGCGGGCGACCGCGAGCATCTGCTGTTCGCCGCCGGACAGCGTTCCGGCCTGCTGGTTGGAGCGCTCCTTGAGCTTGGGGAAGTGCCCGTACATGCGCTCGATGTCACTGGCGATCCCTTTGGTGTCGCCGCGGGTGATGGCACCGAGCTGCAGGTTTTCCTCCACCGTCATGCGGGTGAAGGTGCCGCGACCCTGTGGCACATGCGCAATGCCGAGCTTGACGATGCTTTCCGTCGACTTGCCGCTCAGCGGCTTGCCGTCGAACCGGATCGTGCCGGTCGAACGGATCATGTTGCAGATCGAACGCAGGGTGGTGGTCTTGCCGGCGCCGTTGGCGCCGAGCAGCGTGGTGACGCTGCCTTCATTGAGGCTGAACTGCAGGCCGTGCAGCGCCTGCACCTGGCCGTAATAGGCGCGCAAATCCTGGATATCGAGCATCGCGCTCATGAGTCTTTGCTCCCCAGGTAAGCCTTGATCACTGCCGGGTCAGACTGCACCTGGGCGGGCGTGCCTTCCGCAAGCTTCTTGCCGAAATTGAGCGCGACCACATGGTCGGCGATCGACATCACGAGGCCCATGTGATGTTCCACCAGCAGCACCGTGATGTCGCGCTGGTCGCGGATCCGGCGAATGAGGTCGCCGAGCGCATAGACCTCTTCATGGTTCAACCCGCCTGCCGGTTCGTCGAGCAGCAGGATCTTCGGCTCGGCGGCCAGCGCGCGTCCGAGTTCGACCCGCTTCTGGGTGCCGAACGGCAGCCCCGCGACCTTCTGGTCGCCGACATCCATCAGATCGAGATAATCGGCGATGTCCTTGACGCGCTTGTCCAGGGATTTTTCCTCGCGCCGGACCCAGGGCAGCTTCAGCATATCGCTGACCACATCGCTTTTGGTGCGCGAGTGCGCGCCGATGCGGATATTGTCGAGCACCGACAGATTCTGGAACAGCGCGACGTTCTGAAAGGTCCGTCCGATGCCGATATCCGGAATCCGATGCGGCTGCTGATTGAGGATCGTGCGCCCCTCCATCAGGATATCGCCGCGGCTCGGCTGATAGAGGCGGCTCAGACAATTGAACAGCGTAGTCTTGCCGGCGCCATTCGGTCCGATCAAACCGAGAATATGGCCCTTGCGCATGTCGAACGACACGCCGTTCAACGCAATGATGCCTCCGAACGTGACGCTGACGTCACGCACGGAGAGCAGGGGAGCAACCGAAGCTGTCTGTCCCTGCACCAGCTCCGCCTGCGTCATGCCGCGCAGCTCTCGCCTGGCGTCATCGTCACATCGGGCCGATCACTGCTCTCGCGATCGCTAGCCGATCCCCTCAACCAAACGCGCAATCTTCCCTCCCGATTTTGGTTTCTTGCTGTTGTTCGTTATGTCCGTTCGTCCCAGGTTGGGACGTCCGGTCATTGCTTTTTCGATATTTTTTACCATCGCCAGCAAACGTGGTCCAATATCGTTCAACAGTTTGTCTTCCGAGAACTTGAATGCCGGCGCCCCGCAATTGAATGCGTAGGGGCCGGTTCCATCGTTCAGATTGAGTGCCACGCCAGCGGCGTGGATATCGCTATGCCATTCTCCGGCCGAGATCGCGAAGCCGTGCTTGGCCACCATCTCTCCGGCGCGTTCGATGCCCTCTTTGATTTTCGGCCAGCGGTTGCCGACGCTCTCGCGAATCTGGCGTAATAATGCAGTTCGCTCGTCGTCAGGCAACGCCAACAAATAGGCACGCCCCATCGCCGTGGTCGCTATCGGAACGCGCGAGCCGACATCGAGCAACACGCCGACCGTGAGATCGCTGCGGCTTTGCCCGAAATAGATCATGCTCAGGCGGTCGCGGGCGCCGATCGCCACGGCGCCGCCGGTCTCCCGCATCAGCTTGTCACGGAAAGGATCGGACAAATGCCGGATGCCCAGATTGGCCAAGGCGGAATATCCCAGCGCCATCGCCGCGGGGGTGAGCTGGTATTTTTCGAACCTTGGAACTTGTGTCAGGTATCCCAGCCGCGTCAGCGTGTAGGTCAACCGTGAAATCGTCGGCTTCGGCAGATTGGTGCGGGCGGCGATTTCCTGATTGCCCAGAAGGCCATCATTGGGGCGGAACGCACGCAGAACCTCAAGCCCCCGCGACAGCGCGACGACAAAATTGCGATCGGTCGCGCTTTTCTTCGCAACTCGCTTCATTCAAAACAATCGCTTCATGCAAACTTGCCGTACCGCCCCTCGTTGACAACGGACGCTCTTCAAAATAACCCTCCGTGTCAAGGTGTGAAATTAAATTCCGCAGTGCGAAACACGAGACTGTTTGTCGCACAGGCGGGAAAACCAGCACCAAACCGACAACAGAAACGAACGATCAAGGAGAGCAGCGTGAGTGAAGTGGTGAAGGTGGAACGTCACGATGTGGTTGCCATTGTCACGGTCGACAGCCCTCCGGTGAATGCTCTCAGTGCCGCGGTTCGTGCCGGCATCAGCGAAGCGATCAAGAGCGCGGGCAGCGATCCGCAGGTGCAGGCCATCGTGCTCACCTGCGCGGGACGCACCTTCATCGCCGGCGCCGACATCACCGAATTCGGCAAGCCGCCGAAGCCGCCGGGTCTCGGGGAAGTGATTGCCGACATCGAGAACTGCCCGAAGCCCGTGATCGCCGCGATCCATGGCACCGCGCTCGGCGGCGGCCTCGAAGTTGCGCTCGGATGTCACTTCCGCGTCGCCACCAAGGATGCCAAGCTCGGCCTGCCCGAGGTGAAGCTGGGCCTGCTGCCCGGCGCCGGCGGCACGCAGCGGCTGCCGCGCGCGGTCGGTCCCGAGCTCGGCGTCAAGATGGTGGTGACCGGCGATCCGATCGGTGCGGCCGAGGCGCTGAAGAGCGGCCTGATCGAGGAGATTGTCGAGGGACCGGCGTCCGGCGGCGAGGCGTTCGCACGCAAGGTGCTGGCGGAGAAGCGCCCGCTGCGCAAGCTGCGCGACGACGACAGCAAGCTCGCGGCGGCGAAGGCCGACCGTTCGATCTTCACCAATGCGGCGGCTGCGGCAAATAAACGTAACCGCGGCCTGGAAGCGCCGCTGGCCTGCGCCGAGGCGGTAGGCTGGACACTGGATACGCCGTTCGACGAGGCGCTGAAAAAGGAGCGCGAGAGCTTCTTGAAGCTGGTGGCCGGTGATCAGTCCAAGGCCCAGCGCTACGCCTTCTTCTCCGAGCGTGAAGCGGCGAAAATCGCCGGCGTTCCCGAGGGCACCAAGCCGCGCAAGGTGGAGCGCGTTGCCATCATCGGCGCCGGCACCATGGGCGGCGGCATCGCCATGTCGTTCGCCAATGCCGGCATCCCGGTCACCCTGATCGAGACCGGCGACGAGCAGCTCAAGCGTGGCCTGGGCGTGATGCAGAAGAATTACGAGGCGACCGCCGCACGCGGCGGCATTCCCGCCGATGCGCCGGCCAAGCGCATGGGCCTGATCACCGGTGTGGTGGGTCTGGAAAACGTCAAGGACGCGGACCTTGTGATCGAAGCCGTGTTCGAAACCATGGCGATCAAGAAAGAGGTGTTCACCAAGCTCGATCAGCATGCCAAGCCCGGCGCCGTGCTGGCCAGCAACACCTCGTATCTCAATATCAATGAGATCGCCGCGGTCACCAAGCGTCCGCAGGACGTGCTGGGCATGCACTTTTTCAGCCCGGCCAACGTGATGAAGCTGTGCGAAATCGTCCGCGCCGAAAAGACCGCGCCGGATGCATTGACCACCGCGGTCGCGATCGCCAAGCGCATCGCCAAGGTGCCGGCCGTGGTCGGCGTCTGCGACGGCTTTGTCGGCAATCGCATGCTCGCCGCTCGCGGCAAGCAGGCCGAGAAGCTGCTGTTCGAGGGCGCATTGCCGCAGCAGGTCGACGCCGTCGTCACCAAGTTCGGCATGCCGATGGGCCCGTTCGCCATGGGCGATCTCGCCGGGCTCGATATCGGCTGGCGGTCGCGCAAGGACCGCGGCATCAAGTCGGAAATCGCCGATGCGTTGTGCGAGGCCGGCCGCTTCGGCCAGAAGACCGGCAAGGGCTATTACAAGTACGAGAGCGGCTCGCGCGCGCCGCTGCCGGATCCGGAGGTCGAGAAGCTGATCGACGAAACCTGCGCGCGCCTGGGCATCAAGCGCCGTGAAGTGACCGACGATGAGATCCTCGAACGCATGATGTATCCGATGATCAATGAGGGCGCCCGCATCCTTGCGGAGAAGATCGCGGCTCGTCCCAGCGACATCGACGTGATCTGGCTCTATGGTTATGGCTGGCCGATCTATCGCGGCGGTCCGATGTTCTATGCCGACCAGGTCGGCCTCAAGCACATCGCCGAGCGTCTGTCGTTCTACGCCAAGCAGACCAACGATCCGTCGCTGGAACCGGCGCCGCTGTTGAAGCAACTCGCCGAGAGCGGCGAGACGTTTGCCTCCTACGCCAAGGGAGCTGGCAAGGCGGCCTGACCATGGCTTATCCCGGAGAGACGTACTACCCGGACGGGGTACGCTGGAGCGCGCCGATTCCCTTCGGCACGCTGCCGGGCCTGCTGGCGCAGGCGGCTGTGGACTATGGTGCACGGCCCGCGATCGAGTTTCGCGACCAGCCCATCAGCTTCGTTGAACTCGGCGGCATGGTCGATGTCGCCGCAAGCGCCTTCCTGCGCGCAGGTTATGGCAAGAACAGCGCCATCGCGCTGTTCCTCGGCAATTCGCCGGATCATCCCGTCAACTTCTTCGGAGGCCTGAAGGCCGGCGCCCGGATCGTGCATCTGAGCCCGCTCGACGGCGAGCGGGCACTGTCGCACAAGCTCAGCGACAGCGGCGCGCGGGTTCTGGTCACCAGCAATCTCGCCGCGCTGCTGCCGACGGCGCTGAAGTTTCTCGACAAGGGCCTGATCGATCGTCTGATCGTCTGCGAGGACGAGCGCTGGGGCGATGTCGGTAATGCGCGGGCGCCGTATCCGCAAGGCGATGCCATCGTCACCTTCGGCGATTTCGTCTCCGGGACGGCGCCGCCGGCGGAGTGGCCGCAGGTGGAGCCCGAGGACGTCGCGTTGCTGCAATACACCGGCGGCACCACAGGCCTGCCGAAGGGCGCGATGCTGACGCACAAGAATCTGACCTCGGCGGTCGGGATCTACGATGTCTGGGGCGCCAAGGCGAAGGCCGAACGCAACACCATCGAGCGCGTGATCTGCGTGCTGCCACTGTTTCACATCTATGCGCTGACGGTGATCCTGCTGCGCAACCTCAAGAACGGTGACCTGATCTCCCTGCACCAGCGTTTCGACGTCGAGGCGGTGATGCGCGACATCGAGGTCAAGCGTGCCACGAGTTTCCCCGGCGTGCCGACCATGTGGATCGCGATCGCCAATCTGCCGGACCTCGACACGCGCGATTTGTCGTCGCTGGCATCCTGCGGATCGGGCGGCGCACCGCTGCCGGTCGAAGTTGCGAAGATCTTCGAGCGCAAGACCGGCATGAAGCTGCGCAGCGGCTGGGGCATGACCGAAACCTGCTCGCCCGGCACGGGACATCCGACCACCGGTCCCGACAAGCCGGGATCGATCGGCCTGATGCTGCCCGGCATCGAGATCGACGTGGTCGCGCTCGGCGATCCCACGCGTGTGCTGCCGGTCGGTGAGACCGGTGAAATCCGCATTCGTGGGCCGAACGTCACCAAGGGCTACTGGAACCGTGAGAAGGAGACTGCGGAGGCCTTCGTCGGTGATCGTTTCCTGACCGGTGACATCGGCTACATGGACGCCGACGGGTATTTCTACTTGGTCGACCGCAAGAAGGACATGATCATCTCCGGCGGCTTCAACGTCTATCCGCAGATGATCGAGCAGGCGATCTATGAGCATCCCGCCGTGCATGAAGTGATCGTGCTGGGCGTGCCGGATCAGTATCGCGGCGAGGCGGCGAAGGCCTTCGTCACCCTGAAGGCCGGTGTCGCGCCGTTCACCCTCGACGACCTCCGGGGCTTTCTTGCGGGCAAGATCGGCAAGCACGAATTGCCCGCCGCGCTTGAGTTCCGGGACCAATTGCCGCGGACGACTGTCGGCAAACTGTCCCGCCATGAGTTACGCTCCCAGCAAAATTCCACTTCCTCGCAATCCGCAGCAACAAGGTAATCCATCATGACCGATGCAGTGATCGTCTCCACCGCCCGCACCCCGATCGGCAAGGCCTATCGCGGCGCGCTCAACAACACCGAAGGCGCGACCCTGCTCGGCCACGCGATCGGCGAGGCCGTCGCCCGCGCCAAGGTCGATCCCAAGGAGATCGAAGATGTGGTGATGGGCGCCGCGATGCAGCAGGGCGCCACCGGCGGCAACATCGCCCGCAAGGCGGCGCTGCGCGCCGGTCTTCCCGTCACCGTCGGCGGCACCACCATCGACCGGCAGTGTGCATCCGGTCTGCAGGCGATTGCGCTTGCCGCACGTTCGGTGATTTTCGACGGCGTCGAGATCGCTGTCGGCGGCGGCGGCGAATCGATCAGCCTGGTGCAGAACGATCACATCAACAAGTTCCACGCTGTCGATCCGGAATTGATGAAGATCAAGTCCGATGTCTACATGGCCATGCTCGACACCGCGGAAGTGGTGTCGAAGCGCTATGGCATCTCGCGTGAGAAGCAGGACGAGTATTCGCTGGAAAGCCAGCGCCGTACCGCGGCGGCGCAGCAGGGCGGCAAGTTCAACGACGAGATCGCTGCCATCAAGACCACCATGGGCGTGGCCGACAAGGCGACCGGCGCCATCTCCTTCAAGGAGATCACGCTGTCGAAGGATGAGGGCCCGCGTCCGGAAACCACCGCTGAAGGTCTCGCCGGCCTCAAGGCGGTCCGCGAGGGTGGCTTCATCACCGCCGGTAACGCCAGCCAGCTGTCGGATGGTGCCAGCGCCACGGTGATCATGAGCGACAGGGAAGCGGCCAAGCGCGGCCTGAAGCCGCTCGGCATCTTCCGCGGCTTCGTCTCGGCCGGCTGCGAGCCGGATGAGATGGGCATCGGCCCGGTCTACGCGATCCCGCGTCTGCTCAAGCGCCACGGCCTGAAGATCGAGGACATCGATCTGTGGGAGCTGAATGAAGCGTTCGCGGTGCAGGTGCTTTATTGCCGCGACAAGCTTGGCATTGACCCGGAAAAGCTCAACGTCAATGGCGGTTCGATTGCGGTCGGCCACCCCTACGGCATGACCGGTGCCCGTCTCACCGGCCACCTGCTGATCGAAGGCCGTCGCCGCAAGGCAAAGTACGGCGTGGTCACCATGTGCGTCGGCGGCGGCATGGGCTCGGCCGGCCTGTTCGAGATCGTTCAGTAATCGCATTTTTTGCGCGCGCGGTTTTTCGGGCCGCGCGCGCCAATGGTTTCAAGATAACCGTCTTTTGAATCAGGGAGAGTCCGATGGATCTCAGCTTCAGCAAGGAAGAACTGGCGTTCCGCGACGAAGTCCGCGCCTTCTTCAAGGAGAGCGTGCCGCCGGCCGTGCGCCAGAAGCTTCTGGAAGGCCGCCACACCAGCAAGGACGATCTGGTGAGCTGGCAGCGCATCCTCAACAAGAAGGGCTGGGCCGTGCCGCATTGGCCCAAGGCGTATGGCGGCACCGGCTGGACGCCGGCGCAGCAATACATCTTCCTTGAAGAATTGCAGATCGCGCCGGCGCCGCCGCCGCTGCCGTTCGGTGTCAATATGGTCGGGCCGGTGATCTACACCTTCGGCAACGAAGAGCAGAAGAAATATTACCTGCCGCGCATCGCCAATCTCGACGACTGGTGGTGCCAGGGCTTCTCCGAGCC
>JBGMOD010000039.1:0-2242 GCA_041424235.1 Hyphomicrobiales bacterium
ACATGCTGTTCTATTGCGTGCAGCGCGGCCTGTCGCAGGAAGAGGCCGTGGCGCTGGTCGTCAACGGCTTCGTCAAGGATGTGCTGCAGCAATTGCCGATGGAGTTCGCGGTCGAGGCGCAGAAGCTGATCTCGATCTCGCTGGAAGGAAGCGTAGGATAGCCGTGAGCAGGTTCTGGTTCAGACCCAAAGCGTATGGCTACGGAGCGACGCCCATCACCTGGGAGGGGTGGGCGATCGTGGTGGTGTATATCGCTGTGGTCCTGGCCGCGGTCGTGCGTCTGTCCCACCATAACAATACGTTGTCCACCTGGCTGTCTGCGGCAGCCGTGATTGCCGTCGCCACCGGCGTGATGGGTTTCGTCGGTCAGCAAAAGACCGACGGGACCTGGAGCTGGCGGTGGGGATCCCCCAAGAATTCGAGAAAGGCAGACTGATGTCGTTGCTTGAAGTGAAAAATCTGCAGGTTCGTGTCGAGGAACGCGAGATCCTCCATGGCCTGTCGCTGACCGTGAACAAGGGCGAGGTTCATGCCATCATGGGCCCGAACGGCTCCGGCAAATCCACCCTGAGCCACGTCATCGCCGGCAAGCCGGGCTATGAGGTCACCGGCGGCGAGATCCTGTTCAACGGCGAAGACGTGCTGGAGATGGCGCCGGACGAGCGCGCCGCCAAGGGCGTGTTCCTGGCGTTCCAGTATCCGGTCGAGATTCCCGGTGTCGCCACCATGACGTTCCTGCGCACCGCGCTGAATGCACAGCGCAAGGCGCGTGGCGAGAGCGAGTTTTCGACACCCGACTTCCTGAAGAAGGTGCGCGAGGTCGCAAGCCGTCTCAACATCCCGCAGGACATGCTGCGCCGTGGCGTCAATGTCGGGTTCTCGGGTGGTGAGAAGAAGCGCAACGAAGTGCTGCAGATGGCGCTGTTCGAGCCGAGCCTGTGCATCCTCGACGAGATGGATTCGGGGCTGGACATCGACGCGCTGCGCATCGCCGCCGACGGCGTCAACGCGTTGCGCTCGAAGGACCGTGCGATGGTCGTGATCACGCACTATCAGCGGCTGCTGAACTACATCGTTCCGGACGTCGTGCACGTGATGTCGAAGGGCCGGGTGGTGAAGAGTGGCGGCAAGGAACTGGCGCTCGAACTGGAAGCGTCGGGTTACGCCCAGTTCGAAGACGTCGCCGCGTAAGTGAGCCGATCATGAATGTCGCTTTGGTGAAATCGAATATGGAACGGTCGCTGGGCGAAGTGTTCGCCGCAGCTCGCAGCCGTTTGCCCGGAACGGGCGCCGTTGCCGAGACGCGGCAGAAGGCGTTCGATGCGTTTGCGCGGCAGGGCCTGCCGCACCGGCGCGTCGAGGAATGGAAATACACCGATCTGCGCGTGCTGCTGCGCGAGGTCGCGCCGCTGGCCGAGGCTCCCGATCAGGCCGCGTTCGCACGTGCCGCCGCGGCGGTGAAATCGCTCGGCTTCGATGGGACGCAAAAACTCGTCCTGGTCGACGGGGTGTTTGCTCCGCAGCTGTCGGATATCGCCGCGCTCGAAGCCGGCTTGCGCGTGCAGGCGCTGCGCGAGGTGCTGGAGACGTCGGGCGAGATCCTGAAAGCCGGCGTGGCGTCGGACGCCATGATTTCGCTCAACACCGCCATGGCGACCGACGGCGTCGTCGTCGCGGTGGCGGACGGAGCGGTGCTCGCAAAGCCCGTGCATGTCGTTCATGTCGCGACCCGGTCGGGGGCCGCCGCGTTCACCCGCTCGCAGCTGACTGTCGGCAAGGGCGCTCGCGCGACCTTGGTCGAGAGTTTCATCGCGGCCGAGGGCGCCACCGCCTATCAGGTGCATGATGCCGTGATCGTCAGTGTCGGTGACGGCGCCGAGCTTCAGCATGTCCGCCTGATGGAGGACGCGCTGGATGCGGCCAACATCACGACCGGATTTTTCCGACTCGGCGGGAAGGCCAAGCTCAACACCTTCAACCTGACCCGCGGCGGCAGTGTCAGCCGTTACCAGGGCTTCATCACCTTCGCGGGTGAGGGCAGCGAGCTCGCGACCAACGGCGTCAATCTGCTGGGCGGCCGCCGCCATGGCGACACCACGCTGCTGGTCGATCACGCGGTGCCGCATTGCGCGAGCCGCGAGGTGTTCCGCTCGGTGCTCGAGGACCGTGGGCATTCGGTGTTCCAGGGCCGCATCATCGTGCGCCCGGACGCGCAGAAGACCGACGGCAAGATGATGACCCG
>JBGMOD010000040.1:0-2228 GCA_041424235.1 Hyphomicrobiales bacterium
CACAAGGCACGCTCGATGAAGTGCAGGCCGACGAGCGCGTGATCGAGGTCTATCTTGGGCGCTGAAGTCGTCGTTGTTCATGGCGCTGAGGACAGGGCCGACGGCACCAACGTCACGGCCAGCGCCCGGTACGCGGTACGGCGCAGTCAGCCCCTCTGGGCCGCCGAGGAGCGCAGCGTTTCGCGGATCAGGGCTCGCAGCTGTTTGAGCGAAGCGAGTTCTGCGAGACCCCGCGAAACGCGAGCACCGCAGGGAAGCAAGCGGCCGGCACAGCGGGGCTGGCCGCGCCGTACCGCCTACCGGGCGCCGCCCAAAAAGAAGACTACTTGCCGCGCCGAACGCGACGAATCTCATCAACGATCAAACAGATCGCACCCAAAGTAATCGCGCTGTCGGCAGCGTTGAACGCCGGGAAGTACCAGTTCCCCAGATGAAAGCTCAGAAAGTCCACCACGTAGCCATGCATCATCCGGTCGACCACGTTGCCGATGGCCCCGCCCAGAATGCAAGCCATGGAGAAGGAGAACAGCTTCTGCCCCGCGTGCGACCTCAGCATCCAGACGATGAATATCGCAGCGCCCACGCCAATGGCCGTGAAGAACCAGCGCTGCCACCCCGAGTGATCTGCCAGGAACGAAAACGCCGCCCCCGTGTTGTGCGCCCGCACGACATTGAAGAAGCTCGTGACGTAGGTCCAGTCACCGACCTTGTAGTAACCCAGGATCAGCGTCTTGGTGAACTGGTCGATCATCACGATGATCAGCGCCAGCCCCAGCCAGGGCCAGATGCCCAGGCTGCCACCGCGCGAACGCGATGCCGATGCGGAGCGCGCGGCCGCCATCAGGCAAAGCTCCGCGATTCGCCGGCGCCGAACAGGTTGCTCGTGCAGCGCCCGCAAATCGTCGGATGGGCCGGGTCGTGGCCCACGTCGTCACGGTAGTGCCAGCAGCGGTCGCACTTCTGTGCGGTGCTCGGCGTCACCACCGTCGACAGCGCTTCGCCAGCGGCCAGCTCGATCGCGGAGGTGATGAAGACGAACTTCAGGTCGTCGCCCAGCGAGCCCAAGAGCGCGAAGTCGTCGGCCGGTGCCGTCAACTGCAGATTGGCCTGCAGCGACGATCCGACCTTGCCTTCGGCGCGCACCGCTTCGATGTTCTTGTTGACCGCATCGCGGATCTCGCGGACGCGGCTCCACTTGGCGAGCAGGGCTTCGTCGGGGGCCGCGAACTGGCTGTACGTCTGCGCAAAGATCGATTCGCCCGGCTTGCCGGTGCCCACGAACTTCCACGCCTCTTCGGCCGTGAAGCTCAGGAACGGCGCCATCCAGCGCAGCATGGCTTGCGAGATGTGCCACAGCGCCGTCTGCGCACTGCGGCGCGCGAGCGAGCCCGGAGCCGTCGTGTAGAGGCGGTCCTTCAGGATGTCGAGGTAGAAGCCGCCCAGGTCTTCCGAGCAGTAGATCTGCAGCTTGGCCACCACCGGATGGAACTCGTACACCTTGTAGTGCGCAAGGATCTCGGCCTGGAACTGCGCCGCGCGCGACATCGCGTAGCGGTCGATCTCGAACAGCTGGTCGAGCGGCACCGCGTCCTTCGCGATGTCGAAGTCGCTGGTGTTCGCCATCAGGAAGCGCAGCGTGTTGCGGATGCGGCGGTAGGCATCGACGACGCGCGCAAGGATCTTGTCATCGCCCGCGATGTCGCCCGAGTAGTCGCTCGCAGCCACCCACAGGCGGATGATTTCCGAGCCCAGCTTGCTGCTGATTTCCTGCGGGTCGATGCCGTTCTTGAGCGACTTGCTCATCTTGATGCCCTTGGCATCCACCGTGAAGCCGTGCGTGAGCAGGCCCTTGTACGGTGCGCGGTCTTCCAGCATGCAGGCGATCAGCAGCGACGAATGGAACCAGCCGCGGTGCTGGTCATGGCCTTCGAGGTACAGGTCGGCTTCGGGGCCGGTCTCGTGGTGCACGTTGGGGTGCGTGCCGCGCAGCACGTGCTAGAAGGTCGAGCCCGAGTCGAACCACACCTCGAGGATGTCGGTGCTCTTGGTGTAGTTCGGTGCGTCTTCGGCGCCCAGGATGTCTTCGACGGTGACGCGGCTCCAGGCCTCGATGCCGCCCTTCTCGACGATGTCGGCGGCCTGGTCGAGGATCTCCATGGTGCGCGGGTGCAGCTCGCCCGAATCCTTGTGCAGGAAGAACGGGATCGGCACGCCCCAGCTGCGCTGGC
>JBGMOD010000041.1:0-17045 GCA_041424235.1 Hyphomicrobiales bacterium
TGGACATGCAGCCGGGCAGCCGCCCGTCCCCGCCTGCGCGCCTGCACCACCTTCCAGATTTCGCGGACAATGATCGCTACCAGCATCAGGACGGTGCCGGCATTGATCGCCAGGAAGGTCTTCACGACCTTGTCGGTGGCCCGGATCGGCGTCAGCTCGGTCAGGATAACGAAGGTCAGGCAGGCCGAGAGCAGCGCAATGCCCACCGCCAACGGCACCAGCAGCCGGCGCAGCGACCAGCCACGCGGTTCTGTGAACGACGGATCAAACGTTGGGGCCGACGTCTCTGCGCTGGTCATTTCTAGGGTGTGTGTGGCCAACAATACGTTTGGCTAAGGGGTCAATCCGAGCAGCGGCCGCAATCAACTGATGCAACGATACAACAATGTTGCTCAATTACGACATTTCCACGGCATGTACAGCCCCGGAAACCTCCGGGCAGAGCGCCGGAGGGGCCGTTCGGGGGATTGTCCCCACCCTAATGGAGCGCGAGGCCTCGCTTAACTCCCGGTCCGGTACACCTGAATGTCCAGATCCCTGATCTTCTTCCGAAGCGTGTTGCGGTTCAGCCCCAGCAGATCGGCCGCCCTGATCTGGTTGCCGCGGGTAACCGCCAGGGCCGCGGTCAGCAGCGGGACCTCGATTTCCCGGAGAATCCGGTGGTAGAGCCCCGGAGGCGGCATGCCGTTGGGGAAGCCCGCGAAGTGGGACGCCAGGTACATTTCGACAGCGCCCCCCAGATTCTCCACGCCCTGGGGCGCCCCGTTTCCGGATGCGACCGCAGGCGGCGCCAGCTCGCCCTCAATGACCGAACCGGTAATCACATCTTGCGGGTAAAGAGCCGCCAGCCGCCGGGCCAGGTTTTCCAGTTCGCGCACATTGCCTGGCCAGCGATGCTGCTTCATGCGCTCCAGCGCCTGCGCATCGAGCTTTTTCGGCGGCAGCCCGTCCTTCTCGGCCAATGCAAAAAAGTGCCGGATCAGGTCGGGCAGATCCTCGATGCGTTCGCGCAGCGGCGGCAGCCGCAGCGGCACGACATTGAGCCGGAAGAACAGATCCTCGCGGAACAGGCCCTGCTGGATCAGGATCCGCAGATCCTTGTTGCTGGCGGCCACGATGCGGACGTCGGTCTTGATCGGGGTCCGGCCACCGACCGTGGTGTACTCGCCCTGCTGCAGCACCCGCAGCAACCGGGTCTGGGCCTCCATCGGCATGTCGCCGATTTCGTCGAGAAACAGCGTGCCGCCTTCGGCCTGCTCGAAGCGGCCGGTGGCGCGGGTGTTGGCGCCGGTGAAGGCGCCGCGCTCGTGGCCGAACAGTTCGGATTCGATGAGATCGCGCGGAATGGCGGCCATGTTCACGGCGACGAACGGGCCGTTGCGCCGTTTGCCGTAGTCGTGCAGCGCGCGCGCCACCAGTTCCTTGCCGGTGCCGGACTCGCCGGAAATCATCACCGTGAGGTCGGTCTGCATCAGGCGCGCCAGCACCCGGTAGATCTCCTGCATCGCCGGCGAGCGGCCGACCAGCGGAATCGAATCGAACTCGTTTTCGTCGGGATGATGCGCTGCGCGTTCCTTCGGCTCGGCCAGCGCCCGCCCGACGATGGCGATCAGCTCCTTCAAGTCGAACGGCTTCGGCAGGTATTCGTAGGCGCCCCGCTCCGATGCACGGATCGCGGTCATGAAGGTGTTCTGGGCGCTCATCACGATGACCGGCAGATTGGGCCGCATCTTCTTGATCCGCGGCAGCAGATCGAAAGCATTTTCGTCGGGCATCACCACGTCGGTAATGACAAGGTCGCCCTCGCCCTGGCTGACCCAGCGCCACAGCGTCGCGGCATTGCCAGTCAGGCGCACCTCATATCCGGCGCGTGACAGCGCCTGATTCAATACCGTGCGGATTGCGGTATCGTCGTCGGCGACCAGAATGCTACCTACGGGCATCTCAATTCCTCATCTTGAACTTGGTGCTCATTTCGCACGTGGTGAGGCATGCGACGACGCTCCCGGTTCGTCGTCGCGATTGCTATTGTGATGGTTGTTCTTGGTTTCATTGAACATCGGCAGCAGCACGCGGAAGGTGGTTTTCCGTGGCACTGATTCACACTCGATGATGCCGCCATGGTCGCCGACGATCTTGGCGACCAGGGCAAGCCCCAGTCCGCTTCCGGTGGGCTTGGTAGTGACGAACGGATCGAACAGATTCGGCATCAGGTCTTCGGGCACACCCGGACCATTGTCCTTGACGCAGAATTCGAGCGGCAGCGACACGCGCGATTTCTTGCCGGGGATCGATAGCCGGACACCGGGGCGAAACGCCGTCGTCAACTGGATTTCGGCATCGTTGCCCATGTCCATGACAGCCTCAGCGGCGTTCTTCACCAGATTGAGAAACACCTGGATCAGCTGATCCTGGTTCGCCAGCACCGGCGGCAGCGACGGATCGTAGTCCTCGACAAACTTGATCTCGCGCGCAAAGCCGGACTGTGCCAGCCGCTTGACGTGATCGAGCACCGAATGAATGTTGACCGGACCGCGGGTCACCGGACGTTCGTCGCCGAACACCTCCATGCGGTCCACCAGGGTGACGATCCGGTCAGCCTCGTCGCAGATCAACCGGGTCAGCGTGCGGTCCTCGGGAGACGCCGCCTGCTCCAGCAACTGCGCGGCGCCGCGGATGCCCGACAGCGGATTCTTGATCTCGTGCGCGAGCATCGCCGCCAACGCGATCACCGAGCGCGCGGCGCTGCGATGGGTGAGCTGCCGATCCATCTTGTCGGCGATGCTGCGCTCCTGCAGCATCACCACAATATGGCCGGGCCGCTCGTTGAGCGGGGCGACATGCAGGTCGACCTGCCGGTCGCCGCCCATCCGCGGTGTCCCGAGATCGACCTTGTACTCGTTCACTGGCGAGTTGCTTTGGCGAACCTGATCGATCAGCGCCAGCAGCGGACTTCCGAACGGGACCAATTCCTTCAGCGACTGGCGCTGCAGCAACTGGATCGACGTTTCGAAGAACGCTTCCGCGGCGATATTCGCATCAACGATCTTTCCGTCAGGCGCGATCAGCATCACCGGATTCGGGAGCGCATTGAGAATGGCGTCGCTGTCCGGTGGGCGCTGCGGTCGGTTTTCGGCGGCCAGACTCATGCGGCGGACCTCCAGGCGAAATCATCGAATGCGGCTTGCAGCGACTGCTGCACGACTGCCGGCTCCTCCGCGGTCAGGATCACGCCGCGCCAGTGCTTCAGCGCGTCGATCGGCACCGCGCTGGTTTGCGCGGCGACATCAAGCGCCCACCCGAGGTGCTTGCGTGCATGGCGAAGCCCAACCCGCAAACCATAGTGCGTGAGCAATTCATCGTAGAGCCGGCTGATGTAGCTGAGCTGGACGCCGAGTTTCGGCGCCAGTTCAGCGATCCCGGACTGCAGCCGGCGCCCGATCTGGCCGGGCAGCCATGGCTGCCCCTGCGCGCCACGTCCGATCATCACCGCGTCGGCGCCGGATTGTTTCAGGGCGTCGACCGCGCGCGTAAACGAGGTGATATCGCCGTTGACCACTAGCGGCAGACTGGTGGCGTCGCGCACCGCGCGGACCGCCTGCCAGTCGGCGTCGCCCTTGTAGAACTGGCAGCGGGTGCGGCCGTGAACGGTGATCATCTGCACGCCGGCGGCCTGCGCACGGCGCGCCAGGTCCGGCGCATTGAGCGAGCGATCGTCCCAGCCCAACCGCATCTTCAGCGTGACGGGAATATCCACGGCCGCGACGGTGGCTTCGATGAGGGTCAGCGCGTGATCGAGATCGCGCATCAGCGCCGAGCCGGACTGCCCGCCGGTCACATGACGTGCGGGACAGCCCATATTGATGTCGATGATGTCGGCGCCACCGTCAGCCGCGATCTTGGCGCCTTCCGACATCCAGCGCGCCTCACAGCCGGCGAGTTGTACGACGTGGGGACCGATACCGGCCGCCTCGCAGCGCAGCTGCGATCGGCGCAGCCCCTGAGCGAGGTCCTCGCTCGCAGTCATTTCGGAGACAACCAGCCCCGCGCCGAGCTCCGCGGCCATGCGGCGGAACGGTGCATCGGTGATCCCGGACATCGGCGCAAGCAGCACCCGATTGGCAATGCCGATATCACCAACGGCGAGAGGTGCAGACTGCAATGGTGCGAGACCCGTGACTGATGGCCCTGACAAAGCTCTTCTCATTTTCATCAACTGGCCGCGGCATTGCGGTCCGTTAGGTCGCGTATTTTTTGGGCATAGCCGCGACCTGCCTACACTTTAGCCAGTTTTTTGTTCACTTTGCAAGTGCAGCGCAGCAAAATGCGAGGGTTTTACCCATTTGCATGGGGGTCCTGAAATTTCGCTGGATTCGGGATTACTGCCACTGAATCGTGCTGTTTTTCCCGCCGGCATGCTATGGGCAGGGCCGAAAACCGCCCTTGCACGGCAGTCCCCGTCCCAATAACACGCGTTAAAGACAGAAATTTCATGGCGAATCGACCGAAAGCCGCTGCCATCATCGTCGCCGCGGGCCGCGGCCTGCGGGCCGGTGCCGGCGGACCGAAACAATACCGCTCTATCGCCGGCCGGACCGTGATCGCCCGGGCAACCGAGCCCTTCTGCCGCCATCCCGGCATCTGGGCGGTCCAGCCGGTGCGCAATCCGGACGACGCCGAGATCTTCGATCAGGCCTTGCAGGGCCTGCACTATCGTCCGGCCGTGAGCGGCGGAGCCACCCGCCAGGCATCGGTGTGCGCGGGGCTCGAGGCACTCGCCGCCGACCCGCCGGAGATCGTGCTGATTCACGACGCGGCACGCGCCTTCGTCACCGAGGCCGTGATCGCGCGCGCCATCGATGCCGCCGGCAAGACCGGCGCTGCGATCCCTGTTGTCGCCGTCATCGACACGATCAAGCAGGTCAATGATTCAGGCGACGTCGATGCGACGCCTGATCGTGCGCGGCTGCGCATCGCGCAGACCCCGCAGGCGTTTCGTTTCGATGTGATTCTCGACGCTCACCGTCGTGCTGCGCGCGAGGGACGCGACGATTTCACCGATGATGCCGCACTCGCCGAATGGGCGGGATTGACGGTCGCGACCTTTGAAGGCGATGCTGCGAACATGAAACTCACCACACCGGAAGATTTCGCGCGCGAGGAAGCCCGTCTCGGCGCGGCGCTCGGTGACATCCGCACCGGCACCGGCTACGACGTCCACGCCTTCGGCGACGGCGATCATGTGATGCTGTGCGGCGTCAAGGTGCCTTACAACCGCGGCTTCCTGGCCCATTCCGACGGCGACGTCGGGTTGCACGCGCTGGTCGATGCCATTCTCGGCGCATTGGCCGACGGCGACATCGGATCGCACTTTCCGCCGAGCGATCCGCAGTGGAAGGGCGCCGCATCCGACAAATTCCTGATTTATGCGATGGAACGCGTCGCCGCCCGCGGCGGCCGCGTGGCGCACCTTGAAGTGACGATGATCTGCGAAAGCCCCAAGATCGGGCCGTTGCGCGACGCCATGCGCGTGCGCATTGCCGAGATCACCGGGCTGCCGCTGTCGCGGGTTGCCGTGAAGGCGACGACCAGCGAAAGGCTCGGCTTCACCGGGCGTCAGGAAGGCATCGCGGCGACCGCGAGCGCCACCGTGCGCCTGCCCTGGACCGAGTAATTTGGGTTAGGCAGGACCGAGCAGCCAACGATGAAACGCGGGAGCCGGAGCGCATGAGATGACCAGCAGCGATCCCCGCGCCCTCTCCCGTTCACTGCTCGATCTGTGCCGGATGCGAAAGCTGACGGTCGCGACGGCGGAATCCTGCACCGGTGGCCTGGTCGCCGGCGCGTTGACCGAGATTCCCGGCTCATCCGACGTGGTGGACCGCGGCTTCATCACCTATTCCAACGACGCCAAACGCATCATGCTCGGAGTCAAGGCTTCGACGCTGGAGACCTTTGGGGCCGTCAGCAAGGAAACTGCGATTGCGATGGCGGTCGGCGCGCTGGAAACCGCCGACGTCGATCTCGCCGTCTCCATCACCGGAATCGCCGGCCCCGGCGGCGCGACGCCGGGAAAGCCCGTCGGTCTGGTGCATTTCGCCGTGGCGGCGCGCGACGGTCGCATCGTGTCGCGCGAAAAGCGTTTCGGTGCTGTCGGACGCAGCGTGGTTCGGAAATTGTCCGTGATCGAGGCGCTGCGGCTGCTGACGGAACTGGCCCGCGGGCCAACCAGCAAGATCAAGCGCCCGCGCGCTGCCGCCCATAGATCTCGTCCGCGCGCCGCTCGAAAGCCGCGGCAAAGCGCTGGAACGCGGCGTCGAACATCGCGCCCATGAGCAATGCCAGCATCCGGCTCTTGAACTCATAGGCGATGAAGAAGCCGACATTGCAGGCGGCTTCTCCACTCGGCTCGAAGGTCCAGCGGTTCTCGAGGCGACTGAACGGGCCCTGCAGATATTCGACCAGAATCTTGAGATTGGGACGATCCAGCGTGACCCGGCTGGTGAACCGTTCACGCACCAGCTTGAACGAGACCGTCATGTCGGCGACGATGACCTCGGTGCCGTCGTCTTTCGCCGTACGGGTGCGCACCTTCAGCGCTTCGCACAGCGGCACGAACTCCGGATAACGCTCGACATCGGACACCAGATCGAACATCTGGCCCGCGGTGTGCTGGACGCGGCGTCTGTTGGTGAATTGCGGCACCCTACACTCCGGCTGCGGCCAGGCCTGGAGCCTGGCTTGCAAGATAGTGGTCGGCCTCGCGGCGGCGTGCGAACCGAATGAACGTCTGGTCCGGCCGCAAGCCCTTGAAAAATTCCAGCTGTTTGGGGCGTTGCTGCCGGCGATAGGCCCAGACGTACCGGATGAACTCGGGGTCGAGCTTTTCCGGGCAGCCCGCTGCCATCTCTGGCCGCACCTCGCCGTAAGTCCTGACAATCCGGAGAAAGATCCCGGTCATGCAGACCCATCGCGGCAGATCGAACCAGATGATCGTATCCGCCAGCGCACGGCGCAACGCGCCCGCACCCTGACTGAGATAGTTGCCGTCCATGATCCACGTCGGCTCATTGGCGGCGTCCGTCACGCGGCGTTCAAACGAGAACGGATCCGCCGGTCGCCAGCCAGGTTGCCAGTACAGCGCATCGAGCGAGACCATGGGAATCCGCGTCGCCGCGGACAGCCGCCGCGCAAACGTCGATTTTCCGGATCCCGAGGACCCCAACACCAGGACACGCCGCATGCTTCCGGTCCGACGTTTTACGTCGCAACGCGCGCGTCGCGCGCCGCCTTCAGTCTGGCAAAATCCTCGCCGGCATGATGCGATGAGCGGGTCAGCGGACTCGCCGACACCATCAGGAAGCCCTTGGTATAGGCAACCTTCTCGTAACCGCTGAATTCGTCCGGCGATACATAACGCATCACCGCGTGATGCTTTCGCGTCGGCTGCAGGTACTGGCCGATGGTCAGAAAGTCGACGTCGGCGGAGCGCAGGTCGTCCATCACCTGCAGCACTTCGTGCCGCTGTTCGCCCAGCCCGACCATGATGCCGGACTTGGTGAAGATCGTGGGATCCATTTCCTTGACCTGCTGCAACAGCCGGATCGAATGGAAGTAGCGCGCACCCGGCCGCACCGTGAGGTAGCCGGACGGCACGGTTTCGAGATTGTGATTGAAGACATCGGGTCTGGCCGCGACCACCACCTGCAAAGCGCCTTCCTTGCGCAGAAAGTCCGGCGTCAGGATTTCGATGGTCGTGGACGGGCACTGCGCACGGATGGCCCGAATGGTGCGGGCGAAGTGCTCCGCACCGCCATCGGCGAGATCGTCGCGGTCGACCGAGGTGATCACCACATGCGCGAGGCCGAGCTTGCGCACCGCTTCGGCCACGTGCTCGGGCTCCAGCGCATCGAGGTTGCCGGGCATTCCGGTCTTGACGTTGCAGAAAGCGCAAGCGCGGGTGCACGTGTCACCCATGATCATGAAGGTGGCGTGCTTCTTGTCCCAGCATTCACCGATGTTCGGACAGCCAGCCTCTTCGCAGACCGTCACCAGACCGTTTTCCTTGACGATCTTGCGGGTGTCCGCGTAGCCGCGCGTATTCGGCGCCCGTACCCGGATCCAGTCCGGCTTGGGCGGCGACTGCGCGTCCGGCCGGTTGACCTTTTCGGGATGCCGCGGACGGATCTGCTTGTCGGAAACCGTATCGATCAGAACAACCATCGAAGACCTGTTTTGCGAGAGCTTTACCTAGTCTCTCCAGTGATTTGCCGCAACCGGCCCGCGCCATGCTATTGTGCGAGTCCACCTTAGCATAATCGCCCCACAGTCCACCCCGGCCCTCCTCATTTGCTCTGAAATGCCTCAAAACCCATCGGTTCCGACACTGGGGCGCCCGCTGAAACGCGGCTTTTTCGCCCGCAGTGTCCATGAGATCGCGCCCGACCTGATCGGGACCACGTTGCTGGTCGACGGGGTCGGCGGGCTGATTGTCGAGGTCGAGGCCTATCACCAGAGCGAGCCGGCCGCGCATTCCTACAATGGGCCGACCCCGCGCACCGCGGTGATGTTCGGCCCGCCTGGGTTCGCCTACGTCTACCGCTCCTATGGCATCCACTGGTGCATCAATTTTGTCTGTGAGAAGGCCGGCTCCGCCAGCGCCGTGCTGATCCGGGCGCTCGAGCCAACCCACGGCATCGCGGCAATGCGCCGGCGGCGCGGGCTGCACGATGAGAAGTCTCTCTGCTCCGGTCCCGGCAAACTGTGCGAAGCCCTGGCGATTTCAGACCGGCATAACGGCCTCCCCCTCGACCAGGCGCCGATTGCCTTGCATGCGCGCACCGGAAAACCGGAGATTGTGACCGGCCTTCGCATCGGCATCACCAAGGCAGTCGACCTGCCCTGGCGCTACGGCGTGAAGGGATCACGCTTCCTGAGCAAACCGTTCAAGGACGGCTGAACTCGTCGTCTTATGCGGCTGGCGGCACATGGCAAACGGCTTCGAGCCGGTTGCCGTCAGGGTCGCGCACGAAGGCCGCATAGTAGGCCGGGTGATAGGCACGCAGCCCCGGGGCCCCATCGTCGCGGCCTCCTGCCGCGAGGCCGTCGTGCCAGAACGCATCGACTTGCGCCCGCGTCGCCGCCTTGAAACACCAGTGGCGCCCGAAACAATCCTCGACTGGGCCACCGCCGCGGATCGAGATGTAGACATGCTCCGGATGATCCGGCCGCGCCCGTTCGCCATAGCCCAGCCAGTCGTCGCGGCGCCCGACCTTGACGACGCCCAGCGCCGCCATGATCGCATCGTAGAACGGCTCAGCGGTCGCAATGTCCGAGACGGTCCACGATACGTGATCGAGCATGGCTCAGCTTGCGCCCTTCAGGCGCTCGAGCGCTTCGAGAATCTTGGCCTTGCGGGCCTCCGCCTCGTCGCGCTTCTCGCGCTGCTCGTCGACCACCTCTTCCGGCGCACGCGCCATGAAATCGGCATTGCCGAGCTTGGCGTCCACGCGCTTGATGTCGGCCTCGACCTTGGCCATTTCCTTGTCCAGCCGGACTTTCTCCGCGGCGAGATCGATCACGCCCTTCAGAGGCAACGCGGCCACTTCGCCACGCACCAGGAGCTGCACGGCCCCTTGCGGCACCTGATCCGCGAAAGAAATCTCCGCCAGGCGTGCCAACCGCTTGATCACGCCGTCCCAGCGCTCCGCGCGTCCCCTGGCCTCGGCGGAGGCGTTCACGAGCAGCAGCGGCGTCAATGTGGCGGGAGCAATGTTCATCTCGGCGCGCACCGAGCGGATCGCGGTGATGAGATCGACCACCCAGCCGATTTCAGCTTCAGCAGCATCATCACGCAAGTGATCCATGGAATCGCCGGGCACCGTCGCCGGCAACAGCGGAGCCGTCTCCGGAAAACCGCTGGCCGCGGCGGCCAGCAGCGCGGCTTCGGTTTCATCCCGCTTGAGCGGCCATTCGGTCAGCGCCAGCAGACCCGCGCGTGTGCCGGTGACGGCCCACAACTCCTCGGTGATGAATGGCATGAATGGATGCAGCAACTTCAGGATCTCGTCGCGCGCCCAGGTCACCATGGCCCGGGTCTCGGCCTTCGCCTCGCCATCGGGCCCGGTCAACACCGGCTTCGCAAGTTCGAGATACCAGTCGCAATACACATTCCAGACGAAGCGATAGATCGCGCCGGCGGCATCGTTGAAACGATAGGCGCGAATCGCGTCGGTCACTTCGCGTGCAGCGTTTGCTGTTTCATGAGCGATCCAGCGATTGAGCGTTTCCTTTGCCGTCGACGGATCGAACCCCAGTGGCAATGCGCATTCGTTCATTTCGGCGAAGCGCGAGGCGTTCCAGAGCTTGGTTGCAAAATTGCGGTAGCCCTCGACCCGCTGGGTCGACAGCTTGATGTCGCGGCCCTGTGCCGCCATCGCCGCCAGCGTAAAGCGCAGCGCGTCGGCGCCATAGTCGTCGATCAGGTGCAGCGGATCGATGACGTTGCCTTTCGACTTCGACATCTTGGCGCCCTTCTCGTCGCGGACGAGCGCGTGCATGTAGATCGTCGGAAACGGCACCTCCTTCATGAAGTGCAGGCCCATCATCATCATTCGCGCGACCCAGAAGAAGATGATGTCGAAGCCGGTCACCAGCACGCTGGTCGGATAGTAGCGCTCGACATCCTTGCTGTCGTCCGGCCAGCCCAGCGTCGAGAACGGCCACAGCGCCGACGAGAACCAGGTGTCGAGCACATCCTCGTCGCGGGTGATGAAGCCTTCACGCAAGGCAGGATCGAGCGCCATGTCATGGCCCTGTTCGGGCGTGATGACCTCCTGCTCGGCGTAGTAGCCAAGCGCCTTGCCGACGGCTTCCTCTTCGGTCTCGGCGACGAACACCTTGCCGTCCGGGCCATACCAGGCCGGAATCTGGTGTCCCCACCAGAGCTGTCGCGAGATGCACCAGGGCTGGATGTTCTCCATCCACTCGTAATAGGTCTTTTCCCAGGTCTTCGGCACGAAGGTGGTCGTGCCCGAGCGCACAGCCTCCAGGGCGGGCTGCGCCAGAGTCTTCGAGTCGACATACCACTGATCGGTCAGGAAGGGTTCGATCACCACACCCGAGCGGTCGCCGTGCGGCACCATGTGCGTGTTGGGCTCGATCTTCTCCAGGAAGCCGAAGTCTTCCAGCCGCGCAACGATGGTCTTGCGCGCAGCGAAGCGATCGACGCCGTGCAGTTCCGCCGCGAAATCGCCAGCACCTTCAGGCAGTCCGCGCAGATAATCCTCGTTGCCGGTCAGCGCCATCGCGCCTTCCGGATCGAGCACGTTGATCTGCGGCAGATTGTGCCGCCGCCCGACTTCGAAATCGTTGAAGTCGTGCGCCGGCGTGATCTTCACCGCGCCGCTGCCCTTTTCGGGATCGGAGTATTCGTCGGCCACGATCGGAATGCGCCGGCCGACCAACGGCAGGATCACGTGTTGGCCGACCAGATGCCGATAGCGTTCGTCATCCGGATGTACCGCGACCGCGGTATCGCCCAGCATCGTCTCCGGCCGTGTCGTCGCCACCACAATGAAGCTGGACGGATCCTCGGGATTGAACGACTTGCCTTCCAGCGGGTAGCGCAGATACCAGAGATGCCCCTTCACCTCGATCTGCTGGACTTCGATATCCGAAATCGCGGTCAGCAGCTTCGGGTCCCAGTTGACCAGCCGCTTGTCCTTGTAGATCAGGCCCTGATTGTAGAGCTCGACGAACACCTTGACCACGGCGCGGGAGAGCCCCTCGTCCATGGTGAAGCGCTCGCGCGACCAGTCGCAGGATGCGCCGAGCCGCTTCAACTGGTTGATGATGGTGCCGCCGGATTCCGCCTTCCACTGCCACACGCGTTCGAGGAATTTAGCGCGGCCCATGGCCCGACGGCCCGGTTCCTGCCGCTCCATCAACTGGCGCTCAACCACCATCTGCGTTGCAATGCCGGCGTGATCGGTGCCGGGCTGCCACAAAACATCGCGGCCGCGCATCCGCTCGAACCGGCACAGCACGTCCTGCAAGGTGTTGTTGAGCGCGTGTCCCATGTGCAGCGAGCCGGTGACGTTGGGCGGCGGGATCACGATGGTGAAGGGCTCCGCGGCGGCCCGCTCCGGGCGGCCGGCCTTGAACGCACCAGCATCCTCCCAGGCCCGGGCGATACGGTTTTCGATGTCTGCGGGCTGATACGTCTTCTCAATCATGGCAACACAATCATGGGTGTCTGGGATGGCTGGTCCGGGCTGGAGCGCACGAAATGCGCAATTTCCCCTTCGAAAGACCAAGCCAAAACAACAGGATAGAAGATGCTGCGCGATGCAGCGAACTCCGGATTCAGAATACTAGAAACCCGCCCGTGCGGCGTAAGTCAACGCTGCAAATCAGGCCGGCCTTGTAAATCGAGGCTTTTTCGGGCGGGAAACGGCCAATCAGCGGCCGCGCGAGACACGCTCGATCTCGGCCCGGACAATCCGCTCCACCATGTTTGGCAGATTGTCGTCGAGCCAGGACTTCAGCATCGGCCGCAGCATTTCCTTGACCAGGTCTTCCAGCGTGCGGGCGTTGTTGCTGAGTACGGTGTTTGCCAGCGTATTGAAGGCCGACTCCACCGACGCCATCGTCGATGATGACATCAGCGTGCGGGCCGGCGGCTCGTCGGCCGCAAACGATGGCGGGTCCATGGTTGGCGTCTGGTAATTTCTCGCCACGGGTCGCGGCTCCGAAAATTCAAGATCATCCTGCGGATCGACCTGCCGGAACGATGCAGTCTGCTGATGGGATAGCGGCTGATGCGAAACCGGAGGTTCCTCCGAGATGGCCATTTGTTCCGTCAGCTCGAAGACGTCGCTGGGCGGTTCCTGCGCGCGGATCTCGGCTTCGGACGTATCGGCATCAAGACCGGCCAGCATCGCATCGATGTCCTCCTGGCTGTTCTTGGCAGCCGCCGGAGGTGGCGGCGCGGCGACCGGTTTGGGTGCTGCTGCGACCTCAGCGGGCGGAACGCGCGGTGGAGTGCGTACCGGTGTCGAGGCTTTCGGCGGTGCGGGCGGCGGTTCAACTTTCGGCGCAGCCGCAGCCTGGGTGCCGGCGGGCTTGGTCTCGTCGTCAGCGATGATACGCCTGATCGACGCCAGAATTTCCTCCATCGAGGGCTCTTGCGCCTTTGCCGGTTGCGTCATCGCCGACCCCACATCACCGCACCCTCTGGGCGTTCACTCCGGCGGAACAATCTTTTGCGTCGCGAGGTCCGCGCGCCGAACGCGGCACGAATCGCTTCGTTTCCCCAGTGAAAGGTATGTCAGGCTAACAATTGATTGCAAGCAAAGGGCTGTCCACGCAGCCCTTTCATCACAGCGTTCGCAGGGAACGACGGCCGCGTCAGCGGCCGTCCGGCGTGCGAACACCGATCCAACTGTCGCGCACCTGCTGATAGTGCACGCTCGGATCATAGACGCTGGTGTTCAGCCTGAGCACCTGCGGCGAGAGACGGCCGACAGCACTGAGCACGCTGTAGGACGCGACGACGCGGTCGTGCTGCGCCGTCACCAGCGAATTGCGTGCGGTCACTAGCGCTTGCTGCGCGTTCAACACGTCGAGCGTGGTGCGCTGGCCGACCCTGGCCTCTTCACGAACACCATTGAGCGCAACCTCCGAAGCCGTCACTTGGGATTGCGCCGAAACCACCTGCGACTTGGTGGCCTGCAACTGCCCCCAAGCCTGCGCGACGGTCGCGCGCGCCTGGTTGCGCACCTGGTCGAGATTCAGCCGCTGCTGCGCCAGCGTTTCCTTGGACTGCCGGATCAGCGAATATTCCGCCCCACCTTGATAAACCGGAATCGTCAACTGGCCGACGGCCGATGCCGTGAATGCACGCGGCTGAACCAGCGAGGCTTCATACGCCTGCTGCACCGAGCCCTGGAACGTCAGGGTCGGGAACAAGGCGCCTTCGTTGACCTTCACATTGAGGAAGCTGACGTCGATGCCGTACATCGCGGCGGTGACGTTCGGATTTTCGATCAACCCCTGGTCGATGGCGCGCACCAGCGACGACGGCAGAAAACGATCGACCGGCGATGCCGCCGCCAGATTTTCGGGGTCGTTGCCGATGATCTGACGGAAGTTCGCCTTGGTGGTGACGAGCGTCGATTCCGCAGCAAGCTGCTGCGTCCGCCCGGCGGCCAGTTGCGCTTCCGATTGCGCCACGTCGGTTCGCGTCACTTCACCGACGTTGAAGCGATCCTGAGTCTGCTTCAGCGTCTGCTCGAGCACGCGCGTATTGCTGCGCTGAACTTCCACGATCGCGGAGTCACGCAGGTAGTCCATGTAGATTGTCGCAGCCGACAGCAGAACCGTCTGCTCCAGCACGCGCAAACCTTCGCGTGCCGCCGAGACGTTGCTCTCCGCCGAACGAACGCGGTTCGCGGTCTGCTGACCGTTATAGAGAGTTTGGGTAACCGTGGCGCCAATGCTGCGCGGCACGGAGTCACCGTCCAGTTTACCCGTAACGCCCCCGGACGTGGCCAGAGAGTTGAGAGTTTGATAACCGGCGCTCGCAGTGATCGAGGCCTTGGGACGATACCCCGACAGTGCCTGCGGCACGTTTTCGTCGGTCACGCGCACCGAGGCGCGCTGCGCATTCAATTGCGGATTGTTTTGATAGGCGCGTACGAGCGCGGCTTCGATCGTATCGGCGAGCGCGGGGGTCGCGGCCGCATAACCAACCATAAGAGCCGCAACAGCAGCTCCCGTGAGAACTTTCAGACGCAACATTCCCGATCTTCCATCCATCTTCGACGCCCGTTGCCTCTCTCCAGAACTGCGTCGCGCTGGATAAAGACAAATCCCCTCGTGTCCCCGAGTCTTTCGCGACACAACATAGGCGGGAGTGCGAGGGGGTGAAATCCCCTTGAGGAAACACTCACCGGAAACTTTGCCGCTGGGGCGTCCGGGCCACACTTCTGATTTTAAATGGGAATTGAAGGCGGATTCTTAGAATATAAATGCCGCAGGCCGCTCCATGCCCGGCAGAATGGGGGCGTAGGCATCGAAAAGTGGACGATTTCCAAAGTCATGCGGGGATCGCGTCACGATCTCGACCCGGGGCGGCTGCCCCGCGGCAAAAACCCCGACCAGGCGCCCCCCCATGGTGAGTTGCTCATACAGGCTTTCCGGGGCGATCTGGGTGGCGCCATCGAGGATAATGACGTCGTAGGGGGCCTGCGATGGTTCACCGGCGGCCGCGGCGGCTGCGACCACGGTCACATTGGCCACGCCGAGCCCGGCCAGAACGTCCTTGGCCTTCGCCGCCAGCGCCGCATCACTTTCGGTAGCCACCACCTGGACGGCCAGCTTCGCGGCCACGGCGGCGGAATACCCCGATGCGCAGCCGACCACCAGCACGCGGTCGGTTGCGGCAATGCCTGCTGCCTGCAGCATCTTCGCGATCACGACAGGCTTAATCAGATACCTTTTGACCGCTCCGCCCGCGCTGACGTCGATATCGAGGTCGAGATAGGCAAGGCCTTGCTGCCCCTCCGGCACGAACGCTTCACGCGGAACCGCCAGCATGGCGTCGATGATGCGCAAATCCGTGACGTCGCTGGGACGAACCTGTCCATCGACCATCTTCTGCCGCGCGCTGGAAAAGCTTGTCATCAAAGAGCATCCCTACTTGCTTTCGTGCCGCCCGCACCGCGGGTTGCGCCATCTTTGAGACAACGGCCGGCAAAACGCAACATGCCCACACCCGGCGGTCCTGCCCCGTTCGGGCGCCCGCAAATCGGGCTCGTCGACCTCGATGAACATTGATATAGTTAAGTATTTTCAAGTCCGGCCCTTTTGTTTCACAGTTGTTGTTCGCGTCATTTTTCAAGGCATTGAACGATGTCTGGCATTGCCACCATCAAACAGGCCGACGAGCGCCTCGCCGCCGCGATCACCGTGCTGTTTGCCGCAATCGCCGTGCTGGCCCTGATGTTCATCTATCGGGTGGAACCGCCGCCGGACGGTGCCCGCGTCGTCGCAGATCGCGAGAGACACACGTACGCCAGCACGTCCTGCGTCATCTACGGGCGGCTGGAGCGTGAACTGATCGCCAACCGAGACGCGATCGCGAATCCGTCGCAAAGCCTGCAATTGCTTCCCTATGCAAGCGAAAGCACGATCGGCGAAGTGACCGGTCAATCCGGGTGGCGGCGCGACGCGGCCTGCAACTACGTCACCGGCTTCGACCAGATCGTCACGGCCTGGAGCCAGTTGTTCGGCTTTCGGTCACGCTGGACCGATGACGGCCAGTGGCGCTGGTAGAACTCTCGCGGCCTTGTCGGTGGCTGAGCGTTCCGCGGTCGTCACGACTCTAGAACGACACACCCACGCGCCGGCCGGCGGCCCAGACCAGCCTGCACTTCTTCCGGTTGCCGCCATAGAGCAGATCGAATCGCTTCGGCAGCGCTGCCGGATTCGCGACATCGAGGCAGGCGCCTCCTGCCGAGTAGTCGATAATCTGGCAGTCAATGACAGGGGTCCGCGCATCGACAATGATCTTGCCCGACCGGCTCATCGGGCCGGACGGCTTCACACGAGCGAATCTGCGTTGATGAAACATGGGCGCCGGACGGTAGGTTTGAACCGCCCAACCGTCTCATGAAGGTCTTAAATGGCGCTTGCAGATTTACCGCGAAATGCGCGCGTTTAACGCTTGTAACTTAACAAGCGGATTCAAGATATTCCGGCAAACTTCTGAATTATCTGAGATTTCAGAAAATGGTGGCTCCTCGGGCCGGATTCGAACCAGCGACCAACCGGTTAACAGCCGGTTGCTCTACCACTGAGCTACCGAGGAACAATGCCGGGCTGAGCCGGCAATGGGGCGCGTATAACAAAGCCCCTGCTGATTGCATAGCGGGAATTTGTCGAAACAGACGCCCGTGTGCAGATTAATGGAGGCCACGACCAGAATTGAACTGGTGTACACGGTTTTGCAGACCGTTGCGTAACCACTCCGCCACGTGGCC
>JBGMOD010000042.1:0-16991 GCA_041424235.1 Hyphomicrobiales bacterium
AGCGGGCGAAAGAGGGTGTCGCGCGGCTTGCGTCAACCAACTGGTCGGCCCGGCGCAAGGCTCTGATCATCGAGATCGGCACCAAGGCCACCCGCAGCCCGATCGATCCGGATGTGTTGTCGCTGCGGCTGGTCGAGGCACTGCCGGATAACGCCATCCTGGTCGATGAAGGGCTGACGTCGTCGCGCGCCGTGCTCAATCTGCGGCCATATCGCAACCGTTATGACTATCACGGCCTGGCTTCGGGCGGCATCGGCTGGGGTCTGCCGGCGTCGGTCGGCGCCAGTCTTGCCAATCCGGATCATCCGGTGGTGTGTTTCTCCGGTGACGGCAGTGCGATGTACTCCATCCAGGCACTGTGGACCGCCGCGCATCACAAGCTGCCGCTGACGGTGGTGATCGCCAACAACGGCGGCTATCGCATCATCAAGCAGCGGCTGCTCGCCTTCCACGGCACCGATCGTTTTGTCGGCATGGACTTCGCCGATCCGCCGGTGGACTTTTGCGGCCTCGCCACCTCGCTCGGGCTCGAAGCAGTGCGGATCACCGAGGCCGACGCATTGGCACCGACGCTGGCATCCGCGTTCAACCGGCCCGGTGCGAAACTGATCGAGGTGATGGTGGATGGCACGGTGTGAGGGCGGGGGCTATACCGCAGCCTTGCGGGGCGGATTAGCGCCGGCGTAGTCCGCCATTCACGATCGCCGTGCTCGTGGCGCGGCGGGTTACGCTAACGCCGACCCGCCCTACATGTTGGTAATGCGGGCAGCCTTCTACCCACCCTGTCGCCAGCTTCCCCGTTCAACCGCGCTGAAGAAATTTTCCACCTGCGCATTGAACGCGGCCGGCTCTTCCAGATTGATCGCGTGCCCTGTGTTTGGGCAGATCCACAGGCCGGCGGTGGGAATGACGCTCTTCAGCATCAGATTGGTGTCGAGGCATGGCGCATCCTCGTCGCCGACCGCCAGCAGCACCGGTGTCGTCATCTTGGCAAACGCGTCCTTGAAGTCGTACAGCGACGGCCGCTGCGCCTGGTAGCGCGTCCCGGTGTTTGACATGCCTTGTGCCGAGTGCGAGCGCAGGTGATCCATGAACTCTTGCCAGCCGCGTGGGTCCTTGTGCTTGAGCTGGATGCGGGTGGGGCTGTGTCCCATCTCCTCGGCCATCTCGGCCATGCCGCGCTCGATGAAGCCGCGCGCCATCACGGGGGCTTCCTTCAGATAGGCATCGCGCAGATGCGGCGGCGATCCGGTGCCGGCTCCGGCGGCCACGATCGCGCTTGCCATCGCGGGATATTTCAGGCCGAACTGCAGCACGGCATAGCCGCCCATGCTCAGGCCGACGAGATGGGCCCGCTCGATGTCAAGGGCGCGCATCACCGCTGCAATATCGTCGCGCGAAAATTCCCAGCCATATTGGTTGAGGTCATCAGGCACATCGCTCGGTAGATAGCCGCGCGCATTGTAGGCGATGCAACGATAACCTCGCGAGAAATACCGCACCTGGGTTTCCCACTCGCGATGATCGGCGCCGAATTCGTGGACGAACACAATCGGATATCCGCGCCCGGTGCCCTCGTAATGCAGCCTGACGCCGTCAGCATCGATGGTGGGCATGGGAACCTCGTTGTTGTTCTTGGTTGCCGGGTCTTTGCTCGTGTCTCTGTGGTTTGTGTTCGCTTGTTTCCGCCAGCGATGCGGCTAGCGCCACAATCCGTATTTTGACCAGTCGGATTCCGGAATCAATTTCCCGATTTGATAGCTGAAGGCGGTCACTTTCATGTGGTCGGGCGTCGTCGAGCAGGTGAACGACAGCGAATACCAGCGGCCGTGACTGCGGAACGCGCCGCCAGTGGCTTTCACCGAGGTGCGGGTCCGTTGGGGCGTGGAGATGACTTCGGCCTTGGCACGATCCGGATGATAGGGCGACGCGTCGCGGTCGATGCGCAGCATGGCCTCGTAGTCGCAGATCTGGTCCATGCGCGTATCCGGGTCCAGGCGCTTGAGGCTGGCATAGAAGCGGGCATCGCCCTGGGCGCCGTTGGCAAGAGAGGCCGAGACCGGCGCGCCGGCAAGGAGGAGGGCGAGAGCAAGTTGTTTCAAAATGAGTGACCTGTTGCGAGGAGTTTTCGAGCGGGCTGCGCGGTGATGCGCGATTCACGGGCCAAAATAGCAAGTGCGCAGACCGGAGCAAGTCTGGGTGGGGCCGACGGCACGGTCGTTATTGCATGGCGATGGAACACGCCGACAAAAAGGCGCCACGATGCCGCCTATAACGGGCAGATCCATTATCGGGAGAGACCAGGGTGGCGCGCATCGTCGGGTTCGTATTAAGCTTTGGCCTTCTGGTCGCACAGATCCAGCCGTCGGCTGCGAAGGATGCCCTGTGTTTTGGTGTCCCGGTGCTCAATGTCGATCCGGCCGTGGAGCCGCGTCTCAAGGTGGTTGCGTCCGGCGCCGATCGCGTGCCGTTCGTCAAGGGAAGTGACCGCGCAGCCAACTGTCCTGATATGAGCGCGGCTTGCGCGGCCAAGGCTTTTGTGGTCGCGGGCAATCCCGTCATCGTTACCGGGCAGGACGGCGATTTTTCCTGCGCCACTTTCACCGGGACTGCACCGAGGACGACATCGACGTCCGGCTGGCTGCCGCAAGCGCGTTTGAAGGACGCCGCTCCTGCTGATCCCATCAATGCCGCTACCGCATGGGCGGGCGCCTGGCGCAGCGGCGACGAAAAGCAGATCACCATCCGCAGCGAATCTGGCAACCGGATCGCGATCCAGGGCGATGCGACGTTCGGCGGGGATGATCCCGGGCGGGTCCAGCGCGGTGCGGTGAACAGCGGGCAGATTTCTGCGACCGTCCCGGTCGCCAACAGCACTGCGGCGTTTGCGATGGATGACGATGGCTCGACCAAACCGTTCGATGTCAAGCTGCCGAATGCCGGCGATGTCTGCCGCGTCAAACTGTGGCGGCTCGGCAGCTATCTGGTTGCGGCCGACAATGTGCGCTGCGGCGGCATGAACGTTACCTTCACCGGCGTCTATCGCCGCGCTGGTTCGTGACGATCCGATGACATATCAAGGCGGATGCTGATTCCGTCCGTTCTGCCGGGGCGAAAACGATCAGGAGATCGTGATCCCTTCTCGCAAAGATCGGCGCGTGCGTCTAGATGTGCACTCCCCCGAGGTTCCATCACAGCGATATCATGACTCTTCATCTTGAGGCCCTGTCTGCGGACCTTTCCGTGGATCACACCTTCTTCGAGTTACTCACCGGAAATTTTGCCCACCTTCTCGGAAGACCTCTGGTCGACGCCGCCCGGGGTGCGGGGTGGCTCTACCATGAGGCGCCATTCGCGGTGCTGGCGCATAATACCGATCCGGATCCACGCTTCATCTATGCCAACAAGACCGCACAGGCCTGTTTCGAATACGCCTGGGACGAATTCATCACCTTGCCGTCGCGGCTCTCGGCGGAAGCGCCGAATCGAGCCGAGCGTCAGCGACTGATGGACACCGTGGCGCGCACCGGGTTCATCTCCGATTACCGTGGTGTGCGTATCTCCAAATCCGGGCGCCGGTTCTGGATCGAAAACGGCATCGTCTGGCAACTTTTTGATCAAGCCGGAAATCCGAGCGGACAGGCCGCGACATTTTCCGGGTGGACCGACGTGTAGACAAATCTTGGTGCAGCTGCTTGCGGGCGGCACCGAAAAGTCGAAAGCTGGCCATTAATACGCATGCCATCCGGGAGAACTCCGATGCGTCCGATCCTGTTTGCGTGTCTGCTGCTCGCTGTCGCTCTTCCCGTGCACGCGGCCGAGCGGTGGGAAACGTTGCCGCCGACACCGGCGCCGATCGCCAGCGATCGCAGCGGGCAAGCGGATGTCAACGGCGTCCATATCCATTATGCGGTCTACGGCCAGGGTTCGCCGGTGATCTTCCTGCACGGCGGCCTTGCCAACACCGACTATTGGGGCAACCAGGTTCCGGCGGTGGCGGCGCATCACACCGTGGTCGTGATGGACAGCCGTGGTCACGGCCGCAGCACGCGCGATAACAGGCCCTATGGTTACGACCTGATGGCTGACGACGTAGTGGCTGTGATGGATCACCTGAAGATCGCCAGGGCGGACATCATCGGCTGGAGCGATGGCGCTATTCTCGGCCTCGATCTCGCGATGCGCCACAAGGATCGAGTCGGCAAGGTGTTCGCCTTCGCGGCCAATACGGTGACCTCGGGGGTGATCGACGGTGTCGAGAAGAACCCGACCTTCGCCGCGTTCATCGCGCGCGCCGGTCAGGAGTATGCAGCCCATTCGGCAACTCCCGGGGACTATGATGCCTTTGTCGACCAAATCAGCAAGATGTGGGCGCAACAGCCGAACTGGAGCGATGCCGAGCTCAAGGCCATCGATACACCGGTCCTGATCGTCGATGGCGACCACGATGAGGCGATCAAACGCGCGCACACCGAATATATCGCGGCAACGATCCCGCACGCCGGGCTCTTGATCCTGCCCAACGCCAGTCATTTCGCATTCCTGCAGGATCCGCGGCAGTTCAACTTTGCGGTGCTGCATTTCCTGGGCGACGAGTAGCCGTCGCCGGCGCGCTCCGTCTTTGTCCGACATCAAGTATTAATCTCGGCAACAGCCGTCCCGGGATTGAACCAGACGCTGCGAGGCCGTCGTCGCAGGCGCCCATGCGCCGGTAGTACGGTGCCGCGTCCGGATCCGCCTCGATCACGAGCCGAGCGGCGTTCATGTCCTGCGCTTGTGCTACGGCCCAATCGAACAGGATGCGTCCGACGCCGTGCCGCAAATGATGTGGCGCGACGAACAGTTTAAGCAATTCGGCGTCGGCGTCGCTGGTCTTGACCTGAACGACGCCGACAATGCTCGCGTTGACCTCGGCCACCGCAATGCGACTGTCGAGGAGATCGTCAGGCTGCAGTGTCAGCTCGCTGCGACAGGCCTCAAGGAAACTCGGCTCGTAACCCCATACGGCCTTTGAACTCAGGCACAGCGCGCTGAGCTCCGTCAGTTCGTCGAGCCGGGGCCCGCGCAAGACAACCACGATGACCTCCCGGGGCCTGTTGACGGAATGAAAGTCTAGCATCGCCAGCGACAGGTGTCTCAGCCGGCAGCTGCCGCTGCAATAGAGTTCAAGACAGGTGACCCGGCCTGCGCCACATTGAGCATCGGAATCGGAACCTGGAGATAGCATCATTGACCCTTGAGGACATGATATCGGACGGCACTGGCGATACGCCGGAGCCGTCGCGCTGCGTGATCGTGATCGATTGCGCGCTGCCGCCCGGGCGAGCTGCGAACGCCGCGGCGGTGATCGCACTCACCCTCGGCAAGCGTCATCCCCATCTCGCCGGTGCCGATCTTGTCGATGCGTCCGGGCATGCCCATCCCGGCCTGATTCCGATCGGCATCGCTGTGCTGGCCGCACCCGCGGCAGATTTGAACGTATTGCGTGCCAAGGCGCTGAAGGGCGGGATCGACGTGGTGGACTTTCCCAGCGAAGGCCAGATGACCACGGACTATGTACAGTTCGGCGCGCGCGTCGGTGAGACTGCCACCGAAGAGTTGAGCTATGTCGGGGTCGGTCTGTATGGCCCGCGCAAGGCGGTCGGTCGTGTGGTCGGGCGTTTCTCGCTGTTGAAATAACGAATAGGGCGCCGATGCCGGATACCGCCATGGTGCTTCCCGCTCTGTCGTGCAACGGTTATGATCAGCGCTCTGATCAGGCGCACTGACCCGATTTTCATGCCTCGTAAGACCGGTCACGTTCTCGCAAAGCTCTGGCGTGCCGACGATCTCGGCGGCGCCGAATTGCTGCGCGCCCGCTTCAATGATTATGCCTATGACATGCACACCCATGACAAGGCCTGTTTCGCGCTGATCACACGCGGCGCCATCCGGATTCGCATGCGTGGCGGCGAGTTCGTCGCGCGTGCCGGCGATCTCTATGCCATCGATGCCGAGGAACCGCATGCGGGATGGCCGATCGACGACGAGGGCTGGAGTCTGCGCACGCTCTATGTCGATGCCGGGCGGCTGCGGGCGATCGCCGGCGAGGAGGCCGCATCGCCGCCCGCACTGGCCGGCCCGATCATCCGCGATCGCGCCTTGATCTCGCTCTATGGCGGCGTGCACGCCTGTTCGGAGGCTGCCGGCCCCGCCTTGAAACGCGATGAGCGGTATGCGCAATTCATCGCGCGGCTGCTCGCGCGCCACACCCGCACGCCGCGCAGGGCCGCAGCCGCCGGCCGTGAGGACAGGGCTGTTTGCCGCGCCCGCGATTTCCTTGATCATCATCTCGGCGAGAAGGTGCGGCTGGCGGAAATCGCAGCGGCGGCCGGGCTGCCGCCGTTCCGCCTGTTTCGTGCTTTCGAACGGGCCACCGGGATGACGCCGCACGGCTACCAACGCCAGGCCCGCATTCGCTTCGCTGCTGGCCTGATTCGCAACGGTCATCCGCTTGGCGGCGTTGCTGTGGCCTCAGGCTTCGCCGATCAGGCGCATCTCACCCGCAGCTTCCGCAGGAGTCTCGGTGTGACGCCGGGAACCTATGGTGATGCGTATCGTGGCCGCGTTTCGAAACGGTAGATCGGTTATCTTGCCAGCCGTTTCGCGCGGATGGTGACCTGCGTAATCGGTCGGCCGATCACGCTCTCGACGGCGGCCGCAAGCTGCTGCCCGTAGAGGGTTTCGATCTGGTTCGCCTGGTACTCGCTGCGGGCAACGGCATGCAGCGTGTCTTCATCGACATCCTCGACGAAGAATCCGAGAAATAGGCTGTCGTAGTCTTTCGCGCCCAGCAGGAGATTGAGTCTGGCCTGGATGGCCAATTGCTGTGCTTCGGTTGGACGAGTCATGATCGAATCCAAATCGCTTTTCGAAAAACGTGCACTTTGAATGCTCGCGGCCCAAATAGATACTGTCCCGCAGGCACGCGCCCTCGGGACTCGCGTTGTGAAATACGCATGTAACCCCTTGCCGGTTTCGCATGGCCGCGTGCCGGCAGGTCTGCTTGGCGTGACATGTCCGCCACGGTTTTTGTAGCGACGATGGTGCACCGCGATGGATCACGGTGGCAAGACCCTTTGATGCGATTTTCGCAACAAATTCGTGCAGTGCTCGCGAGACAGAAAAATGCCGGGGGTCTGTAACAGTCTCCGGGTGGGCGTGAACACTGGGGGAACGTGGCAGCGTCGACATGGCGCCGTCGCCCCGAGGCGGGCCTGCATTCTGCAGCGGTTCGGCGCGCCGTCGCCTCACATGATAGGATGGGCCGGCGTCCTGGTCGAAATGTTTGCCGTCCTCACGGACGGCGTCATCCCTCATTCCGCGAGCTGAAACCGTTCGAAGCGATCGAGCGCGCCCTCGATCAGCGGCTTCAGCTCCTTGCGCCGTCCCCTGCCGATCCAGCTCCATTTTTGCACCAGCAGTTTTTTGCTCTGGCGGTCGGTCTTGAGGTCGAGCGCGGCCACGATGGCGTCGCCGACCAGCACCGGCAGTGCGAAATAACCGAACTGCCGCTTTTCCTTGGGGATATAGGCTTCGAACCGATGCTCGTAATCGAACACCAGATGGGTGCGCTTGCGCTGGATGATCAGTGGATCGAACGGCGAGAGGATATGCACCAGCTCCGATTGTGGCGCGTCCGTCTCGGCCAACGTCTCGGGTTTCGCCCAGTGCTCCTGCTTGCCGGCGCCTTCGAGCGAGACGGCAACAAGCTCGTGGCGGCGTAGCCGCGCCTCGATTTGCTGGCGGACGGCCGCCTTGCTCGGCGCGTCGAGGTGACAGATCGAGTCGAGACTGACGATGCCCTGCGCGCGCAGGCCTCGCTCGAGCAGATAAGCGGCGGTGTCCGAAGCCGATGTCGGTTTCGGTAGTCTCTCCCAGCCGAAATGCCGCGCCATCAGGTCATAGCTTTTAAGCATGCCGGTGCGTTCGCTGATGGTCAGCACCCCGGTGTAGAACGCAAGCTGCAGCGCCCGCTTCGAGGGCTTGCGGCTGGCCCAGGGATGGTCCTTGTCCACCAGCACGTCGTCGTCGATGTCGCGGATCGAGAGCGCGCCGCCGGTCCGGATCAGCCGCAGCACCTTGCGCAGATCAGCCTTGCTGACCGAGGCGAACCAGCGGTGCCCCTCCCGCTTGTGCTCCTTCATCGCCGCCACGAAGAAGCGCAGGTCCCTGGTCGGCACGTAGGACAGCGCGTGGGTCCAGTATTCGAACACGCTCTTGTCGACGCTCTGCGCCTGCCGCAGGTCGGCGCGGCGATAATCCGGAATCCGGCTGAACAGGATGTGGTGATGGCAGCGCTCGATCACATTGATGGTGTCGATCTGCACATAGCCGAGATGCTCCACCGCCGCCTGCGTCGCTTGCGGCCCGGCGCCGAACGGCATCGGCGTGTCGAGCCGCTGGGCGTGCAGCCAGATACGACGGGCCTGGGCTTTGCTGACGGGATGGGGCGGCAGGGGGCGAGGCATGGGCCGGAAAGTGTAACGCAGATTCGCGTATCCGGCAGCTATGTTCGACCCGACCCAGCCGCAAGGGCGATCATGCCGCGTGCCTTACGCCGCCGTCGGCTCGAATCTCTGTTCGACGTGAAACGATTTGGCGGTGATCAGCCATGCGCCATCGATGCAATGGTACGAGAGATAATCGACGTACTGAACGACGTCGATCCTGACGCGGACTTTCACCATCGCTTGTGCCGGCGATGTGAAGTCGATCAGCAACACCTCCTGCCGTCGCGGTGCGTTCCTGGATTTGGGTGAAGGTGCTGCTGCCAATGCATCCCTGTATTGCTGCGCGGGCAGCAGGCGCAACTGTCCGTCGCGCAATCCGTGCAACTGGGCAGTTGGGGCGAACACCTGGTCGAAGCGCGAGACGTCGCTGTCGAACATCAGGTCGAAATAGCTGCTGACAGCGTCGAGCAGGGCGGCGGTGGTCGAATGATCGGGCATCGCGAGGTTCCTCTCCGAGGGTGTTTTGGCGGGGGTGGCATCGGTTACCATGACAGTCGGGGAGGTCGCGTGTCCTTGCGAAGTGTGCTAGTGTTTGCCGTCAAATATGCAATTATATGCCGATTTGTGGGCGCAGATTGATTGATTATGCCAAAATCTCTCGATACCATCGATTGCCGGATCATCACCGAGCTGCAATCCGATGGCCGCCTAAGCAATGTGGAACTGGCGGACAAGATCGGCCTGTCGCCCTCGCCATGTCTGCGGCGCGTCAAGCGCCTGGAGCAGGAGGGATACATTGAGGGCTATCGCGCTGCCCTGCGGCGCGATCGCATCGGCCTGGGCTTCTCGGTCTTTGTTGGTGTCAAACTCGACGGGCACGGCAACGCCGGCGCGCTGGCGTTCGAGGCGGCGGTGGTTGCCATGCCCGAGGTCGTTGCCTGCCATCTCGTCTCCGGCGAAGCAGACTACTTTCTCGAAGTGATCGTGCCGGATCTCGTCGACTATCAGCGGTTCCTAGTCGGCAAGCTGCTCAATCTGCCGATCGTGCGCGAAGTTCGCAGCAACATCGCGATCCAGACCCTCAAGGCGGGAGCGCCGCTGCCGCTCGATCATCTCAAGTAGGTTCTGACGATTGTCGCTCGCGGCGGACATTTTGCCTGGACCGTCCCCGCACGCCGTCCATCCGGGTAACCTTAAGCAGTGAGGTTAAGATCCGTATCATGATGCGGACAAGCGGTACTTCGCTATCGTATGCGGGTCTCGCACTTTCGCAGGTCGACCCCAATCTTCCGGTGTTGGTCGCGGGATGGGGGCCGCCGTGTGTTTGAGTCCGGCGGCCCCGCTTATCGTTCGCGGCTTCGATGGGGGCTTTACAGTCCCAAGCTTTACAGTCCCAAGTAAAACCGCCGAATCAGGTCGTTATCGTTGAGCTCGGCGGCACTTTCTCCCGCGAATACGATCTTGCCGTGGACGATGATGTAGCCGCGGTCGGCGATCCGGATCGCCTGGTTGAAGTTCTGCTCGGCCATCAGCACGGTAAGTTGATAGTTGTCCTTCAGTTCCTTGATCTTGTCGATGGTGCGGCTGACCAGGATCGGCGCCAGTCCGACGGAGGGCTCGTCGATCAGCAGGATCTTCGGCTGCACCATCAGTGCGCGCCCCAGCGCGACCATCTGCTGCTCGCCGCCGCTCATGGAGCCGGCCAGCTGGGACTTGCGTTCGGCGAGGCGAGGGAAACATTCATAGCAGAACGCCAGATTGCGCGTCAGTTCGGCTCGTGCCTTTGGCCGGAACGCCCCGAGCATCAGGTTTTCCTCGACCGTCAGCTTCGGAAACAGGCGGCGGCCTTCCGGCACCACGCCGATGCCGAGATCGACGATTTCCTCGGTGCTCCGGCCGATCAGGTTGTGGCGCTGCCCTTCGATCTCGGCGACGAGATCGCCGCCGGTCGCTGGCACGATGCCCAGAATGCACTTGATCAGCGTGCTTTTGCCGTTGCCGTTGGTGCCGAGCAGGGCGACGGTCTGGCCCGACGGCACGTCCAGCGACACGCCGTTGAGCACGCGCACCGCACCGTAGCCGGCGCTGACGTTGCGGAGGATGATGCTATTGCCCAAGATAAGCCCTTTCCACCTCGGGGTTGCGCAGCACATCGTCCGGCGCGCCGTCGGCGATCTTCTTGCCGGAGACGAGTACCACCAGACGCTGCGAGAACGTCATCACCGCCTTCATGATGTGCTCGATCATGATGATGGTGACGCCCTCGGCATTGAGCCGCAGCAGCAGGTCAACGATGTCGCCGACCTCAGAGTCCGAGAGTCCGGCCATCGACTCGTCTGCAATCAGGAGTTTGGGGTCCGCCGCCATCGCGCGCGCCAGCTCGAGCTTGCGCATCTCCACCTGGGTCAGGCTCGCCGGCGGCTGGTCGCATTTGTCGCCAAGGCCGACCGATCGCGCCAGCTCGATGCAGCGCCGGTCGGCCTCTGCCGCGGTGAGGTGGCGCCCACGCCGGTTGTGTACGGCGTACAGCAGCGGAATGCGAAGATTGTCCGCAACGCTCATGGTGGCGAATGGGCGCGGCAACTGGAAGCTGCGCGCCAGCCCGCGGTGGGTGCGCTGGTGCGCCTGCATCCCGTTGAGGCTTTCGCCGTCGAACCGGACCACGCCGGTCTCGTTGTGCAGGGCGCCGCAGATGCAGTTGACCAGCGTGCTCTTGCCGGAGCCGTTGGGGCCGATCAGGCCGACCCGTTCGCCCTGGGCAATGGCGAGATCGATGCCGTCCAGCGCCATGAAGCCGCCGAAACGCTTGCCGACTCCCTCGATTTGAAGAAGTGCCGTCATCGCAAACCTTTCAGCAGGGGGTGGCTACGCACCGCGATGCGGCTGGTTCTGAATTTCTGCAGCAGCCCGAGGATGCCGTTGGGCGCGACGATGACGAAGCCGGTCAGCAGCATCCCGACGATCAGGAGATTGACCACCGATGAGATCGTCACGGTGGCGACCTGCTGCAGGGTTCCCAGCAGCACGGCGCCGATCACCGGGCCCGCCCAGCTCGTGGTGCCGCCGATCATCGGCATCGCGATGGCGTTGATCGCGTAATCGAGCCCGAAGGTCGAGGCGGGCTGCAGATAACCGATGTAGTAGGGTAGCGGTGCGCCGGCCATACCCATCAGTGCCCCCGACAGCACTGTCGCGACCAGCTTGAGCTTGAGCGTCGGTACGCCGCAGGCTTCCGCCGCCGCCTCGTCGTCGCGGATGGTGGCGAAACCATAACCGAGTCGCGAACGTTCGATCGCGCGAGCCGCGCTCACGGCGGCCGCGGCCAGCACCGCCATGACGACAAACAGGTACTGGATATAAGGCAGGCTGACTCCGGCGACCTCGATCGCCGCCGGACGCAGGATATAGGCGCCGCGCGAGCCGCCGACGAAATCCCAGTTCACCACGATGGTCTGCAGCACGACGGAGAGCGCCAGCGTGCCGATCGCGAAGAATGCGCCACGCAGCCGCAGCGTCAGGTAACCCATGCCGAGACCGACCAGGCCCGCGACAAGGCCGCCGATGATGACCATCAGCGGCAGCGGCAGCGAGATCGTCTTGTGCAGCACGACCGAGGTATAGGCGCCGATGGCGAAGAACGCGGCCGAGCCGAAATTCACGTAGCCGGTGTAGCCGCCGAGGATATTCCAGCCGGTGGCCAGCACGATGTATTGCAGCACGGTGTAGCCGGCGAAGAACAGATAGTCGTTGTTCAGGATTCGGCCCAGCGCGAACGTGGCTGCTGCCAGCACAAGACAACCGATCAGGAAAAGGGGCGAGCGCACGCGTGTCTCCTTAACGGCCGAACAGGCCGGCCGGCCTGAAGGCGAGAGCGAACAAAAGCAGGCCGAAGGACACCGCCGGCGCCCACGAGGGGCCGTAGAATGTCGCCGTGATGCTTTCGATGATGCCGAGCAGCATGGCGCCGACCACCATGCCGGGCAGGCTCTGCAGCCCGCCAAGCACGCAGATCGCGAAGATGCGTCCGATGTATTCGCGACCGATCGACGGCTCGATCGGCTGGATCACGATCAGCAGCGCACCGGCGATCGACGCGGTGGCGATCGAAAGCGCGAACGCGGTGCGCTTGATGCGGACGGGATTCGCGGCCAGGAATTTCAGCGCCGCAGCGTCCTGCGACACCGCCATGATGACGCGGCCGGTGAAGCTGCGCGACAGATACAGAAACAGGCCGGCCACCAGGGCCATCGCGGTCAGGAAGGGAACCAGCATGCGCAGCGGCAGGTCGACGAAGCCGTAGCGCAGCGTGGTGTCGATGTACGACGTATGCACGTAGCGATAGTCGACGCCGAACACGATGATCAGCGCGACTTCGATGATGATCAGGATGCCGAAGAAGAAGGCAAGACCACGCATCGGATCCTGGCCGCGTCGCTCGAACGACACATGGTAGACCTGATAGACCAGCGCGCCGAGGCCGAAGAACACCGGCAGCGCCGCAATGCTGGCCAGGATCGGATCGAGGCCGAGGCTGGCGTTGACGAGATAGGCGATGTAGGAGCCGAGAATGATGAACGCCGGGTGCGCGATATTGACGATATCGAGGATCCCGAACGACAGCGAGACGCCGACGGTGAGCGCGGCATAGAAGCCGCCGAGCAGGATGCCCGCAATGACGGCGTTGATCAGAAGTTCGGTGGTAATGCCCATGATGGTTCCGGCCACGGCGCGGGGGCTTGTCGCGCCCGCGCGTCGGCCGTTCCTCCTCGCTGATGGATCGATCCGCAGTTGTCTCCGCGGTCAGGCTTGGCGTTTGGTCGGCGACGTCGGTCGATCGATTATCGGAACGGCGTCACCGGCTCGGCGGTCCTGAATTCTGGCGGCGACAGGATCGCATACGGCGCCGCGCTGCGGAACTGGTCGAGGCCGTTGCCGGAAATCCCGGTGTACTGCACCATCAGGACGCGCGGCTTTTCCCATTCGCCGTTGGCGGCGAACTTCACGTCGCCGACGATGGTCTGGAACGTCGCTTCATGCATGGTCTTGGCCAGCGCCTGTTGGTCGAGATTTCCGGTTTTTTCGATCGCCTGTCCCAGCACCTGCATGCCCGCATAGATGAACGGTGGCACGTAGAAGCCAAGCGGATCGACGCCCTGGCCGGTGGCCTTGGCCTGATAGTCCCTGACAAAGTCCTCGATGCCGGGGAATTTGATGGTGGAAGCGGGCACATACAGCTCGTAGCCGAGCAGATTGTTCATCAGCGGACCGAGCTGGGTCTTGATTGCCGCGAACTGCAGTCCGACCGGTCCGCCGCCGATCAATTGCGCCTTCAGTCCGATTTCGTTGATGCTGCGGACGATGCCGACGGTGTCGGTGGGATAAGAGGCGAGGAACACCAGATCCGGCTGTGCCGCCTGCACCGCGCGCACGATCGGGGTGAAGTCGACGGTGCTCGGCGGATAGGAACGGTCGTAGACGATCTTCAGGCCCATCTTCTTGGCGATGATGCGGGCGGAGTCGGCATTGACCTTGCCGAATTCCGCGTCGGCGCCGACGATTGCGACGCTTTTCGGCGCCGGCTTGAGCCCCTTCGCCACCTCGAAGAAAGCGTCCGGAATGGTTTCACTCGATTTCGGTCCCATCGGCATGATCTGGAAGTAGCGATCATAGTTGAACTGGTCGTTCACCCCGACGCCGAACATTCCCATGATGGTCAGCTGCTTCTGCATCACCACCGGCATCGCCGGGGCGATCAAGTTGGTGCCGTAGGGCGACACCACGACGTCCACTTTGTCGACATCGATCAGCTTGGTGTAGATGCCGGGCACGTTGGTCGGGTTGCTCTGGTCGTCATACTGCACCAGCTGGACAGGACGTCCGAGCAGGCCGCCCTTTTCATTGACGCGATCCGCCCACATGGTCATGGCGAGCAGCGCGGCCTTGCCGTTGGCGGCAAGGCCGCCGGTCAGCGCCATGCTGAAGCCGATTTTGATGGGTTCGGCGGCGTGGACCTGCGGTGCGCCGGACAGGGCCGCGGCCAGGGCGATCGCAATGATGGCGCGCCGGGTGCGGCGGGTGGATGTGGTCTTCGGCATAATACTCCTCCCAGGTGGTGATCCGGCTCTTGTGGCCGCTTTTGGTCAGGTCAGTCGCTGCGTGATGATGTCGTCGTAAGCCTTCTGATTCAGGATGTGCGGGTAGTGGCCGCCCGTCAGCAGCGTGTGGACGGTTGCACCGCGATAATGGTGGCGCACCGCCTCGCGCGACGCCGGCGGGATCAGCGGATCGTCGGCACAATCGATGATGACGATGCGCGAGGCCGGGATCGGTAGCGGCGGGCTGGCTTGCGCATCGATCACGCCGAGAAAGCGCGCCTTGAGGTTCTCGTCGCTCTGCCGGCCGGCCAGCATGTCGCTCTGGATGCGCTTCAACTCACTGTCGGGAGCCTGCGCGACACGGGCGCGCCAACTCGCCTGGAGTTCAGCCGCGCTCACGGCCCGCACCCAGTCGGGATCGAATAGTGGATTGGTGAACAGCTCGTCCGGGGTGATAAAGATGTTGCCGAGAAACAGCGTTTCGACCCGCGCCGGATGCCGGAGCGCGACAAATTGCGCCCAGTACCCGCCGAACGATGAGCCCAGTACGCTTGCGCGTGCGAGCCCGAGTGTGGCCATCATGTCAATCAGGCCATCGGCAAGCCGGGCCGGATCAGGCTCGGCGGGATAACTTACCGCGATGATCCTGATCGCGCCGCTGAGCGAGCCGATCTGCTTGAAGAACATCTCACAGGTGCCGACCGATCCCGGCAGCATGATCAGCGCCGGGCCGCTGCCGCCGGTGTCGATATAGCGCCAGTCGAGCTCGTTGATCCGCATCACGCGGATCAACGTGTCCAGGTGCCAGGGCTCGGTCGACGGCTGCATGGCGAATCTCCCCGAGGGGCGCTTACTTGCGCGTCCACGCGCCGGCGGCCACCAGCGTGTCCATGGCCTGGTCGGTGAACTCGGCTTTCGGGCCGTTGCCGCCGATCACGAACATCAGGATCGATTCCTCGTTGGGATCGCCCTTGGTGACGTTTTCGAAGCGGCGGGCGCAGCCTGGCGGAAACGACACCACGTCGAACGGACCGACGTCGACATAATCGACCTCGCCCTTTTCGTTCTCCCAGCTGCAGCGCCAGGTCCCGGTCATCGGGATGAAGGTCTCGTTGGTGTCGTGGTTGTGCATCATCGGGCCGTTGCCGGGCTTGGCGCGGCAGTAGCCGAGATTGAAGCCTTCCGAAATCGGGATCGCGGCCATGCGGGCCGCATCGTCCCCCACCGGCGAGGTCACCGCGCCGCCTTCGCCCTTCGGCGGCTGGAAGCCGATCACATTGTAAAGCGTGCGGATGCAGCCCGTCATCTTGCTGTCGGGCAGTCCACCGTCGGAGCCTTTGAGGTTCTTGAACAGCGCCACGCGCTTCATCATGTCTGCGCGGGTGAGGCCGGAACGCGGCAATGTTTCCATGACGGATCTCCCTTGTTTTATGGCCCGCCCGTGCGTTCGGGCAGGATGCCATCTTGCTAATGGTCATGCGACCAATAGAGCTATTCCAGATAATGGTCAAGTGACCATTATCTTTTTGCCGCGCGCTCGACTAAAGTCCTGCGGCGAAATGCCTGAGTCGGCAGGACCGGTGATGAAGGACGCGATGGCGACAGCGATGAGACGGACCACGGCGGAGAAATCGAAGCCTGCGAAAAAGCCGGCCAGGCCGGCGAAGGCTGCGACACAGCCTTCCGCGCAGCGCCGCACCCGGCTGGCGCCGGAGGAGCGCAGTGATCTCATCGTGCAGGGGGCGATCCGGTTCTTCGCTGAACGCGGCTTCGGCGGCCAGACCCGCGAACTCGCCCAGCAGCTCGGGATCACCCAGGGCTTGCTGTATCGTTATTTCCCGACCAAGGATCTGCTGATCGAGCGGATTTATGAAGAGCTGTTCGTCAAGCGCATCAAGCCGGAATGGGAAGTCCGGCTGCTGGATCGCAGTGAACCATTGTTGCCGCGCCTGATCAGGTTCTATCTGGATTATGCGACCGTGCTGCACGACTACGAGTGGGGCCGCATCTATCTCTATTCCGGATTGGGCGGCGCCACGATCGCCAAGCGCTTCGTGCATCAGGTCACCCAGGGCCTGTTCAGGCGGGTGATCGCCGAGCTTCGTCACGCGTTTCAGCTACCCGATTTCGCAACCGCGCCGATGACCGAGCCGGAAACAGAACTGATGTGGAGCCTGCACGGCAGCATCTTCTATATCGGCATTCGCGTGTCGGTGTACGAGGCTGCGCCGCCGAGTGATGTTCCGGCGACGGTGAGGCGGCTGGTCGAAGGCTTCTACGACAACGCGCGCGCCATCATGTGTCCGCCAGGATTGTCACGCGGGCGCTGATCATCGCGTCGTCATGACTGTTGGGCACCGTGCGGGCCATGGCCCAACATCCATGGTGATGCTAAACTGGCCGC
>JBGMOD010000043.1:0-2214 GCA_041424235.1 Hyphomicrobiales bacterium
AGGAGTACGGCGGCATCATCAAGCACGGCGCCAAGCTGCTGTACGCGTACGCGGAGTGCACGGTGCCGAAGATCACCGTCATCACGCGCAAGGCCTACGGCGGTGCATATGACGTGATGGCCTCCAAGCACTTGCGCGGCGACGTCAACCTGGCGTGGCCGCGCGCCGAGATCGCGGTGATGGGCGCGAAGGGCGCGGTGGAAATCATCTTCCGCGAAGACAAGAACGATCCCGAGAAGCTGGCCGCCCGCGAGGCCGAATACAAGGCGCGCTTCGCCAACCAGTACGTGGCCAGCGCACGCGGCTACATCGACGACGTGATCCTGCCGCACGAGACGCGCAAGCGCATCTGCCGTTCGCTGGTGATGCTGCGCGAGAAGAAGCTCGAGAACCCGTGGCGCAAGCACGGGAACATTCCGCTCTGAGCGACACGGAGAAGAAGAACATGTTCAAGAAAATCCTGATCGCAAACCGCGGCGAAATCGCCTGCCGAGTCATCCAGACGGCCAAGAAGATGGGCATCCTCACCGTCGCCGTCTATTCCGACGCCGACAAGGAAGCCCGCCACGTCGAACTGGCCGACGAAGCCGTGCACATCGGCGCCGCGCCCAGCCGCGAGAGCTATCTGCAGGCCGACCGCATCATCGCGGCCTGCAAACAGACCGGCGCCGAGGCCGTGCACCCGGGCTACGGCTTCCTGTCGGAGAACGAAGCCTTCGCGCGCAAGGTCGAGGAAGAGGGCATTGCCTTCATCGGGCCGAAGCACTATTCGATCGCGGCCATGGGCGACAAGATCGCCTCGAAGAAGCTGGCGAACGAAGCCCAGGTCAACACCATTCCGGGCTGGAACGACGCCATCGAGACGGCCGAGCGCGCCGTCGAGATCGCGAAGGACATCGGCTACCCCGTGATGATCAAGGCCTCGGCCGGCGGCGGCGGCAAGGGCCTGCGCGTGGCCTTCAACGACAAGGAAGCCTTCGAGGGCTTCACCTCGTGCCGCAACGAGGCGCGCAACAGCTTCGGCGACGACCGCGTGTTCATCGAGAAGTTCGTCGAGGAGCCGCGCCACATCGAGATCCAGGTGCTGGGCGATTCGCACGGCAACGTCATCTATCTGAACGAGCGCGAATGCTCGATCCAGCGGCGCCACCAGAAGGTGATCGAAGAGGCGCCTTCGCCCTTCATCAGCGACGCCACGCGCAAGGCGATGGGCGAGCAGGCGGTGCAACTGGCCAAGGCCGTGAAGTACCAGAGCGCGGGCACGGTGGAGTTCGTGGTTGGCAAGGACCAGAGCTTCTACTTCCTGGAAATGAACACGCGCCTGCAGGTGGAGCATCCGGTGACCGAGTGCATCACCGGCCTTGACCTGGTCGAGCTGATGATCCGCGTGGCCGCCGGCGAAAAGCTGCCGCTGACGCAAGCCGAAGTGAAGCGCGACGGCTGGGCCATCGAGTGCCGCATCAATGCCGAAGACCCGTTCCGCAACTTCCTGCCATCGACCGGCCGTCTGGTGAAGTTCCAGCCGCCGGCAGAGACCATGTTCGCAAGCGACACCGCGCACCTGCAAGGCGTGCGCGTGGACACCGGCGTGTACGACGGCGGCGAGATCCCGATGTACTACGACTCGATGATCGCCAAGCTCATCGTGCACGGCAAGGACCGCCAGCATGCGATTGCCCTCATGCGCGAGGCACTCAACGGCTTCGTGATCCGCGGCATCAGCAGCAACATTCCGTTCCAGGCGGCGCTGCTGGCGCATCCGAAATTCGTGTCGGGCGACTTCAACACCGGCTTCATCGCCGAGCACTACGGCAAGGGCTTCCATGCGGAAGACGTGCCGCATGCCGATCCGTCGTTCCTGATTGCGCTCGCGGCCTACGTGCACCGCCGTTATCGCGCGCGTGCCTCTGGCATCAGCGGGCAGCTCGAAGGCCACGGCGTGAAGGTGGGCGAGCAGTTCGTGGTGGTGGAGATGGGGCCGGAAGGCAAGCACGTGCACCACCCGGTGTCGGTGTCCGACTTCCAGGGCAAGACCGGCGCGAGCGCGGTGGCCGTGGGCGACAAGAGCTACAAGATCGACAGCAGCTTCGCGCTTGGCGCCATCCGCGTGCAGGGCATCGTCAACGACAAGCCGTTCACCGCGCAGGTCGAGCGCGGCGCGGGCAAGAACCCGCTGGCGCTGCGCGTGTCGCACGACGGCACGCAGATCGAGAC
>JBGMOD010000044.1:0-16630 GCA_041424235.1 Hyphomicrobiales bacterium
CCCAGACCGGATCGCGCGCGGCCAGCCCTCCCCCAAGGGCTGGCCGCACCCCTTTTAGGGACGCAGAGCTTAGCTGATCTCTAACTACTTTCCCGCATTGTCGCCCGACGCTGGAAGAAACATCGCACTATGAAATCCGATCGAATGGCTGCCCAAGATCATCAAACGAAAAACAAGGTCGCGTCCGACATCGCTCTCATGGAAATCGTCAGATTTCTGCTCGGCGAATACGCGTCGAGACCCGATGCGATCGATATGAGAACCTTGCTTGGCTCGATCGAGGCCCAACTCGTCGACAACCTGATGTCCCGTCCGATGTGGGACACGGCCAACGAGGCCGATCGCATCTATGTCAAGGAAACGGCCAGCCGCTACATTTCGGGCATCGTTGCGTCGATCAGACATCCCTCGGACTTGCCGGCAACAAAGCCATCTGCTGTGTAATCGATCGTTGACCGCACAGGATTCGCATCGGCAGTATCGCTGCCGCGCGAAACCTGTGCCGTTCGGCTACGACTTCGGATAAGGCGAGCCGTCCTTGTGCACGAAGCGGCCGTCGGCGTTGGAGCTCATCATATCGATATCCGAGCAGGTGGTGAGGTCGAGCGGATTGCGCGACCCCACCTCCAGATAAACGGCCATCGCGGATGATCTGTTGATCAGGTGATGGCCATTGCCGGTGCCTTTGGGAAACGCCGCACAGTCGCCTGCGCGCAAAACGGTCTCACCGCCGTCTTCGACAAGCATGACTTCGCCGTCGAGCACATAGACGAACTCGTCCTCGTCGCTGTGCCAGTGGCGCTGGCTGGACCAGCCGCCGGGCGGCAATGTCATCAGGTTAACGCCAAAATCGCTGAGACCGCCGGCATCACCCAGCCGCCGCCGGGTCCGTTCAGCGCACGGCGCGTCGAACGGCGGCGGATAGCCCGACCCTTTGCGTGCGGGCACCGCAGCGAGGTCGATCTTGGGCATGGACTGCTCCTTCGTCCGGCAATCAAACCGAGATCGCGCGCGAAGATGTCACGCCGGCAGATGCGGGGTGGTGTTCGGCTCGAGCGCGTCTTCCGCGTCGTCGTGCTCCGGCAGTTTGTCGCCATGGATCGCAACAGGCCTGCCGATCCAGAGCGGATCGATCAGGTGATCGCGGCGCGGGTTGGTAGTGTTTGGATGCACCAGGATGCTCAGGCCACCATGGTTGAGCATCAGCCATGGCACCAGTGTTGCGAACAGTTCGCTGGCAAACGAGACCTGGTACATCGCCTGATCGTGCGGCCCGACCTTCACATCGTGCCAGTTGCCGAGCCGCACCCGAAAGCGCTCGCCGATCAGCGTGCGCAGCTGCTCGGCGGCGTCCCGCGACGACGCCGGATCGTAATAGACATGGGCGTGATAGCTTGCGATCTCCGCGATCGGCCGCGGCGTTGATCCCTGCCTCGAAAACGACATGTCGTGCTCCCGCGATCAACCGATCTTCTTCAGGCCCGCCTTGAAGCGCTGGCCGTTCGCCACATAATGCTTGGCGCCGCGAAACAGCGCACCGGACTGCTCCGGATCGAGCGTGCGGATTACCTTCGCCGGAGCACCGACGATCAGGGAGTTGTCGGGAAACGTCTTGCCCTCTGTGATGATCGCGCCGGCGCCAACCACGCAGCCCTTGCCGATCCGCGCACCGTTCATGATGATGGACCCCATGCCGATCAGCGCGCCGTCCTCGATGGTGCAGCCGTGCAGGATGACGTTGTGCCCGATGGTGCAGCTCTTGCCGATGGTCAGCGGAAAGCCGGGATCGGTGTGAAACGTGCAGTTATCCTGCACGTTGGAGCCCTCACCGATATCGATCAATTCGTTGTCGCCGCGCAGCACCGAGCCGAACCAGACACTGGCATTCAAACCCAGCCGCACATTGCCGATCACCTCGGCGCTGTCAGCAATGAAATAGTGTCCGTCAGGAAATTGAGGGGACCGCCCGTCCAGTTCATAGATCGCCATACCGCGCCTTCTTTTGAAAGATCCGTGCCGGATCCGGCACGCACAGGCGGGCAGATTGCCATGGATCGGGACCGGATGGCGAGACCGGGTGGCGGGACCTTTAGAGCGTTTTCCAGCGAAGTGGATACCGGTTCGCGTCAAGAAAACGCGTCAAAACAAAAGCTAGAGCTCCGTTCCGCTTCTGCCGAAACGGAGCTCTAGGCGAAAAAGCCGCTGATTTCCAGCAACCGCAGGAACACCGTGCCGCACATCAGGCTCCAGAAGCCGGCCAGTACCGTCGCCAGCGCAACGAACTCCACGCGACGCTTCTCGATTTTACGGCCCCGCACGGTGTTGCGCATGATGATGAAGGGTGCGGCAAAGACCAGGAACGGCACGGCGGCAAAGGTGCGCGCTGCGACGCCTTCCTGCAACAGGCCGAAGCCCGCCGGCCGGTCGGCCAGCGCCTGGTAGCCGCTCGTCAATGCGCCAGCGAAAGCAAATCCGATCAGCAGCGAGAACAGCGAATTCAACACATCAGGCGACATGGACGGGTGGCCTTCCCACTGCGAACGCAAGGGCTTCTGCTTCGCAAAATGCGGCGGCCGGCGCCAGCACATCCTTAAGAAAAGGTTAACGGCGATGGCTGGAACCGCGGCTGGCGCATGACTTGGCGGTCACGCTCCTGCTTCGGCGCAGGACTCGCGCGTGGCATACTGCGGCCATCGATTCGTCCCTCTTTCGCTTGTGAACCGCAGTTCTGATGACGTTGTTGATGTCCGTATCCGGCCGGCGCGCGCGTTCGCGCAAGCGCCGCAGTCATGTGGTGCCGGTGCTGCTGTCGGTGGTGATCGGCGCCGCCGCAGTGTCCGCCGTAAGTTATCTGTTGTGGCCGACCTGGACATCGCGCGGCGACAGCGATCCGTTGCGGCTGCCGATCAGTGTCGGTAGCACGATCTTCAACGTGCCGACCGAGAGCGTGCGCATGAAGGTGCAGCGGCACACCGGCGCGCAGGACCGGGTCGACCTGAGCTTCGCCTATCCCTCGCTCGACGCCGGTGCGCCGATCAAGCGGGTCAATGCGGAGACCGTCGAGGAGAGCGAGCCGTCGATCGACGTGATCTTCCTGTCGATCGCCGCGCACGGCGAAGCACTGGCCCCCGACGAGCGCGCCCGCACGATCTATCCGCGTTACCTGGCGGCCGGCACGGCGCGCACCGATGACGGCCTCACGACCCAGGCCTTTCGCGACAACTCGCCTTACGCGAACGAGGACCTTTATGTTGCCGCCTCGCCGCAACTGGTGGCCCGCTGCACCCACGACGGCGAAACGCCCGGCATGTGCCTCAGCGAGCGACGCCTCGACGGCGCCGATCTGACATTCCGCTTTCCCCGCAGCTGGCTGTCCGACTGGCGTGGCGTGGCAACGGCGATGGATCGCATCGTCGCGCAGATCTACAAGCCGCAGAGCTGATCCAAAATTCTTTCCAAAGAAAATGCCGCAGACGGCGTCGGCCATCTGCGGCATTTTTGACTCGCGCTGCGTGCGCCGCGATCAGACCTGCTCTTCGAGATCGGTCTCGAGGATCGCGATCTGCAGCTGGTACGAGCGGTCATCGTCTTCATCGTCGACGAACAGCACGCCGACGAATTCCTCGCCGATATAGACTTCGGCGGAATCGTCCTTCTTCGGCCGCGGCACCACGCGAATTTTCGTATTGCCGAAAAGACGCTTCAAATAGGTATCGAGCTTTCTGACTTCCTGAACGTCCACGAGCGTCTCCAACAAAAAGAGGGATGCGCAGGGTTTAAGCCGATCCGCGCCGAACTGCTAGATCAAAGCGGGAAAATTATTCCCGCTCCGGATCATAAAGGCTTCAAGTTTCAGGTCAAAGTTTCAGATCGAAGCGTCGAAACCTTGCGCACCCAACATCTGGTTCATGGTGCGCGACGGCTCGGAACATCCGGCTGCGCCGACCACCTTCGCCGGCACGCCGGCAACCGTGACATTGTTGGGAACCGGCTTCACCACCACGGATCCGGCGGCGATGCGCGCGCAATGTCCGACTTCGATGTTGCCGAGAATTTTCGCGCCGGCGCCGATCATCACGCCGCGGCGAACCTTCGGATGGCGGTCCTCGTTTTCCTTGCCGGTGCCGCCGAGGGTGACGCCGTGCAGGATGGAGACGTCGTCCTCGATCACCGCGGTCTCGCCGACCACAAGGCCGGTGGCGTGATCGAGGAAGATGCCGCGGCCGATCTTCGCGGCCGGATTGATGTCGGTCTGGAACGCCGCCGACGAGCGGCTCTGGATGTAATAGGCGAAATCCTTGCGACCCTTGTGCCACAGCCAGTGCGCCAGACGGTGCGCCTGAATGGCGTGGAAGCCCTTGAAGTAGAGCAGCGGATCGATGAAGCGCGAGGTGGCCGGGTCGCGATCAAACACCGCCACCAGATCGGCGCGGAACGCATTGCCGAGATCGGGCTGGTCGCGCAGCGCCTCATCATAGGCCTGGCGGATCAGGTCGCCCGACAGCGCGGAATGATCGAGGCGCTCGGCGATGCGGTGCACCACCGACTGTTCCAGCCGCTCGTGATGCAGCACGGTGGAAAAAATGAAGGTCGCAAGCTCGGGCTCGCGCCGCACGATGTCTTCCGCCTCCGCGCGAACGCGCGTCCAGATCGGATCGACGGTCGAAAGTGCGGGTTGGATGTCGAGGTGAGGTTTCGCCATTTTGGTTTATCCGGCAGCCCTATGGGAGAATGAACCTACCACATAATGCGTCTAAAAAAGGCTACAATCCCGTCCGGGTGGAACCGGCCACGCGTGGCAGGGTTGCTTCTGCGGCAAGGGCGTACCGTCAGGGGCGCTGGGCGAGAAAATCCTGCACCCCGGCCTTGTAGACCCGGTCGCCGACCGCCCGCATATGATCCCGGTCCGGAATATCGAGCACCTGCGCCCGGGTCATCACCTCCGCCAGGGCATGCGCGGACCCTGCCACGTCGTCCTTGGTCCCCACCGCGATCAGCACCGGAACCGTGATCGCTGCGGCTTCCTCCGCGGTCATCAGCCGCCGCGAGCCGCGCATGCAGGCTGCCAGTGCCCGGCGGTCGGAACGGGTCTGGTCGGCGAAGCTGCGGAAGGTCTTCCCCAGCGGGTCGGTCACATCAGCCGGATCGTCGGCTTCCAGTGCCTCGGCGACATTGTCGGCGAGAACCGGGTCCTTGATCAGGCGAATGCCGATGCCGCCCAGGATCGCGGAACGAACCCGCTCCGGCGCGCTGTAGGCGAGATAGGCCGTCATACGGCCCCCCATCGAGTAGCCCATGATGTCGGCGCGCGCGATGTCGAGATGATCCATCAGGGCCTTCACGTCGCCGGCCATCAGGCCGATGTGATAGTCCTCGGGGTCATAGAGTTTGGTGGAATCACCGTGGCCGCGATTGTCCAGCGCGATGACGCGCCGCCCGGCCTTCTTCAGGTCGGAAACCCAGCCGGTGTAGCCCCAGTTCACGCTCATGCTGGATGCGAAGCCGTGAATGAGCACGATGGGATCGCCCTCACCTTCATCAAGATACGCAATTTCAACGGAGCCGTTGTGGAAGCTCGGCATCGAACCAAATCCATGTTTTAGGGGAATACGGCGACTGGCCTATTCAATTTAAGCCGGCGCGGCAAGGGCGGGAGACGCCAATTCCGCCGATGGCCGTGGCAAAGTTAAGGCATCGATGGCCGCCGCGGACGCCGTTTGCTGCTGCGCCTTGCGCAGCTTCGCGCGTCGCAGCCACCAGATGGTGGCACGTTCGGTCGTGGCCTTGATCGACGACAGCACGCCGAACACCGCCAGCAACGCGCTGAACACCCACAGCGTCAGATTGAAGGCGCCCGCCACCAGCAGCAGCGCGCCGCGGCCGAGAATTTTCAGGATCGCGCGGGTCTGGCCGCCCTTGGCTTCCGCGAGCCGCGCGGCCCTTGCGATGTCTTTCGGCCCCTCCGCGATCCGCAGCGCATCGAGCGCGCCGCGCGTCCCGACCTTCTCGCTGACTCGTCCGACATCCTTCGCCACACGCAGCAGTGCGCCGGCCTTCTCGACACGGAACGCTGCCTTCATGGCAGTCAACGTGGCACCAGGGCGAGCAATGGAGCCGGTTGCAACTGCCTGTTGCAACATCGGTGTATCGATGACATCGCGCGCCGAACGTCCGGCCCATCCAGCGAGATTGGCCCCGAGACGGCCGGTTTTGCGGGCGTCCTTCACGAGCGTCAAACCTGCCCGGACCGGCGCGATGCCGCCAACCGAGACATACGTCGCCGCCGTGACGGCCAAGCCCGCCGCTGCCAGCCCAAGCACCAACCGGTCCGGCTCTTCGCCCACGGCCAGCCGCTTGCCCTCACGCACCACGTCGCGAATGTCGCCGAATACGAACAAATCTCCCGCGACCGTGCCGGACAGGCTGGCCAGATCATCGGCCTCGCCGGTGACGAGACCCGTGGCAAAGCGCGAAGCCGCGTGTGCCGCCGAATTCTCCTCGTCCACAGCATGAATGAGACGTGCAGAAACATTTTCGGGGACGGAAATTCCATTTGCTGATGCAAGATCAGCAAAACTTTGCGCGAGTCCGGCGTCATTCGCGGCCAACGCGTCATCGATTCGACGGACCACCGCGTCACTATCACCAAGCGCAATTTTGATCTGCGCATCGGACAACTCGACCGGATCGTCCTGCGTATGTGCCCACAACAGCTCGCCCGCGGCCCTCGCCTGCGGCCACAGCGCGAACAAGGTCACCGCGCAAACGGCGCCTCCGGCAACGGCAGCGATGATCGGTCGCCTCGTAAACAGCATTCCAGAACACTCCGCGCGCCGCTTGGCACACCACGATCACTGTCCGGCCGACCCCTGACTTAAGTCTATGGCGACGAAAGAAGGGCTTCTCCACAACGACAAGATTGTGTCGAATTTCCATGGTGCAAGTGTGCCCGGAATCGAGGGTGTGACGCCATTGATTCCCGGGGTGGTGTCTGGAACTTGCCGTCGTTGGAAAGTATGGTGCCGCGCGCCGTCAGGCGCGACCTTGCGAAATTGAATGGTTTCGCGGGGTTGTCGAGATTGCTTCGTTAAAATTGTTTGCACGCGCGGCCTCGCAGGAGCCGCATGACAGGTGGATAAAAAGTATGGCTGATCACGTCGTTCCTCACTTTCACAATGACGCAGGGGTCCCGGTCATTGAGATCGGAGCGAGGGAATTCATGTGCGTGGGCGCCAATCCACCCTTCGACCATCCGCATGTGTTTCTCGATCTCGGCAACGATAACGAGATCATCTGTCCCTATTGCTCCACGCTCTATCGGTTCGCCGCCGATCTTGCGGCGGGGGACTCGCGTCCTCCGGAATGCCGCCTGAAGGACAAGGCCGCTTAAAGCCACCGTGGCTACATCCCGCACCATCGTCGTTGCGGGGGCCGGCATCGGGGGATTGACCGCAGCACTTGCGCTCGCGGCGCGAGGTTTCCGCATCATCGTGCTGGAGAGGGCCGAACGGCTGGAGCAGGTCGGCGCCGGCCTGCAGCTCTCCCCCAACGCCAGCCGCATCCTGATCGGCCTTGGCCTCGAAGCTCATCTGACGCCGCTGCTGATCGTGCCGGACGCCGTCAGCATCATGAGTGCGCGGAGCGGCAAACAAGTCGGATGCGTCCCCCTCGGCGCACAGGCGACCGCGCGCTATGGCGCACCCTACTGGATCGTGCATCGCGCGGATCTGCAATCCGCGCTGCTGGCCCGGATCGCTGAAATCCCCGACATCGAGCTTCGCCTGGGAACGTCATTCGAGGATGTCACGGGCGACACCGCAGGCGTTACGGTGGGACAGCGACAGGGGGACACGCAACGGCGGGAAAGCGCGCTGGCGCTGATCGGTGCCGATGGCGTCTGGTCCGCGGTCCGGCATCGTGTGTTTCCAGCGCTGCAGCCAAGGTTCACCGGACGAATCGCCTGGCGCGGCACCATCGACGCGACGCGTTTGCCCGCTGAGTTCAACCAAAGCCGCGTGCAATTGTGGCTGGGGCCTAATGCGCATCTCGTGGCCTATCCGATGAGCGGCGGACAGCGCATCAACGTGGTGGCGATTTCAACCGGCAACTGGAACAGCCCGGGCTGGAACGAAGCCGCAGATGCGGCCGAAATCCAGGAGCAGTTCGGCTTCAGCCAATGGCCGCCGATGGCGCGCCTGCTGGTCAGCTATGTCGACGACTGGCGCCGCTGGGCTTTGTTCTCCGTCGACAGCGACCGGCCATGGACCAGCGATAGCGTCGCGCTGCTGGGCGATGCCGCCCATGCCATGCTGCCATTCGTGGCGCAGGGTGCTGGCATGGCGATCGAGGACGCTGCGGTGCTTGCAGGCTGCCTTGCCGATATCACGGCACCGAGCGGCGTGCCCGGAGCGCTTGCCCGCTATGGTGCGCAACGCCGCGCGCGCGTCCTGCGCATGCAGCACACTGCGCAGCGCACCGGGCAGATCTATCATCTGCGCGGCCCGATGGCGCTTGCACGCGACACAACGATCCGTCTGCTGAATGGCGCACGACTACGGTCGCGGCAGGACTGGATTTACGACTGGCGCCCTGACTAGCTTGAGCGTTTTCAAGCGAAGCAAAGATCGACTGATGTGACGGAAGCGCGATGACCGCGCCCCGCCTCAGTGGACGCCGGAGCGGTGGCGCTGGCCACTGGCATTGACATCCTTCGCCACGGCAGCTGGATCGGTCTTTTGCGGCGGCAGCGGTTCGCTGTCGCAATGATTGCGTTCCCAGACCTCGTCGGCGAGGCGCGCCTGCGCACGGGTCGTCACAAGATCGTTGCCGTAGGCCACCTCGGCCACCGTCGAGCCGGCCACTCCGGTCTTCGCCTTGTCCATCAGGCCGTTCAATTCCTTGATGCGCGCGGCATTGGCGGTTCGCACCGTGCGCAACTGCGTGCAATTATACAGATCGTAGCGTGCGGGATCGACGAACGCGGTCGCGACGACGCTGTCCGGCAGGTTCGAACATGCCGAGATCGCAGCGGCGGCCAGGCAGAGGGCGACGGCGCTCGTTATTCGGCAGACCTGACGGAAGTTCGAACGGTGAATCATGCGGCCTTCTTAGAACAAATCGGGTTGCGGTGCTGCGTAAAGCGCAGCCGCGTGTCGGGATTGAGGCCACCCCGGTTCGCCTGCCCGGCCTGCGGCCGGTCGAAGTCGAGATCCCCAGGCGCTTCTATACCGCTTTTCGGCAGCCGCGCCGCGACCGTGAGTCGCAAAGCGATCCCCTCAGGCACCCCCTTCTCATCGTGATCCGAGTCGTGAATCGAAAGTAAACAGGGGCTTTCCCCCCTTGAAAATATACTTTGGGACTCGCCGCGTGGAATCGCGCCATCTTTTTTCCATGACGAAGATCCTCGCAACCACCGTCTGGGGCCTGCATCTGGCCGTCCCGCTCGCGCTGACCGCCGCGCTGTCATTCAACGCGGTGGTGCTTTATGCATGGCTGTAGCCCTGGTCGCAGCCTGCCATGAACTGAAACGTGCCGGTTGCACCGGCACGATCGAGGCTGTTCTTCGTTAATTTTAACAAGTCTTATCAAGAGCTTACTTAAGAATCCGGCAAGAAAGCGGGCAACAAGCGCTCACTTCCTCTTGCGTTTCGCCGTCTTGGCCGCGCGCTTTCGTTTCGCCGGCGCCTTCGCTTTCGATTTGGCGGCCCGGGCGAGTCGTCCGACCGGCTTGGCGCCCACCAGAATCGCCGCAACCACGCACGGCTCGTCGCCGCGGACACTCCAGGAATGGTTGGTGCCGCGCTGGATCAGGACATCGCCCTGCTTCAGCAGGGTCTCCTCCTTGTCCATGATGGCGTAGATCTCGCCCTTGAGCACGATGATGTAGTCGACCGTCGCCGTGGTGTGGGTCATGGGATCGCCGGAGGCGTGATCCGGAGCGTGCCCGGCGCCGATCGACTTGAACGCCTTTTCGGCGTTCGCCGAGTGCCGCCAGGCGGTATCCGGTGGAAACTCCACGATCCGAAAGATGGTCCCGCTCTCCGGCGGCTCCAGCTTGATCTTTCCGGCGGCTGCATCGGCCCGGCCGCTGTTCAGGGCGGGCGAGGTTTTCGTGCGCCAGAGATCGGTCAGCGCCACCCCCGGCATCGAGGCCATTTCCAGGATGTTCGGCGCCAGGCCGTCCATCAGGAGCACGGATTTTCCGTCCTTGTCGTGGCCCGTCACCACGCGTCGAATGCGATAAGGCATGAATGGTCCTCCCCGTTTGCCGGTTGTCTGAAACAGATCGTGGTTTGGCGGTCAGTCGTTGCGAACGACCCGGTTGCGCAGCACGCCGATGCCCTCGACTTCGAGCTCGACGACATCGCCGGATTTCAGGAAGCGCATGGTCTCGAGACCGCACCCGCCGCCAACGGTGCCCGAGCCGAAGAATTCACCCGGATGGATCGTCTCGGAGCGCGAGACATGGGCGATGCAGTCCTCGAACTTCCAGGACATCTCGCCGCTGTTGCCGCGCGCCCATTCCTCGCCATTGACGCGGGCGATCATGGTCAGCCGATAGGGATCGCCGATCTCATCGGCGGTGACCAGGCTCGGCCCCATGGCATTGCCGCCGTCGAAATCCTTGCCCTTGCCGGGGCCGAGCTGGCCCGGCATCTCCCGGGTCTGCTCGTCGCGGGCGGAGAAGTCGTTGAAGATGGTGTAGCCGAAGATGTGATCGCGCGCCTTCTCCTTGGGGATACCCCTGCCCTTGCGCCCGATGTAGGCGCCGAACTCCAGTTCGAAATCCATCAACCGCGAATACGACGGCCAGACCACCTCGGTCTCCGGGCCGATCACATTGAGCCGGTTGGGATGATAGAAGATCGGACGCTCGTACCAGACCGAGGGAATGGCGAGAACGCCCTTGGCCTCCATCTCGCGCATCGCCGCTTCCGGATCCGGCGTCTCCTTCGCGCGCACCACCCGCGCCTGATGGAAGGCCTGGACCAGGTGTTTTTCGAAACACAGGAAGTCGCGCATCTGCGGTGGCCGCGGAATTGGCGCATCCAGCCTGACCGTGTCACGCGCGACCACTACGCCGCCGCCAGTTTTCCCGACATGCCCGATCAGGTCGGCCGCCAGATCGAGGGCGTTCGTCCCGCCCTCGGCGATCGCCAGCACACTGGCGAGCAAGGGTGATTCACTGCTCCAGCGCGCAATGTGGCTGGCCTGCAGATCGACGATCCGGCGGCCATCATCGATCAGGGCACCGCTGCGCTGATCGCCGTTCAGTGCGACATAGGTGACAAGTTTCATGCGCCGTCTCCCGCTTTGTCTGTTCCGGTAATCCCGTTGTCACTGCCGCCATCGCAGCATGTGGCGCTCGACCCGCTCCAGCACGGCGTTGGTCACATATCCGATCGCGCCCAGCACGATGATGCCGGCGAACAAGTCAGCACTGCGGAAGGAGCGAGCGGCCAGGATGATGTTGTGTCCCAGGCCATTCGATCCCGAGAGCATTTCCGTGACCACGGCAAGAATGAGCGACACCGTCAGCGCCAGCCGCAGCCCGGCGAAAATATCCGGCAGCGCATTGGGCAGCGCGATCTTCCAGATCATCTCCAGCCGGCTCAGTCGCAGGATGCGCGACACCTCGAACAGGCGAGGCTCGACGGTCTTGAAACCATGGACGGTGCCGAGCAGCGCTGGCCAGATCGATCCGAACGCGATCACGCAGATGATCATGCGCTCGTTCAGACCCAGCATCAGCACGAACACCGGGATCACGGCGGACGCGGGCAGCGGCCTGATCAGTTCGAGTGTCGGCTCCAGATATTCGCGGACTCTTGGCGACGCCCCCAATGCGGCGCCGAGCGCGACGCCGGCGACCGACGCCAGCACGAAGCCGAAGAACATCCGCCGCACTGTTTCCGTGAACGCGAACCAGAACTCCTGGGTGCCCAACTGTTCAAACAGGGTACCAAAACTTCGATCCGGCCCGGGGAAAAACGCCTGCGGAATGATCCCGGCATTCGACGCGAGCTGCCACAGCCCGATCAGGAGCAGGAGCACGATCAGGCTTCCGGTCCATATCAGCGAGCCGCGCGCGTTCATCGTGCTGTTTCCATCCAGTTGCCGTATTTGCCGAACCAGCGCTGTTGCGCCCGCAGCAGCAGCGCATTGAGCAGCCAGCCGAGAAATCCGATCCAGAACAGGAAGGCAAAGACACGGTCCGCCCGGTCGCCTTCCTGCGCTACGATCAGTCCGTAACCGAGCCCGATCGGGTTGGTGGTGATCTCGACGGTGACTGCGACGACCAGCGAGATCGCCGCGGCAAGCCGCAGCCCGACAAAGACCCGCGGCAGCGCCGCCGGCAGGATGATCTTGGTGACCCGCTCGAACACCGGGAATTTGAGAGCGCGGGCAACTTCGATCAGACGCGGCTCGATCCCGCGCACCGCGCTCTCCGTGACGATCACCACCGGCCAGAAGCAGGCGAAGGCCACGACAGCGATTTCCATGCGATAGCCGTAGCCATAGATCAGCAGCGCCAGCGGGATCAGCGCAACCGACGGCACCGGCCGCAGCGACTCCATCGACAGCCGCATCAGCGACGCCAGCAGGCGCGAGAGCCCGAAGGCCACACCGACGGCGATGCCGAGCACCGCTCCGATCGCCATGCCGCCGAGGGCTGCGCCGAATGTCTCGCGCGTCGCCCGCCACAGCGAACCGTCGCGCACGAGCCCGCATCCCGCGGTGACGATGGCGCTGGGATTGGACAGGCTGGTCGACGTGAAGAAGCCGCTCCGTGCCAGGATTTCCCATAGCAGCAGCACGGCAACCGGAACGATCAGGCCCTTGAATGACCCTTTCATGTCAGTGCCCCGTGGTCGGAAGCAGGTCGAACAGGTGATGCCGGTAGGCCAGGAAGCGCGCATCTTCCCGGGTGCGGAGCTGATGCCGCGGCCGTGGCAAGTCGATCTCCATGACTTCGCTAATCCGGCCGGGCCGGCTTTCCATCGAAATCACCCGGTCGCCGAGATAGATCGCCTCCTCAAGATCGTGGGTAACGAAAATCACGGTAGTGCCGCTCTCCGCCGACAGCCGCGCCACCTCGTCCTGCAGGTTCTGCCGGGTCATGGCGTCGAGCGCGCCGAACGGCTCGTCCATCAACAGCACGTCCGGTTGCTGGGCCAGGCAGCGGGCGATCTGCAGGCGCTGCTGCATGCCGCCGGACAGTTGCAGCGGAAACGCGTCGGACCGGTCGCCAAGTCCGACCTTCTGCAGCAGCCCGGCGATGATGGCCGGACGCTCCGGCCGCGGCACCCGGCGTGCCTCGAGCGCCAGCGACACATTGTCCGCCACCGTGCGCCATGGCAGCAACGCGCGGCCATAATCCTGGAACACCACTGCGAGCTGCTGATGCGGTTCGGTCACCGGCGCGCCGTTGAAGGTGACCTGCCCCTTGGTGGGCCGCAGCAGGCCGGCCAGCAGCCGCAGCAAGGTGGTCTTGCCGCAACCCGATGCACCGACAATGGACACGAACTCATGCTTGCGAACCGCAAGCGAGACGTCCTTCAGGATCAGCAACTCTCCTTTCGCGCCGCCAACCACATAGGAAAGGTCGTCGACGGCCATGATCGGGTTGTCGGCAACAGGCCGAACACTCGCCTGCATTTTGGGGGCGGCCGTCATCATGGCTTGTAGACGATCTTGGCCGGGTCCAGCGGCTTCTTGAGCATGTTCTGTTCGAGCGCGATCTTGTTCCACTTCTCGACCGCTTCGGGCTGGACCTCGAACCGGTATTTGCCTTCGGAAAATTTCGCCTGCACCTCGGCCGGGAACGGGATGTAGACGAGATTGGCCTTGCGAACGATGCCCGGGTCCTTCTGCATCATATCGGTGGCTTCTTTCATCGCCGCCTGGAATGCGGCCGCGTCCTTCGGATTCTTCGCCGTCCAGGCCCGGGTGGCAACGAACCAGCCCGAGAGCGTTTCGCCCTCCAGATCCGCGATGTAGTAAGCCACGACCCTGCCGGCATTGGTCTCGAGGCCGCGGGAGAGGAACGGCTGCACCGCGAGAATGGCGTCCACTTGGCCGCCGCGCAGCACATCGATCTGCTGGGCGAAGGCAGCCTCGGTGAAGTTCACCTTCTTGTAGTCGCCGCCATTGTCGGCCATCCACTTGCGAAACAGCACGTGCAGGAAGCCGTTCAGCCCGGCCGTCGCGACGCGCTTGCCTTCGAAATCCTTCGCCGTCTTGATCGGGCTGTCCGGGCGCACCATCACCGCGACATCCTCGATGCCCTTGGTGTAGTAGCCGCCACCGGCCACCACGACCAGGTCGAGCCCCTGCTCGATCGCCTGCATGGTGATCGGGGCTGTCGGCGTCGCCACCTGGAGGCTGTCGGCCATCAGCGCCGCCGGCGTGGTCGAGGAATTCGGCACCAGCTTCATTTCGACATCGAGGCCGTGCTTCTTGAACAGGCCTTCGTTGGCCGCGACGAATGCTGTCGAGAATGCTGTCGACGCCGAAAACCCGAGTACGATCTTGTCCGCTCGGGCCGGTGACATCGCCGTTGCGAGCAGACCCGCAGCCACCATCAGTCCGCTGATGCGATTACGCATGGTTATTCCCCTCCGTGTGTTATTGTTGGATCGGTCGTTTTCTGCGGCCCGCCCCTGATCGGAATCAGGCTTGTGCCACGACCTTGTTGGTCAGAATTCCGAGGCCGGTGATTTCGAGCTCGACCACGTCGCCCGGTTCGAGAAAGCGCCCGAGTTCGAGCCCGCAACCGTTGCCAACCGTGCCTGAGCCGAAGAACTCGCCGGCATGCAGCGTCTCCTCGTTGGAGACGTGGGCGAGAATGTCCTCGAACTTGTGCTTCATCGATCCGGAATTGCCACGCGACCATTCCCTGCCGTTGACGCGGGCAATCATGGTCAAATTATAGGGATCGGGAATCTCGTCCGATGTCACCAGCCATGGACCGAGGATGTTGCCGGTGTCGAAGTCCTTGCCCTTCGCAGGCCCAAGCTGGCCCGACATCTCCTTCATCTGCGCATCACGCGCGCTCATGTCGTTGAAGATGCAGTAGCCGAAGATATGCGACCGCGCATTGTCTCGCGCAATGTTCTTGCCGCCGCGCGCGAGGATCGCACCGAATTCGAGTTCGTAGTCGAGCTGCTTGCAGTAGCGCGGCCACAGCACGTCCTGCCCGGTGCCGATCACGCTGAAACGATTGCACTTGTAATAGATCGGCTGCTCGTACCAGACCTGTGGCAATTCGATCGACGCGGGATCGAGCGGCGCGCCGCCGGAAAACAACGGGCGGTTCGCCCGCGCCTGGCGCAGATGCTGCTCGAAACACAGGAAGTCGCGCATTTGCCGCGGCTCCGGAACGGGCGCCAGCAGGCGAATGTCGGACAGCTTGGCAGTCTTCTTCGGCGCACGTTCCAACCCGCGCGCCTGATCGAGCGCAGGAGCCCCACCGTCGATCAGCGCCAGCATGTCCCGGAAATGACCGGCCGCCCCCTCGGCCGCGGTGAAATCCGAGATCGTCTCGCCATCGGCGAGCAGGCAGCCGATGTGACGTGCGCCCCCGGTCTCGAAGGTCACGAGCTTCATGGCGCCGTCTCCTCAAGCATCTCTCGCCCCGGGACAGTGTCGTGCAGATCGGGATAGATCGACGACAGCCGCGTGCGCTCATAGAAGGTGGCGCTGTAGGCCGGGCGTGCGCGATAACGATCGAGCCAGCCGGCAGTGTGGGGCTGGCGCTCCCAGAGCCAGGCGAGACCGAGATCATCCATCCGGTCGAACAGCGGCGCGATGCAGGCATCCGCAATCGTCAACTGCTCGCCCATCAGCCAGGAGCGGCCGTCTTGCAGCGCGGTATCCATCCGCACCGCCGTGCTGCGGAAACGTTCCAGCGCGTTGCGGATGTCGCGCGCGCTGAAGCCCTGCTGCCCCATCTGCTGATAGAAGTGCTTGCGCAGCGGACGAGCTGTCGCGGCGCCCTCGAACGCGGTCTCGTCGAGTTCCTTGAAGTGCCGCACAAACGCCTGGTTGAACGACGGAAAACGCACCGCCACCGTCGGCACTTCCTCGAAATAGCGCATCCATGCGCGCATCTGGCCGCGCGCGACGGGATCGCGCGGGGTCATCGGCGTGTCCGGAAACACCTCGTCGAGGTACTCCATGATGACCGAGGAATCGACCACCGGGCTGCCGTCGTGCACCAGCGTGGGCACGACGCCATTGGGATTGAGCTTCAGGTACTCGGGCGCCAGGTGCTCCTGCAGGCGGAAGTTGATCTGCCGGTCGTCCCAGTCCAGCGCCTTCTCGTGCAGGCAGAGCCGCACCTTCTGGCTGCAGGTGGAATAGGCATTGTTGTAGAGCGTCAGCATGATCGCCCCCTCAATGCGAATGGGTGTCGCCGTGGCCACCGCAGGCCGGGCAAGCGGCCTTTCGTTCGAAATGCGCCCGCGCCATCAGGCTGAACATGCGGTTCACATCGGGCGGATTATGATCGCCGGCGAAGCCGCGATAGGCCGCGTTGACATTGACGAACACCCGCTCCGGGTCGCCCCAGTCGCGGAACGCATCCCATGAAATGTCGCGCGCAGCCTCCTCGTCGGACATGCCGGCG
>JBGMOD010000045.1:0-2179 GCA_041424235.1 Hyphomicrobiales bacterium
GCCGTCGCCGCAGCAGTTGGGTGACGACAGCATCGAAGCAAAGGCGCTGGCGGTCTGATTTCATACGCGGCCGAGTGCCGCATCACCAATTTTTCGAATTTCCGCATGGTGCGGATCACCACTAAAGGATACAATGTGACCAAGATCACCTTTATCGAGTTCGACGGAACCGAGCGGAGCATTGATGCCGAAAACGGCCAGTCGTTGATGCGGTCGGCGGTCGATAACCTGGTGCCCGGCATCGACGGCGACTGCGGTGGTGCCTGCGCCTGCGCGACCTGCCACTGCTACATCGAGGGTCCGCTGGCGGAAAAACTGTTAGAAATCGGAGAGACCGAGCGCTCGATGCTGGAGATGGCCGAGGGCGTTACCGCCGCGTCGCGGTTGGCGTGCCGGATCACCGTGTCCGGCGATCTTGATGGCTTGGTCGTGCGCACCCCGCAAGGGCAGCACTGACAGATGGGTGATTGGGCCCCAGCCCTGAGTCGGTGGGGTGGCTGCCTCTCGCAGATGGTAAAACGTGGTCCGCACCGAGCGGCCACAACCATGAGGAGGAGCAACCATGCGCCCTTATGCCGGACTGGAGGTATCGTTGGAAGATACCGCGATCTGCATTGTCGATGAGACCGGCAAGGTGGTTCGCGAGCTGCGTGGGGCCAGCGAGCCCGATCTGCTAATCGAAACGCTGGCCACCACCGGTCTGGAGTTCGAATGCATCGGACTGGAAGCGTGCTCGCTCTCGTCGTGGCAGCATCAGGGTCTGACGCGCGCTGGGCTGCCGGCGCTGTGCATCGAAACGCGGGCGGCAAAGGCGGCAATGGGCGCGATGCCGAACAAGACCGACCGCAACGACGCCCGCGGCCTGGCGCAGATCATTCGCACCGGCTGGTATCGTGCGGTCCTTGTGAGAGGACGCCAAGCCGATCGGCACGTGCGCTGCTCGGCGCAGGTCGGACGATGCTGAACAAGCAGCGCGACCTCGAGAATGCAATCCGCGCTGTGCTTCGTGAGGTCGGCTCGAGCTCGGCACACCATCCCGCAAGCTGTTCGCTGGTCGGGTCCGCGAGCTCGTATCGGCGGATGCCGCCATCTCCGACATCGTCGAGCCGCTGCTGGCTGTGCTCGACACGATGGCGCGCCAGATCGAGCAGCTGACGAAGCGCGTGCTGGACGCGGTCAAAGTCGAACCGATCTGCCGCCGGTTGATGACGGTGCCAGGCGTCGGGCCGCTAACCGCGCTGGCCTTCCGGGCGACGGTCGATCGGCCGGAGCGCTTTCGACGATCCCGCGACGTCGGCGCCCATCTCGGTCTCACGCCCCGGCGGTACCAGTCCGGTGATACCGACATCCAGGGACGCATTAGCCGATGCGGTGCGGTAACGTGCTTGCGCGCGCCGCGCTCTACGAGGCAGCACACACGCTGCTGAGGCGCTGCCAGAAATGGTCGACGCTCGAAGCCTGGGGGATGCGCGTCGCCCAACGCCGCGGCATGGCGAAGGCGCGTGTCGCCGTGGCGTGCAAGCTGGCCGTCATCCTACATCGCATGTGGCGATCACGCAGAGTTCCGCTTGGGCAAAGCGCCAGCGCTTGCGGTAGCATGAGGAGACACGAACCAGATCTCGCCTGAAGAGGCGGGTAGCGGTCGTTCCCATGGGGACGATGGGCGGGATGATCTCGTTGAGAGTCCGGATCCTCGGCATTGCCGAAGGTCGCGAAAACAGCTTGAGGCATCTCGCTCTCCTGACCCCATCATGCGGCAGCCCAGCGCTGACCGCGGAGAGAAGCGAGTGATCCATGCGGACGGTCACGAATATGAGGAAGCAGCTTGACCCGAGGACCCCCAATCAGAGAGGACTCTCAGTTCACCGTTTCAGCCGGTGCGTCACTGCGGCGCCCAAGCGGCACGTCGCTCCGAGAACACGCGGTCCGCTAGGCTCTGCACAGAGGTTTTAACGGGTTGGGCGTCATAAGGCGGGCCGCCGCTCTTGCTGCGGTCCGACCGCACAAGGGCTGCATCCAGCACCGGCCGGAACAGTTCGAAGTCCACTACCGCGCTCAGCCAATCCAGCAGTTCGCCGGTCGCCGACAATGCCTCAAGCCGCCCCATCCACATCGAAGAAACCGCGCTGTACCATCGCTGCCTCCCGCTCTCGCCGGTGGCAGTGAATCGCCTCACGCG
>JBGMOD010000046.1:0-16201 GCA_041424235.1 Hyphomicrobiales bacterium
GAGAGCAGCCACGATGCCCATCGCCAGCACGAACAGCGGAAACGCCATGATGGTGTCGGCGACGCGGCCGACAATACGGTCGGTCCAGCCGCCGAAATAGCCGGCGGCGACGCCGGCGAGACCGCCCATCAGGAACACCAGCACCACCGAGGCCACCGCGATGAACACGTCGAGCCGGGTCGCCACGATGACGCGGCTGAGGATATCGCGCCCGAGCTGGTCGGTGCCGAACCAGTGCGCGACCGAGGGCGGCTTCAGCGCCACGGCCGTGTTGCTGGCCAGCGGATCGTACGGCACCAGCCAGGGGCCGAACACCGCCGCGATCAGGATCAGCACCAGCAGGCCGAACGCGAACGCCGTCACCGGATTTTCACCCAGGATATAGCGGGCGTGCTGGAATGTGGCGCCGAAGCGAGAGGCCTGCGGCGCGGGCGCAAGATCGGTGGTGGGCGCGACTGTGCTCATCGGTGCATCCTCACCCTTCCATCCGCACGCGCGGATCGATCACGCCGTAGAGAATGTCGATGATCAGATTGAGCAGCACGTACATCACCGCCATGGTGAGCACGAAGCCCTGCACCGGCGCGAAATCCGATGCGATCAAGGCCTCCACCGCATAGGAGCCGATGCCCGGCCAGGCGAACACTTTCTCCACCAGCACATTGGCGCCGAGCAGGAACGAGAACACCATGCTGAGCGTGGTGATGACCGGCAGCATGGCATTGCGAAACGCATAGGTGACGATCACCGTGCCCGGCGACAGGCCGCTGGCCCGCGCGGTGCGCACGAAGTCTGACGCCAGCACCGCCAGCATCGAGGCGCGGGTCATGCGGGCGATCGGCGCCAGCGAGAAGATCGCAAGCGTCGCTGCGGGAAGGATCAGCTGGTTGAAGGCCGAACGGAAGGTCTCGAAGTCCCGCGCGATCAGGCTGTCGATCAGATAGAAGCCGGTGACGTTTGGCGGCGCGGTGGCGAATACATCGAGCCGCCCCAGCGGCGCGGGCGACCATCCCAGCTTGAAATAGAAGATGTAAACCAGCACCAGGCCGGTGAAGAACACCGGCAGCGACACGCCCGCCGTGGTGGTGACGCGACACAGATGATCGATCCACGATCCCGGCCGCGCCGCCGCCAGGATGCCGAGCGGAATCGCGATCACGACAGCAAGCACCAGCCCGATCAGTGTCAGCTCGGCCGAGGCCGGCAGGCGGTTGCGCAGTTCGGTGGCGACCGGCTGTCCCGTGGTCAGCGAGTTGCCGAAATCGCCGTGGGCAAGGTCCGCCGTGTAATTGAAGAACTGCTGGATCAGCGGCTTGTCGAGGCCGAGCTTCTTGCGGATCTGCTCCACGGCTTCCTTGCCGGCGGATGGGCCTGCGAAATACGCCGCGGGATCGCCGGGCAGTGCGCGGGTGAGAAGAAACGTCACGATCACCACCCCGATCAGGCTCGGGATCGCGAACATCAGGCGTTTTCCGATCAGGCCGAGCATGCGACCGCGCCTCCCCTTGCCGTCCTTTGGCCCGCTACGCCTTCACCAGCGCGCGATAGTCGAGCCGGCGGTGGAACCAGTACTGATAACCCGAGATGTTCTTCTGCATCGCCACGTTGACATAGGGCTGATAGAGCGGGATGCGCGGGATGTCGCTGAAGGCGAGATCGACGAATCCCTTCACGTCGGTGTCGTAGGTCGCGGTGTCCCCGCTAGCCGCCGCGGCGCGCGCGCCGTCAATCAGTCTGTCCATCTCTGGCGACTTGTAGCTCATGGTGTTGAAGACGGAATTGTTGCCGTGATAGCACCAGTAGAAGAAGTATTCGGGGTAATCGAGCCAGCCGGAGAACACGTTGGTGTAGAGCGGCATCTCCTTCTTGTTCAGTTCGGTGCGCCAGTTGGCGCCGGGAATCTTGTTCAGCGTGGTCTTGATGCCGATCTGCGCGAGACTTTCCTGCACCAGCACGCAGAGCGGCTCGTTGACCACCGCAAAGCCGAGATCGAACGACAGCGTGGTCTCGAAGCCGTTGGGATAACCGGCCTCCGCCAGCAGCGCCTTGGCCTTGCCGATGTCGGTGTTGTATTTCATCGGCTGCGGCCATGAGACATCGGTCGGCCGGTCGGCCGCCGCACCAAACATCGGATTGGCGAGGCCGAACAGCACTGCATCCATGATCTTCTGGTAGGGAATGGCGTAGGCCACCGCCTGGCGCACCTTGGGATTGTCGAACGGCGGCTTGGTGACGTTCATGCCGATGTACTGGATGCCGTTGCTGAACGGCAGCGACACGATGTCGAGCTTGCCGGCCTGCTTCAGCTCGGCGAAATCGCGATACGGCAGTTCATAGGAGATGTCGGCGTCGCCGCGCTCCAGCAGCGCGCGGCGGTTGCCGGCCTGCGGCACCATGCGCCAGATCACCCGCTTGATCTTCGGCAGCGCCCCGCCGACCCAGGCGTCGTTGCGCTCCATCACCACTTCGGTACCCGCCGTCCACTTCGTCACCTTGTAGGCGCCGGAGCCCGCGGTCTGCTGCTTGGTGTAGTCGAGACCCCAGGGATCCTTCTCGCTGGCGTTCTTCTTCACCAGTTCGGAATTGACCACGCAGGGCACGATCACGGCGAGATCGGGAATCGTCAGGCGATCTTTCGTGGCAAAATCGACGCGCACGGTGCTGTCGTCGACCACCACGAACTGCTCGGGCTTGGTCAGCGATCCCGCGCTCATCTGGAAGGTCGGGAAACCGCCGACACTGACGGCGCGGTCCAGCGACCATTTCACGTCCTTCGCCGTCACCGGCGTGCCGTCGTGGAAGGTCGCCTTCTTCTTCAGCTTGAAGGTGACGGACATGTCGCCGACGGACATGTCCTCGGCGAGTTCGGGCTTGAACTTGTCGCGGTCGTAATAGGGCACGCCGCCCGGGCCGCTTTTCATCTCGTGGCTGATCAGGCGGTCGTAACAATTCCACGACACCTCGTAGCCGGGCACGTTGGTGCCGACGCCATGAATGTCGAGATTGTTGGGCCCGCTTTCGGAGACGACCAGCAGCGTCTCGGAGCGGGCGTCCGCCTTGGCGGCGGACCAGATCGCCGGCGCGGACACCGTGGCCCCCGCCGCGAGCCCGGACAATTTGAGGAAATCGCGACGCTTCATGACTGTCTCCAAACGCGGTTTGGAGATGACATCGCAAGGATTATGCCAAGGCTTACAATCCGTTAACGAACGGGATAACCAACTGATAAGATTTGTCTTTTTGTCATCCCGGCGAACGCAATCGCTCGCTGGTCAATTGCATACACAAGGCTGGTTATGCCTATAAATTAGACAGAATTGCCGTATGCCGCCGGATTATCCAAAGCGGAGGCCGGCTTCAGCGCAGCTCGAAATCGGGAAAAAGTCCCGAAATTATCGGGATGTTTCCTTGTCGCAGAAGGGGATGCCGAGGGCCATGATGTGCCCGTCGCAACCAAAGCCGCTGCTTAGAATTGGTCAAATCGACCGGCACGATGGAAGGCTGCGAATTGCCGCACCGCGGGTGCTGTGACTACAAGAAGGGAGTTCGCGGTGCTGCCGAAACGGCCACCACTTCTGACAAACAGCTCTGGTGCAGTAGAGCGGCACTTCCGACCGATCGGCCAACATGACCCAACAACAACCTGACCGTGCCGGCGCGGCCAACATCCAATCGTCCCGTTGCCTGATGGCTGCGCTCGCAGCAATCGCGATGTCGCTTGCGACGCCCTTCGCCGCACACGCCGCGACAGTGAATGCGCTGCTGCCGCGCGACCTCTCGCCATGGGGCATGTTCCTGAATGCCGACATCGTGGTGAAGGCGGTGATGATCGGCCTCGCCTTCGCCTCCCTCGTCACCTGGACGGTGTGGCTGGTGAAAAGCCTGGAACTGATGCGGGCGCGACGGCTGGCGAAGCAGCGGTTGGCGATCCTCGAAAGCGATACCACGCTCGCGGAAGCGGCCGGCGAAACCAGCGGCGGCGACGACGCGGTCGCGCAGATCATCCAGTCGGCCGCACGCGAACTCTTGCTATCAGACAATGTCTATGACGACGGCCTGAAGGAACGCACCGCATTGCGGCTCGAGCGGGTCGAGAGCGCCATGGCGCGGCGGATCAACCGCGGCACCGGCGTGCTCGCCACCATTGGCGCCACCGCACCGTTCGTCGGCCTGTTCGGCACGGTGTGGGGGATCATGAACTCCTTCATCGGCATCTCGGAAGCCAACACCACCAATCTCGCCGTTGTCGCGCCCGGCATCGCGGAAGCGCTGCTGGCAACCGCCATGGGCCTCATCGCGGCCATTCCGGCGGTGGTGATCTACAATCACCTGGCACGCACCACGACCAGCTATCGCGCGCTGCTCGGCGACGCCTCGGCGCAGGTGCTGCTCCTGATCAGCCGCGACCAGAGCCGGCGCCTGCCGCACATCGCGCGCGCCGCGGAGTAGATCATGGGCGCAAGGCTTGGCGGCACAGGACTTGGCGGCAGGCGAGGGGATGACGAACTCGCCGAAACCCACGAGATCAATGTCACGCCGTTCATCGACGTCATTCTGGTCCTGCTGATCATTTTCATGGTGGCGGCCCCGCTCGCGACCGTCGACATCGGGGTCGACCTGCCGGCCTCCACCGCCGAACAGCAGCCGCGGCCCGACAAGCCGGTGTTCGTGACCGTGAAGCCCGACGCGACCATCGCCGTCGGCGAAAACGTGATCGCGCGCGACGGACTTGCCGGTGCGCTGGACAGCGCCACTGCGGGCAAGAAGGACGAGCGGATTTTCCTGCGGGCCGACAAGGCCGTGAGTTATGGCGACCTGATGGAGGTGATGAACCTGCTGCGTGACTCAGGCTATCTGAAGATCGCGCTGGTCGGCCTCGAGACCAGGAATCTTGAGACCCGGGATGGCGCGCGGTGAACGCGCTCGCGCTTTACGCCGCGCCGGAGCGCCGCGACTGGGGGAAATGGTCGCTCGCGTCGATCATCGTGGCAGCGCTCCATGTGGCCGTCATCGCCGGCTTCCTGATCTGGCACACCGATCGGCTGCCGCCCGGCACGACCATGCCGACAATCCTGGTCGATCTGTCACCGGTCTCGGCGGCGCCCGAAGACCCCGTGCAGGACCTGGCCCCCGGCCCGACCATGCAGCAGGCCGACGCGCCGCAGCAGACGGTCGCACCGCCGCCGGTCGAGGAGACCATTGCACCGACACCCCCGCAGCAGAACCCGATCGTGGCGGCACCGCCCGAAGAGAAACCGAAACCTGTGGTGACCGAACCGGCCAAACAAACGCCGGTGCACGAGGTCAAGAAGCGCAGCGAGAAGCCGCCGGCGCCGAAAACCTCGGCGGCTCCACGCACTGAGCGGCGGGCCGCACCACAAAACGCGGCCGCCTCAGGCGCTGCGGCTGCAGCGGCCGCGGCCTCCTATCGCTCGATGCTGGCGTCACACCTGCAGCGTTTCAAGCAATACCCCTCGGCGTCGCGCGCGGCGGGTGAGCAGGGTGTCGCGACCCTGAGCTTTACCGTGTCCCGCAGCGGCCAGGTGCTGAGCAGCCGGCTCGGCCGATCGTCGGGGCACCCGGCGCTCGATGCCGAAACCATGGCGCTGATCCGGCGCGCGCAGCCGCTGCCCGCCTTCCCGTCGGACATGCCGCAGGCCTCGATGAGCTTCAACGTTCCGATTTCCTACTCGATGCGTTAAGCGCCAGCTGGCGCGTGATGAATTGAGGTTAAATCGATGCGACCACGCCCTGGTTCACCTCTCCCCGTCGAGGAGAGGTCGGATTGCGAAGCAATCCGGGTGAGGGCTGCTGTTCTCTCGATAGGCCGAAACCCCTCACCCGATTTGCTTGCGCAAATCGACCTCTCCCGATGGGAGAGGTGAGATGCCGAGCCAATCGAACCTAACTCCATCATGCTCTAGGTTCAGCGCTGACGACGGCAACTCACGGATTGGCCCGCTCGAACTGGCGCAGCAGCCTGTTGCCGCGCTCGACCGCCGCATCGAGTGCTTCCTGTGCAGTCTTCTTGCCCGAAAACGCCTGCTCCAGTTCTTCCTCGATGACATCGCGGATCAGGACGAACGATCCCAGGCGCAATCCCTTGGAGTTTTCCGTCGGCGGCTTCAGCGTGATCTGTTCGATCGGTATGGCCATGCCGGGATTGCGATCGTAGAAGCCCTGGTTGCGCGTCAGATCGTAGGCGGCGCGGGTGATCGGCATGTAGCCGGTGTTCTGGTGCCAGGAGGCCTGGACCTCGGGGCGCGACAGATAGGCGAAGAAACGCGCCACGCCCTTGTATTCGTCGCGCGGCCGATCCTTCAAAACCCACAGGGTGGCGCCGCCGATGATCGAGTTCTGCGGAGCGCCGGGAATATCGGGCCAGTACGGCAGCATGCCGTAACCGACGTCGAATTTGGAATTGGCAAGGATGTCCGCGCGGGTCGCCGACGATCCCAGGAAGATTCCGCATTCGCCGCGCTGAAACCGCGGCTCGGCGGTGGTGCCCCGGCCGCTGTAATCGAACACCTTGGTCTTCTGCCACTCGGCCAGTTGCGCGATATGGCGAACCATCAGCAGGTTGTTGAAGGTGAGCACCGCGTCGAGGCCGCCCATGCCGTTGGCCCGGGTCGCGATCGGGATGTTATGCAGCGCCGAGAAGTTTTCGACATTGACCCATGACGGCCAGTGGGTGGTGAACCCGCACGCGGCGCCAGCGGCACGCAGACGTTGCGCCGCCGCGCCGAGCTCCGGCCAGGTCTTCGGCGGCACCTCCGGATCGAGACCGGCCGCACGGAACAGGCTCTTGTTGTAGTAGAGGATCGGCGTCGACGAATTGAACGGAAACGACAGCATGTTGCCGTCGAGATCGGTGTAATAGCCGGCGACGGCCGGCAGATAGGCCGTCGGAAAGAAGGCCTCGGCCTCGTCCCGCATCAATTCATACACCGGATAGGTCGCGCCCTTCGCAGCCATCATGGTCGCGGTCGCGATCTCGTTGACCTGGACGATCGCCGGCTGGGTCCGCGAGCGGAAAGCGAAAATCGCCGCGGTGACGGTTTCGGTGTAATTTCCCTTGTAGATGGGAACGACGCGGTATTCGGTTTGCGATCGATTAAAATTGTCGGCGAGTTTTTCCAGCTGGCGGCCGAGTTCGCCCTGCATGGCGTGCCACCAGACCACGTCGGTGGCGGCGCGCGCCGGCGCGCACAGCAGCGGCAGCAGCACAAGGGCCGCCGCGAGCCTTGATCGCCAGTTGCCCCCCATCCGCATCGAACCGCCCTGCCTCCGTTCGTCCGGCCTTAGCACACCCAGCCCTGCCGCGATCCGGCCGGAAGTCCCGTATTTTAACCCGTCGGACAGGCTTTTATGCCATCCGGCCGCTGGTTTATCGCTGAGTTCACGAGATAGCCAGTTCCCGGCGCTTTCTGTTAAGATCAAGTACATACCAGTGTTTTTCGAAATTGATATTGGCCATGGGGTGGTAAGTTGCCGCTGTTTCGTCGATCTCTCCGCAGTGTGATGACAGCCATCGCACTGACAGCTGTTTCGGCGGCACTGGTCGGGCCCGCTGTGGCGCGGGAATTCCGCGCCGCGGACACCCAGGCCGAGGATTATCCCACCGTCCAGGCGCTGCGCTACATGGGCCAACTGGTCGCCGAGCGCAGCCACGGCGAGTACATGATCCGGGTGTTTCACTCCAACCAACTCGGCGAGGAAAAGGAGACCATCGAACAGACGCGGGTCGGCGCCATCGACCTCAACCGGACCAATGTGGCCCCGATCGGCAGCTTCGTGCCCTCGGTCAATGTGCTGGCGCTGCCCTTCCTGTTCCACTCCATCGACCACCTGAACCAGGTGCTCGACGGGCCGATCGGCCGGGAGATCCTGGCAAGCTTCGAGCCCTACGGCTTCATCGGCCTGGCGTTTTTCGATTCCGGGGCGCGGTCCGTCTACAACAGCGTCCGCCCGATCCGCAGCCTTGCCGACATGAAAGGCCTGCGGATTCGCGTGCAGCAATCGCCGCTGATGGTCAGCATGATCAAGGCGCTCGGCGCCGAACCGGTCGAACTGCCCTACGGCCAGGTGCGCACTGGGCTTGCGACCAAACTGATCGACGGCGCGGAGAACAACTGGCCCTCCTACGTCACCACCGACCATTACAAGTATGCCGGTTATTACACGCTGACCGAGCACACCATGAGTCCCGAGGTTCTGGTGATGTCGAAAAAGGCCTGGGACAGCCTGCCTCCCGAAGGCCAGGCCATGTTCCGGCAGGCCGCCCAGGAGGCCAGCCTGTTCATGCGCAGGAAATGGAAGGAGCTCGAAGACAGTTCGCGTCAGCAGGCCGAAGCGGCCGGGATCTCGATCATCAGCGAATTCGACCGCAAGCCGTTCGAAGCGGCGATGGCCGACATTTACAAGCAGGCGGCGCTCGATCCGGCGATGAGCGGCCTGCTCAAGCGGATTCGCGATGCGCATTGAACCAATTGCGGTAAATCGCCTCCAATACATCAAATTCAGTCACAAGGTGCAGTGAGTTGCCGACCGCTTCCCCGTCCGACACGGCGCATACGACGAACGAGGGTGAGACCCTGGTTGCGCGCAGCCGTTTTGGCATCGTCAACCTGGTGCGGGCGGTCCCGATCCGCTGGCGCATCCTGTCGATCGCAGCCCTGAACTCCGCCGTGGTGCTGGTGCTGGCCGGGCTGATCTGGAGCGGCGCCAAGGTGCTGGATTCGGCCTGGGACGACGTGCGGCAGGTGCGCAAGTCCGACAAGGTGCTTGCCCTGCTGGAGAGCGAGACCGGCCGCCTGCAGAACCTGATCCACCGCTATATCAACCAGCCGAGCCCGGATCTGTTTGCGGAGATCCTGCTGCTGCGGGAGGCGGTGCTGGGCACGCTGAAAAGCCGCGCCTCCACCGATCCGATGCTGTCCGGATCGGTCGAGGAGCTGGAACGGGTCACGGAATCGTTTCTCGACGGGTTCGGCGAACTGCGTTCGGTGCAGGCCACCATCGCCAAGACCTATGAGCAGCAGGTGCTGACCCCGGCCAAGGATATCGCCGGGCTCTATTCCATCATCGAAGGCGCCACGGGCCGGCGCGAAGCCCTGATCTGGCCGGCGCTCGGCAAATCGCGCGAAGCCTTCACCGCGATGCTGGTGGCGGCGAACGCCTACTATCTCTCGCTGGCCTCGGAATCGGCCGAAGAGGCCCGTCGCAATACCGAAACCATCGAGCGCACCATTCCGGTGATGACCGATCTTGCGGAGAACGACCTGCAGCGCATCGCGCTGCAGCGGCTGAAGCAGCGCACCACGGCGCTGCGCGACGGCCTCGGCAAGCTATCCGAGCAGTTCGCCGCGCGCACCGCGCTGCTGCGCAACTCGATCGACGCCAGCCAGGCCGAGACCATCGCCGCCATCGACGGGCTGTCGGTGAAGATGCGGCAGCGCGAACAGCTGGCGCAGGAAAAGTTCGACCGGACGCTGGCCGACATCTCGCGCAAGGTGCTGTCGATCTCGCTGTTCTTTCTCGCCATCATCATCGTCGCCGGCATCGTGATCGCGCTGAGCATCCGCCTGCCGCTGCAGCAGATCATGACCTCGATGCAGGCCATCACCTCCGGCGACCTCGACCGCAAGGTGCAGGGCACCCAGGCCATCGACGAAGTCGGCGCCATGGCACGCTCGGTGGAGGTGTTCCGCGAGAACGCCATCGCCAAGCGCACCGCCGAAGACGAGTTGCGCGCCTCGAAGGAAAAGGCGGAGAACGCGCTCGCCGAACTCAGCGCCACCCAGCAGAACCTGATCGACGCGGAGCGGCTGGCGGCACTGGGCGGCCTGGTCGCGGGCGTCGCCCACGAGGTCAACAATCCGATCGGCATCAGCCTCACGGTGGCGTCGAGTTTCGCGCGGCGCGCCGAAACGTTTGCCAACGATTTGAACGCCAATGTGCCGCTGCGGCGGTCCCAGCTCGACGAGTTCATCCGCCTGTCGCGCGACGCGGCGCAGCAGCTTGTCGGCAACCTGCAGCGCGCCGGTGAGCTGATCCAGTCCTTCAAGCAGGTGGCGGTCGACCGCTCCCATGCCGAACAGCGCGAGTTCGGACTGCGCGAAGCCACCGACCAGATCGTCGCCAGCCTGCGGCCGGTCCTGAAGAAGGCGCCGATCACCGTCGACATCGACGTGCCGGAAGAACTGATTCTCAACAGCTATCCCGGCTCCTACGGGCAGGTGCTGACCAACCTGTTCCTCAATGCCGCGACCCACGCATTTCCCGACGGACGCGCCGGGACGATCAGCATTACCGCAGTGCAACGCGGCAATGACGAGATCGAACTGGTGTTCGCCGACGACGGTGTCGGCATGACGTCCGAAGTGCAGCGCCAGGCGTTCGACCCCTTCTTCACCACGCGCCGCAGCGAAGGCGGCACCGGCCTCGGCCTGCATATCGTCTATAACCTGGTCATCCAGCAGCTCGGCGGACGCATGAAGCTGGAGTCGCGGCCGGGACAAGGCACGACATTTCGCATTACCATCCCGAGAAACGCCTCGCGCGGCTTGGGCTCCACCAGCAACGCAACAGCACGCGGAACAACGCAATGGCCGACCAGGACGATGTCCTCCACTTGATCGACGACTCCGGCCACACGCCGGAGGCAGCCGCGGGCCGCAAGTGGAAGATCGCTGTGATCGACGACGACCATGCTGTGCATGAAGGCACGCGCTTTGCGTTGAGCGACTACAACCTCAACGGCCAGACCCTCGAAATCCTGTCGGCCTATTCCGCCGCCGACGGCAAGCTGCTGCTGCGGGAGCATCCCGACGTCGCCGCCGTGCTGCTCGACGTCATCATGGAGACCGACGCCGCCGGGCTCGAGCTCGTGCAGTACATCCGCAACGAATTGAAGAACGAAACCGTGCGCATCATCCTGCGCACCGGCCAGCCCGGACAGGCGCCGGAACGCCGCGTCATCGTCGACTACGACATCAACGACTACAAGGCCAAGACCGAGCTGACCGCCGACAAGCTGTTCACGTCGCTGACTGCCGCCTTGCGCAGCTATCAGCAGTTGGAGCGGATGGTGCAGACCCGGCGCGGGCTCGAGATCATCATCGACGCCGCCTCCACCTTGTATGACTTCAAGTCGATGCAGCGTCTGGCCGAAGGCGTGCTGACGCAGATCACCTCGCTGCTGAACGTCGATTGCGCCGGAATCCTGGTGCTGCGCGACGGCAGCGACATCGGCGACGCGTTTTCGGTTCTCGCCGGCTCGGGCTGCTACAGCCGCTTTACCGGGTGCGACGCGTCGCGCCAGCTCGACAGCGAGCTGCGAAACATGGTGCAGGAGGCCTTCCACCGCCGCAAGCACGAGTTCGCCGATCACCGCACCGTGCTCTATGTCCGCACCGGCAGCGGCCGCGAAGTCATCGTGCTGCTGGAGTCGGCGAAGGAACTGTCGGATACCGACCGCTCGCTGGTGGAGATTTTCGGCAGCCGTCTCTCCATCGCCTTCGACAACGTCATTCTGTACCAGCAGTTGCAGGACGCCAATGCGCAGCTCGAGGGCCGCGTCACTGAACGCACCCGCGCGCTGATGACCGCCAACCGCCGGCTGTCCTCGCAATGGCTGCGGCTGCAGCGCGCCAACGCCTTCAAGAACGAGGTGCTGGGAACCGTCGCCCACGACCTGAAGAATCCGCTCGGCGTCATCCTCGGGCGCACCGAAATGCTCAGCGAGCTGATCAGCGTGGATTCCGCCAGGGAACACATCGTGACGCAGGTCGATCACATCCGCGATGCCACCAGGCGCCTGACCACCATGGTCGATCACCTGATTTCCGACGCCATGGCGGACGCATTCGACATCACCATCCGTCGCGAACCGGTCGATATCGCCATGCTCGTCGCCGAAGTGGCGGAAGCGAACCAGCCCTCCGCGGTGAACAAACAGCAATCGCTGACGGTGTCGGCGCCGGCCAACCAGATGGCGATGTGCGATTCCGACCGGATGCGGGAAGCGATCGACAACCTGGTCAGCAATGCCATCAAATACAGCCCGATGGGCGGCAAGATCTCGCTGACCGTCGACCATGACGCGGATCAGCTGGCGATACGCGTCACCGACCAGGGCGCGGGCCTCTCGCCCGAAGACATCGGGCGACTGTTCGGACGCTTCCAGCGGCTGTCGGCCAAGCCGACGGCGGGCGAAAGCTCCACCGGGCTCGGCCTCTCCATCGTCAAACGGATTGTCGACATGCATGGCGGCAGCGTGTCGGCCCACAGCGCGGGTCCCGGCCAGGGCGCGACCTTCTCCATCACGCTGCCCAACATGAAGACGGACTGACATGAGCCAGACTCCGCATATCATCATTGTCGACGATGAAGCGCCGGCGCGCGAGATGGTGGGTGACTATCTGCGCATGCACGGCTTCGGTGTCACGCTGTGCGACGGCGGCAAGAGCCTGCGCGGCGCGATCGAGGCCGGCATGCCCGACCTCGTGGTGCTTGATCTGAACATGCCCGAGGAAGACGGGCTTTCGATCATCCGCGACCTGAAAAGCCGGAGCAACGTTCCCGTTATCATGCTGACCGCCACCGCGAGCCCGATCGACCGGGTCGTCGGTCTCGAACTCGGCGCCGACGACTATCTGGCCAAGCCCTGCGAGCTGCGCGAACTGATGGCGCGAATCCGCTCGGTGTTGCGCCGGAGCACGCCGGCGAAAGGCGCCGCCGCGCCGGCTGCGGAGGCGGCCAAGACCAACAAGGAGGCGCTGGTCCGGTTCGGCACCAAATGGCTCGATCTCGATGCCCAGGCGCTGCGCGACGATGAGGGCAACGAACATCCGCTGACGGCCTCGGAATACGGATTGCTGAAGGTGTTCGCCGCCAATCCGAAACGGGTGTTGTCGCGCGAACGGCTGTTGGAACTGGCGAACGCCAGGGACAGCGAGGCGTTCGATCGCGCCGTCGACCTGCGGATCATGCGGATCCGGCGCAAGATCGAGCCGGATCCGGCCCGCCCCAGCGTGATCCGGACCATCCGCGGCGGCGGCTATCTGTTCTCCCCATCCGATGAGAAAGCCTAGATCGTTGTTTTAAGACGATTTTCTCGCGCCAACCGGCATCGGTTTGGCCCGAAAACTGTCTCGTCTTTTTCACGCCTGCGGATGCGGAACCAAAACGCCCGTGCGACAATGGCCTGAGGGGCTCGATTGAAATCATTGGGCTTTTCGGCCCAATGTTTCGTCGAACCTGTCGCGACGAAACAAAAAAGTCCGGTCATGAAACCATTTTCCGCTTTCCGCGGAAACGCGGTGAAACGCAGGCCCCTTATCAATCTCCCAACGACGCGCACCGAAGCGCAGAGGGAGACGATCATGCAAACCGCTTACGCAATCACCAACGCCGCCGCCCAGGGCGTTCTTGCCGCGCAGGCCACGTCGGACGAGATGCTGATCGAGAGCATCGCCGACGGTGAAAAGGGTGCGATGCATATTCTCTACGCCCGCCACAACGTGCGGACCTATCGCTTCATTCTCCGGATCGTGCGCGACGCCTCGATCGCCGAAGATCTGGTCAGCCAGGTTTTCCTGGACGTGTGGCGGACCGCCGGCCAGTTCGAACAGCGCTCGCAGGTGTCCACCTGGATCCTGTCGATTGCCCGCTTCAAGGCCCTGACCGCCCTGCGCCAGCGCCGGTTCGAGGATATCGACCAGGACGAGGTGATGCAGATCGCCGATGAAAACGACACCCCGGAAGCCGCCTTCGATCGCTCCAGGACCAACGCCGTGCTGCGGGCCTGCATGAACAAGCTGTCGGACGCGCATCGCGAGGTGATCGATCTCGTCTACTATCACGAGAAGTCGGTGGAAGAAGCCGGCGTCATCATCGGCATCCCGCAGGCAACCGTGAAGACGCGGATGTTCTACGCCCGCAAGGCGCTGGCGGACCTGCTCAAGAGCGAAGGCATCGACGGCCTCGCTGCGTAAATCTCCAGCGGAGCCACCAACACCAAGGACCATGTCATGCGGACGCCGAACCTTCGCTGTCTCATCGTCCCGCTCGGCGCGGTCTGCACGCTGGCGACACTCGCCAGCCAGGATCCGCAGCTGCGCGCCCAGCAGGACAATGGAACGACCACCGTGCGCGAGCGCGTCACCGATTGCAGTCCCAAGAGCCGATCGGACATCTGCATGATCGCTCCCGGCAACGGCATTCACTGAACCTTTCGAACCACACCTTCAATACAAGCCTCCAACGGCCCGGACCGAGGTGCCCCTCGTCCGGGCCGCGGCATGTCCGGCTGCGCTCCTACGAGGTTCACACATCTCGATCCAACACGACGGGCCGGTGCTTTCGCGGCTCCCTCCCCCCTTGTGGGGGAGGGTTGGGGAGGGGGGTGAGCCGGGTACAGACCGGATAGATTCCCGACATTTTGGACCGGCATGATTCCCGACAGGTCGAGTTGAGCACGCCGACCTCTCTCGCTGCGGATTTGTCGCCCCCCTCCCTGTCCCTCCCCCACAAGGGGGGAGGGAACGACTCATCGAAGCGCGACGCAAAATCGCTGAGGAAGGCCTGCGATCAATCTGCTCGCGAAGATGTGCGCACATGTAGGGCGACACCCTCATCACCTCCATCTCGCCCCTCACGCACACGTGAGACGGCCCCGGTAACGCGGGGCCTCTCTCTCCCGAAGATCGATCCAGACCCGCTCGTGTCGAGCGGTTGCTTTTGATCGGTCGGTGACACCGTGCTGAACCTTCTCCTTGCCCTGCTCGCGGGCATCGTGACCATCGCCGCACCGTGCACCCTGCCGGTGCTGCCGATCCTGCTCGGCGCGTCCGTCGGACAGGACAGCAAGACCCGGCCCGCGTTCATCGCCCTCGGCTTCGTCGCGTCGTTCACCGTGGTGGCGCTGCTGATCGGTTCACTGACGCGCGCCCTGAACTTCGATCCGAACATCCTGCGCACCGGTGCAACCGTGCTGCTGGCCGCCTTCGGCGCGCTGATGATCTGGCCGACGCCGTTCGAATGGCTGACGACCCGGATCGCGGGACTATCCAGTGGCGTGCGGAATGGCCGCGTTCGCAGCCACACCGGCAATGTCGGCGGCTTCGTCCTCGGCACGACGCTGGGCCTGGTGTGGACACCTTGCGCCGGCCCGGTGCTCGGATCGATCCTCACCGTGATCGCAACCGCCGGCTCGCTGAGCTGGTCCGGCGTGCTGCTGCTGGCCTACGCCATCGGCGCGGCCATCCCGATGCTTGCGGTCGCCTATGGCGGCCAGGCCGTCACCACCCGTGTTCGCAGCATCGCGCGCGTGGCGCCGCGGCTGCAGCAGGCCTTCGGCCTCATCGTCATCGCTTTCGCCGCCGCCATGTACTTCCAGGTCGACACGGAAATCGTGGCGTGGCTGACGGACTTTTACCCGAACGGCCAGACCGGCCTCTAAACGCAAGGGAGATCCTGCATGATCCGCACCACACTGACATCCGCCGCAATCGCCGCGCTGTGCCTGGTCGGCGCTCCGGCCACGGGCTGGAGCAAGGACGGCCCGGCCAGACCCGCGCTCAGGGTTGCCGAGGCCCACGCGGCCGCTCCGGATTTCGTCGGCATCAGCGGCTGGCTCAATTCCGCGCCGCTCAGCATCGCGTCGCTGCGCGGCAAGGTGGTGCTGGTCGACTTCTGGACCTACGGCTGCATCAATTGCGTCCGCACGCTGCCGTACGTGACGCAGCTTTATGAAAAATACAAGGACAAGGGCCTGGTCGTGGTCGGCATCCACACGCCGGAATTCCCCTTCGAGCATTCGGCGGCGAATGTTCAGGCCGCGCTGAAGCGGCACGGTATCCGCTATCCGGTCGCACAGGACAACGCGTCGGCAACATGGGATGCGTATCGCAATCAATACTGGCCGGCGCAGTACATCGTCGATCGCTCCGGCAACATCGTGTTCACCCATGCCGGCGAAGGCCAGTATGAGGAGATCGAGCGCACGATCCAGAAATTGCTGGGTGCGGAGAGCTGATCGACGGCTCGTCCAGAGCGCCGCGATCCTTCGCGGCGTTCATATTTCCGCAATGCGGCGCATCGCTTGTCTCGCACTGAAGCCAGATGAGTCTACATTGAATCAACTCCGTCATCCTGAGAGCCTGACTGAAAAAGGGGTGAGTGATCTCATCCGGTTGTG
>JBGMOD010000047.1:0-120313 GCA_041424235.1 Hyphomicrobiales bacterium
ACGTCGGCGCCGCGGATGTTGAAGGTCCAGGCCACCGCATGGGAATCCGACAGCACCAGCGCGTCGAGCCGTCCCCGCGCCATCTCGCCGCGGATCCGCCCGATCTTGTCGGCTTCGGCCTCGCCGGCATAAGTGAGCGGATGCAGCGTTACCGAGCCGAGTGGTGGCATCGGACGCTCACTCCACACCGCGTCGAGCGGATTGCTCTCGACCGCCACCAGGTCCGCGCCGGCCTTCGCACAAGCCACGGCCAGCCGCTCGGCGGCCGCTGAGGTGTGCAACCAGGGGTCGAACCCTAGCCGATCGCCGGCGGTGAGATGGGTTTCCAGCCATTTTTCAGGCGGCGGTTCCACCAGGGATTCGACCGCCCAAGCGGCCGTATCCACCTGTTTGGCGGCCTGCAGGGTGTAGCGGCCATCGACAAAGACCGCGGCCTTGTCCTTGAGTATGACAGCAAGCCCGGCGGAGCCGGTAAATCCCGTCAGCCATGCCAGCCGCTCCTCGGAGGGGGCGACGTATTCGTTCTGCTGCTGATCAGCGCGCGGAACCACGAATCCGGTCAGATTCCGCCGGATCAGTTCTTCACGGAAGGCCGCCAGCCGTGCTGAGAGCGCGACGCCGCCTTCGGGTTCTTCAAATGTCTGGAAATGAGCTTCGAACATGAACCGAATTTAGGGGGAGCCGGTGTCAGCCGCAATCAACAACCGCGATGTGGAAAGTTCCGAAAAAACTTTTGATCGGAGGGAGGCCTGACATCTTGCGGTCATGCGATTGTGCGTGGCACAATTCAACTGCGCTTACTTGGAATCTTAAAATCCAGGGAGCGCGAGGGAAACGTTTTGGGGGTGTTTCAACTCAACGACGAGGGGTTACACCGATGCCTGCTTTTTCGTTTGAAAAACTGTCGCCGCCGGTCCATCCCGAGCCTGTTCAGGTTGGCGTTGTGAGACCTCAGCGTACCATCCAGTCGCGCAGCATTCTGCTGCAGATGCTGGACCGTCTCACCGAGTCGCGGCTGCGCCGCACGGATCGGGACATTTCCCAGGATCAGCGCAAGCCTTGAAACAGCACGAGTCACGCGCACGCTGCAGCAAGAAGTCCAAATTGGAGCCTGGAGACACCAGCGTTATGGCCGGCGCATCAAAAGGCTGGTCCAGCCTTCGAGCTGCAGGCGCCTGACCAGTACAAGGCCGCTTTGGCGATAGGCCGAAATCACGCTGTTGGCTTGATGCGGCAGCAATCCGGACAGGATCACGTGGGCTGAAGGCGCCAGATGCTGCGCCATCGGCGTCGCCAGCCGCCGCAGCGGGTTGGCCAGAATGTTCGCCAGCACCAGATCGAACGGCGCCCGTGCCTGAAACTTCGGCGACGAGAACCCCGGTGCGTGGACGGCCTCCACCCAATTGCCGGCGCCGTTGAGGCGTGCATTCTCCCGCGCCGTGATGGCCGAGCGCCAGTCGATATCGCTGGCAAGGATCGGTTGGCGCAGCGCCTTGGCGGCCGCGATCGCCAGCACACCGGTGCCGGTGCCGAGATCGAGTACCCGCCGCGGCCATTTCGCCCGCAGCACCTGGTCGAGCAGGATGAGGCAACCGCGGGTGGTGCCATGATGCCCGGTGCCGAATGCCAGCGCCGCTTCGATCTCGATGCCGATCCTGTTGGGACCGACACGATCGCGGTCGTGATGGCCGTGCACCATGAAACGGCCGGCCTCGACCGGTGCGAGGCCCTCGAGGCTCACCTTGACCCAGTCCTTGGCTTCGACGGTGTCGAACACCAAGGCCTCCGCGGTCGCCTCGTCGGACGCCAGCGCGACCAGGTTGCGCACCGCGGCTTCGTCCGGTTTCTCGCCGAAATACACGGTCACGTCCCAGCGGCCGTCCGGGCGCTCGAATGCAGCGATGGCGGCTTCGTTATTGTCGAAACTCTCCGCCAGCACATCCACCACGCGGTTGGCGCTGCGCTCGTCCGCCATGGCGAATGAAACGCGGGTGGCCGGCGAGGGTGGTGCCGAATGGGCAGAGGTCGAATTCATGATGAGTCCAAGGTGGTTGCGCACTTTCGTGCACAGGTTATCAACAATTTATCCACAGTCTTTCTCGAGACTTTTCCACCCTCTTTTCAGAGGTTTTCAACGCCCCTTGCAGATCTGTTCCACAAGCCTTTCCCCGGGGCTGTGCACAGGTTCGCCCCGTGGAATTGCGCTGCATCTTCCACAGCCAATCCACAGGGTTGTCAACAGAGCCGTCCAAATGACGCCGCAGCCGTCAATTCTGGGGTGAGGCCGCTCGGGGAGCTCGCTTTCGCATCAGGGGAACGGCGAAGTTCAGGGCGAACCCCCACAACGCCCATCGAGGTTCGATAAAGCTCAGGGCGATGGCAAGGCAGGACGACAGGGCCAGTAGCCGCAATGACAGCTGGCGATCCTGCAGATGGCCACCTGGCTCCAGCTCCGGTGTGATCTTGATCAACCGGTAGCTCACGGCCGCAATCAGCAGCGTGTTGCCGGCATACAGCCACACCGCCGGCGGCAGGGATGCGAAGCGACCGACCACGATGGTGCTCAACGGAATGCAGGTGATGAGCAGAAGATAGAGCAGCCACCAGTTGACGTATTCGCGGCCGACGAAATCTCCGCGCGATCTGACCTGGATATTCGAGAGCCAGCGCAGTCCGAGTACGCCGAAACTCAGGACATAGGGCAGCACCTTCGGCCACAGATTGAGCAGGCCCTTCAGAAGCGCGTTGCCGTCGGCGGGGTGGAAGTCGTCGGGCAGGCGGACATCCAGGATCAGCAGCGTCATGGCAACGGCGAAAATGCCGTCGCTGAGCGCATCGAGTCGGGTTTTTGAATACATGGTGCGTCCTGTGGCGCGGCATCCCCGTCTGAAAATGAACGCCTCCGCCGCCTTCAAAGCAAGCTGATCCCGGCGGGGATTCGCAAACGAACTGGTGGAACGCTCAGCTCGCGCTAGCGATATGCACCTTGCCGGAAAGCCCCTCGATCATCGCGCGAAAGTTTGCCGGGATCGGCGCGTCAGTGAACAGATGCGGGAGCTCGCCGAGATGGCCGCCGCGCACCGTGGCGCCGCGGCCGAACTTGCTGTGATCGGCGACCAGCAGGGCCGTACGGCAGTTCGCCGCGATGGCCTGCCGGGCCTCGACTTCGCCGGCATAGAAGTCCAGCATGGTGCCGTCGGCGTCGATGCCTCCGACGCCGAAAATGCCGAAGTCGGCCTTGAATTTGGAAAAGAAGGCGACAGCGGCGTCGCCGATGATGTCGCGATCCCGCGGCCGCAAGGTGCCGCCAGCAAAGGTGATATCGACATCGGGATTGCGCGCGAACGCGGTCGCCACACTCAGGCTGTTGGTGATCACGTGCAGGTTGGGCCGCTGCGCCAGCGCCAGTGCGACGCATTCCGGCGTGGTGCCGAGCCCGATCATCAGCGACGTGCCGTCGGGGATGAAGCTGGCGGCGGCGCGGGCGATGCGCTGTTTGGCGTCCAGGTTGAGGACTTGCCGGCTCTCATAGGCCAGGTTCTGGTTCGGCACCGGCAGGCCGACGCCGCCATGAATGCGGCGCAACAAGCCCTGTTCGCACAGCTGGTTCACCACCCGCCGGATGGTCTGCTGGGTGACGTCGAAATGCGTGGCGATGTGCTCGATCGAGGCGAAGCCCTTCTCGCGCACCAATTCCAGAATCCACGCCTGTCGTTCGTCGGTGGCGATCTTCAGCATGCGGCCGCCCTTGACACTGCACTCCCTCCCCAAGGAGGTAACGCCAGTTTATATTTTCATTTGAATGATGGATATGTTCATATGAATGTTACAGGGAGATGATATCGCCCGGGACCTGGAAGGTGTTGGCGTGCCGGGGCCGGCATGGGGCGCCTCCGGCTCGGCGCGGGATGCAATGTCTCGCCGTCGCGCAACTCACGAAGGTCACAAGGAAAGCGGCGGACGGGAGATCGGCGGTATCGGCGGGCCAACATCCGTCGTCGCCCACATTCCAGTCAGGTCGGGTTGCTCATGTCTGCGATTACGCTTGATCACGTCAGCAAGAGTTGGGGCGCCATGCGCGCCGTCGACGACGTGACTCTCACGGCTGAGGAAGGCTCGTTGCTGGTGTTGCTCGGGCCCTCCGGCTGCGGCAAGTCAACGACGCTGCGCCTGATTGCCGGACTGGACCAGCCCGACAGCGGCACGGTGTCGATCGGCGGCGCCGACGTCACACACCTGACGCCAGCCCAGCGCAGGATTTCGATGGTGTTCCAGTCCTACGCACTGTTTCCCCATCTCAGTGTCGCGGAAAATATCGTGTTCGGCCTGCGCGTGCGCCGCGTCTCGCGCGCTGAGCGCGACGCACGGCTCAAGCGCGTTGCCGAGATGGTGGGGCTCGACCAACTGCTCACGCGCAAGCCGTCGCAATTGTCCGGCGGGCAGCGCCAGCGCGTGGCGCTCGGCCGGGCGGTCATCGCGGAGGCGCGGGTGTGTCTGATGGACGAGCCGCTGTCCAATCTCGACGCCAAACTGCGCCACGAGATGCGCACCGAGATCCGCGCGCTGCAGCAGCGCCTGGGCATGACGATGGTTTATGTGACCCACGACCAGACCGAGGCCATGACCATGGCCGATCGCGTGGTGCTGATGCGCGACGGGCACATCGAGCAGAACGGCACGCCGGAGGAACTCTATCGGCGGCCTGCAACGGCATTCACCGCGCGGTTCATCGGCACGCCGCCGATGAACCTGATTACGCGCAGCGAGACGCTGGTCGGCATTCGCCCCGAACATATCCGCATCGTGCCACAGGACGGTTATTCGGCCCGCGTCACCAGCGTCGAACATCTCGGAGCGGACAGCATCGTGCTCTGCGAGCTTGCAGGACAACCGGTGTCGGTCCGGCAGGACGGCTTCAGCAAGGTCGCGCCGGGCGACGATATCCGTCTCGCCTGGAGCACCGATCACGAACATCATTTCGATCAGGCCACGGGCCGGCGGCGCGGCGACGCAGCCGACCCGGCGCGACAATCTGCGGTCGGTTGAGGCTGCACCACAGGCGTTATCACGAGGGGAGAATCACATGAGATTTTTTGCCAAGACCAAGCTCAAGACCATGCTGACGGCGGCGGCGCTCGCCGCTGCGGCCGTCCTGAGCCCGCGTCCCGCCGCGGCCGTCGACCTCACCATGTACTATCCGGTCGCGGTTGGCGGTCCGGTGACCAAGATCATCGACGACATGGTCGCCCGCTTCGAAAAGGAAAATTCCGACATCAAGGTGACGGCGGTCTATGCTGGCAACTACACCGACACCATGACCAAGGCGATGACCGCAATGAAGGGCGGCCAGCCGCCGCAGATCTCGGTGCTGCTGTCGACCGACGTGTTCACGCTCATGGATGAAAACGCGATTGTGCCGATGGATGGCCTGGTCGCCGACAAGGCCTGGTTCAAGGAATTCTATCCGGCCTTCATGGCCAACGGCCAGATCGAGGGCAAGACCTGGAGCATTCCGTTCCAGCGCTCAACCATCGTGCTGTACTGGAACAAGGACGCCTTCAAGGAGGCCGGGCTCGATCCGGAGAAGGCGCCGGCCAGCTGGGACGAGATGGCCGACATGGCCAGGAAGCTGGTCAAGAAGGATGCATCAGGCAATGTGACGCGCTGGGGCGTCGAGATCCCGACCACCGGTTATGCCTACTGGATGTTGCAGGCGCTGGCGATCGAGAACGGCCAGAAACTGATGAACGAGCCCGGTAACGAGGTCTATCTCACCGCGCCGAAGACCGTTGCTGCGCTGGACTACTGGGTCGATCTCTCCCGCAAGCAGGCGGTGATGCCGACCGGCAGCATCGATTGGGCAACCCTGCGCACCGACTTCCTCGAAGGCAAGACCGCGATGATGTGGCACACCACCGGCAACCTGACGGCGGTGAAAGACGGCGCCAAGTTCAATTTCGGTGTCGCCATGCTGCCCGCCAAGGAGCAGCGCGGGTCGCCGACCGGCGGTGGCAGCTTCTACATCTTCAAGAGTGCGTCCCCTGAGCAGCAAAAGGCCGCGGTGAAGTTCATCCAGTGGATGACGGCGCCGGAGCGTGCGGCCGAGTGGAGCATCAAGACCGGTTATGTTGCGGTGTCGCCCGCGGCCTACAAGACCCCGGCGATGCAGGCCTATGCCAAGGACTTCCCGGCCGCGACGGTGGCGCGCGACCAGCTCGAATATGCGGTGCCCGAACTGTCGGTGCATGAGAACGGCCGCATCTACAAGTTCGTCAACGATGCGGTGCAGGCCGCGGTGACCGGATCGCAGACCTCGAAGGAGGCTCTCAGCGCCGCGCAGCAGCAGGCCGAGCGCGTGTTGCGCACCTACAAATAAGAAAGGGCGGGCCGGGCGGCTCACAGCCGCCCGGCCCGATCGTCCGATGACCGTCACTGCCACACCATCGCCCGTCGCCACCCGCGTGCCGAAGTCGCACGCGTGGTGGAACGCCGTGAATGCGTGGCTGTTGTTGCTGCCGGCGGGCGTGCTGCTTGCGGCCTTCACGCACTATCCGATCCTCGCCACCATCCGGCACAGCTTCTTCATCGCGCGCCGCAACGGCGCCGAGGTGTTCGTCGGCCTCGACAACTATCGGGCGATGACCGGCGATTCCATTTTCTGGAAAGCGCTGGTCAATAACGTCTGGTTCGCGCTCGGCACCATCCCGACGTCGATCGCGCTGGCGCTGCTGATGGCGCTGTGGGTCAACCGCAACATGCGCGGACGCGGCTTCCTGCGGCTTGCTTACTTCACGCCGACGGTGCTGCCGATGATCGCGGTGGCCAATATCTGGCTGTTCTTCTACACGCCGGATTATGGCTTGCTCGATCAGTTGCGTGGGCTGTTCGGTCTGGCGGGCTGGAATTGGCTCGGCGATCCCCGCACGGTGATGGGCTGCCTGATCGTGATGGTGATCTGGAAGGAGGCCGGCTTCTTCATGATCTTCTATCTGGCGGCGCTGCAGCAGCTGTCGCCCGATCTGGAAGAGGCCGCCGCGGTCGAGGGCGCCGGCCGCTGGTACACCTTCCGCCGCATCACATTCCCGCTGCTGATGCCGACCACGCTGTTCGTCGCGATCAATGCAGTGATCAATTCGTTCAAGTTGGTGGACCACCTGGTGATCATGACCAAGGGCGGCCCGAGCAATGCCAGTTCGCTGCTGCTCTATTACATCTATGAGGTCGCTTTCACCTTCCAGGACCAGGCCTATGCGGCGACGCTGACGGTGGTGCTGCTGGTGATCCTGGGCACTCTGGCGCTGATCAAGTTTGGCTATCTCGACCGCAGGATCCATTACCAATGACCGGCCGCACCCATCCGCTCGAGGCGATCGCGGCGTGGCTGCTGGCGCTGATCTGGCTGGCGCCGCTGGTCTATGCTTGCTGGAGCGCGTTGCATCCCGCGGCCTATGCCACCTCGTTCAGCCTGTCGGCGCCGTGGACGCTGGAGAACTTTGCCCGCGCGTGGAACCAGGCTCCGTTCGGCCGCTATTACTTCAACACCGTGGTGCTGGTGTGTCTGGTGCTGGCCGGGCAACTGGTGCTGTCGACGCTTGCTGCCTATGCGTTTGCGCGCTTCACTTTCAAGGGCAGCGGGTTCGCCTTCGCGCTGGTGCTGCTGCAACTGATGATCATGCCCGACGTGCTGATCGTGGAGAACTATCGCGCCATCGGCGCGCTCGGGTTGCTCGACACCATTCCGGCGATCGCGCTGCCGTATCTGGCCAGCGCATTCGGGATCTTCCTGCTCCGGCAGACCTTCAAGAGCGTGCCGCAGGAACTGGTCGAGGCCGCCCGGGTCGAGGGGGCAGGGCCGCTGCAGATCCTCTGGCGGGTTTATGTGCCGCTGGCGCGGCCGACCTACATCGCCTTCGGCCTGGTGTCGGTCAGTTATCACTGGAACAATTTCCTGTGGCCGCTGATCGTGACCAATTCGGTGGGCAGCCGGCCGCTCACGGTGGGGCTTGCGGTGTTCGGCGCGCCGGAGACCGGCGTCGACTGGTCGATCATCAATGCCGCGACGGTCATGACGATGGCGCCGCTGCTGGTCGCGTTCCTGCTGTTCCAGCGCCAGTTTGTGCAATCCTTCATGCGGGCGGGAATTCGCTGATGCGTCTGGTGACCTGGAATATCCAGTGGGGCAAGGGCTGCGACGGCGTGGTCGACCTGGCACGAATTGTTTCGGTGGCGACAGGGTTGGCCGACGCCGATGTGTATTGCTTCCAGGAGGTGTCGGCCGGCTTTCCCGCGCTCGACGGCGATATTGATCAAAGCGCCTGGCTTGCCGCACTGCTGCCCGATCACCAGCCGGTGTACCGGCCGGCGGTCGAGAGCATCGACAGCGACGGCCGTCCCCGCCGCTTCGGCAATTTGACCCTGTCGCGGTTACCGGTGCTGCAGATCGCCAATCACCTGCTGCCGTGGCCGCAGGCCGGTGGCAGCCGCGGCATGCGGCGCCAGGCGCTGGAGGTGACGGTGCAGTCGGCGTTCGGGCCGCTGCGCATCGTCAACACCCATCTGGAGTTTTTCTCGGCCGCGCAGCGCGAGGCGCAGGTCTTGCGGCTGCTGGACCTGCAAGAGGAGGCCTCGACGGGGGTGAAGGTGGCCGATCCCGATCCCGTCGATCCCTTCGTTTGCCAAACCGTCGCCGCGTCCAGCCTGTTGTGCGGCGACTTCAATTTCGACGTGTCTAATCCGCAGCACGCCGTGCTGCAGGAATCGGCCCGGCCGGGACTGAATTACCGCGATGCCTGGACCATCCGCCACCCCGGCCGTCCGCATCTGCCGACCTGTGGATTGTACGACCGTGTGCTGTGGCCGGTGGCGGACTGCCGCGACTTCATCTTCGTCACCGAAGATCTGGCCGCGCGGGTGCTGCGGGTCGACATCGACAGTGCGACGGATGCGTCCGATCATCAGCCGGTCGTGATCGAACTCGCCGACGAGACTCCGATCCGGCGGAGCTGAACCAGGCTCTTGTCGCGCGGTGGCCGAACGACGATGTCGCGCCCATGCGCGAGCGGATCCATCATCATGATCGAGAGGTGAATTGCGATGATAGTCCCCAATCCTCTGACGGCCGCCGGAGTCGTGATCGCCACCGCGGCCACCGATGCTGTCTATGTCATGTTCACGTCCGCCGTGGTGGCCCGCAAGCGGGTGCCGGCTGCGACCTGGAGCAGTATCTGGTATCTGCTCTCCTCCTACGCGGTGATCAGCTACACCGAGAACTGGATCTATGTGGCGTTTGCCGCCGCCGGCTCCTGGATCGGTGCGTTCGCCTCGATCACTTTCCTGCACCGGCCGGCCGGCGGCGCTCCCGTCGGCGCGGCGCCGGACTAAGTCTTGGTTTGGGAGGCTGATCAATACCGGGCGGTCCAGCGGCTTGCATGCGGCGATGTTCGGGGAAGATGTAGTTGTTTGACAACCGTGCGGTAACGCGCTGAGACGATCGCGGTCCGTCGTATAATTGTAATGTTGTGTCATTAGCGTTCCCCAGGCTGTTGCTTTCTGGACGCGCGGTCCGGCGATATCGGTCTTTCGTTCTGACAGCGGACCACTGACACGCGGAAGCGCCCCCCGAGCAAAGCGGTGAGCGGGCAGAGATGTGTCGTCATGCTGAGAACGGATCGGAAGAGCAGACGCGCAGCGCTCTGGTGTCTGTAGTTTGGAGCTGGGCGTCGGTGCTCGTCATCGCAATGTCATTGTTCATCGCTTTGAAGACTGCGGTCCATGCCCAGCAGGGAGGGACCAGTGTCGAGATCGAATTCAACATTCCATCGCAACCGCTCGAGTCGGCCCTCGATGCTTACAGCGAGGCTAGCCGCTTGCAGATCCTCTACGAAACTGCACTTACCGCCGGACGACGTTCGGCGGAACTGAAGGGAAAGTATCCGCAGGAGACGGCATTGCGAGTGCTCCTGTCGGGAACTGGTCTCGACTTCACCTTCACCGAAGATCGGGCGTTTACGCTGGTACCGGCAAAGTTGCAGCCTCCGAACGAGTCGTCCCGTTCGATCGCCAGTTACAATCAATTCCTCGGCGGCGTTCAGGCCGGTGTGATGACGGCCCTGTGCCGCCGGTCCGAGACCAGACCAAGCGGTTTCAGGCTGGCGTTCCAGTTCTGGATCAGCGATTCGGGCGCGATCCGGAATCCGCACCTGCTGAGCACCACGGGCCTTGCGTCACGCGATGCGGCCGTCATGGACGTGCTCGCGCGAGTGGTTTTCGACCGATCACCTCCGGCCGGCATGCCGCAGCCCGTCACGATGGTCCTTGGAGCGAGGCCATACGGACGAGATGACGAGTGTGCGGCGACGGCACGATGACGGTCGCTCCGAGGAGATCGGACATGTTGGTCGGTGGACCCGCCATCGCGAGCAGGTGGATGCTTGGAGAGCGATAAAGGGATCTTGACTGCAGCATGACGCGGGATGCCGACGAGACCAGTTGGACGACGCTGCGGGAGTTGCTGATCGAGCGATACGATCACCTCCGGCAGCGTCTGGCCCGTCGCCTGGGCTCGACTGATGCCGCTCAGGAAACGCTGCATGAGCTCTATCTGCGGATGGAGCGAACGGATAACGTCGGCGTATTGCAGAATCCGACGTCCTACCTGCTGACTTGCGCGGTCAATCTGGCGCGGGACCGCTGGCGAACCGAAGATCGCCGCTCCAAGCGCATTGATGTCGATGCGCTCTACGAGATCATCGACGAGAGCCCTGGGCCCGATCGTGTCGTCGAAGGCCGCCTGACCTTCGAAGCGGTCGGCCGTGCTCTTGATCGGCTGACGCCCCGCCAGCGCGACATCATGATAGCCGTGCGCTTCGAAGGCCTGACGCAGCCGGAAATCGCCCAGCGCCTCGGGATCTCTTCGCGGCTCGTTGGCCTCGAACTGCAGCGGGCACTGGAGAGTTGCCAAGCCTTTCTTGCGAACAAAAATTGACAATGCCGTGCCGGATTCGCGATCTCGAATCGTCCATGTATAGGACCAATAGGCCACACCGCTGATGATCGATAACAACCCGGCAGAGGAAAGATTGCAGCGCGAGGCGTTGACGTGGCTGTCGCGCATCAGCCTGGGCCAGGCCACCTCGGATGATCTGGCTGATCTGCGCCGATGGCGAGATCAGAGTTCGGCTCACGCCGCGGCGCTGGCTGAGGCGGGACAGCTATGGCGGGCGCTTGAAGCCCCCGTGGCGGCGCTGGCCGATAGCGGCATTGCCAACAGCCGACCCGGTATCGGGGTCAATCGCAGGATCTTCATGGGCGGGGGGGCCATTGCCGCGTCGGCGGCTGCTGTGGCTCTGATGGTTCGGCCGCCGCTTGATTTGTGGCCGTCGTTCGCGGAACTAGCGGCCGATCATCGAACAGGGACGGGAGAGCAACTGCACCTGACCCTTCGGGACGCGATTTCGGTCGATCTCAATACCCGTACCAGCATTGCGATGCGCCCCGGGGCACAGGACGAAGAGCTGGAGTTGATCTCGGGCGAGACCGCGATCGCCATTGGCCACGGTGTGTTGAAGCCCTTGATCGTTGCTGCGGCCGAGGGTCGCATGACGGCAACTCGAGCCAGCTTCAACGTACGCCGGAACGGATCGTCCGTCGATCTGACCTGCATTGACGGGGAGGTCGTGGTCGCATGCGGAGGTCGAGAGGCGACACTGCGCGCAGCCCAAAAGATATCTTATGACAGTCAGAGTCTTGGTGATGTCATTGCCATCGATCCAGCCACGGTGACCGCTTGGCGCGATGGCCTGCTGGTATTCCGCAATGCACCGCTTGCCAGTGTGATCGATGAGGTCAATCGCTACCGTCCGGGTCGGATCATGCTCATCGATGCGGGGCTTGGACAGCGGCTGGTGACGGCGCGGTTCGAAATCAAGCGTCTTGACACTGTCATGGGGCAGATCGGCAGCGTCTTCAAGGTTCCCGTGCGGTCGTTCCCGGGGGGACTGGTTCTCGTCGGCTGAGTCCGATCACGAGACGTCAAGGGCACGTCGTTCGGATGACGCCGGGTGCATCGTCTCGAGCCTTTTGATGCCGGCCTCGCCACGTCGCGTGATTGGGAGCCTCGCAAAAAAGATTCCGTCTTCCCGCCGGTCATGTCGTCCACCTCATGGAGGGACGAGAGCTGCGTGGGCGAACCTGCCTGTTCCAGTCCTGTTCCGCAAGGCCGGTGGTCGAGACTCTTGGTTTTGAAAATGCCGATGATGCCGTTCTTCCCTTCCGCTTTAGTTCCGATCGAGGGTGTCGCCGTTGGCCTGCACCCGCGCTGCTCCCGGCTGGAGACCGCATGATGACTGTGTCGAAGGCGCAGAACGGGACGGCACGAGATCGGGCCGGCACCGGAACGCTGCTCAGGATCGATCGAGAGAGCGGGGCCCGCACCCCGATCGTTGCCGGGCTGCCGGGTTTTGCGTGCGGTCTTGCCGAGCGCGGCGGATATCTGTTTGTCGGTCCGTCGCTGATGCGCGGCAGCCGTCCGTTCGAAGGCTTGCCTGTCGAGCACGGTGGCCGCGAATTGATCTGCAGGGTTGTCGCGATCGAGCTTGCGACCGGGCAGGTGGTGGGCACGTTGCGCTACACCGGCGGTTGCACCGAGATCCATGATCTCCAGGTCATGACCGGCGTCCGCCGTCTCGGCATCAGCGGCTACGGCAGCGATGCCTAGGCCATGGCGATCGATATGCCCGATATCGGCCTTTGGCTCGACCCGCCGCAGCGGGATCCTGAAAATCCGTCCTGACAGTCTGCTTTCCCGGCGAATACGCCGGGCAACATCCTCGCGCGTCCCTGACCGAAACGACGCCCTGATCGACCAAAGGAAATTTCATGTCGCTTTGTGACAAAGCAATCCAGCGCAGCCGCTCATGCTGGAATGGGCGTCGTCAGGATTTGCAGCGTGCGCCTTCGATCCGTGCTGTCGCGTCGAGGCCGGGGTTGGTGTCGCGTGGCGCGCTGCTTGCGGGGACGAGTTTGATCGCGCTGATGCTGGTCGGTGGCGAAGGCGCGCTGGCGCGGCCGTTCGGAAGCGCGGCAACGTTTTCGCCGACCAACTTTGCGAGCGATACGGCGGCTGCGATGTCGCAGCAGGCGGCTGCCGTCGCAAAACAAAGCCAAGCCGCACTGGCGCGCGCGAGCCAGGCGATCCAGGCCTTACAGGCGGTGCAAACAGCGGCCCGCAACGCGGCACAGGCGTCCGGAGCGTCCCGGACGCTGCCGCAGGTTGTGGTGCCGAACGGGCTGGCGCCGGGCGGGTTGCAGGTGGCGCCGGGTGCGACGGCAGGGTCGTCGCTATGGCAGGGCGCTGATCTGCCGACCCAGTCGGTCGGCGGCGGTCAGGCCAATGTCACGGTCAACCAGACCGCGGCGCAAGCGATCGTGAATTGGCAGACATTCAATGTCGGCACGCAGACGACGGTCAATTTCAACCAGCAAGCCAGCACCTGGACCGTGCTCAACCGCGTGATCGGCAATCTTGGCCCGAGCCAGATTCTCGGCCACATCAACGCTGTCGGCCAGGTCCTGGTGATCAACCAGAACGGCATCATCTTCGGTGGCGCCAGCCAGATCAATGTCGGTTCACTGATTGCGTCCAGCGCGGGCATGACCGATACCCAGTTCCTGACCAACGGCATCTATTCGACCCAGAGCAACGGGGCGTATCTCCCGAGCTTCACGGGCGCGGGTGGCAAGATCATTGTCGAACAAGGTGCGCTGATCACCACCAGCGCGCCGGCTTCGGCCACGGTGGGCGGTGGTTCCGTGCTGCTGATGGGCGGCGAGGTCGACAATGCGGGCTCCATCACCACGCCAAAAGGGCAAACGGAGCTTGCCGCCGGCGACGCATTCATCCTGCGGCCCGGCTACGGCACCAAGGCCAATCAATATTCCAGCACCAACGGCAACGAAGTCTCGCCGGTGCTTGTCAGCGGCAGCAGCAGCGGCACGGTCAGCAATACCGGCCTGATCCTGTCTCAGCAGGGCGACATCACGCTCGCCGGCCATACCATTGTGCAGGGCGGCGTTCTGGTCTCGACCACCTCGGTCGATCAGCGCGGCACTATCCATTTGCTGAACTCGGCCAGTGATGCGACCGGCAGCGTGACGCTGACCGGCAGCAGCCTCAGCCTGATCCTGCCGGAGCTTGACTCCAGCGACACCGCGCTGGACTCCCGACGCGCCGGGCTGATCGCAGCGTCCGGCATCAATCAACAGGCCGTCGGCCAATTCGACAATCTCTCGACACTTGCCGATCGCAAGGATCAGTCCCGCGTCGAGATCGTGACCGGCGGCATCGCCGACTTCCAGAACGGTTCGCTGACCATGGCCCAGGGCGGGCAGGTGGCGGTCTCCGCCGGCAAGCGCGTCTTTGCCGAAACCGGATCGACCATCGACGTTTCCGGCACCACCGGCACGGTGCTGCCCGGCTCCGTCAACGCGATCGAGGTCAATATCCAGGGCAACGAGTTGCGCGACAGTCCGCAGAACCGTGACAGCGGCACGCTGATCAACCAGTACGTCTGGATCGATCCGCGCGACCTGACCCTGGTGCCGGCCGGCACCGGCGGTTATTCCACCGATCGTTACTACACCGCGGGCGGCCTGCTCGAGGTCAGTGGTTATCTCGGCAACACCAGCCACACCATCGGCGAGTGGACCGCGGTCGGCGGCACCATCACGCTGGCGGCGCCGGAGGTGGTGGCGCAAAACGGATCGACCTTCAACATCTCCGGTGGAGCGGTCCAGTACCAGGGCGGTTATGTCCCGCAGACCTATCTGCTCGGCAGTGACGGCCGCATCTACAACGTCAACAGCGCACCGGCCAATCTCACTTATCTGGCGGTGGCCAACGGCTTCGTGGTCACCCACAGCGTGGGAGGCAAGATCGACAAGGATCTCACCCAAGTTTACCTTAGTCCGTTCGGGCACCAGAGCGTGCAATGGCAGGATGGCTACACCGTCGGCCGCGATGCCGGCAGCCTGATCCTGTCCACGCCGACCGCGGTCTTCGAAGGCAGCATTCTCGCCGCCGTGATCGACGGCGAGCGGCAGATCGCCGCGCGGCCCGCGGGTGTGACCGACGGCTACACGCTGACGCAGTCGACCGTGCCGATCGCCGGCACGCTGGTTCTCGGCCAATATGGCGGCGGTTACGGCCTGACCGGCACCTACACCACCGACGTGCTGTTCGGCGATATCGATTCTGCCGCATCAGGGATCACCGCCACGACGGCGGTACCGAGCGGCCGGACCGGAACCGCCTGGTTCAACGCGGTGGCGTTGAGCGCAGACGGCCTGGGCGGCCTGAATATCGCGACGTCCGGAAAGATCACTGTCGCCGCGCCGGTTACCTTGGCGGCGGGCGCGCAGGTGTCGTTCATCGCGCCCGACATCGACATCGAGGCGAACCTGACCGCGCGTGGTGGCAGCGTGACCATGGGCAATCTGCTGCCCGTGGTTATCAGCGCCGCCGGGCGCATACTCTGGTCGGCGCTGACCGACACCACCGGTTCGGCCTCGGTGACGATCGGCAATGGCGCCACCGTCGACCTGCGCGGCCTGTGGACCAATGGGCTGCTCGATCCCAATGATGTCTCTGGGTTGGCTTTCATCAACGGCGGTAACCTGACGGTCTCGACCACCGGCAGCGTCGCGCTGGCGGCCGGCAGCACCGTCGACGTGTCTTCTGGTGGTGCAGTCCTGCAGAGCGGCGCGCTCAAAGGCGGGACCGGGGGCAGCGTCAGCCTCGTCGCCGACGATTATTCCAAGCTGTTTGCACCCAGCCTCTGGCAGGCGCAATACGCCTGCGCCTTGTCCGCGCCACTGATCGTCGATGGGTCGATCAAGGGCTACGGCTTCAACGGTGGCGGCGTGCTCACGCTCGGCGCCGGCCAGACCATCGTGATCGGCAGGGATGCATCGCTCTCCGGCGGGATCCTCACCGCGGGCGTTCCGGCGGCCACCAGTGTGACACTGGCGCAGGCGGTGACTATTCCCGCCGGCAGCATCATGCCGGTGGATTATTATGTGGTGTCGCCGTCGTCCACGATTGTCGCGTCCTACACGGCGGGCCAGGTGGTGACCACGCCGGTGACGCTACCTGCGGGCTTCAGTATCCCGACGGGGACGGTGTTCGCCCAGGCTGTCGCGATCAAGCCGGTGCTGTCGCTGGCGCCGAGCCTGTTCCAGTCCGGCTTTTCCAATTACGCTGTCTCCAGCACCTCCGGTGTGGAGGTGTCCGCGGCGATTGCAGCGATCGTGCCGGTCTATCAGTTCACGTCGGCGAGTTCTCTGCTGCGCAGCGGTGCGGATCCGGCTGCGGCCGGCGCGCTCTTGCTGCCTTCCACCTCCATCGCAAATCCGCTGACCGACACGATCACGCAGCGGGCAGGGGCCAGCGTGACGCTGAGCAGCCTGCATGATCTTTCGGTTGGGCCGAACGCCGGCATCACGGTTGATTCGGGCCACGCCGTTGCGCTTTACGCCAACGGCCAGTCGACCATCGACGGCACGGTCACTGCGCATGGCGGCACCATCACCATCACCAGCCTGCAGGACACCGATGGCCGCTACAATTTCGGTTACGGTGACCTCTCGCGCACGCGCTCGATATGGATCGGCGATGGCGCGACGCTGGACGTGTCGGGTCAAGCCGTCACGGCGGTCGACACGCTTGGGCGCGTCTACGGTGATGTCCAGAACGGGGGGACCATCCTGATCGGCGGCACCGGCGCCGTGGCGGTCGGCAGCAGTATGCCTATCGCCAGCGACGCCTTCATCGTGATCCGGCCCGGCGCGCTGTTGGACGCTTCCGGGACATCGGCGACGCTGGACTTGATCTCCGGCGGCACCGGCGGGTTCGGCAAGGCGCCGGTGCAGGTGGCCAGCGATGGCGGCACGATCGGGCTCTACACGGCGTTGGGCCTCTACCTCGACGGCACGCTCCGTGCGACTGCCGGAGGGGCGGGGGCGTCGGGCGGCACGCTCGGCGTCGCCGTCATCAACCGCCCTTACGACGAGTTGATGCCGAACGTGAACGATCCCTACGGCGCCGGTATCCAACCCTACACATTTTCCGGCGCGCCGGGCGAAACCGGCCCGATCGGCGAAGTGATCGGCGTGATCCCCGACGTGCTTCGGACGCCGCGCAGCATCACCCTGGTGCAGAACAACACCGGCAGTGGGCTCAGTGCAAATCTTGCGCCCGGGCAGGCGGATCCGACGCTGCAGCCAGGGTCCGCCGTCCTTGGGGTCAACCAGATCACGGCCGGAGGTTTCGACACCGTCTCGCTGCAGACGAGGGATATGTTTATCTTCCAGGGCAACGTCGATCTCAGCGTCGGCCGCAGCCTGATGTTCTCCGGCGGATCCCTCACCGCCGCGGCGGCCACACCCGACATCGCGGTCAGGCTCGCCGCGCCCTATGTGCGCATCGACGGTTTGAACGTCCCGGAGACCCAGCAGTATTATTCGGGCGCGGGCGGCGGCATTCCCAGCATCAACACCGCAGCGGGCAGCAGTTTCACCGTGGCGGCCGACCTGATCGACCTGGACGGCCCGATCCAATTTGGCTTCCACGGCGCAGCGGGCAGGAATATTTTAGGCTTTACAGATGCGAACAACCAGGTGCTGGTGGTGCCCACGGTGGTTGATGCGCCAGGCTTCAACCACATCGTGTTCAACAGCACGGGCGACGTTCGGTTCGGCAACGGATCGCTTTCGGTCGATTATCTCACCATCCAGGCGGCCCAGATCTATCCTCTGACCAACGCCGTCATGAGCGTGACTGCCGGCGCAATCGCAGCCGTCGGCCAATTCCAATTAATCAGTCAAATATCGAACCCCGATGCCGTGCTGACCATCCTGGGCAATGGCAGGACGCCGCCGCCGCTGCCCGCTTCGGTGTTCGGAGCGCTGTTGTTCAACGCTCCCAACACCATTCAGGACGGTGTTGTTCGTGCGCCGCTCGGCACGATCTTTTTCAATCAAAAACTTGAACCGGGTGTGGCGGTTTCCGCCACGTTCGGGAGCGGCAGCATCACGTCGGTCAGTGCCAATGGCTTGACCGTTCCGTTCGGCGGCACGTCGGACGGCGTCACCTATAATGGTCTGGGGACGCTGCAGCCGTTGGGCGTGACGTCGACGGGCGGCGCCAGCGGCAGCATCAGCGGCATCGGCGTCGGCGGCACGTCAATCACGGTTGGGAGCGGTGCGCTGCTCGACCTCTCCGGCGGTGGCAATCTGACCGGCGCGGGTTTCATCAGCGGCCGTGGCGGTTCGGTCGATGTCCTGACCACCGCATTGGCGAATGCCAATCCGGCCAACACCTACAGTTCTTCCGGCAACAAGGTCTATGCCATCCTGCCCGGCTATGCCTCTGCCTACGCGCCGGTGATCGCCGGCAACGGTGCAGGCGATCCGCAGATCGGCCAGCAGATCACCATCGGCAGTGGCACGCCGGGGCTTCCTGCCGGTACCTATACCCTGCTGCCGTCGCGCTACGCGTTGCTGCCGGGCGGTTTCCGTGTCGAACTCGGCGGCACGGCGACCGCGATCGGGACCGCCGTCGCGCTGCCGAGCGGAACGACCATCACGACGGGGATGCTGAGCGTCGCCCACACAGGCATCCATGCGGCGCTGCCCATCGAGGTCCTATTGTCGTCGGGCGCAGTCGTACGCGACAGCTCCCAGTACAACGAGACCAGCTACGGCAGCTTCGTCATCAGCCAGGCAACCCTGTTCGGAGGTGTCCGTCCGGCCTTGCCGGAGGACGGTAAGGTTCTGCAGCTCAACCTCGGCTTCGATCCAACCACCGGGATCAACACCTTGAGCCTCAACGGGACGGTGCTGCTGCAGGGCAATGGCAATGGCAATGTCGCCGGCGCTCTCGTCCTGCAAGCCGGCAACAACACCGGATCGACGATCGATGTCACCGGCGCCGGTGCGATCCCCGTCGCGGGGCACCTCACGATATCGAGCGACATGATCAACGCGATCAATGCGCCGACGGTGATGATCGGAGGTGGGACAGCCTACGCGAATGATACCGCCAACGGAGCCGGGCCTCGGATCTACTTCGACGGCCAGGGCAGCGTCATCAACGTCCTGTCCGGCGCCGCCATCCGAGCCGGCCAGGTGTTCCTGGACGGCGCCGCCATCAATGTCGCTTCGGGAGCGACGATCGACACCCATGGTCGCAGCTCCGGCGGGGCCGATTCAAGTCTTGGTTACGTTTACGCCAACACTGAGAGTGCCTCGGTCACGACCGGGCCGTCAGTGCCGGCGGTGCTGGTGGTGGCCAATGGATTCTTCAACTTCCTGCCTTCGGTCGGCTCCGCCACGATCAGCCTTGCCAGCGGAGCTTCGCTGCTGACCGACGGCAGCATCGTGCTCGCCGCTCCCGGAGGGGCCAATATCGGCGACGTCAATCTGGGCGCGCGTTATCTGACGATGACGCAGCAGGTGGTTAATATCGGATCGGCCAACTCGCTGGCCGCCGCTGTGGCGGCGGGCGTGTTGCCGCAAGGCTGGGACCTGACCCAGGACGTCCTCGACAGACTGCTGGCGCCGACTCCTCAGTCCGGCCTGCCGGCGTTGCAGGAACTGACATTGACGGCGGGAGGCTCGATCAACTTCATCGGTTCGGTCGCGCTGAACGCCACGGGCCGGGACGGCAACCCGGTTGAGCTCGTCCTGAACACGCCCGCCATCTACGGCCTCGGCGGCACCGGCGATGTTGCAAGCATCACCGCCGACAGCCTGGTCTGGAATGGCGTGCGCAACGGTCAGGGCACGGTGACGTCACCCTTCGGCTCGCAGACGCGGGCGCCGGTAGCGCCGAATGGACCGGGGTATGGACAGGGGGCGCTCCAGATCTTCGCCCGGGACATCCTGTTCGGCTACGATGCCAATAGCCGTCCCACCGGCGGCGCAACGCTGAATCGCGCCACCGTCGGCTTCTCGTCGGTGACGTTCAACGCCAGTGACAAGATCACCGCCAACAGCGACGGGACCCTGACGGTCGGCCTGTCGGTCGACGACTCGGGCATTCCGACCGGCGGCGCGCTGAACCTGATCGCCCCGATGCTCACGATCCAGAACGGCGCGACCTTGAGCTTCACCGCGGGCGGGGCCATCACCATCGCAGCGGCCGGGGCGCCGGCTGATTCGGCCGCCGTCAGCAATATCGGCGGCACGCTCTCGTTCAGCGGCGCCAGCATCAGTCTGGCCACGGCGATAGCGCTGCCCTCCGGCCAGCTCACTTTGAATGCAACGGGCAATATCAACCTCGGCAGCAGCGACGCCAACGCGTCCATCGACCTTTCCGGCCGTGCCCTCGTCTTCAACGACGTGACCCAATATAGCTGGGGCGGCAATCTGGTGATGACCAGCGCCAACGGTTCGATCACCCAGACCGCGGGCTCGGTCATCGATGTCTCCGCGGCGAACAACAACGCCGGTGCCATCACGGCGACCGCGCCGAACGGCGCGGCGATCTTCGTCGGCGCGCTGAACGGCGCTGGCGGGAAAGGCTATCGCGGCGGCCAGTTCACGATCGCGGCCCAGGGGATCGGCGATTTCGACATCCTCAACGACAAGCTGAACAAGAGCGGCTTCTTCGGCAGCCTCAGCTTCGACATCCGCTCCGGCAATCTCGTCATCGACGACACGGCCAAGGCCAGCAGCGTGACGATTTCCGTCGATGCTGGGACGCTGACGGTGAACGGCCTGATCGATGCCTCTGGTCCGGCGCCGGGCTCGATCTCGCTCAGCGCCAGTGGTGACCTCACCATCAGCTCGTCCGCGGTGCTCGACGCTCACGGCAATAAGCTACAGACTGACAGCCGCGGCCAGCCGATCGATGCGGAGAACCGCGCCACGGTGACGCTGAGCACCACGAACGGGATCTTGATCCTCACTTCGGGGGCGACCATTGATGTCTCTTCGCCCGATCCCAATCCGCAGGGGCGGGTGATCCTCAACGCGCCGCGCCTCGGCGCGACAAGCGTCAGCGCCACGTTCGGCACGACCATCATTGACCCCGTGCTCGGCAGCCCTTTGACGACTGGAACGGACGCGCCCACCAACGCCACGGGTAACGACATCGCGGTCTCGGCAGGCGGATCACTCAACATCAAAGGCGCGGGCAGCATCGTGCTGAACGCCTTTGCGACTTACAAAAATGCGCCGACCGATCCGCAGAACGCCAACGGCCAGATCATCGACCAAGGCTATCTCGACCTGATCGACCAGGACAGCCGGGCCTTCATCGGCAACGCCTATGGCGGCGTCGCCGGCGCGCTGACCACCGGTCTTCAGGACAAGCTCGCGGGACTTCTCGCTTATGGCTCCGCCTTCCACCTGCGGCCGGGTGTGGAGATCGACAGCGCGCCCCCGAACGGCGACCTCTCTGTCATCGGCAGCGTGGACCTGTCCGGCTACCGCTACGGCCCGAACGCCAACCGCGATGCCAGCTCGGCAGGGTATGGCGCGGGCGAGCCGATGGCGCTGGTCATCCGCGCCGGTGGGAACGTCACCGTCAAAGGCAGTATCTCGGACGGGTTTGCAAAAGAGACCCTGGTCGTCATACCGACGGAGCCGGGCACTTACACCCCGCTGGACATGAGCGCCGATACCAACGACTTCACCTATGTCCAGAATCCTGGCGGCGGTGCCCCGTACTACATGATTGCCCCCGGTTACGGACTGAACAACAACGTTTATGTCGACCAGGATTGGACAATTCCAAACGATGCGTTCTACCAGAACGTCTATGCGTTCTCGTCGGTTGACGGGACAATTTATTACCCCGGCCAGAAGATCCCGGCAGGTACACAACTGCTCGCCAGCTATGGAGTCGGTTTCGAAATCGGAGCTCCGCTGCCTGTTGTGTCCGCGAGCTATATCCCGGGCCTCGCGGGATCGGTCAGCGGCACGCCGGCAGCGGTCGAACCCATGCTCGCGCCCGGCACGATGTCGGCGTCCATCCGGCTGGTGGGCGGCGCGGATCTTGCCGCCGCCGACAGCCGCATCCTGCGGACTGCCGCCAGCCTGAACGGCACTGGCAACGTGGTGCTCAAGGCGCCGTATGTGCTCAGCACCGCTGCCGGAGGCACGATCACGGGCGTCAGCGTCATCCGCACCGGCACAGGTGATCTGGACATTCTCGCCGGCGGCAACTTCGACGAGGAGTCGCCCTTCGGCATCTACACCGCCGGAACGGCCACCGCCGCTTACAGCAATCCCGCACGCGGGACGGTTGGCGACGGCACGGTGCTCGGCGCGGCGAATGCGTCGTTTGAGGCCACGCTCGGCTCGCAATACATGTACTACCCCGCCGGGGGCGGCAATGTCCTGGTCACGGCGCAGGGCAGCATCGAAGGCAGCCCGACGTCCGATGCCACCCAGATCGGCGGCTGGCTGTGGCGCGAGGGTGGCGGCGGACTAAATCAGCCTACCGCCTGGGGCATCAACTTCGGCAGCTTTACCGCGCAACCCGGGAACAACCTGGCGCTTTCGACTTTCAGCGGCATCGGCACGCTGGGCGGCGGTAACGTCACGATCGCGGCCGGCGGCAATATCGGCGACGTGCTCCAGGGCATCGTGGCAGCGGTCGGAGGCAGCGGCCAGTTCATCAACGGCAGCCTGGTGCAGACCGGCGGCGGCACGCTGACCGTGACCGCGGGCGGCAACATCGGCGCCGGCAACAGCGCCAACGGCGTTCCTGGCGGCAACCAGTTTGTCAACTTGCGTGGCAACATCACTGTCCTCACCGACAATCTTGGCACCATCACTGGCAACGATTTCGGATTCTCCCTTGGTTTTCCCGATCCGCGCCAGCTCAATCCGCTCACGCCCTATGGTGCAACGATCACGCCCGGTGGCGATTTCGCGCCCGGCGACGGTGTGGTCAATGTCTACGCCCGCGGCAATCTCGCCATGGGCGGCATCGAGGATCCTGGTCGCGTGGCGCTGGAGCAATACACCGCCGGCCCCGGTGGAAGCGGTCTGGGAGTGACGTGGTTTACGCTGTGGACCGGTCAGACCGCGCTCAACCTGTTCGGCGGCGGCGCGGTCGCGCCGCTGGCTGCCTCGCAGGGGCGCGCAAATACCCCATCGAGCCTTGTCATTCCCGGCATCCTGAACGCGACCGCGGCGGGTGGTAATATCTATCTGACGCCCGGCGGCGACGGCGCCGGTCTCATGATGCCGTCGCCCGACGGTGAGCTGACCTTGCTGGCGACCGGCTCGATCATCGGCTCGGCCTCAGCCGCCATCGGGCCTTTATCCACCTCGCTGTCCACCATTGCGACACCGTTTCAACCGGCTTGGGAACGGCTTTCGGTGACGGGAAACACGACGTCCGTCGTGGCGACCAATTACTGGGGCGACCCGAGCGTTACCGGCATTCTGGACAGCAACGGCCTGGTTCCATACAGCCAAGGATATGGCGGCGGATTATTCATCTTCGGACCGAACACGGTGACTGATGCCAGTGCTGCATCGGTCAACGGGGTGATGTCCCGCATTTATGCGCTTGGTGACATCATCGGCTTGGAGTACGGCCAAGTCTATCAACACAGTATATTCGCCGGAGGCCAATACACTAACGTGACCTTCTACCGCGCCGCCAAACCGGTGAACATCCTGGCCGGCGGCGATATCGTGGGCGTGTCGGGACTGATCCTGCAGAGCAACCCCAACGATGTCTCGATGGTGGCGGCGAGCGGAAACGTTATTTACGCCGGGGCTCCAATGTTCGGTCTCCCCGGCCTTCCAGGTCTGGAGATCGCCGGCCCCGGCACACTGGAGGTGACGGCGGGTGGCACGATCTATATGGGCTCGACCGCCAGCATCGACAGCATCGGGCCTCTCGTCATCGGCGATAACCGTCAGGGAACCAACGTCGTGTTGCAGGCCGGCGTCGGGCCCGGCGCGCCCGGCGTGGGATCAGTGAACTGGAACGGCTTCTCCGCGCTCTATCTCAATCCGGCGAACAAGGCGAATGCCGGCTATCCCGACACCGATCCGGTCAACGCGGGCAAGGTGCCCCAGACCTATCAGGATGCGCTCTACGCGTGGCTGACGCAGAACTATGGCTACAACGGCAATGAAGCCGGCGCCTACGCCTATTTCGAAACGTTGCCGGCGCCGCAGCAACGGATCTTCCTGCGCGAGGTCTACTACAGTGAACTGAACGCGAGCGGTCTCGAATACAATCAGTCCTCCAGTCAGCGCTATCGCTCCTACCTGCGCGGGCGAGACGCGATCGCGGCGCTGTTTCCCGATCAATCCGCCTATCATGGCGGGATCATCATGTTCACCACACAGAACGGCGCGCCGGGTACGCCCGGTTCCACGACCAGCAGCGGCTATGTTCACACCGATCACGGCGGAAGCATCCAGCTGCTCGCGCCGGGCGGCGAGGTGCAGATCGGCAGTGAGGGCGTGGTGCCAGGGGCGAATTCCGGCCTGATCACGCAAGGGGCGGGCGACATCCAGATCTATGCCGACGACAGCGTACTGCTCGGCCTGTCCCGCATCATGACGACCTTTGGCGGCAATATCCTGGTCTGGTCGGCGACCGGCGACATCAACGCCGGCCGCGGTTCGAAGACCACGGTGATCCTTACGCCACCGAATCAGGTCTACGATAACTATGGCAACATCACGCTGTCGTCGGTCGTGCCATCGACCGGCGCGGGCATCGCCACGCTCAATCCGATCGCGCAGGTGCCGCCTGGCAACATCAATCTTGTGGCGCCGGAGGGCGTCATCGATGCCGGCGAGGCCGGAATCCGGGTATCGGGCAACGTCAATTTGGCGGCGCTGCAAGTCATCAACGCGGCGAACATTCAGGTGCAGGGCACGACGAGTGGTCTGCCTGTGGTCTCGGGCCCGTCGATCGCCGCCTTGACCAGTGCCAACAACGTCGCGGGAGCTTCGCAGCAGGCCACGGCACCCGCCCAGTCCAATGCCAGCGGTCAACCCTCCATCATCATCGTCGAAGTGCTCGGCTATGGCGGTGGGGACAGCGATGCGTCCGGCCCAGGTGAAGACCAGCGGCGACGGGCGGCGCCGGATCAGCAAGGTTATAACGCGAACAGTTCGCTTCAGGTCATCGGATTGGGCAATCTCTCGGACGCGCAAAAGCGCCAACTGACCGAATCCGAGCAGCGCGAGTTGGTGGGCCAATGAGACAGCAGCTTGCGCTGCGCGGGCCCGTCGGCCCCGCAACGGCGTATTGGTGCGGATCCCGTCCCGAACGAGCGGTGCGTGGTAATGGTGTTGCCGGTCGAGACGGATGGCGTCACCCCCGCAAAAACAACGACCGGTGATCCCTCAGGATCGCGCGTGCGGCGTTGTGGCCGGGGGCGCCGGTGACGCCGCCGCCGGGATGCGCGCCGGCGCCGCAATGATAGAGGCCCTTGAGCGGGCCGCGGTAGTCGGCATGACCAAGCATCGGTCGCGCCGAGAACAGCTGGTTGAGCGTCAGCGCCCCATGGAAGATATCACCGCCGAGCAGGCCGAAGTCGCGTTCGAGATCGAGCGGCGTCAGGATCTGGCGCTCGACCACGCTGCGCGCGAAGCCGGGCGCATGGCGATCGACGGTGGCGATCATCAGATCGGCGACCTCGTCGCGATGTGCGTCCCATGATCGGCCGTCGGGCAACTGCGGCGCCACGTGCTGGCAGAACAGGCTCGCCACATGGGCGCCCTTCGGCGCCAGTGTGTCGTCGAGGGTGGAGGGGATCAGCATCTCGACCACCGGTTCGCGGCTCCAGCCCTGCTGGCGCGCGTCGAGCCAGGCGCGATCCATGTAGGCGAGGCTCGGCGCGATGATGATGCCGGCGGTGAGATGATCTCCGGCACCCGGCAGCACCTTGAATGACGGCAGCGCCGAGAGCGCCACGTTCATCCTAAACGTGCCGGAGCCATTGCGCCAGTTGCCGATGCGGCTGACGAAAGTGGAGGACAGGGCATCAGCCGGGACCAGCCGGGTGTAGAGCAGTTTTGGGTTGACGTTGGCGGCCACATACGTCGCGCGGATGGTCTCGCCGCTGTCCAGCGTGACGCCGACGGCGCGATCCTTCTCGACGATCACCTCGCGCACGCCCGCGTCGGTCTCGATCTCCACGCCGTGGGCGCGGGCGGCCGACGCCATCGCCTGGGTGATCGCGCCCATGCCGCCGATGGCGTGGCCCCACACGCCCTTTCGGCCATTCACCTCGCCGAAGGCATGATGCAGCATCACATAGGCGGAGCCGGCGGCGTAGGGACTGGCATAGTTGCCGACAATGGCGTCGAAGCCGAACAACGCTTTGACCAGGTCGCTCTCGAACCAGTCGTCGAGCATGTCACCGGCGGAGCGGGTGAACAGGTCGAGCAGCACGCGCTTGTTCTCGAGCGACAGGCCGCGCAGGATGTTGGCGCTGCCGAGCGCGTTGAGCGTTTCCGTGACGGCGCCGAGGCTCAGGCCCTCCACCAGGTTCGGCGGCGCGCGCAACACGAATTGCCTGAGCACATCGGTGATGGTTTCGAGCTCGCCGGTGAAGGTGTCGATCCTGCCGGCATCGCGTTCGCTCAGCTTTGCGACCGATTGATGGGTCCGGCCGTCGCCGGTCAAGAGGTAGCGGCCGTCCGATGCGGGCAGGAAGTTCTGCGCGCGGCGCTCGACGATGCGCAGGCCGTGATAATGCAGCCGCAGGTCGGTGATGACGGTCGGGTTCAGCAGGCTGACGGTGTAGGCCGCCACCGAATTGCGGAAGCCGGGATGGAATTCTTCGGTCACGGCGGCGCCGCCGACCACCTTGCGGCGCTCCACCACCTTGACGCGCAAGCCGTTGATCGCGCAGTAGGCCGCGCAGGTCAGGCCGTTGTGGCCCGCTCCGATGATGACGACATCGTAATCCGACATATCCAAGTCATAATTGCCGGGCGGCCGGGGTGCGAGAGATTTTTCCGCGGCCGGTCTGAAAACGAGCGGACCGGCTGCTGATCACTTGCCGGTCACATCACAGTCAATCGCCGGTCGGGCGGCCTGCCGCCATGTTGCTCCGCGGGATCGGCTGTGGTCCAATCCGCCGTCTCCGGTGCCTGCCGGACTGATTTCCGGAGCCTTCATGACCTCGCCTGAGCCGTCCGCCCCGAGCCCGCTGTCCGCCCGGCGCAATTCGCTGGTTTTGATCGTCTACACGTCGGCCATTTTTGTCAGCGCCCTGCTGCTGTTCTCGGTGCAGCCGCTGTTCACCAAGATGGTGCTGCCGCGGCTCGGCGGTTCGCCCGCGGTGTGGTCGGTGGCGATGGTGTTTTTCCAGTCGCTGCTGCTCGCGGGCTACGCCTACGCACACTTTCTCATGACTATCCGCAACCGGATGATTCCCGTTGTTGTGCATCTGGGGCTGCTGGTGGTCGCATTGCTCTCGCTGCCGCTGTCGATCGCAAGCGGCTGGGGCACCCCGCCGTCGAGCGGCTACGCGATCTGGCTGCTCGGGCTGTTTATGGTCTCGATCGGCCTGCCGTTTTTCGCGCTGGCCGCCAACAATCCGATGCTGCAGGCCTGGTTCGTGCGCACCGGACATCCCGATGGGCCGGATCCCTATTTCCTGTATGCGTCGTCCAACATCGGCAGTTTCCTGGCGCTGTTGTCCTATCCGGTGCTGCTGGAGCCGATGTTCACCCTGCGCACCCAGAACCTGATGTGGACCGGTGGTTATGGCCTGCTGATCCTGCTGATTGCCGGCTGCGGCTTTCTGCTCTGGCGCTCGCCCGCGGTTGCGGTGAGCGATGAGGCCGCGGGGGATGCCGACGCGCCGGCACCGCCGTGGGAGATGCGGCTGCGCTGGATTTTCCTGGCTGCTGTGCCCTCGGGACTGCTGATCGCGGTGACGGTGCACATCTCGACGGACGTCGCGGCCGCCCCGCTGCTCTGGGTGCTGCCGCTGTCGCTGTATCTATTGACATGGGTGTTGGTGTTTCAGTCGCGCCCGCTGCTGCCGCATTCCTGGATGCTGATGCTGCAGCCGCTGGCGATTGCCGGCATTATCGTGCTGCTGGCGGTCGGTGGCGAGCAGAACCTGCTGCTGACCCTGGGCGGGCACCAGCTGTGCTTCTTCATTATCGCCATGGCCTGCCATGGCGAGCTGGCCCGGACCCGCCCGCCGTCGCGCTATCTCACCGGCTTCTATGTGGCGCTGTCATTCGGCGGCATGGTCGGTGGGCTGTTCGCGGGCCTGGTGGCGCCGTTCACGTTCTCCTGGGTCGCGGAGTATCCGATCCTGCTGGTGCTGGCGGCGCTGTGCCGGCCGCCGGAGGATGAACGCTGGCCGCGCTGGACCCGCTGGACCTGGCCGCTGATCGCGGTGCTGGCGGTTGCCCTGATCGTTCCCGCCTACGGCACCGGCACGCTGAACGCCTGGCTGGAGGATAACCGTGTGGCGTTGGCCGCCGTCCCCGCCGTGATCTGTGTGCTGCTGGCGGTCGGGTTGCAGGCCAGCCGCTGGAAGGTGGCGGCCGTGGTGGCGCTCGCCGTGGTGCTGATCCGCATCTATCCGGCGGACGAAGGCCGGGTCGAAACCGTGCGCAGCTTCTTTGGCGTGCACAAGATCGTCGAGACTCCGCATGGCCAGTATCACGTGCTGATGCACGGCACGACGATCCACGGCGCGGAGAAGATCCTGAACGACGACGGTACGCCGGTGACCGGCCGGCCGGAGCCGATCTCCTACTATCACAAGGACGGCGGCATCGGGCAGGCGATCGAGGCGATCCGCACCCGCAAGGGCGGCCCGATCCGGGTGGCGGTGATCGGGCTTGGCGCCGGCACGCTCACCTGCGCCGCGCAGCCTGGTGAAAACTGGACGTTCTTCGAGATCGACCAGACCATGGTCGATACCGCGCGCGATCCGAAAAAGTTCTCTTTCATTCAGTCCTGCATGCCCGATCTCCAGCCGGTGATGGGCGATGCGCGGCTGACCTTCGCCAAGCAACCGGACGGCATCTACGATCTGATCATCGTCGACGCCTATTCGTCCGACGCGATCCCGATTCACCTGGCGACCGAAGAGGCGATGGCGATCTACAAGGAAAAACTCGCGCCGCAAGGCGCGGTGGTGATGCACGTCTCCAACCGGCACCTGGAGCTCGCCAGCGTCGTAGTTGGCATTGCCGACGAGAACGACATGAAGAGCTGGGTCTATAACGAGGATTCCGGCCGTGACAACGAATACATCTTCGCCACCAACGTGGTGATCTCGGCGCGCGAGGAGGCCGATGTCGGCACCCTGGCGGCCAACAGCTCCTGGGCGTTGACAGAGCCGGAGGACCACCAGCGGGTGTGGACCGACGATTACTCCAACGTGCTCGGCGCGGTTTGGCGCCGGTTGCGTGACGGGGAATAGCTGACGCGATAAAGCGGCCGCGTCATTACGGCCGCGACCCGGCGTTGCGGCGGGTCTATTCCGCGGGGGAGACCGAGACGCTGCTGGTGGCGTCGCGCAAATCCGCGATCACGGTTCCCATGTCGGTGGTCCGATAGATCATGCAGGAACAGCGCAGCAGCGAGGCGAAATTGTTGACCTCGCCGTGCAACTCGAGAACCTCGTTATGAAGCTTGGTCAGGAACTTTGCCAGGCTCATGCCTTCCAGGCTGGCAATCTCTTCCAGCGTGTCCCAGAAGAACATCTCGAGCCGGATCGAGGTACACAGACCGCCGATCCGCAACGAGCGCGTCTGGAACGCGTAGTTACGTTGCGGCTGGTGGGAGAAGAGCGTGCACACGGCGGATCCTCCGATTTTCTTTGATCTCGTTGCCGAACGTTATACCGGCTTTGCGACGGTCACAATATTCTCGGTTGTTTTCATGGAGATAAGCAGTATCCCAATAACACGTCGAAATTTTTGCCCATCTTGACGCCATTTTGGTCGTGATGGGCGGCGCTTTTTTGCTCTGCACCATTTTTGCGGTGCGCCCTCGGGTGGCTTCCGGGAGCGCAACGCGGCTCTGGCCGCTTGGCCGATGCAAATCGGCGGTGGCCAATCCCCCCGCAACAATGTCGGGGAAACGCTTAGGTTCCGCGCTGATGCCCTCGCGGTGCTGCCGTCGGTAGATTCTGCCAATGAATTAGCCGGCTACTACCAACGCATGGTCACCCGGACCTAACGTCCCGACCACATCGTTGGGAGGGTCCATGGACAGCCGGCGCAGATGGATTGCGATCGTGCTCGCAGGCTGGAGCGCGCTGCTGGTTGTGGACTCGGCAACTGCACAAATGGCTCTTCCCGCTGCAAAGCCGCCGGACGGGGCTGCTTTGTTCAAGCAGCAGTGCGCCACCTGCCACACCATCAACCTCGCGGACGCGCAGCGCCAGGGTCCGCCGCTGGTGAAGGTCGTCGGCCGGCAAGCCGGAACGTTCGAAGGTTTTCACTACTCGCCGGGCTTTGCGACGGCCGATTTTGCCTGGGACGACGGCAAGCTCGATGCCTGGTTGACCAATCCGCAGGCGGTGATTCCCGGGGCGATCATGGCCTATCGACAGGCCAAGCCCGAGGTGCGTGCCGCCATCATTACCTACCTGAAGGAGCTGAACTGATGGGCAAGCCCGTCCATTCCATGATCCGTGTTCTCGACGAAGCCAAGGCGCTGGATTTCTACGCACGCGCGTTCGGATTGCAGATTGCGGAGCGCATTGCGTTTCCGGATTTCGCGCTTGTTTACCTGCGGCACCCGTCGTCGCCGTTCGAGTTGGAGCTCACGGTGAATTTCGATCGCAAGGAGCCGTATACGCTCGGTGACGGTTACGGCCATCTCGCCGTGGTGGTCGACGACCTCGAAACCGAGCATGCGCGGTTCGAGAAGGAGCAGCTTGCGCCGGGTCCGCTGCGCGATTTCAAGCACGACGGAAAGACGCTGGCGCGTTTCTTCTTCGTCGCGGATCCCGACGGCTACAAGATCGAGGTGATCCAGAAAGGCGGACGCTTCGGCTGATCAGATAACCAAGAATAACATCACACTAAGGAGGACACCCATGAGAGAAGTTGACCGTCGCAGCAAATACAGTCGCCGCATCTTCCTGCAGGGTGCAGCAAGCGCGGTCCCCGTGGTCGCGGTTGCGGCCAGCGCGGGTCTTGGCACCGAGGATGCGTGGGCCACGGATGCCACGACGCTTTCACCGTCGACACTGAAGACACTTGTGAAGGTGGCACGGGACATCTATCCGCACGATTTCCTGGTCGACAGTTATTACATCACGGCTGTGAAGCCGTGGGACGGCAAGGCGGCAAAGGATCCGGCGGTAAAGAGCCTGCTGGAAGACGGCGTTCGCCGGCTCGACCAGGACGCCAAGGACAAACACAAGCTCGCCTATGCGCAGGTGCCGTGGGAGGCTGACCGGGTGGTGCTGCTGCAGGGCATCGAGCAGACCGATTTCTTCAAGACGCTGCGCTCCGACCTCGTCGTCTCGCTCTACAACCAGGAAGAGCTGTGGCCGAAGTTCGGTTACGAGGGCTCCTCCGCCGAGCACGGCGGCTACATCAAGCGCGGTTTCAACGACATCGACTGGCTGCCGAAGGTCTAGGCGCGTTCTGCGCAAGACATTGAGCAAAAAACAGTTGGGAGGACACCATGGCGAAATTCGATCTCAACGATGATGGCGTCGTCGTCATTGTCGGCTCCGGTGCGGGCGGCGGTACGCTCGGTAACGAACTGGCGCAGAAGGGCGTCAAGGTTGTGATCCTTGAAGCCGGTCCGCGCACCGAGAATCAGGACTTCATCAACAATGAATGGGAAAGCTTCACCCAGCTGGCCTGGGCTGACATGCGCACGACCTCCGGCAGCTGGCGCGTGGCGAAGGATTTCGCCAACTTGCCGGCCTGGATCGTGAAGTCGGTCGGCGGCTCGACCGTGCACTGGGCCGGCGCGTCACTGCGCTTCGACGAGCACGAGTTCAGGATCCGTAGCGCCTACGGCAACGTGCCCGGCGCCAATCTGCTCGACTGGCCGATCACCCTCGCAGACATGGAGCCCTGGTACGCCAAGGCCGAAGACAAGATGGGCGTGACGCGCACCAACAACATCCCGGGCTTGCCGGGCAACAACAACTTCAAGGTAATGGAAGCTGGCGCCAGGAAGCTCGGCTACAAGGAAGTTCACACCGGCCGGATGGCGATCAACAGCGAGCCGCGCGACGGGCGCGGATCATGCCTGCAGATCGGCTTCTGCTTCCAGGGCTGCAAGTCGGGCGCGAAGTGGTCGACGCTTTACACGGAGATTCCGAAAGGCGAAGCGACCGGCAATCTCGAGGTGCGCCCCAACAGCATGGCGCTGAAGATCGAGCATGACGCGGCCGGCAAAGTCACGGCCGTGGTCTATGCCGATGCCGACGGCAAGACCCAGCGGCAGAAGGCGCGGGTGGTCGCGGTGGCCGGTAACTCGATCGAAAGTCCGCGGTTGCTGCTCAACAGTGCCTCCAACACGTTTCCCGACGGTCTTGCCAACAGCTCAGGCCAGGTCGGGCGCAACTACATGCGCCACATGACCGGCAGCGTCTACGCGTCGTTCGAGAAGTCGGTGCACATGTATCGCGGTACCACCATGGCCGGCATCATCCGCGACGAGGCGAAACATGATCCGTCCCGCGGCTTCATGGGGGGCTACGAGATGGAGACGCTGTCGCTGGGTCTGCCGTTCATGGCGGCGTTCCTCAATCCGGGCGCCTGGGGCCGCAGCTTCACCAGCGCAATGGAAACCTATCCGCGGATGGCCGGCATGTGGCTGGTCGGTGAAGACATGCCGCAGGAGACCAATCGCATCACGCTGGACCCCAAGGCCAAGGACAAGTTCGGCTTGCCAGTGGCGAGCGTGCACTACGACGACCACCCCAACGACATCGCGATGCGCGAGCATGCCTATAGGCAGGGCTCGGCGGTGTACGAGGCCATCGGTGCGACGGTGACGTATCCGACCACGCCGTATCCGTCGACGCACAACATGGGCACGAATCGCATGAGTGCGAAATCGCGGGACGGCGTGGTCAACAAGTTCGGCCAGACCCACGACATCAAGAACCTGTTCGTCTCCGACGGCAGCCAGTTCACCAGCGGCGCGGCATGCAATCCGACGCTGACCATCGTAGCGCTGGCAATCCGGCAGGCGGATCACATTGCAGGCGCCATGCAGAAGAAGGAGATTTAGGCGGCAGGGGACGGGGCGAGTCTGTCCAGCGTGAGCCGCGAGCTCGCCCCGTCGCTATTGCAGGAAACAAAAGTATTTCCTGGATCTCGCAGATTGAGGTGTGTGTCCCCAAGCGGGTTTGCATAGCAACTTGGCTGCGCCGAGTTGTGACGAATCCGACAAAGAAAAGTGGCGCGATGCTACTCCGCCGCCAGCAGCGCTGCATTGGCGCCTGCACGGAAATCTGGCGGAGCAACGGCGACGTTGTTCGCGCGATAGACCAGGCAAGAACAGCGCAGCAGCGACGCGAAATTATTGACCTCGCCGTGGTGATCCAGCACCTCGTCGTAGAGTGTGGTCAGGAACTTCGCGAGAGGCGTGCCTTCCTTGGCCGCGATCTCTTCCAGCGTGTCCCAGAATGACAGCTCCAGCCGGATCGATGTGGAGTGACCGCCGATCCGGAGCGACCGGGTCTGGGATTCGTAGTCACGCTGCGGTTGATGGGCAAACAGGCTGCACATGAGCGTATCCTCCGGTGTCTTTATAACTTTTCTAAACGTTATACCGGTGTGGCGGCTGTCACAATATTTCTGATGACTTCATGGAGACGATCCGGTTCCCGGATGTCGCGTCGGCGATTTGGTCGGTTTTCGACGACTATCCCGCTGGAAGCATCGCTTTTGCTTTGCACCAAATCGACGATTTCATTTCCAACAGGGAGCCGATTGCACGAGCGATGGTATGGCCCTGCGAGAAGGCGTACGCTCCGGCGCGCCGGATATCTTGCCGCTCGCCTCGCTGCCGTGGAGCGGTCTCACGCGAGCTGGCTGAACGTCCGGGCAAAGGAATCGATGTGATCGCGCATCGCCTGTGCCGCGAGATCCGGATCGCGCCGTTTCAGAGCGACGACGATCCGGTTGTGTTCCTCGATGGTCTCGGCACGGTGCGCATCGTTGCTGAGCGACAGCGCCCAGAACCGGGCGGAACGGTCGTTGAGGTTTTTCATGAAGGTCGCGAATACCCGGTTGCGCGAAGCTGTGGCGATGAGTTCGTGAAAGCGCTGGTCCAGCGAGATCAGACCGGCGAGATCGTCACGCGAGAGGCGCCGGCTGTCCGCGACGATGGTGGCAAGTTCGCTGAGTTCGGCCTCGCTCATGCGCTCGGCAGCGAGCGCCGCGCACGCCGGTTCATTGACGCGCCGCGCGCCGACCAGATCGAAGAAGTCGTCCATCGAGAGCGGGGGAACCAGCAAGCCCTTGCGCGGAACGATCTGGACCAGGCCTTCGAGCGCAAGGCGATGACAGGCTTGATGAACCGGGGTTCGCCCGAGCCCCAGTTCCTCGCAGATCATGGCCTCGTTCAGCGGGGTGTTGGGGGCAATCGCGAGGGTTACGATCGCACACTTGAGGCGTTCATAGGCGATCTCGGCCTGGTTCGGCGGCTTGGCGGCGCGTTGTGGCGACACCCGCGCGGCAAACGGCGTACGCGGTTTTGCTTTTGCCGCGGGCTTGACCGTTTTCGCCTTGGTGGTGGTCTTGGCCGGGTTCGTGGTGGCCATCCTTGCCGCAGGTTTTGCCATCGACTCAGTCGCTCGTCTTTTGTGCAACGCACTCTCTCACATGGCTTTTATTTTTGCTTCAAAAATATCTCAGATATTGTAGTGATATTTCACTGATGATTTTATGGTCATGATCACCGATTGGCCGGGGACGGCCGAAATGGGAGACTGGAATGGCTCAAGCAATTGATAATGCCGATATTTTTCCAGGTGGCACGGCGGCGAAGGCCGCGCCTGCCTATGCCAAGGCGGCCGCGCGGCTGATCCCGGCGCTGGTGTTTCTGTTCATTCTGGCCTGGATCGACCGGGTCAATGTGGGCTTCGCCAAGCTCACCATGCTCAGCGATCTCAAGCTCAGCGAGGCGGCCTACGGGTTCGGCGCCGGCATCTTCTTCCTCAGCTATTTCCTGTTCGAGGTGCCGAGCAATCTGCTGCTGGAAAAGATCGGCGCCCGCAAGACGCTGGCCCGCATCACCATTTTATGGGGGCTCAATTGCATCGCGATGGCCTTCGTCAAGAGCGAGACGTGGTTCTACATCCTGCGCTTCACCATGGGCATGTTCGAGGCGGGCTTCTTCCCCGGCGTCGTGCTGTATTTGACCTACTGGTTTCCCGCAGAGCGGCGCGCCAAGATCAATGGCCTGTTCATGACCTCGTTTGCGATCGCCGGCATTGTCGGTGGCCCCATCGCCGGACTGATCATGAGCACCATGGGTGGCGTCAGCAATCTCTCCAGTTGGCAGTGGTTGTTCATCCTTGAAGGCATTCCGTCGGTGCTCGCCGGTTTCGCGGTGATCTTGTTGTTGCCGGATCGCCCGAGCGAGGCCTCCTGGCTGTCCAAGGATGAAGCCCAGGCAATCGAGAACGATCTCGCCGCCGACCGCAAGGCGGTCGTCTGCGAGACGAGCTTCAAGGCGGCCCTCGGCGACTGGCGGGTGTGGCTGTGCGCCGTGATCTATTTCGGCATTGTCGCCGGCAACGCCACGATTGCGTTCTGGACGCCGTCGATCATCAAGGAAACCGGCGTCACCGATACGCTGACGATCGGCTTCCTGGCCGCGATCCCGTTTGTGGCCGGCACCATCGCCATGGTGTGGAACGGCGGCCATTCAGACCGCACCGGCGAGCGCCGGCTGCATTGCGCGATCGCCTCGCTGATTGCCGCCATCGGTCTTGCCGCCACCGGCGCGTTGATCGGCAGCGGTGGCGTCGCGGCGCTGGTGGCCTTGACGGTTGCCGCGATCGGCATCCTGGCGGCGTTTCCGGTGTTCTGGACCCTGCCCCAGGCGCTGCTGGCGGGGACCGCGGCGGCCGGCGCCATTGCGCTGATCAATTCGATCGGCAACCTCGCCGGGTTTGTCGCACCGTACCTGATCGGTATTTCGGCGACGGTCACCGGCACGGCAACGTCGGGGCTCTATGTGGTCGCTGTGATCGAGCTGATCGCGGCGATCCTGGTGTTCACGTTCTGCCGCTGGCAGGCGGTCAAACGCTGATCCGGCCGGCACCATCATCCCGCGCGCAACTCCGCAAGGCCGGTATTCGGTTTTGCGGACTGCGCGTGTGATCGACTTCAGTCATAACCAGGCAACAACCTATCGAAGAGGATCCTATGCTGCAGTTCACGCGTCACACCAAGGCCGGCTCGCAACCCCTGAGCTTCTCGCCCAGCCACCTCGTGATCGCCGGATGGGCCGCGCGCGATGAAGCCGCCGTGAAGCACCACATCGACGAGCTCGCCGCGATCGGTGTGCCGCCGCCCTCGAGCGTACCGCTGTTCTATCGCGGGGCTGCAAGCCTGCTGACCCAGAGCACATCCGTTGAATTTCTGGGCCCGGACAGCAGCGGCGAGATCGAGCCGGTCATCATCGGCATGGATGACGGGCTGTGGCTGACCATCGGCTCCGATCACACCGACCGCAAGGCCGAGGCACAGGGCGTGGCGCTGTCGAAGCAGCTGTGCGCCAAGCCGGTCGGTACCGAGCTGTGGCGGCTCGACGACGTGGTGGCGCACTGGGATGACCTGGAGTTGCGCGCCTACGCCACCATCGACGGCACGCGCCACCTTTACCAGGACGGCAAGCTCGCGACATTGCGTCCGCCGTCGGATCTGATTCCGCGTTACATGCAGGGCAAGCCGCAGCTCGCCACCGGTAGCGTGATGTTCGGCGGAACGCTCGGCGCCATCGGCGGCGTTCGCCCGGCGGCCCGGTTCGAAATGGAATTGAACGACCCGGTGCTTGGCCGATCGATGAAGCACGGCTATGACGTCGTGCAGTTGCCTGTCATCGCCTGATTGAAGAAAGCCACCCCTCATGTCGACCTTCCGCGATAAAGTCGAACGCTCACTTGCCCAGATCGAGGGCGCGAAGAGCTCCAACGTCTTCACCAAGGTGTATGCCAGCCAGGTGCGTTCGGAGGCGGACGCCGCTGATGCACGCGTGCGCAACAATACGCGCCTTGGTCCACTCGACGGCACCATCGTCTCGATCAAGGATCTGTTCGACGTCGCTGGCGAAACCACCACTGCTGGCTCGTCGCTGCTGCGCACCGCGGCACCTGCGACTCAGGATGCGCCGGTTGTCGCGCGGCTGCGTCGTGCCGGCGCGCTGATCATCGGCAAGGTCAACATGTCGGAGTTCGCGTTCTCCGGCCTCGGGCTCAATCCGCATTTTGGCACGCCGGGAAACGCGGTCAATCCGGCGCACGCGCCCGGCGGGTCGTCGTCCGGCTCGGGCGTGTCCGTGGCGGAGGGCACCAGCGAAATCTCGATCGGCACCGACACGGGTGGCTCGGTGCGCATCCCAGCGGCCTTCAACGGCGTGACGGGCTTCAAGCCGACCGTCGGGCGGGTGCCGACCACAGGTGCTTTTCCGCTGTCTTATACGCTGGACTCGATCGGGCCGCTGGCGCGCACGGTGCAGCAGTGCGCCTACGCCGATGCCATTATGTCCGGCGGCGAGCCACAGGCGATTGTGCCGTTTCCGCTGGAGAACCTGCGGATCGGCATTCCGCGCGGCCTGATGTTCGAGAATGTCGATGCCGTGGTCGGTGCGGCGTTCGAGGCGCAGGTCAAGGCACTGGAGCAGAAGGGCGCCCGCGTGGTCGACGTCGCGATCGACGATCTGATCATGGCCATGCGCCAGGCTACCTCGCCGGGGCCGATTGCCGCGATCGAGGCGGCCGCGATCCACGCCGACTGGCTCGATAGCCGGGCGGCGGATTATGACAAGCGGGTGCTGAGCCGGATTGTGGCAGGCCGCTCCGTGACGGCTGCGGCCTTCATCCGGATCCTGCGCGCTCGCAACGATCTGATCGCGGCGATGGATGCCCGGCTGGCGCAGTTCGACGCGCTGGTGCTGCCGACGGTGCCGACCGTTGCACCAGCCATCGCACCGCTTGAAACCGACGATGAGCTGTTCGGCCGGATCAACCTGCAGACCCTGCGCAACCCGATGCTCGGCAATCTGTTCCAGCTCACCGGGGTGTCGCTGCCGATCCGCACCGACACCCTTCCGGTGGGTCTGATGTTGCTGGCGCAGGGCGGCAGTGACGCGAAGATGCTGGCGATGGCCAAGGGCGTGCAGGATCAGCTGGAGCTGCGCTGAGCCTGACCCGAGACCGGGCGCGCGCGAGGGAAGAACCCCTCGCGCGCGCCCGCGGCGTCAGCAGTAGACCACCTGGACGTTGGTGTTTTCGAACAGGCCTTCCTCGCCGAACTCGACGCCAAATCCGGAGCCTTTCACGCCGCCGAACGGTGCATTCGGCTGGATGGCGCCGTGCTTGTTGATCCAGGCCGACCCGCACTCGAGCTGCAGCGCGATCTCCTTGGCCCTCGCGGTGCTCTTCGACCAGACCGAACCACCGAGACCATTCGGGTTGTTATTGGCTCTGGCGATAACCTCGTCGATATCGTTGTAGCGGATGATGGGCAGGACCGGCCCGAACTGTTCCTCGTCGACCAGGGGATTGCCATTGTCCAGGTCGGCGACCAGTGTGAGCGGGAAGAACAGGCCGCGGTCCTTCTCGGCGCCGCCGAGCAGAACCCGCCCTCCGGCCGACGTCGCAGCCTCCACCAGGCGTGCGACCTTGTCGCGCTGCATCCGGTTCTGGATCGGACCGAGCACGTTCTTTTCATCGAGCCCATCACCAACCGGAATGTTGCGGGCATACGCGGTCAATGCGTCGCAGACCTCGGCATAGACATCATCGTGCACATACAGCCGCTTCAGGGCAGCGCAGGTCTGGCCGTTGTTGATGAAGGCGCCCCAGAACAGGCCTTCGGCGATTTGCCCCGGCTCCACATCGGGCAGCACGATGCCGGCGTCGTTGCCGCCGAGCTCGAGGGTGAGCCGTTTCAGCGTTCGCGACGCCGACGACATCACCTTCTGGCCGGTGGCCGAGGATCCGGTGAACGCAATCTTGCCGATTCCCGGATGCTCCGAGATGCGAGCGCCGAGCGTGTCCTCGCCGGCCACGCAATTGACCACCCCGGGCGGCAGCACCTGTTGCATGAGTTCGATCATCCGCAGCGTGGACAGCGGCGTATAGGGCGAGGGCTTGTTGACCACGGTGTTGCCGGCGCGAATGGCTGGGATGATGTGCCAGATCGCAATCATCAGCGGCCAGTTCCACGGCGTGATCGAGCCGACCACTCCGATCGGCTTGCGATGCAGTTCGATCCGGCCTTCGTTGTTGTCTTGCAGCACCTTGACCGGAATTCCGAGATCGGCGGTGTGGTGGGTCCAGGCCTGAGCACCACCAAGTTCAAAGCGGGAGCCGAGCCCGTTGAGCGGCTTGCCCTGTTCGAGGGTCAGCAGTCGGGCCAGCTCCTCTGCATTCTGCTTCAGGACATCGCCGACGGCGTGGCACAAGCGTTGCCGTTCGGCGTCAGGGAGCTTGGCCCAGCTGCGCTGGGCACGATCGGCGGCTGCGACGGCATCATCCAGCTGCCCGGTCGATGCTTTCGGGGCCAGGCCGGCAACGGCGCCGGTCGAGGGATTCAACACTTCGAAATGATCGGCGGTTTGAACGGACTTGCCGTCGATGACGAGAGCAAAGCGCTCCATCGGTATTTCTCCCTGCATTCCTATTATGTTCAGGATATCGTGAGGTCGGATGGCCCACTGCAGTATTGGCTGGCGAGACAACGCGCCTGTCAAGTGGGTCACTGCGGAGTAACCCGCGGCAAGCGCTAGCCCGGAATGGGTGTGGTCACATGGTATTGTGACGGGCTGGGCCCGCTAGGCACGACCTTCAAACAATGGGCTCAGGTCGCTGAGCGCTCTGCTGATGAATTCCACGAAGGCGTTGACGCGCGCCGTGCGGCGCAGGTCTTCGTGGGTCAGGATCCACAGCGACGTTGCCATTGGTGTGAACGGCTCAGGCAGCAGCCGCACCAACCCCGGCGTATTGTCGCCGAGATAGCAGGGCAGTGCAGTGACGCCGACCCCCGCAATCGCAGCCTGCCGCAGGGTGACCAGCGAATCCGCGCGCAACACGATATCGGCGCCGGGCAGCGCCGACTTCATCCACAGTGCGACGCTGGATCCGCTCAGGGTGTCGTCGGGCGCGAGCCAGCGATACGCCTTGAGGTTCTCCGAGCGGCCGTGCCGGGCAATGACGTCAGGGGCCGCGTAGACTGCGAAGGCGATCTCGCTGATGCGGCGCCCGATCAATGTCTCGGGCGGGTTGTTGGCCGGACGGAGCGCCACATCGGCGTCGCGCCGGGTGAGGTTGGCCAACAGATTTGTGCTGGATACCTCGACCCGAACGCCGGGATGCGCGGCGTGGAATCTTGACAGGATCTCCGGCAGCACAGAGGCGACCAGGGTATCGGTCGTGGTCAGGCGCAGGCTTCCTTCGATACGCAGATCCTGGCCTGCGAGCTTGCGCTCCAGTGTGGTGACGACGTCCCTCATCGCCCGCGCCGCAGCGAGCAGTTCTTCCCCGCCCGCAGTCAGTGTGTAGCCCGTCGGGAGCCGCTCGAACAAGCGCAGGCCGTGTGCCTCCTCGAAGGCGTTGATTCGGCGCAGCACCGTGGTGTGGTTGACCTTGAGGGCACGCGCCGCGTTGGCGAGCGAGCCATTATCGGCCACCGCCAGAATGTATTGCAGATCTTCCCAGCCGATCGCCCTGTGCATTGATGCAAACTTAATGGGCGCAGATGCGGCCTGCAAGCGGCGCAGGCCATCTCATAGATGTGGCTGACGATGCCGATCGCGATCATGGTGGAATGAGTCTGCTAGACCCGGCGCCTTGGCGCTGGAGTGAGGCAAACGACTCCCGATGCCGTCACATTTGAATCCCTCGGCAGTCCGGCGTCCTGCCTTCAAGTATTTTGGAGATGTCTCATGGACAATCTGTTCACTGCCCTCGCATTCGGTGCGGGCGGCCTCCTGGCCGTCCAGGCCGGAGCCAATGCGCAACTGGCAAAGGCGACCGCTTCGCCGTTCGCAGCGACCACGCTGCAATTGTCGGTCGGCAGCGCCGTGCTGTTTTTTCTAACCCTCGCTACCGGCACGATGTCGGCGCTGCTGGCGTTGCCCGGCGCCGCGTGGTGGCACACAATTGGCGGCACGGCCTCCGCCTTCTACGTGGTGTCGACCATCCTGCTGTTTCCACGGCTCGGCGCCGTGGTGTCGGTCGGCTTGATCATCGCAGGCCAGATGCTGGCGTCGCTGGTGCTGGATTCACTGGGGCTGCTCGGCATCACCGGTCATGGTTTCGCTATCGGCGCGACGCTCGGGACGCTTGTCGTTCTGGCCGGCGCCGCGTTGATCGTGTTCGGACAGACGGGCGGCGCGGGCGCGTTGTCTCTCGCGAGTCTCGGTTGGTTCGCGCTCGCGCTGCTGGCCGGTGCGGTGCTGCCGGTGCAGGGCGCGGTCAATGCGTTGCTGCGCCACGATCTCGGCGGGGCGTCCTTCGCGGTCGGCGCGACCTCTTTTATGGTCGCGACGTTTGCCATGGCGGCAGTTCTGATCCTCAGTCTCGCTCTCCCGCAAACACCGCGGCCGCATCTGCAGGGCGTGCCGACCATGCCGTGGTGGGCCTGGCTTGGCGGGTTGGCGGGCGCGACCTATGTGACGACGGTGTTCACCGCAATCCCGGTCATCGGCGCGGCGGCCGCCGTGGGTCTGACCGTTGCCGGCCAGCAGGTGGCTTCGATTTTCGTCGACATCTTCGGCTGGTTTCGCCTGCCGCAGCGGCCGGTGTCAGCGGTCCGGTTGCTCGGTGTGATGCTGCTGCTGGCGGGCGTGGTCATCATCAAGCTGATCTGATGCCATATCGACGAGTCACCGAAATGGACATCAGACAATGACGCCTAATCTCGCCTGGGGCCTGCTGCTCCTCGCCGGCTTGCTCGATATGGCTTGGGCCGGCGCCATGAAACTCAATGAAGGCTTCACCAAACCGGGCTGGAGCGCGGTCTCGCTGCTGTTGCTGGCGGCGCTGGTTGCGGCGCTCGGGCAGGCCGTGAAGATGCTGCCGGTCGGCACCGCCTATGCGGTCTGGACCGGGATCGGTGCGGTTGGCACCGTTGTTCTTGGCCTGGTCGTGTTCCAGGAATCGCTGGGTGTCGGCCGGCTCGTTTGCCTCGCACTCGTGGTCGGTGGCGTCATCGGTCTCAAGCTGCTGGAGACGACGTGAGGCCCGTGCGGTTGGCCAGCACGCAGCGCGCAATGTGTCCGGGGGCCACCTCGACCGGCGGGGGCAGTTGCTCCAGGCAGCGCGGCTCGGCGAAACGGCAGCGCGGTGCAAACGAGCAGTTGCCAGGAGCAAGATCCAGCGACGGCGGCGTGCCGGGAATAGTCTCTAGGCGTGCGCCGCGCGTGGCGCCATGCACGGTCGCAGTCAGCAGGCCGCGCGGATAGGGGTGCACCGCCTCGCGCACGATCTCGCGATAGGTGCCGGTCTCCACCACCTGTCCCGCATACATGACCGAAATGCGGTCGCAGATCTCGATGGCGACGCCGATGTCGTGGGTGACGAAGATCACCGACATGCCGAACTCGCGCTGCAGTTCGCGCAGCAACAGCAGGATCTGGATCTGCACGGTGGCGTCGAGCGCGGTCGTCGGCTCGTCGGCCAGCAGCACCTTCGGCTTGCACGCCAGCGCCAGAGCGATCATCGCCCGCTGTCGCATGCCGCCGGACATTTCGTGCGGGTAGGAGTTCAGCCGTCGCTTTGCGGACGGGATGCGTACCACGTCCAGCATCTGCAGTGCCCGCGCCAGGGCCTCGCTGCGGCTCTTGCCCTCATGGCGCATCACCGACTCGGCGATCTGGTCGCCGATGGTGTAGACCGGATCGAGCGCGAGCCCTGGCTCCTGGAAGATCATTGATACGGTCTGGCCGCGGAATTTTGACAACTGCTCGTCGTCGAGCGCCAGCACATCCTGTCCCGCGACTGTAATGCTGCCGCCGATCTCGGCGCGCCTCTTTGGCAGCAGTCGCATCAGCGCCCGTAACGTGACACTCTTGCCGGAGCCGGATTCGCCGAGCAGGCCCAGCACCTCGCCCTGCTTGAGCATCAGATCGACATTGTTGACGGCATGCACCGTGCGTTCGCCGGAGAAACGCACGGTGAGGTTTTTGACGTCGACGAGGTTTGTCATGCGCGTGCTGATCTCTGTCTTGTCATGGTCGGGACATCAACCGTCGACCATGGCAGCCGCTTCGGAGCGGCTGTGGCCCGAACCCGGTACCGCCATATGGCAGGCGACCCGATGGCCGTCGGCGCCGACAGGCGACAGTTTCGGTGCCACGGTTGAGCAGACCGTCTCTGCGAACTGGCAGCGGGTGTGAAAGCGGCAGGCCTTCGGCGGGTCGATCGGATTTGGTGGATCGCCGGTGATCGGTGCGGTCTGGGTGCGGTTGTCCGGATCGGAGCTCGGCATCGCCGCCAGCAGGGCGCGCGCATAGGGATGCGCCGGCGCGCCCCACAGGCTATCGACCGGGCCTAGCTCGACCACTTCGCCGAGATACATCACCAGTACGCGATCGGAGATGTAGCGCACCACATTGAGATCGTGGCTGATGAAGATGTAGGTCAGGCCGAACTCGCGTTTCAGATCGACCAGCAGGTTCAGCACCTGGGCCTCGACCGATTTATCGAGCGCGGAGACCGCTTCGTCCAGGATCACCAGCCGCGGCGACAGCGCCAGCGCGCGGGCGATATTGACCCGTTGCCGCTGGCCGCCGGAGATTTCGTGCGGATAGCGGTTGGCGAAGGTTTCGGGGGGCAGGCCGACCTTGCCCAGCAGGTCGCGCGCCAGGAGGCGGGCCTGCGTCGCCTTCATGCCGTGAACCTTCGGGCCGAACGCGATCGACTCCTCCAGCGTCAGCCGCGGATTGAGCGAAGCGTAGCTGTCCTGGAACACCATCTGCATGCCGCGGCGCAGTTCCTGCAGCGACAGTTGGCCGCCGACCGCCATGCCATCATAGAGAATGTCGCCGCGGTCACGCTTCATCAGGTGCATCAACAGCCGAGCGGTAGTCGACTTGCCACAGCCGGATTCACCGACAATGCCGACGGTCTCACCCTTGCCGACGGTGAAGGAAACGTCGTCGACCGCTCGCACCGTCTTGCGTTCGCCGAACAGGTCGCCGCGTACCGGAAAATGTTTGGTCAGGCTCTGCACCGTCAGCAGCGGTTGCGCCACGCCGCCGCGGTCTGCAAGGGGGGCCAACAGATCCCTATCCATGCTCATGGGATTAATTCCTGATGTCCATGGCGGAGCGTAAACCGTCGCTCAGAAGGTTGAAACAAATCGACACCGCAAAGATCATGGCGCCGGGGAGCGCGGCGACCACCGGGTTGGCGTAGATCGCTGTGCGCAACGTGTTGAGCATCAATCCCCATTCCGGTTCCGGTGGTTTGGTGCCGAGGCCGAGAAACGACAGGCCTGACGCAAGGATCATCGAGACCGAGATCAGCCCGGTGGCGTAGACGAAGATCGGTCCCAGCACATTGCCGAGCATGTGCACGCGCATGATGGTAAAGGGGCCCGCGCCGGAGGCGCGTGCGGCGTCGACAAAATCGAGGTTGCGCACGCCGGTGGTGACGCTCTCGGCCACGCGGGTGATCTGCGGAATGAACACGATGGTGAGCGAGACGATCGAGTTGGTGATGCCGGCGCCGAGTGCGCCCGAGATGGCGATCGCCAGCAGCACCGAGGGAAACGCGTAGAACACGTCGATGGTGCGCATGATGGCGGTGTTGAGTTTGCCGCCGACATAGCCGGCGAGCAGGCCGAGCGAGGTGCCGACCACGAAGGCGAGGCAGACCGGCAGGATGCCGGTCAGCAGGGATAGTCGGCCGCCATAGACCAGCCGCGCCAGCATGTCGCGGCCCAACTCATCGGTGCCCAGCAGATAGTTCGGTGTGCCGACCGCGCGCAGGCGGCGGATCATCGAGCCCTGATAGGGATCCGCGAGGCCGAGCCATGGTGCGAAAATCGCCGACAGCAGGATGGCGAGCAGGATGGCGGCGCACACCATGCTGACGGGATCGTGCGAAATTCGCCGGCCGACGGTCGACCAGTAACCTCTGGCTTTTTCCATCGCAGGCAACTGCACGGTGGTATCGCTGATGGTGCTCATCGAAGCGGCTCCTCAGTTTCGCTTGATGCGCGGATCGATCGAGGCCTGCGCCACGTCGACCAGGAGATTGAGAAACACGAAGAATAGCGCCAGCACCAGGATGGTGCCCTGCAGCAGCGGCAGGTCGCGCTGGAAGATCGCCGAGTTCAGCAATAGCCCGGTGCCGGGCCAGGAGAACACGGTTTCGATCAGGATCGAGCCGCCGAGCATGTAGCCGAGCTGCAATCCCATCACCGCCATGGCGGTGGGGGCCGCATTTCGGATCACGTGGCGAAACACGCCGGTTTCGCGCAGCCCCTTGGCGCGCAGCGCTTCGACGAAGTCCTGCGACAGGATATCGCCGGTCAGCGCGCGCACGGTGCGGGTCACGATTCCCATCGGGATCGCGGCCGTGGTGATTGCGGGCAGAACGAGATAGCGCAGGTGCTCCCAATCCCAACTCCAGGCGCTGGAGCCACCCGGCCCGGCGCCGACTGCGGGCAGCCAGTTGAGCTGCACCGAAAAGATGATGACCAGCACGATGCCGAGCCAGTAATGCGGTACCGAGACGCCAGCCACAGCGATCGAAGTCGCCACTTTGTCTATCCAGGTGTTGCGGAAGTAGCCGGCGATCAGCCCAAGCAGCAGGCCCATCGAGAAGCCGATGACGGCAGCGGCGCAGGCCAGCATGATGGTGTTGCCGACCGCGCGCATGACTTCGGAAAGGACGGGACGGCCGGTGGCAATGGAGATGCCGAGGTCGCCGTGCAGGGCCTTCCAGATCCACAACCCGAACTGCACGGGAAGCGGGCGATCGAACCCGTAGGCGGTGCGCAGCTGCGCCGCGAGCTCCTGCGAGGCATCCGCCGGCAGGATCGCCACCAGCGGATCGCCGGGCGCGAGATGCACCAGCAGGAAGCACACCAGCGCGACACTGATGACGATCGGAATCACATAGACGATGCGTCGGGCGATATAGGCCAGCACTCGGTCACCTGCGAAGGTTAATCTGATCAGCGAGGAAGCTAGGTGCGCAACTCACCCACCACCGTCATCACCGGGCTTGTCCCGGTGATCTCGCTTAGGAGGGCAGTGCGTCCCTAAGCGAGGTTGCCGGGACGAGCCCGGCAACGACAAAGATAAGGTGCCGCGACAAAGCGCCATTCAGCCGCCTCACGGCTCCATCGTCACCGGCGAGAAGTCGACGAACCAGCTCTTCGGCTGCACGAAGTTCTTGATCTTCGGGCTCATCGCGCGCGGGCCGACATCGTGGGCGACATAGAGGAAGTCGGCGTCGTCCACCGAGGCGGCATGCAGTTCGGCCAGCGCCTTATCGCGGGCTTCGGGCTCGAAGGTCTGCCGAGCCTTCTTCACGAGGTCGTCGAACTTCGGGTTGTTGATGAAGCCCCAGTTGTTTGATACCGGCGGCGCCATGCCGGATTGCAGGAAGCGCACCATGGCGAAGAACGGATCCATCGCTGCATAGGTGACGTTAATGGCGTTGGCGCCGTTGGCGCTCGGGTCCTTGGCACCACGCCGCCAGTTGGTGAACAACGTATTCCACTCGATGACGTCGAGCTGGACGTCGAAGTAGCACTCTGCGAGCGCCTGCTGGATGTACTCATTCATCGGCAGCGGCAGCATCTGGCCCGAGCCGGATGCTGAGGTTTGAGTCTTGACCGTCAGCTTCTTGTTCGGGCCATAGCCGGCTTCCTTCATCAGAGCTTGCGCCGCCTTCAGATCGTACTTGATCTGGAAGGTCGGATTGCCGCGCCAGGGATGGCCGGGTTCGACCGTGCCGGTGGCCGGCGCCATCAGGCCGCCGAGCAGGCCGTCCTTCATGCCGTCGCGGTCGATGCAGAGATTGGCGGCCTTGCGCACGCGAATGTCATTCCACGGCGAACCCTCGACGCGGGAGAATTGCCACGGCCAGACATGCGGCTGTTCGTTGGCCTGGATCACAAAGCCGCGCTGTTTGATCTGCGCGACGGCATCGGGCGCCGGCGCTTCGATCCAGTCGACCTGGCCGGCCAGCAATGCGGCGGTGCGTGCATTGGCTTCCGGGATCGGCAACAGCACCATCTTGTCGACATGAGGCACGCGCGCCTTGTCCCAGTAAGCGTCGTTCTTCGCGAGTTCAAGCCGTTCGCGCGGCACGAAACGTGTCATCTTCCAAGGACCGGTGCCGGATGCGTCGCGCGAGAATGCGTCCCATGCAGCGACCGCCTTGGCCTTGGCGTCGGCGCCCTGGGCGGCGTCATACAGCGCCTGCCACTTGGTCGGGCTCGCCATGAACAGGTTGGTGAGGTTGATCGGCAGGAAGCTGTCCGGCTCCTTGGTGGTTAATTCCACCGTCATGTCGTCGATCTTGCGTGCGGAGGCCAGCGTCGGCATGCGCGAGGCGGTGACGCCGACTTGGCTGGCATCATATTGTGGCGCATCGGTCTTCAGGACCTTTTCGACATTCCAGACCACGGTATCGGCGTTGAACGGCGAACCGTCGTGGAATTTGACGCCGGGGCGCAGCTTGAACGTCCACTTCTTGGTGTCGGTGGCGTCGACGCTCCATTCGGTGGCGAGGCCTGGGATGATGACACTCGGCTTGGTTGCAGAGGAGAGGTCCCACATGACGAGCGCATCGTACATCGTGAGCCCGGTGAACCGGTTGCCCTCGAAGCCCTGATCGGGCTGGCCGAGCGTGCGCGGGATATCCGCGGCGGTCATCGCAATCCGCAGCACCGTCTCCGCGCTGGCCTGCTGAGCGGCGAGTGGCGCGGCTGACAGCGCCAGCATCACCGCCATGGCACACCCGGACGTCTTGAAGTCTCTGAACATATCTCTCGATTCCTCTACACGTAGATGGCGAAATGTTATGCAACGCTTGTGCCAATGACTGGCTCAGAGCGCCGAGATTGCCGCTTATTCTTGCAGCCGCCAAGGGTTTCAGTTCAATGGCGCGCTGCCCGAGGTGTCGCGGGCTCGCGAGGGATCGACCGTCGGTTGCAGTGCGGCGTGGATGGCGTTGTTTTGTCACGAAGCCGTTATCGTCGGTCGGTTGTTGAGGCGGCCTGGCGTCACGTCATCATGACACCGTGTTTCAGGTCCGCCGTTCGGCCGAGGTCTGTTCGAGCCTCGTTATGGAACGATGGTGACCGGCGAGAAATCGACGAACCAGCTCTTCGGCTGCACGAAATTCTTGATCTTCGGGCTCATCGCGCGCGGCCCGACATCATGGCCGACATAAAGGAAGTCAGCGTCGTCGACGGATGCAGCGTGCAATTCGGCCAGCGCCTTGTCCCGTGCGCCGGGCTCGAAGTTCTCGCGGGCTTTTTTGGCCAGTTCGTCGAACTTCGGATTGTTGATGAAACCCCAGTTGTTGGAGACCGGCGGTGCCATGCCCGATTGCAGGAAGCGCACCAGAGCGAACAGCGGATCGACCGTCGAGGAGGTGACATTGATTGCGTTGGAGCCGTTGGCGGAGGGGTCCTTGACGCCACGTCGCCAGTTGGTGAACAGCACGCTCCACTCGATGACATCGAACTGCACGTCGAAATAACATTCGGCCAGCGACTGCTGCAGATATTCGTTCATCGGCAGCGGCAGCATCTGGCCGGAGCCCGAAGCGGAGGTCTGTACCTTCACCGTCAGTTTCTTGTTCGGCCCGTAGCCGGCCTCCTTCATCAGGGCCTGGGCCGCCGGCAGATCGTACTTGATCTCGAATGTGGGCGTGCCGCGCCAGGGATGGCCAGGCTCCACAGTGCCCGTTGCGGGCGCCATCAGGCCACCGAGCAGGCCATTCTTCATGCCATCGCGATCGATGCACAGATTGGCCGCCTTGCGGACGCGGATATCGTTCCATGGCGATCCCTCGACACGCGAGAATTGCCACGGCCAGAGGTGCGGCTGTTCGTTGGCCTGGATCACAAACCCGCGCTGTCTGATCTGCGGCAAGGCATCGGGCGCCGGTGCTTCGATCCAGTCGACCTGTCCGGACAACAGCGCCGCGGTGCGTGCGTTCGCATCGGGAATCGGCAGCAGCACCATGCGGTCGATATGCGGCACGCGCGCCGTGTCCCAGTAGGCCTCGTTTCTGACGACTTCGAGGCGCTCGCGCGGCACGAAACGCGCCATCTTCCATGGACCGGTGCCGGAAGCGTCGTGAGCAAATGCCGCCCACGCTGCCTGCGATTTGGCCTTGACGTCGTCGCCTGGGGCGGCCTCAAACAGGCTCTGCCATCTCGCGGGGCTCGCCATGTACAGATTGGTGAGGTTGAACGGCAGGAAACTGTCTGGCTCCCTGGTCGTCAGCTCGACGGTCAAGTCATCGATCTTGCGTGCTGAAACCAGCGTCGGCAAACGCGCAACGGTGACGCCGACCTGGCTGGCATCGTATTGCGGTGCTTCCGTCTTCAGGACCTTGTCGACGTTCCAGACCACTGCATCGGCATTAAAGAGCGAACCGTCGTGGAATTTGACGCCGGGCCGCAGCTTGAAGATCCACTTTGTCTTGTCAGACGCGTCCACGCTCCACTCGGTAGCGAGCCCAGGGATGATCACACTCGGTTTGGTTGCGGACGAGAGGTCCCACAGCGTCAGCGGATCGTACATCGTGTATCCGGTGAAGCGATTGCCCTCGCCACCCTGGTCAGGCTGGCCGAGCGTGCGCGGAATATCCGTCGCGGTCATGGCGATCCGCAGCACGGTCTCGGCGCGTGCGGGCTGGCCGATCGCTGCGGCAGCAGCAAAGGCCACCATTGCAGCGATGGTGCTCTTGCGCCGTGCGATCTCGAAGCCCTTGAACATGTTCCATTTTCCTCTTCGTGACGAAGGACAAATGGTATGCAACGCCTGTGCCAATACCGGGCCGGCAGGTCAGATCGGGAGCGACGCCTTGGGTGGATATTGCGGGGGCGGCGTGGAGAAAATACATGAGCGTGGTCAAGTCATCATCGCGAGCCGTCCGTCCGATGAGCAATACCATTACCAAGCCGCGCACCAAGGTCCGAACCCAGGTGGAGCGCCCGCGGCTCTACAAGGTCATTCTGGTCAACGACGATTTCACGCCGCGCGAGTTTGTCGTGATGGTGCTGAAGGCGGAGTTTCGCATGACTGAGGATGAGGCCCACAAGGTCATGATCACTGCACATAAGCTCGGGTCCTGTGTCGTCGCGGTGTTTACCCGTGATGTGGCCGAGACCAAGGCGACCCGCGCCACCGATGCCGGTCGCGCCAAGGGCTACCCGCTGCTGTTCACGACGGAGCCGGAGGAATAGAGCATTTTTTGTACCCCCGCTCCGAACTTGCTTTCCGCTGTGGACTGACGCAATTCTGTATGTTCGCAGATGGTCAGGAAGCCAGCCACCAAGAGTATGTCCCTCGATCTCATCCTTCGACACGCAACCATCACCGGCCGCACCGCACCGGTCGATATCGGCGTGCGCGGTGGCGTCATCGTCGAGATTGCGCCGTGGATCGAGGCGCAGGCGCAAGAGATTGCCGCCGACGGTCGCCTGGTGACTGCGGGCCTCGTCGATACTCACGTTCATCTCGACAAATCCTGCATTGCCGGGCGCTGCAATTGCCAAAGCGGAACGTTGCAGGAAGCGATTGCTTCGGTTGCCGAGATCAAGCGGGGCTTTACCGAAGACGATATCTACCAGCGCGGGCGGCGGACGCTGGAGAAAGCGATTCTGCAGGGCACTAACCGGATGCGGACTCATGTCGAGGTCGACCCGCGGATCGGCCTGAAGGGCTTCCATGCCGTGCGCGCGCTGCGGCAGGAGTATCGCTGGGCGATCGACCTGCAGATCTGCGTGTTTCCCCAGGAAGGCCTGTTGAACGATCCCGGTGCGGACGCGCTTCTGGTAGAAGCCTGCGAAAATGGCGCCGATCTGATCGGCGGCTGTCCCTATGTGGACAGCGATCCGCAGGGACAAATTGCTCGCATTTTCGATCTTGCGACTCGTTTCGATATCGATATCGACTTTCATCTCGACTTCGATCTCGATCCCAGTTGGATGCATCTTGATGAGGTCTGCCGCCAGACCGAGCGTCATCGCCGCGGCGGGCGCGTCGCAGCCGGCCATGTCACCAAGCTATCCGCGGTGTCTCCGGAGCATCTCGCCGTCATCGGTACACGGCTTGCGAATACCGGCGTGGCGTTGACCACACTGCCGGCGACGGACCTGTTCTTGATGGGGGCGGGACATACACACAATGTGCCGCGTGGAGTGGCGCCGCTGCATCGGCTGATCGCGGCAGGCGTGAGCTGTTCGCTCGCGACCAACAACGTCCTCAATCCGTTTACGCCGTTCGGTGACTGTTCGCTGATTCGGATGGCCAATCTCTATGCCAACATTATGCAGATCGGAACGTCAGCGGGTCTCGAAACCTGTTTCGAAATGATCACGTCGCAACCGGCTCGGCTGATGCGGCTCGACGATTACGGCATTGCGGTCGGTCGGCCGGCAGATCTGGTGATGCTGGACGCGATGACGTCAGCAGATGCGATTGCCGAAATCGCGCCACCGCTGCTGGGTCTGCGCCAGGGGCACATGACATTTTCACGACCGTCGGCGGAACTGTTACGTCCGGCGAAACTCCATGCGGTTGGGAACTCTTGAGATTTCCGTAAAAGTTGAAAACCCCCCTCAGGTCGTCTGCCTTCCGTTTGCACCGATTGCGGCGTAAGCAGAGGCGGTCTGCCAATGAGGAGATTGCCGCGTGTCGCATCCTGCTTTGTCGTCTGAGTCCGTTGCCGTCATCACCGGTGGAGCGTCCGGCATCGGACTTGCCGCGGCCACGCGACTGGCCCGCCTCGGGCTGTGCGTCTGCATCGCCGATCTCGGTGCGGATCGGTTGAAGGTCGCGGCAGAGACGATTGCGGCGGCGGGAGGCGCTGAGCGTGTGATGACGATGGCGACCGACGTCAGCGATGTCACGCAAGTGCAGGCCCTGCAGGCGGCCGTCACGGACCGCTTCGGTGGCACGGATATCCTGATGAACAATGCCGGTATTCAGCCGGGCAGCCAGATATTTGGCCCGCATGAGAACTGGCAGCGGGTGCTCGGCGTCAATCTGTGGGGCATCATCAATGGGTGCCAGGTGTTCACGCCGACGATGATCGCACGGGGACGGGCAGGGTTGATCATCAACACCGGTTCGAAACAGGGCATCACCACGCCGCCGGGCGATCCCGCCTACAATGTCTCGAAGGCCGGCGTGAAGGCGTTTACCGAGGCGTTGCAGCACGAACTGCGCAACACGCCGGATTGCAAGCTGAGCGCGCATCTGCTGATCCCGGGTTTTGTCTTCACGGGATTGACTGCGAAGGGCCGCGCCGAAAAGCCCGCTGCCGCCTGGACCCCGGAGCAGACCGTCGATTTCATGATCGAGCGATTGAATGCCGACGATTTCTACATCCTGTGCCCGGACAATGACGTACCGCGCGCGCTCGACGAGAAGCGCCTGCAGTGGGCCGCTGGCGACATCATCGAGAACCGTCCGCCGTTGTCGCGCTGGCATCCGGATTACGCCGAGGCGTTCGCGGCGTTCGTGAAGGCGGGCAGCTGAGCAGTATCGTTTGCCGGCGGTAAACCGGCAAACGACACCGTGAGTTTGTTGAAGCTTTCTATCCGCTCACTGCAGCATCCGCTGCCGCTTGCCGCGTCTCCAGCCACTGTTTCGCCAGCGTAACATCCGCCTGTGACAGTTGGTGCCCAACGGGCAGGACGCGCCGTTCGACATTGGCTCCAGCCGTGCTCAGCATGGCCGCAAGCTGTGCGCCGTTGGCCGCGGGCACGATTGGATCGTGCGCGCCGGAGATCACCAGAACGGATCGACCGGAGAGATCGGCTGCGGGCGGATCGGCCAGCGGCACCATGGCGCGCAGCAGGATGCCGCCTTGCAAGGTTTGCGGTCGCAACAACAGCATGGCGGCGGCGATGTTGGCCCCGTTGGAGTAGCCGAGCGCGATCGGCGCCGCGAGACGATGGGTCTTTCGCGCGGTGTCGACGAAGTCGGCGAGCTCATGGGCGCGGCGCACCACGTCGTCGTGGTCGAACACGCCTTCCGCAAGTCGCCGGAAGAAGCGCGGCATGCCGTGCTCCAGCACCCGGCCGCGCACCGAGAGCAACGCGGATCCCGGCGCGACGATCTGGCCGAGAGGCAGCAGGTCGTTTTCGTCACCGCCGGTGCCGTGCAGCAGCAGCAGCGGCGAGGCTTCGAGCCGGGTGCCCGGCTCGAAGCGATGGATAAAGTTGGAGCTTGTCATCACGCAGCTTTCTCCAGCACCGGCAACACGTTCTCGATCTCCTTGCGGTGGGCTTCGAGAAACGCCGGCAGTTTGAGGTCCTGGCCGAGTGTGGCCAGCGGTTCATCGACCGCGAACCCGGGGATGTCTGTGGCGATTTCGAACAGCACGCCGCCCGGTTCGCGGAAGTAGATCGAGCGGAAGTAATTGCGGTCCTTCTGCTCGGTCGGGTGCATGCCGTGCTCCTGCACCAGCTTGCGTGCCATCTCCGACTGATCCGCATCATCGGCAGCGCGGAAGGCGATGTGATGCACCGAGCCACGGCCCTGTCGGCCCGGCAGGAAGCCCTTCGCCTCGTAGATGTCGACGATGCCGCCCACGCCTTTATCCGGTGCCGTGTAACGGATGATCGATCCTTCGCGCCCGGTCTGCTTGAAGCCGAACACATCGGTCAGGATCCCGCCGGTCTTTACGGCGCTCTCCAGCAGCAGCGTCACGCCATGGAAGCCGCGGATCGCGTGCTCCGCCGGCACGTCGCCGTTGCTCCAGCCGGTCTCATCTTCCGCCCCGGCTACGCCGACCAGCGCAAGGCTCATACCATCGGGATCGGTAAAGGAGAGCACGGCTTCACCGAAACGCTTTTCAAGCGCCTCATGGGCCACACCCTTTTCGATGAAGCGATGGGTCCAGTAACCAATCGAGCGGGCCGGCACCCGGAACGTGGTCTGCTGGGTTTGGCCGACACCGCCACGCCCCGCGGCCGCATGCTCCCACGGGAAGAAGGTGAGGATGGTCCCTGGATGGCCGGCCTCGTCACCGTAATAGAAATGATAGGTGCCGGGATCGTCGAAATTCACGGTTTTCTTGACGAACCGCAGCCCCAGGGTGCGGGTGTAAAAGTCGAAATTACGCAATGCGTTACCGGCGATGGCGGTGACGTGGTGAATACCTGACATGTGGGAATCTCCTGCCTTTTCGAGCTCCTCGCTCTTCTGCTGAGAGATATTGGAGAGGCCACAATCAAAGACAATCTGGCAAGATATGACATAACTGTCTATGAATTGGGGACAATCGTTGAGGAACTGCAATGGATAAGCTCGAAGGCCTGCGCGCCTTTGTGAAGGTCGTCGAACTCGGAAGCTTTTCGGAAGCCGGCCGCACCCTGCGGCTGTCGCGCTCTGCGGTGAGCAAATATATCGGCGACCTGGAAAACGAGCTGGGCGTCCAGTTGCTCAACCGCACCACGCGGCATGTCAGTCCCACCGAAAACGGACAAGCCTATTTCGAACGTGTGCTGGGCGTATTGTCCGATCTCGACGCTGCCGATCAGGCGGTGACCGACCTGCAGGCAACACCGCGTGGGCTTTTGCGGGTCAATGCGCCGATGTCGTTTGGCACCCTGCAACTTGGACCGGCGGTCGCCGACTTCATGGCGCAGTATCCTGAATTGCGGATCCAGCTGACTTTGAGTGACCAGCATGTCGATCCGGTGCAGGATGGACTTGATGTCACCTTGCGGATCGCAGACCTCGAGGCCTCCAGCCTGATCGCGCGCAAGATCATGCCGATCGATCGTGTGATCTGCGCGTCGCCGGATTATTTCCAGGCCCATGGCGAGCCGATGCATCCGACAGATCTGCGCGACCATGCCTGCCTGACGTACGGATATCTCTCGACCGGCAACCAGTGGAAGCTGAGCGGGAAGGATGGTGACCACTGGATTCAGCCGCCGTGGACGCTGTGCGTCAACAACGCCGAGGTGTTGCGCGACGCCGCCATCAAGGGGCGGGGGATCGCACTGCTGCCGGCTTTCATCGCCGGCCAAGCGCTCGACCAGGGCACGTTGCGGGTGTGCCTGTCCGGTTACAGCGCGCCGCCGCTGATCCTCTCCGCGATCTATCCCCCGACCCGGCACCTGGCTTTGAAGGTACGTCTTTTCATCGATTTTCTGGTCGAACGATTCACTTCCGACGCCTGACGGTTGGGCTGGATCGTCTTCACGACAAGTTGCGGGCAGTGTGCGCGGGAACTTTCGCGCCGGATTCAAGTTCCCCTTGTTACCGCTGTTTTCCCGTGAGGACACTTGCCGTCGCCCATCGAAGATTACGCCCTGATCGGGGATTGTCTGACCACGGCGCTGGTCGGCCGCGACGGTTCAATCGACTGGTTGTGTTGGCCGGCGTTTGATTCCGAAGCCTGTTTTGCCGCGCTGCTAGGCACGCCGGATCACGGCCGCTGGTTGATGGCGCCGAAGCACAAAGCGCGGTCGATTACCCGCGCTTACCGCGGCGAAACCCTGATCCTCGAGACGCGCTTCTCATGTAATGACGGTGTCGTCACGCTGATCGACTTCATGCCTCCGCGCGGCGAGGCCTCCGACATCGTGCGCTTCGTGCGTGGCGACAGCGGCAAAGTGACCATGGCAATGGAGCTGGTGATCCGGTTCGGCACTGGCGCCAACATCCCGTGGGTACAACGCCTGGAAGACAACACCGTCCTGGCCATCGCAGGCCCGGACATGGCTGTGCTGCGGACGCCTGTGGACGTGCGCGGCGAGAACATGACCACCGTTGCGGAATTTGATGTGAAGGCCGGAGACCTGGTGCCGTTCGTGTTCACCTACCAGGCGTCGCATCTGCCGGTGCCCAAGCCGATCGATCCGGATCAGGCCTTGATCGATACAGAAACCTTCTGGACCGACTGGTCGCGCCGCAACAGCTATGACGGCAAGCATCGCGCCCTGGTGCAGCGCTCGCTGATCACCTTGAAGGCGCTGACCTATGCGCCGACCGGGGGTATCGTTGCGGCTCCGACCTCGTCGCTGCCGGAAAAAGTCGGCGGTGCCCGTAACTGGGACTACCGCTACTGCTGGCTGCGCGACGCCACCTTTACGCTATTTTCGCTGATGAACAGCGGCTACCACGAGGAAGCCGGGGCGTGGCACAACTGGCTGCTGCGTTCGGTCGCAGGCTCGCCGTCGGATCTGCAGATCATGTACAGCATCACCGGACAAAGGCGGCTGCTGGAATGGGAGGCCGACTGGTTGCCCGGCTATGAGGGCTCCAAGCCTGTGCGGTTTGGTAACGCCGCGCATGCCCAGCTGCAGCTCGATGTCTATGGCGAACTGATGGACACTTTTCATCAGGCCCGCAAAGAGAACGTCGAGCTGGACGGAGGCACCTGGTCGCTGGAATGCGCGATCCTGGACCATGTGGCGGAGGTCTGGCAGCTTCCCGACAGCGGCATCTGGGAGGTGCGCGGTGCCGGTAAGCACTATGTGTTTTCCAAGGTGATGTGCTGGGTGGCGTTCGATCGCGGCATCAAAAGCGCGGAGGCTTATGGCTATGATGCACCGCTCGACGACTGGCGGGCGCTGCGTGATCGCATCCATGCCGACATCTGCATTAACGGCTTCAACAAGGAGACCCGCACATTCGTGGTCGACTATGCCGCGACCACCCTAGATGCCAGCCTGCTGCTGCTGCCCGCGGTCGGGTTCATTCCGGCCTCGGATCCTCGCGTGACCGGCACGATCGATGCGATCGAACAACACCTGATGCGCGATGGCTTCGTGCTGCGCCACGATCCGCGCGAGCCGCGACCAGGGGAGGTCGAGCCGATCGAGGGGGCCTTCCTCGCCTGCACGCTGTGGCTGGCCGATGTCCACGTCATGCGCGGTGATATCGACAAGGCGCGGGAGTTGTTCCTGCGCGTCGCCGGCGTTGCCAATGATGTCGGGTTGCTATCGGAGGAGTACGACACCGTGACGCGGCGGCAGACCGGAAATTTCCCGCAGGCGCTGACCCATATCGCGCTGGTCAACACCGCGCACAACATTTACGAGGCTCTGCATTCGAGCAAGAAGCCGGCGGTGCAACGGTCGAAGTGATGACGGATTAAGATGTGTCCGTTAGGCCAATCAACCGTTCTTTTCCAAAATCTCCGCCATCGCCCTGGCGAATCCATCCTCCGCGTTCGATGCGGTCACATGCGAGGCCTGCGCCTTCACCGCATCGCTGGCATTGCCCATGGCGAATGACAGCCCGCTGGTTTTGAACATCGGCACGTCGTTCTGCATGTCGCCGATCGTTGCGACGTTCTCCAGCGGAATCCCCAGGCGTTTTGCCATGGCGGCGACGAAGGTGCCTTTGTTGACACCGGGCGGGGTGATGTCGAGGTAATAGTTCTGCGAGCGCACCGCATGGGCCTGTGATCCGATTTCGGCCTGCAGTTCGGTCTCGCATTGGACCAGCAAGGCGAAATCCGCGCTGACGCCGACGATCTTGCAGGCTTTGTCGACATAGGGCGTATCGTCGGTCGTGAACACCGGATCGGTCTGGATGGTCATTTGCTCGTGCGGGACATATTTCCCGTCGTCGCGGTGCGCGATCCATTCGCGGTTGGTGAAAATCCAGGCGTCGACACCTTTGCGGGCGAGGAAGGCCAGGCTTTGCTTCGCTGCCGCCAGTGGAATGACCTGCGTCTCTACCACCGACAGATCGGGATTGACGATCGCGCTGCCATTGAACGGGCCGAAGGGAAGGTCGATCTTCAGGGCGTCGACCACCGCCTTCATGCCGAAGCTCGGGCGGCTGCTGGTGATGGTGAAGGCGATGCCGCGGTCACGCAGCGCGCGCACCGCGTTGCGTGTGGCTGGTGTCAACTGCTTGTCGCTGGTCACCAGCGTGCCGTCGACGTCTGAGATCACCAACCGGATCGGGGTCATCGGCTTCGTTCCTTGATTGCGTCGGTTAGCGCCAGCCGGACGATGATGGCGGTCACGATGGTGTCAATGTCCGCGTCGATGTCGACGGCCATCACCGGCTCATCCGGAGCCGGTTCCTCCAGGGTGGCGAACTGGCTGTCGAGCAGCGACGGCGGCATAAAATGATCGCGGCGCGCAGCGAGGCGGCGCGCGATCAGGTCGCGACTACCTTTTAGGTAGACAATCCGCACATCATCGCGGCCATGCACCAGCACGTCGCGATAGGCGCGCTTTAGCGCCGAACAAGCGATGATCACCGGCCAGCCCGTCTCGGTATTGCGGTCGATCGCCGCCGCAATGGCGCGCAGCCAGGGCCAGCGGTCGTCGTCGGTGAGCGGGATGCCGGCGTGCATCTTGTCGATATTGGCTTGCGGATGGAAGGTATCGGCATCCTCGACGGCAAAGCCGGTGCGGCGCGCCAGAGCCTCGGCGACGGTGCTTTTGCCGGAGCCGGAGACGCCCATCAGGATGATGGCGACCGGAAGCAGGTCTGTGGATTTCCCAGTCATGTCGGGGCCGACGGTGTGGCCGCCTGATCGAGCATCCAGAGCGTCTTGCCGCCGGCGGCCTGCGCGTGGCCCGCGGGCAGATCCTCACCGGCAAACACCCGGCGCAGGATCTCCTGCTTGTCGTTGCCCGCAGCCAGGAACAGCATCTCGCGGGTTTGCGCGAGGCAGGGCAGCGTCAGGCTGACTCGTGGCACGAACGGCGCGACATTGGCGTGGGCAACGCCGACGACCCAATGAGACTGTTCGGTCAATGCAGGAGCGTTCGGAAACAGCGAGGCAGTGTGCCCGTCCGGGCCCACGCCCAGCAACACCAGGTCGAACAGCGGTTTGCCTGCACGATGCGCGGTATGAAAATCCCTGAGTTCGTTCTCATACAGCAGCGCGGCGGTATCCGGCGTGGCGGCCGGCGAGATCGCATGAATATTGCCGGCCGGTGCGCAGACATCGAGAAAAGCCCGGCGCGCCATGCCCATGTTGTTCAGGGGATCATCCGGCGGCACGAAGCGGTCGTCGCCGATGAACCAGTGTACCTGAAGCCAGGGAATCCGGTCGCGCCACAATGGCGTCGCCAGCAGTTCATACATCCGCTTCGGTGTCGAGCCGCCGGTCAGGCAGATCGCGGGGCGCTCGCCGCTGTCCGCGATCCGGTCGACCAGGCGCTGCGCCGCTGATGCTGCTAGCGCCGCGGCGTCGGGGACCACGATCACGTCGCGCGCGTGGGCGGCGTTGTTCATTGGCCGTTCAGCCTGCGCCAGCGGCGTCCGTCCCGCTCGATCAGGCCGTGGGCCTCGCGCGGCCCGTCGGTGCCGGCGCGATAGAGCGCCAGTCCCTCGCCATCGGCTTTTTTCCAGGCATCGAGGAATGGCTGCACCGCCTGCCAGCCAGCCTCGACGCTGTCGGCGCGCTGGAACAGGATGTTGTCGCCGATCATGCAGTCGTAGATCAGGGTCTCGTAGCCGGTGCTGGGGGAAGCGCGGAAGTAATCCTTGTACTTGAAGCTCATCTCGACGCCGTCGATCGCCACCGTGGGTCCCGGCACCTTGGTGTTGAACTGCAGCGTGATGCCTTCAGTCGGCTCGATCCCGATCACCAGATAGTTCTGCGACAACCGTTCCACTTCGGTGGCGCGGAACATCGAAAACGGCGCCTGCTTGAAGCGGATCGCCACTTCCGTGCGTTTCGACGTCAATGCTTTGCCGGTGCGCAGATAGAACGGCACGCCGGCCCAGCGCCAGTTGTCGATGGTCAGCTTCATGGCCGCAAAGGTTTCGGTGACGCTGGAGGGATCGACATCAGGTGTGTTGCGATAGTCGCCGATCTGTTTGTCGCCGACCCGGCCAGCCACGTACTGGCCGCGGACGGAGTTGTGCAGCGCCTCCTCCGGAGTCTGGATCTGGATAGCGGCCAGCACTTCGCCCTTTTCCGATCGTACCGAGTGCGCATCGAACCGCGAAGGCGGTTCCATGGTCACCAGAGACAGCAGCTGGAACAAGTGGTTCGGCACCATGTCGCGCATCGCGCCGGTGGCATCGTAGAAACTGCCGCGTCGGCCGACATCGACGGTCTCGGATACGGTGATTTGCACGTGATCGATGTGATTGCGATTCCAGATCGGCTCGAACATGCCGTTGGCGAAACGAAACACCAGGATGTTCTGCACTGTCTCTTTGCCGAGATAGTGATCAATACGATAGATCTGGTGTTCGTCGACGATCTCGAGCAGATCATGGTTGAGTTGTTTTGCCGAATCGAGGTCGATACCGAACGGCTTCTCGATGACCAGACGCCGCCAGGCATCGTTCTCCTCCCTCAACAGCCCGGCGCTGCCAAGTTCCTCGCAGATCGGCTTGAAAGCGGTTGGCGGCACCGCCAGGTAGAACAGATGGTTCTTGATGCCGCGCTTGGCGATGCCGTCCAGGTGGGTTTTCAGCCGTTCGAACGAGCCTTTTTCGCTGGGATCCGCGTGCACGGCGCTGACGCAATCGAACAGCTTCTTGGCGACGTCATCGTTGATCGGGCGGGTGGCGAACTGCTTCAGGGCCTTCATCAAGTCGTCGTGCAGCGACTGGCTTTGCATTTCGGTGCGAGTGACGCCGACCACGCAGAAGTCGTCCGGCAATAGTCCGGCCTCAGCCAGGTTGTATAGCGCCGGCGTCACCAGGCGATGGGCGAGATCTCCGGTCACACCAAAAATGACAAAACAGCAGGGCTCGGGGGCTTTCGGCTTGGTGGTCGTGTCTGAACTCATCAGGAACCTATGGGCAATCTTGGATCGGAAGCCTTTGGAGCGGAAATTGGCGTTCCTCAGGATTTCTTCGGCGGCTCGACGTGCCCGCCGAAGCCATGCCGCATGGCGGACAAAATCTTCTCCGCGAAGGTGTGTTCCTTGCGCGAACGGAAGCGGGCATAGAGCGCGGTGGTGATCACCTCGGCGGGTACGGCTTCGTTGATCGCCGCATCGATGGTCCAGCGGCCCTCGCCGGAATCTTCGACAAAGCCGGAATAGGCGTCCAGCGTCTCGTTGCCGGCGAGCGCGGTCGCGGTGAGGTCAAGCAACCATGAGGTAACGACGCTACCGCGGCGCCAGACCTCGGCAACATCAGCGACATTGAGGTCGAAGCGATGTTCGGCAGGCAGCGCGTCGATATTGGCGTTCTTCAGGATATCGAAGCCCTCGGCATAGGCCTGCATCAGGCCATACTCGATGCCGTTGTGCACCATCTTGACGAAATGTCCGGCGCCATTCGGGCCGGCATGGATATAGCCTTGCTCGGCGCGTGGATCCCGGCCGTCGCGGCCCGGCGTCTTCGGGATGCTGCCGGCGCCCGGCGCCAGAGTCTGGAAGATCGGATCGAGCCGATCGACGATCTCCTTCTCGCCGCCGATCATCATGCAATAGCCGCGATCGAGTCCCCACACGCCGCCGCTGGTGCCGACATCCACATAGTGAATGCCGAGCTCCTGCAGCGTCTTGGCACGGCGGATGTCATCCTGCCAGAAAGTGTTGCCGCCATCGATGATGGTATCGCCCCGCTGTAATGATTTGCCGAGCGCGGTGATGGTGTCTTCCGTGATCTTGCCCGAGGGCAGCATCACCCAGACCGTTCGCGGCGCCCGGAGCTTCTTCACCAGATCATCAAGTGATGAACTGGCTGTGGCGCCGTCTCCGGCCAGCTGGCTGACGGCCTTGGCGTTCTGGTCATAGACCACGACTTGATGCTTGCCGTGGGTGATGAGGCGGCGTGTGATGTTGCCGCCCATGCGCCCAAGGCCGATGAGGCCGATCTGCATGTGCTTGTCCTGTCCTACTTGAGCGCGGAATCGACCGCTGCGTGAATGGCGGAGAGACCCTTGGCGAGGTCACCCTTGATATGCAGCCGCAACGCGCGTCGCCCGCGTTCGGTCAGCACGTCGAAGTCGCCGCGAGCCTGCGCCGCTTTGATCACGCCGAAGCTGGCTTTTTGTCCGGGCACCGGGAGGTCCTTCGCGTCGTCAGCGGTGATCTGCAGGAACACGCCGGTGTTCGGCCCGCCCTTGTAGGCCTGTCCGGTCGAATGCAGGAAGCGCGGGCCGAAGCCGACGCAGGTCGCCACATGCTTGCGGTCGCGGATCGCCATCCGCATCGCGTGGGTGGTGGCGAGATGGGCATCGTCGCGGTCGATGTAGGCCAGGAGGGTGGCGTAGTCGCCGCCCTGGATCCGTCCGAGATGGGCCTTCAGCCAGGACGCGACGCCGCCATTGGCGCCAGCCTTGCGCAGGGCGTCGGCGTTCTTGGCATCGGTATAGATCGCAATCGCTCCATCGGTTGCGACTGCCGTCTCACCGGGAAGTGAGCCTGTCTTTTCGAACGAGGCCGTCAGTTCGCGTGTCTTGATCTTGGCAGCTTCGACGTCAGGCTGGTCGAACGGGTTGATCCCCATCACAGAGCCGGCGACCGCGGTGGCGATCTCGAACCGGAAGAACTCCTGGCCGATATGCAAGAGATCGGTGACAGTGATCCGAACCACCGGATGGCCAGCCTTTTCCAGCGCCGCGAGCGAGGTTTCGCGATCGGTATCGCCGTCATCTCCGGTGCGCAGATCGATGAAAACGCGATCATTGCCGTAGACATCTGGCTTGCCCAGCGTCTCGCCTTCGAGCGGAATGAGTGCCTTGCCGTTCTTGCCGGTGGACTCGGCGATCAATTGTTCCACCCAGGCGCCGAAGTCGGCGATTGGTTTGGATGCCGTCAACGTGATCTTGTCGCGACCATGCTGTGCGGCGGCGCCCAGTGCCAGCCCCAACTGCACGCCCGGATTTTCATCCGGCGGCACATCCGGCCCGCAGGCGCGGACCATGGACGCGGTGGCGTCGAGGAACTTGACGAGATCGAGACCGGCGGCCGCAGCCGGCACCAGGCCGAACGGCGACAGCACTGAATAGCGGCCACCGATGGTCGGCTCGCCATGGATGACATGGGCGAAGCCTCGGGACTTGGCCACCTTCTCGAGCGACGATCCGGGATCGGTGACAGCAACGAAATGGCCACCGGCCTTGTCGCAAAGCTTTTCGCCGGCCCGAGCCAGGTAATAATCCATCAGCGCATTCGGCTCGGTGGTGCCGCCGGATTTGCTGGAAACAATGAACAGTGTCGTGTCCGCCTTGATCGCGGCGTCCATGCGCCGGACTTGCTCCGGATCGGTCGAATCCAGAATGTGTAGCCGGGGGAAACCTGCGACAGTACCAAACGTGGTTGCGATCACCTCCGGTCCGAGGCTTGAGCCACCCATGCCAAGCACCACGGCATCGGTGAACTTCGTATCCTTGACCCATTTCGCGAAAGCCTGATAGCGCGGCAGCGCGGCCTGTTCACGGGTCAGTGCGTCGAGCCAGCCCAACCACTTGTTTTCGTCGTGGCCGGTCCAGACTGACGCATCGCGCGCCCACAGGCTGCGAATCTTTCCACCGGCGCGCCAATCGTTGGCGAGCGCCTTGAACGATTTGTCGACATCGGCGGCAAGGCGGATATTCTGGCCATCGATCGCCGATGACAGCAGTGCGGCACGCTTGTGCGCGACCGCACCGAGCAGCTTGTCGAAGGCTTCGGCGAACAACTGCACGCCTTCTTCGACAAGCTTTTCGGTGATCGCGTCGAGCGAAATTCCGGACTTCGCCAGGTCTGCGAGTACGCGTTTTGCCTCCGGGAGATTCTCCTCGAGGCTGTCGCGCAGCTTGCCGTGATCGCGGAAGGCGTCGAGGGTTGCGGGTGGCACGGTGTTGACGGTGTCGCGGCCTATCAGTTCCTCGACATACAGCACATCGCTGTAAGCCTTGTTCTTGGTGCCGGTGGAGGCCCACAGCAGCCGCTGCACGCGGGCCCCCTTGGCGGCGAGCTTCTTCCAGCGTTCAGACGCGACAACGGTTTTGTAATGCTGGTAGGCAAGCTTGGCGTTGGCGATCGCCACCTTGCCCTTCAAGGCTTCAAGCGCAGCCTTCTTGTCCTTGTCGTTGGCTGCGGCGATTTTCTGATCGAGTTCCTTGTCGACGGCGGAATCGATCCGGCTGACGAAGAAACTTGCGACGCTGGCGATCTTGGAGGGATCGCCGCCGCCGGCGACCCATTTTTCCAGGCCGGTGATATAGGCTTCGAGAACACTTGCGTAAAGTTTTTGTGAAAACAGCAGCGTGATGTTGACGTTGATGCCTTGTCCGATCAGCTTCTCCACGGCGGGCAAGCCTTCCGGGGTGCCGGGCACCTTGATCATCAGATTGTCGCGGTGCACCTCGCGCCACAGCCTTTCGGCCTCCGCGATGGTGCCGGAGGTGTCGCGTGCAAGATAGGGCGATACTTCGAGGCTGACATAGCCGTCGTCGCCCTTGACCTCGTCGTAGAGCGGCCGCAGCACGTCTGCAGCGTGCTGGATGTCCTCGATGGCGAGCGCCTCGTAGAGGTCGCCCACCGGACGGTCGCGTTCCTTCAACAGGCTTGAAATCGTGTCGTCATATTCGGCGCTGCCGCCGATGGCCTTTTCGAAGATCGAGGGATTGGAGGTCACGCCGCGGACCCCGTCCTTGTCGATCAGCGCTTTCAGGTCGCCCTTGGCGATGAAATTGCGCGCCAGAAAATCGAGCCAGACGGCCTGACCATGCTTTTGAAGCTGTTTGATAGGATTCATGATGCCTGTTCTATTCGATCCAGCGCGGGGCCGCGCGGGTTGCCAAGGGGAGTAACGCGCAATACCGCCAAAAGTATCCCGGGAGGGACGCCAATATCTCTACTTTATTTGCAGAAATAGATGAGTCAAAGGCGAGGCGCGCGGCAGCGCTGCCTCCAAAATGCCATCCGCGGCGAATTCACTATGCGGGTTATGCTCGCCAACGGGCGATCTATGCGCGCTCGTGGTCCTTCGGCGTGTCCGGCAGCACGTCGGTTTGTGTCAGCTCGAAGCTTTTTTCGATCTTGGCCAGTGCATTTTCGAATTGTCGCAATTCCGTCGTCGACAGGCATGCCAGGATTTCGCGTTCGCGGTTCAGCAGCCGGGGGATCAACCCTTGGTAAAGGGCCTTGCCTTCGCGAGACAGCTGCAGGCCATACTCGCGCCGGTCCACCTGACTTTCCACCCGCTCGATCAATCCACGCTCGAGCAGGCTCGTCACCGCGCGGCTGATGGTCGATTTGTGCGTCGACGTATGCTGCACGATGAATTGCGCCGTGCAAGGCTCTTCGCGAAAGCCCAGGGTGGCCAGCACCCGCCACTCCGGGACTTCGATGCCGTAGCGGTCACGATATTCGCTGGACAAGGCCGTGCTGATCTCGGCCGACAGCCGGTTCATGCGGAACGGGACGAACTTCAGGAGGTCGAGTTTCTTCATGAAATAAGGACCCGAAATCAAATAAGGACGCTAAACCGAGACGCCCGGTTGACGGGCTGGGGGCTGTCGGCGTATATAGTTGCACGTGAGACTAATTTTAGCGTCCGGCGCGCGATAACGCCAGCACTTTATAAAAGACGCAGATCGGGGGAATATTCGATGACCGCCGGTGCAACCACCCAATTCGGCTATCAGCGCCATCCGGATCAGGATCGTCCGCTTGCTGCGAGCGCACATCATCCTGTGGTCGTGGTTGGTGCCGGTCCCGTCGGATTATCGCTGGCGATCGACCTGGCCCAACGCGGCCATGCGGTGGTGCTGCTGGACGATGCCGATCGGATCGGCGAGGGTTCGCGCGCGATCTGCTTCTCTAAACGTTCACTGGAGTTCTGGGACAGGCTCGGTGTCGGTAAACGTATGGTCGACAAGGGCGTGGTCTGGAGCGTTGGCAAGATATTTCACGGTGCATCGCAGATCTATCAGTTCAACCTGCTGCCCGAAGACGGCCACAAGATGCCGGCCTTTATCAATCTGCAGCAGTTCTATGCCGAAGCCTATCTGGTGGAGCGCGCTGCGGAGTTGCCGGGCATCAGCCTGCGCTGGCGCAACAAGGTCACGGGGCTCGACCAGCGCAACGATCATGTCAGCCTGACCATCGAGACCCCCGAGGGGCCTTATCGGATTGCCGCGACTCATGTGATCGCCTGCGACGGCGCGCGCTCGTCACTGCGGCAAATGGTAGGCGCGGATTTCGCCGGCCAGGTGTTCGAAGATCAGTTCCTGATTGCGGACGTCAAGATGGCCGCGGATTTCCCCAGCGAGCGCTGGTTCTGGTTCGATCCGCCGTTTCATGCCGGGCGTTCGGCGCTGTTGCACAGTCAGCCGGACAATATTTGGCGGATTGACCTGCAGCTCAGTCCCGACGCCGATCCCGTGACCGAGAAAAAGCCGGAAAATGTACGGCCGCGGATCGTGCGCATGCTCGGCCATGACAACTTTGCCTTCGAATGGATCTCGCTGTACAAATTTCAGTGCCGCCGCATGGAACGCTTTATCCATGACCGTGTGATTTTCGCGGGCGATGCCGCCCACCAGGTGTCGCCGTTCGGCGCCCGCGGCGCCAACTCAGGACTGGAAGACGCCGAAAACCTGGCATGGAAGCTATCGCGGGTCCTGAAGGGAACGTCGCCGGAGTCCCTGCTGCAAACCTACCACACCGAGCGCAGCGCGGCGGCGGACGAGAATATCCGCGAGTCGACGCGCTCGACTGATTTCATGGCGCCGAGTTCGCGCGAGGAAGAACGACTGCGGCGCGCCGTGCTGGCGCTGGCCAAGGAAACTGATTTCGGCAAGCGCATGATCAATGGCGGACGGCTGTCGGTGCCGTCGGTCTATGACACGCCGCTGTCCAGCGACGATGCGGATGTCTGGGCCGGCGGCGTGACGCCGGGCGCTTCGCTGCTCGATGCTCCACTGACGACACGAGGGAGCGACGGCAGCTATTTCACCGATGCGTTCAATGATGCGGGCCGCGACTTCACGCTGCTGCAGTTCGCCAATGGCGAGGCTGTCACGGCGCCTGACGGCGTCGGCGTCGTGCGTGTCGGCACGGGCGAGGCCTTGGCGGATTCATCCGGCTTGCTTGCGCAACGTTACGGCGCCGAGCCCGGCACGGCGTATCTGCTGCGGCCCGACGGTTATGTCGCGGCGCGGTTTCGGCATCCGACCCGTGCTGCGCTCGACGCGGCGCTGTTGCGCGCCACTGGTCATCAGTGAGGGGGCGAGATGGGATTGTCGACGAGCTCAAATTTCGCCAGGCCGGATGATGCATTCCGGCTGGTAGTTGAGGCCCATCGCGGCCTCGGCGATGAGGACAGCGCAGCGCTCGATGCGGCGCTGGTGCTGATCCTTGCCAATCATATCGGTGACATCGACGTCCTGCAGGACGCAGTCGCTCTTGCCAAGCGTGGCCTTGCGAGCAAGGCTACAACGTAAATACGAATAAAAAGGAAGATGATCGAATGAACGCCAAAGGCTTCGCCTCCACCACCGATCTTGCAGACAAAAAGATCACGTTTTCCGAGATCGGCACCGATCTCTACGCGTTCACCGCGGAAGGCGATCCGAACACCGCTGTGATTGTCGGCGACGATGGCTGCCTGGTGTTCGACGCGCAGGCGACGCCTGCGATGGCCAAGAGCGTGATCGAGCGGGTCAAGACCGTCACTGACAAGCCGATCAAATACGTGGTGCTGTCGCACTACCATGCGGTGCGGGTGCTCGGTGCATCGGCCTATCAGGCGCAAGGCATCGTCGCGTCCAGCGAAACCTACCGCTTGATCGAGGAGCGGGGGCAGCAGGACTGGGATTCGGAGTTCGGCCGGTTTCCGCGGCTGTTCCGCGACGCGGAGAGCATTCCCGGTTTGACCTGGCCGACGCTGGCGTTCGAAGGCGAGATGTCGATCTTCCTCGGCAAGCGTGAGGTCAAGCTGATGCAACTGGGGGCCGGTCATACCTCCGGTGATATCGTGGCCTGGGTACCGGACGCCGAAGTCATGTTCTCCGGCGACCTCATCGAATACCACTCGGCCTGCTATTGCGGTGACGCGCACCTGCGCGAGTGGCCGATGACGCTGAACGAAATCCGCGAGTTCAATCCCAAGGCGATTGCACCTGGCCGCGGTGATGCGCTGAAGGGGACCTCGACCGTTCGCGAGGCTATCGCCATGACCCGTGATTTCGTCACCACATTGTACGGCACCGCGGAGACGTCGGTCGCGAAGGGACGCAGCCTGAAGGACAACTGGGCCGCGACGCGCGAGGCGATGGATCCGAAATTCTCGACGTTTGCGATCTACGAGCACTGCCTGCCATTCAATGTCTCCCGCGCCTTCGACGAGGCTTCGGGGATCGATGACCCGGTGATCTGGACGGCAGAGCGTGATCGCGAGATGTGGGCGGCCCTTCAGGGAGGATGACCATGAATTACAACGCAGCGAATTACAGCGCAGCTTCTGGCATTGTCAGTCAATCCACCGCCAATGTGACGCCGGGCTACATGTCCGGCTTCGGCAACAGCTTTGAGACCGAGGCATTGCCCGGCGCCCTGCCGATCGGGCGCAACTCGCCGCAGCGTTGCGCCTATGGGCTCTATGCCGAACAATTGTCGGGCTCACCCTTTACCGCGCCGCGCGGAACCAATGAGCGCTCCTGGCTCTATCGCATCCGCCCCTCAGTGCGGCATTCCGGCCGCTTCACCAAAGTCGATGCCGGGCTGTGGCGAACCGCGCCGTGCCTCGAAGGCGAATTGCCGATCGGCCAGTACCGCTGGGATCCAGCGCCGATGCCGAGCGGCGAGGTGACGTTCCTGCAGGGCGTGCAGACCATGACCACTGCCGGCGATGCCAACACCCAGGCGGGCATGGCGGCACATGTCTATCTCATCACCAAGTCGATGGTGGACCAGCATTTTTACAATGCCGACGGCGAGATGATGTTCGTGCTGCAGCAGGGCAATCTCCGCCTGGTCACCGAGTTCGGGGTGATCGATGCAGAGCCCGGCGAAATCGTGGTGATCCCGCGCGGCGTCAAATTCCGGGTCGAGATTCCGGCAGGTCCTGCACGTGGCTATCTCTGCGAAAACTATGGTGGCGCCTTCACGTTGCCGGAGCGCGGGCCGATCGGCGCCAATTGCCTGGCCAACGCCCGCGACTTCCTGACGCCGATGGCCGCCTATGAAGACAAGGACACGCCGACCGAGCTGTTCGTGAAGTGGGGCGGCGAATTGTGGTCGACCAGACTGTCGCATTCGCCGATCGATGTGGTGGCGTGGCATGGCAATTACGCGCCCTACAAATACGACCTGCGAACGTTCTCGCCGGTCGGCGCAATCGGCTTCGATCATCCGGATCCCTCGATCTTCACGGTCTTGACCTCGCCGTCGGAGACCGCGGGTACCGCCAACATCGATTTCGTGATTTTCCCGGAGCGTTGGGCGGTGGCGGAGAACACCTTCCGGCCGCCCTGGTATCACATGAACATCATGTCGGAATTCATGGGGTTGCTGTACGGCGTCTATGACGCCAAGCCGCAGGGCTTCACGCCGGGCGGCATCAGCTTGCACAACTGCATGCTGCCGCATGGGCCGGACCGCGAGGCATTCGACTATGCCAGCAACAGTGAACTGAAGCCGGTCAAGTTGACGGGCACCATGGCGTTCATGTTCGAAACGCGTTTCCCGCAACGGGTCACCGCCCATGCGGCGTCCTCGGGCACGCTGCAGGACGATTATTCGGACTGCTGGAATGGGCTGGAAAAACGTTTCGATCCGACCAAGCCGTAAAGCATTCATGAAACGCCCAGGAAACGTCCAAGAAACGCCCAAGGATCCGATGTCAGACGCTCATAACGCCACGCTCTACGGCTATTTTCGCTCCACAGCGGCCTACCGCGTTCGCATTGCGCTCGGCCTGAAAGGGTTGAGCGCGGAGCACAAGTTCATCCATCTGCGCAAGGGCGAGCAGAACGCGCCGGATTACCTGAAGGTCAATCCGGCCGGTCTGGTGCCGTTCTGGATCGAAGGCGGCTTCAGCCTGGCGCAGTCGATCGCCATTATCGAATATCTCGATGAAACCCACCCGGTGCCGCCACTGCTACCGGGCAATCCGGAACAACGGGCGATCATTCGTGAACTTGCGCTGATCGTCGCCAGCGACATTCACCCGATCGGTAACCTGCGGGTGCTGAATCGGCTGATCAAGATGGGCGTCGACGAGCCGACTCGCACGGCATGGTCGCAGCACTGGATCACCAGTGGTTTCGACGCCATCGAGGCCAGGCTCAAGGAATTGCCGGGACCGTTCGCGCTGGGCGAGCAGCCGACCCTCGCAGACATCTGTATCGTGCCGCAGGTCTTCAATGCGCGACGCTTCGGCGTCGATCTCGCGCCCTATCCGCGTATCAGCGGCATTGATGCCGCCGCGGCCAAGCTCGATGCTTTCGCCGCTGCCGAACCGGGCCGCCAGCCCGACGCCGAGTAACTTTATTTTTTTGAAAGCGATATCTCGATGAGCCATCCCAACGATCCCAAGCTGCGTTCCTTCATCGACGTTGATCCGACATCGGATTTCCCGATCCAGAACCTGCCCTATGGTGTGTTCTCGACGGGCAACGATCCTTCGCGCCGTGTTGGCGTTGCCATCGGCGACCAGGTGCTCGACCTGGCGGCGCTGGAGCAGGCCGGCCTCCTGACCGCAGGTCAAGGCAAGGGCGTATTTGGGCAGCCGTCGATCAATGCGTTCATGGCGCTCGGCCCCGATGTCTGGAGCAAGACCCGGGCTCGCATCAGTGTGCTGCTGCGTCACGACAATTCCGAGCTGCGTGACAATGTCGGCCTCCGCGCGCAGGCGCTGGTGGCGCGCAGCGGCGCGCAGTTGCACTTGCCGGTGATGGTCGCCGGCTTTACCGACTTTTATTCGTCGAAGGAGCACGCCACCAACGTCGGCGTCATGTTTCGGGGCAAGGACAACGCGCTGCAGCCGAACTGGCTGCACATCCCGATCGGCTACAATGGCCGTGCCTCGACGGTGGTCGTGAGCGGCACCAAGGTGCGCCGTCCGAATGGCCAGTTGAAACCGCCGACGGCTGACGTGCCAACGTTTGGCCCCTGCAAGCGGCTCGACTTCGAGCTGGAAATGGGCGTCGTGGTCGGGCAGCCCTCGGAGATGGGCAGCATGGTTTCGGAAGCGCAGGCCGACGCCATGATCTTCGGCTTTACCCTTCTGAACGACTGGAGCGCACGCGATATCCAGCAATGGGAATATGTGCCGCTGGGACCGTTCCAGGCCAAAGTCTTCGCCACCTCGATCAGCCCGTGGATCGTCACCCGCGAGGCGCTGGAGCCGTTCCGTGTGCATGGCCCGCAGCAGGATCCGCAGCCGCTGCCATATCTGGCTCAGAAACTCGCCAACAATTACGATCTGCATCTCGACGTGGCTCTGCGCACCCCGAAGATGGCGGCGGCGCAGCGCCTCAGCCGCACCAACTTCAAGTACATGTACTGGTCATCGGTGCAGCAGCTTGTGCATCACGCCTCGAGCGGCTGCGCCATGAGCGTTGGTGATTTGCTGGGTTCCGGCACCATCAGCGGCCCCGAGAAGGACCAGCGCGGCAGTCTTCTCGAGTTGAGCTGGGGTGGTGCTGAGCCGATCGAACTGACGGGTGGCGAGCGCCGCACCTTCCTCGAAGATGGCGATTCCCTGACCTTCACCGGCTGGTGCCAGGGCGACGGTTATCGCGTCGGTTTCGGCGAAGTCGAGGGGACGATTTTGCCTGCGGTGTGAGGCCGGTAGCGCAAGGCGTCACAACTTTTTCTGCGTCATGGCCGGGCTTGTCCCGGCCATCCACGTCTTAGGACGTTGCCAGGACGTGATGCTTTTCAAGAAAGACGTGGATGCCCGCAACAAGTGCGGGCATGACGACACTGGGTGAGGACATGCCGTGCCTCTCACCGCTGTCGTTGAGGCAAGACTATTTATAATGCGCCAAATAATGCGCGAGCGCCTTGATCTGATCCTCGCTGAGCGGATAGGCGACATCGGCCATGGCGGCCTGGCCGCCGCCCGAGCGGGCGCTGGTTTTGTAGTCCATCAGCGCCTTCAGCAAATAGTCTTCGCGCTGATGCGCGATGCGGGCCACCGCCTTGGTGCCGGCGAAATTGTCGGTGTGGCATGAGGTGCAGCGGCTTCCCGCAGCGATCTTGGCGCCGGCCTCAGACAGTGCGGGATTGTCGTCGGAGGTGGCGGCAGGTGGTGGCGGCAGGGCCGCGAAATAGCCGGCGAGATTGCGGATGTCTTCATTGCTGAGGTCGGCGGCGATCGGTGTCATCAGGTCGTTCTTGCGCGCACCGGCCCGGAAGTAGACGAGCTGCCATTGCAGGAACTGATCGGGCTGTCCGGCAAGCGATGGGGTGTTCGGCAGTTCGGAAATGCCCTCCTTGCCATGGCAGCTCGAACAGAGCTCGAGCTTGTCCGTGATGGCCGCGACGTCGACGGTGGCTGCGGTCGCAGACGGGAGTATCAAGGTCGACAGGGCAAGGACGACAAGAGACAGGCGATCACGCATCGCGGCATCCTGAGTTTCGAGGAGTTTTTCTTGTTATGGAAACGCCGCGGCCATCCCGGTGTTCCGGAATGGCCGCGGTCGGAGTCAGGGTTGCATCAACGGGAATGCGTCACTTGGCATAGCTGATGCGATAGATCGCGCCGGCCCAGTCGTCGGCAACGAGGATGGAGCCGTCCTTGGCGAGGATGATGTCGTCGGGCCGGCCGGCATAGCTTTGGTCGCCGTTGATCCATCCGGAAGCGAAGATCTCCTGCTTGGCGTTCTTGCCGTCGGTATCGGCGGTGACCACCACGATCCGGCCGCCTTGGTACTTATGCCGGTTCCAGGAGCCGTGCTCGGTGATGAACATCGCGTTCTTGTACTTCGCCGGGAACTGGCTGCCGGTGTAGAACTTCATGCCGAGCGGCGCGACGTGATCGCCGAGCTTGAAGGCTGGCGGCGCGAACTCCGAGCACTTGTGACCCATGGCGAACTTCGGGTCGGGAATGTCACCCTGGTGGCAGTAGGGATAGCCGAAATGCTCGCCATGCTTGTTGATCACATTGAGCTTGTCGCTCGGGCTGTCGTCGCCCAGCCAGTCGCGGGCGTTTTCCGTGAACCAGTACTTGCCGGAGCGTGGGTCGATGTCGCCGCCGACGCTGTTGCGGACGCCGAGCGCCACGATTTCCGCATTGCCGGTCTTGGGATCGACGCGACGGATCTGCGAGACGCTGGTGGGCGGGATGCCGATGTTGAAGGGCGGTCCGAACGGGATGTAGAACCAACCGTCCTTGTCGGCGACCAGATATTTCCAACCGTGGGCCGCATAAGACGGCATGTCGTCATAGACGACCTTGCCTTCCGGCATCTTGTCGAGATTGGCTTCTGCATTGTCGTAACGGATCAGTTTGTCGACCGCGATGACGTACAGCGCGCCGTCCTTGAACGCGAGGCCGGTTGGCATGTTCAGGCCCTTGAGGATCGTCTTGACGGTTTTCTTGCCGCCACTGTCGGTGATGGCATAGACGTTGCCGAGACCGAAGGAGCCGACGAACAGCGTGCCCTTGTCGCCCCAGGCCATCTGCCGCGCGGCCAGCACGCCGCTGGCATAAACCTCGATCTTGAAGCCAGCCGGCAGCTTGATTTTGGTCATGAGGTCGGCGAGCTCCTTGTCGGAGGCGCCGGTCGGCGGACCTGACGGCGGAGCCAGTCCCTTCTGAGCTTCCGTTTCGTCACCGAGGAACCAGTCATCCGGCGGATGGGTCCAGAATTCCTTGGTGCCGGACTGATAGCTCTTGAGCTCGGCGGCGCGAGCACCGCCGTTCACCGCAACAACCGAGGCACTCACCATCGAGGCAATGGCGAGTGTCTGAACAATTCGATTGAATCTCGAAACCATCGTTTCACTCCTGAGCAGCACGGGACTGCGACTTATTGTTCGATCGAACGATCTTGCTTGGCCTCTGGCGAGGCGGCGTTGTTATACCATGCGAAAGTGAAGGTTGACGTCTGCGTCACGACAAAATTTTTATGCTGCCGATGAAACTATCTTTCAGTTTGCTGCAGACGCAAAATTCAAAGGCAGTTTCATTTCAGCCGCTTTCTGCAATGTCGATCTGCGGTGCAGCATTAGCGAATCCGGAAGCGCTTCGCATTCGAGCGACCTGCCGCTTTTATTGGCGCACTCTGCATCGCGAATCCCCGCGATCGGCCCCACTGCACCAAGCGACGATCGGTGACGTCAAAATCGGCAGCAGCCGCGTCACATCGTGTTCGAGGTATGGCGTGACACGGAGGGGTATGCAGGAGGTTACTGGGGCGGTGCCGTGACCGATGTCGCCTGGAATGGATCGGGTTTCCCAGTCTTTGGATCGAACAGATGCGGCAGTTGGCCCTCCAATACCCACAGTGTTTGGCCGACCTTGGTCACCGACACTGGCGCCTTGTAGCCGTCCTTCAGCACCTCGATGCGGGCCTTGTCGCCGTCGATACTCACGAGATCGAGCCGGCCTTCGCCCTCGATCATCAGGAGCTTGTCGCCGTAGCTGCGCAAACCGTCCGGCAGCACCAGAGGGCGTGTTGTCTGCAGTTGTGTCACCTTGCCAGCGCTGCCGTCATTGCGCATTTCGATCTGGAACAGGCCTCCGCCGTTGAACGTGTTGGTGTAGACGTTGCCGTCCGCGCCGATCGCGATTCCGTCGAGACCGGCGCCCGTCTTGACTCTGAAGCGCGGATCGGTGGCCCAGACGTCGAACTGTGTTGCGCCCGGCTTCAGCCGCAGGATGTGCGGGTTGAAGGAATCCGTGACATAGAGTGTGCCGTCGCCGGCGACCACGATGTCGTTGCAGAAGCTGCGGTCACCGGGCAGCGGGATGCTCCCTTTCGGTGCGCCACTCGTGAGATCGAAGGACTTGAGCGCCACCGGCGCCTTCTCTGCTCCGGCCTTCACGCCCATCTCGGACAGACTGGAAGAGCAGGCCCATAGCGTGTTGGCACGATCGTCAGCGAGGACGCCAAGCACGGATTGCATGCCGTTGGTTCCGGCCTTGATCCACAATTCCGCGCTGTCCGCTCCCGGCTTGGTTCGCCAGATCTCGCCTGAGCCCAGGCTGCCGATGATGACACTGCCGTCGGCCGCCGAGGTGATGCTTTCGGGATAGGTCTTGTCGCCGGGGACCTTGATCGTTTCGGCGTGAACCGGCTTGGCCAGCAAGGGGGCGATCATGACCGAAGCGGTCAGACAGGCTGCGACGAGATGCGTGCGCGCGAACTTGCGCCGTCCGTGGGATGCACGGTGTGGGGGCATCGTATCCTCCCTATGTGTTGCCGGGTCGTTGCCCGGTCTTTCGTTATATCCTTTCGTATATGACGTTGGCTGCGGACCGTCAACGGACCGGCGTCCGACGGGCTGATATGCGACGAATCCGGTTGCTGGGGCGAAGGAACCTTTTGACTCAATTTTTCAAAGCGCATGCAAGCAGAAGCAGAAACGATGAGTTTCTCGGGTTTCTATTTATGGGTTGGGCGCGCGGACCTACATCCTCGGGATGGAAACGCGGGCGTGGGAGACTTTCGATGATTGAGCGCAGACCCTTCAGTAAGCTCGGTGGCGGCGACCATGGCTGGCTCAAGGCCAAGCACCATTTTTCGTTCGGCGAGCACCATGACCCGAATAATCTGGGACTTGGATCGCTGCGGGTGTGGAATGATGACGAGATTGCGCCGAACACCGGCTTTCCTCCGCATCCGCACGCCAACATGGAGATCATTACTTACGTGCGCGAGGGCGCCATCACCCACAAGGACAATCTCGGCAATACAGGGCGCATCGTCGCGGGCGACGTACAGGTGATGAGTGCGGGATCGGGCATCCGTCATTCGGAGTATAATCTTGAACCGGAGACGACCCGAATTTTCCAGATCTGGATCACGCCCAGCGAAACCGGCGGTCAACCCGCATGGGGTGCACGGCCGTTTCCTAAGGCGGACCGGTCGGGGCGGTTTGTGCCGCTGGCGAGCGGTTTTGCCGACGATACCGAGGCATTGCGCATCCGTGCCTCTGCGCGGGTGCTGGGCGCCACGCTGAAGGCCGGCGAGACGGTGGAGTATGGCATCGGCACTGAGCGGAACGGCTATCTGGTGCCGTCATCCGGCACGGTCGAGGTCAACGGTGTGCGGATCTCCGCACGTGATGGAGCCGCCATTCGCAAGGAAGCCGTGCTCAAGGTCACGGCCCTGGAGGATTCGGAAATCGTGCTGGTGGATGCGGCGTGACGCGCGGCGATCACGCCTTCATCTGCATCAGTTCATTGGTGGCGAACAGGTCGGCGATCCAGTCGACGAACACCCGCAGTTTGTTGCTGAGGTGGCGGTTCGGTGGATATACGACATAGATATTCACCGGCTCGGAGGTCCACTCTGTCAGAACGCGGGTCAGCCGGCCGGCCTCGATATGTTTTTTTAGCATGAACAATGGCGCCTGGATCACGCCGAGCCCGGCGGTGGCCGCCGTGACATAGGCCATGCTGTCATTAACGGCGATCATATGCTTGCCGGTGGTCTCGATGCGCTCGCCGTTCGCGGTGAAATCCAGCGGCAGCATGCGGCCCGAGCGCGGGTGGAAAAAATTCACCGTGTAGTGCCCGTTGTTCATGTCTGCGGGATGCTGTGGTTCGCCGTAGCGCTGCAGATAGGAGGGCGACGCGCAGGTGACGAAGGTCATTTCCGCGATGCGGCGGGCGATCAGGGACTGGTCGGTGAGATCGCCGCCACGGATCACGCAGTCGACGTTCTCGCCGATCAGGTCGACCGGGCGGTCGGTGACGCCGAGATCGATCTGGATGTCGGGATAACGGGCGTAGAAGTCGGGCAGCGCCGGAATGATGAGCAGGACCGCCAGCGACGTGCCGACGTCGACGCGCAACCGCCCCTTGGCGTTGGCCTGCGACAGCGCCATGCTGCCGTCGAGCTCGTCGAGTTCGCCGAGCAGGCGGATGACGCGCTCGTAGTAGGCGGCGCCGTCCGGCGTGACAGTCACGCGCCGGGTGGTGCGGTTGAGCAGCTTGGTCGAGATGTGGGTCTCGAGCGACTGAATGAGTTTGGTGACGGTCGGTTTCGGCATCCGCAGGGAGCTGGCGGCGTGGCTGAATGTGCCGGCCTCCACAACCCGGACGAAGGCGCGCATTGCGGCGAGCTGATCCATGGGGGTCTCGAAATCTGGTCTTCACAGACCTAAGCGACCTTGCAGCAGGGTCCGACGAAACGCTGTTCCATTATTGTGCGCCGCAAGGAAATTTTGTTTCCGACCGTGTTTTAGAGCGGTTATTATTTCTATATGGAAATAATGAAATCATAAAGCGCATATTTATTCCCACAAACCCACTCCTTAGCTTCCCCAACGTTCGGATCGATTCTGCGGTGCAGCATTGCGCTTGTCCGACACGGGGGCTTCTTGATGGGCATCGGATGGACCGACGGCGCGATCGAAGCGGATCAGGCAGGGGAACTGCCGGTCCGCGTTTATCGCGATTCCCGCTCACCGCGATCGGCCCCCCTGGTGTTTCACCTTCATGGCGGTGCGTTCTGTTCGGGGTCGCTCGAGGTCTGTGAGACCATCCCCGAGCTGCTCGCCGAAGCGGGGGCGGTGGTTGTCTCGGCGGATTATCCGCTCGCGCCCGAGTTTCAGTTTCCCCATGCGCTGCGGACGATCTTCGGAGCGCTGAAGAACCTCCACAAGTCGCGTGCGCGGTGGGCCAGCAAGGTGTCGCGACTGTTCGTGGCCGGCGAGGAGGCTGGCGGCAACCTTGCGGCGTCGCTGGCTCTGATGGCGCGCGACCAGCACGCGCCCGATCTCGCCGGACAGATCCTGCTATCGCCGATGCTCGACCCGTGCCTTGCAACCACCTCAATCCGAAGCGCCGATGCCGGTCCCGCCGGCTGCAAGTGGGCGGATGGCTGGCAGCATTATCTCGGATCTCCGGACAAGGCCGCACATCCCTACGCGGCGCCCTCTCAGTCCAGTCGTCTTTCGGGTTTGCCACCCGCGCTGATCGTCTCCGCGCAGGATGATCCGATGCGCGACGAAAGCTTTGATTACGCCACGCGTTTGCAGGAATCGGGTGTCGCGGTGCGCCGGCACATGTTGACTGCACCGACGGCGTGGCCCGACGCACTCTGCGAAGGGCGGCCCGCTGACAGCGGCTGGGGCACGGCGCTGCGCGACCAGTTCATTCAATTCTTTGCGGACAGTGCAGCGCGGCTGCGCCGGCCCGCGTCTCGTTCTCTCGTTCAAGCTTCAAGTCAGGGGTAGGCTATGTCGTATTCGTCTCGTTATCGCGCCTGGGCACTGGGCACCGTGCTGGCTGGCGCTGCCGTCAGCGCAGCGGTGCTGTTCGCACTGCCGAATGGTCCTGCGCAGGCCAACAATCAGGCGGCCGCGCCGCCGCCCTCGGTGCCGGTCTCGGTCGCCACTGTCGAACAGCGCAATGCGCCGACCTGGGATGAGTTCTCTGGCCGTCTCGAAGCGGTCGAGCGCGTCGAGATCCGTCCGCGGGTTGCGGGCGTGGTCGAGGCCGTGCACTTCCGCGAAGGCGCGCTGGTAAAGCAGGGCGATCCGCTGTTCACCATCGATCCGGCGCCGTATGCGGCCGAAGTCGAACGCGCCAAGGCGCAGGTGCTGGCCGTGCAGGCCCGCCTGGCGCTGACCAAGAACGATCTCGACCGCGGCCAGCAGCTGTGGGATTCGCGGACGATTTCGACCCGCGATCTCGACCAGCGCGTCAATGCGCAGCGCGAGGCGGAAGCCAACCTGCGTGCTGCGGAAGCCGCGCTGACGTCGGCGCAGCTCAATCTCGATTACACCAACGTCAAGGCGCCGGTCGCCGGCCGCGTCGGCAAGATCGAGATCACCGTCGGCAACCTCGTGGCCGCGGGGCCCGGTTCGCCGGTGCTGACCTCGCTGGTGTCTATCAACCCGATCTATGCGAGCTTCAACGCCGATGAACGTGTGGTGATGCGCGCGCTGAAGGGTCAGGTTGCCGCTTCCAACGGCCTCGTGGCGATGGACCAGATCCCGGTGCAGATGGGCACCATCCTCAGCGATGACGCGACCCCCTATGCCGGCCGCCTGCAACTGATCGACAATCAGGTCGACGCCCGCAGCGGCACGGTGCGGGTGCGCGCCGTGTTCGACAACGCCGACGGCAAGCTGATGCCGGGCCAGTTCGCGCGGGTCCGCATGGGCCACGCCGAAACCCAGCAGGCGCTGGTGGTCAGCGAGCGGGCGATCGGCACCGACCAGGACAAGAAGTTCGTCATGGTGGTCGATGCCGAGAACAAGGCGGCTTATCGCGAGATCAAGCTCGGTGAGTCGTCGGAGGGGCTGCGCATGGTCACCAACGGCCTGAAGGCGGGTGAACGTATCGTGGTCAACGGATTGCAGCGCGTGCGGCCGGGCAGTCTGCTTGCGCCGACGCAGGTGTCGATGGACGGTTCGGCCGAGCGGTCGGCGTCCGCGGCGCCGGAGGAGAAGACGGCGCAGCAGTAAGCTGCATCCGCCTTTCCCCGACTGAAATTTGAACTGAACGAACGAACCGCAGCACGGCTGCGTGGGGCGAGCCATGAATATTTCCCGATTTTTCATCGACCGGCCGATCTTTGCCGGTGTGTTGTCGATCCTGATCTTCCTGTCCGGCCTCTTGGCGCTGCGGGTGATGCCGATTTCCGAATACCCGGAGGTCGCACCGCCTTCGGTGGTGGTGCGCGCGCAGTATCCCGGCGCCAACCCCAAGGTGATCGCCGAGACCGTCTCGACCCCGATCGAGGAGCAGATCAACGGCGTTGAAGGCATGCTCTATATGAGCAGCCAGTCGACCACCGATGGCCTGATGACCCTGACGGTGACCTTCAAGCTTGGCACCGACCCCGACAAGGCGCAGCAACTGGTGCAGAACCGCGTCTCCCAGGCCGAGCCGCGGCTGCCGGAAGATGTCCGCCGGCTCGGCATCACCACCATCAAGAGCGCGCCCGACCTGACGCTGGTGGTGCATCTCTTGTCGCCCAATAACCGCTACGACATGACGTATCTGCGCAACTATGCCGTGCTCAACGTCAAGGACCGACTGGCCCGGATCGACGGCGTGGGACAGGTGCAGTTGTTTGGCTCCGGCGACTATTCGATGCGGATCTGGCTCGATCCGCAGAAAGTGGCTGAGCATGGTCTGTCCGCCAGCGACGTAGTCAATGAAATCCGTGCCCAGAACGTGCAGGCCGCCGCCGGCATCGTCGGCGCCTCGCCGGGATTGGGCAACATCGACTTCCAGCTGCCGGTGAACGCGCAGGGGCGCCTGCAGAGCGAGCAGGAGTTCGGCGATATCATCGTCAAGGGCGGCACGAACGGCGAGGTGACGCGGCTGCGCGACATTGCCCGGATCGAACTCGGCGCGTCGGACTATTCGCTGCGCTCCCTGCTCGACAACAAGTCGGCAGTCGCGATCCCGATCTTCCAGTCGCCGGGCTCCAACGCCATCCAGATCTCGGACAACGTCCGCAAGACCATGGCGGAGCTGAAAAAGAACATGCCGGAAGGCGTGGACTACAAGATCGTCTACGATCCGACGCAGTTCGTCCGTGCCTCAATCGAAGCCGTGATCCACACCTTGCTGGAAGCGGTGGCGCTGGTGGTGCTGGTCGTCATCATCTTCCTGCAGACCTGGCGGGCCTCGATCATCCCGCTGCTCGCGGTGCCGGTGTCGATTATCGGCACTTTTGCGGTGATGTACCTGTTCGGCTTCTCGATCAATGCGCTGAGCCTGTTCGGGCTGGTGCTCGCCATCGGCATCGTGGTGGACGACGCCATCGTCGTGGTGGAGAACGTCGAACGTAATATCGAGGAAGGCCTGTCGCCGCGGGAGGCGACCTATCGTGCCATGCGGGAGGTGTCGGGCCCGATCATCGCCATCGCGCTGGTGCTGGTGGCGGTGTTCGTGCCGCTGGCTTTCATCACGGGGCTCACCGGGCAGTTCTACCGCCAATTCGCCTTGACCATTGCGATCTCGACCGTGATCTCCGCCATCAACTCGCTGACGCTGTCGCCGGCTCTCGCTGCGCAACTGCTGAAGGGCCATGACGAGCCGAAGGACATCCTCACCCGTGCCATGGATAAATACCTCGGCTGGTTCTTCCGCGGCTTCAACGCGGCGTTCCGGCGTGTCGGCGGCGGCTACAGTGGGGGCGTCAAGCGCGCGATTTCGCGCAAAGCCATTATGGTCGGCATCTATCTGGCGCTGGTCGGCGTCACCTGGGGCTTGTTCAAGTCGGTGCCCGGCGGCTTCGTCCCGGGCCAGGACAAGCAATACCTCGTCGGCTTTGCGCAATTGCCCGACGGTGCCACCCTTGATCGCACCGAGGACGTGATCCGCCGCATGAGCGAGATCGCGCTGAAAGAACCCGGTGTGGAAAGCGCGGTAGCGTTCCCCGGCCTGTCGATCAACGGCTTCACCAATTCGTCGAATGCCGGCATCGTATTCGTCACCCTGAAACCGTTCGATGAGCGTAAGAGCGCGGTGCTCAGCGGTGGTGCGATTGCCAAGACCCTGAACGGCAAGTTCGCCGCCATCCAGGAGGCGTTCATCGCCATGTTCCCGCCGCCGCCCGTGCAGGGCCTCGGCACCATCGGCGGCTTCAAGCTGCAGATCGAGGACCAGGCGGGCCTTGGTTATGATGCGCTGAACGATGCGACCAAGGCATTTCTTGCCAAGGCCCAACAGGCGCCGGAAATCGCCGGATTGTTCTCCAGCTATCAGGTCAACACACCGCAGCTCTATGCCGATATCGATCGCACCCGCGCGCGCCAACTCGGCGTTCCCGTGACGGATGTGTTCGAGACGCTGCAGATCTACCTGGGGTCGCTCTACGTCAACGATTTCAACAAATTCGGGCGCACCTACACCGTGCGGGTGCAGGCCGATGCGAAATTCCGCTCGCGTCCCGACGATGTCGGCGAACTCAAGGTGCGCTCGACGTCCGGCGACATGATTCCGCTCGCAACGCTGCTGCGGGTGAAGTCGAGCGCGGGGCCGGAACGGGCGATGCGTTATAACGGCTTCCTCACCGCGGACGTCAATGGCGGCGCGGCGCAGGGTTATTCGTCCGGTGAAGCGCAAGCGGCCGTGCAGCGCATCGCCGACGAAACCCTGCCCAAGGGCTTCGGGTTTGAATGGACCGAGTTGACCTACCAGCAGGTGCTGGCCGGAAACTCGGCGGTCGTCGTGTTCCCGCTGGCGTTGCTGTTGGTGTTCCTGGTGCTGGCGGCGCAGTACGAAAGCCTGACGCTGCCATTGTCGATCATCATGATCGTGCCGATGGGACTGATGGCCGCCATGTTTGGCGTCTGGATCTCCGATGGGGACAACAACGTGTTCACCCAGATCGGGTTGATCGTGCTGGTGGGCTTGTCGGCGAAGAACGCCATCCTGATCGTGGAGTTCGCCCGTGAACTCGAGTTCGCCGGCCGCAAGCCGATCGAAGCCGCGATCGAGGCCAGCCGCATGCGGTTGCGACCGATCCTGATGACGTCGATGGCGTTCATCATGGGGGTTGTGCCGCTGGTGACTTCAACCGGCGCCGGCGCGGAAATGCGTCACGCCATGGGTGTCGCGGTGTTTTCCGGCATGATCGGCGTCACTGCTTTCGGCATCTTCCTGACGCCGGTGTTCTATGTGCTGCTGCGTCGCCTGGCCGGCAATAAGCCGCTCAAGTTGCATGGCGACGTGCCGCATGGCTCCGAACTCGGCAGCACGCCGCACACCCCTCACGCTCCAATCAGCCAGGCCGCCGAGTAGCCCCCCTCCCGAGCCAGCTGATGACGGTGACGGCCCGCGTCCCCATCGCGGGCCGTCATTGTTTGTGGCTTGCGGGCGATTTATTTCTTCGTCATGGCCGGGCTTTTCCCGGTCATCCACGTCTTTGCAGCTGATGCTGCAAAGACGTGGATGCCCGGCACAAGGCCGGGCATGACGGGGGAGAGAAACGACTCGGCGGTGTATTTGCCGCTCCGCCTAAAACCCTTTGTAGCCCATCAGCAGTGACGGCAACCACAGGGAGAACCCTGGCACGTATGTCACGAACATCAGAGCCGCAATCAACGCGGCATAGAACGGCAGGATCGTGCGCATGACGGCGCCGACAGATATTCCGCCGATGGCGCAGCCGACGAACTGCGTGGTGCCGACGGGCGGCGTGTTGAGACCGAGGGCGCAGTTGATCAACATGAGGATGCCGAACTGGACAGGATCCATGCCGGCCTTCATGGCGATCGGCAGGAAGATCGGCGTGCAGATCAGGATGGTGGCGGCCATGTCCATGAACGTGCCGAGGACGAACAGGATGATGTTGATGAGCAGGAAGATCACCCACGGGCTGCTCGAGACCTTGCTCATCAGAGCGCCGGCGTATTCGGCAACCTCATAGAGTCCCATCAGGTACTGGAACATGGTCGATACGCCGATCAGCAGCAGCACGATGCCGGTCGTCTTGACGGCCTTGGCGGCCGCCGCGACGAACTTCTCCCGGGTCATTGTGCGGTAGAGGAAGAACGTGAGAATGATCGTGTAGGTCACCGCGACGGCGGCAGACTCCGTTGCCGTGAACACGCCGGACAGAATGCCGGCAAGGATGATGGCGACAATCAGGAGGCCCGGGGTTGCGGCGGCGAGCGAGCGCCAGATAGCCATCCAGCCCGGGAATATCCCCGCCGGATAACCGCGCTTGACGGCGACCAGATAGGCCGCCACCAGCATGCAGACCATCAGCACCAGCGACGGGAGCAGGCCGGCTGCGATCAAGGCTCCGATGGACACCTTGCCGCCGGCGGCGAGCGAATAGATGATCATGTTATGGCTGGTCGGCATCAGCGCGCCGACGAGCGAGGCGTGCGTCGTCACGTTTACGGCGTAGTCGACGTCGTACCCCTCTTTCTTCATCATTGGAATCATCACCGATCCCATCGCCGAAACGTCGGCGACCGGTGAGCCCGAGACGCCGCCGAACAGCGTGCAGGCCAGGACATTGGACATGCCGAGGCCGCCGCGGATGTGGCCGACCATGCTCTTTGCGAGTTGAACGATCTTGTCCGCGACGCCGCCATGCAACATCAACTCGCCACTGAAGACGAAGAACGGAATCGCCAGGAACGAGAAGATGTTCATTCCCGACATCATTTGCTGGAAGATGACGGCGACCGGCAGGCCCTCATACAGGATGGAGCAAAGTGCGGAGAGTCCGATGGCGAACGCAACAGGGACGCCGAGGATCAGGAAGCCGAAGAACGTGATGGAGAGGATGATCAGTTCCATGAAGGGATGACTTCCTCATTGCGCAGCAATGCGATGATGTGCTCGATCGAGAAAGAGACAATGAGCAGGCCCGACGCAACGAGCGGGACGTAGCGGACGAACTCCGGCAGCCCGAGATTGGCGATCCTGACCATTCCGACCGAACTGCCGAGCAGCCAGCCGTTGTAGACCATCGCCGCTCCGAACAGCGCGACCAGTGCGTGGATGACCAGTTCGATCTTTTCGCGTGGACCTTCCGGCAATAACACCAGCAAGGATTCCATGCTGACATGCCCTGCGTCGCGCACGCCCACCGCCGCACCGATCAACGTGACGTAGAGCACAAGCACCAGGGCGAAACTTTCGGTCCAGGTCGGGCTGGCGTTGAGAACGTAACGGCCGAACACCTGGTAGAAGACCACGGCAACGATGACCAGCAGCCCGGTCACCGATAGGTACATGCCATAACGGGCGATTGGTGGGTTAATCCGCGTCAGCCAGCCGTCAGCCGGGCGTCGGGAGCCTGCGCCTTCGGCTGGCCGTTCCTCGATCAATTCAATCTCTTTCATCCGTCACGCCGCCATTCGTTGTGCGTTGAAGCAACCTGCACCGCAGCGCCTTATTCAGGCGTGCGGTGCGGGCAAGAGTGGAAGCGTTACTTCGTGTCCTGGATGCGCTGGACCAGGCTCTTCAGCTTCGGTTCGCTGGCGTACTTGGCATAGACAGGCTTCATCGCGTCGATAAATTCCTGCTTGTTGGCGATGTCGATCACCTGAACGCCGGCGGCTTCAACGGTCTTGCGCGACTGGGTCTCGCGTTCATCCCACAGCTTGCGCATGTGGGGGACCGAGTCCTTCGCGGCCTTACGAACGGCGGCCTGGTCCTCCTTCGACAAGGTATCCCAGATCTTTTTCGACATCACGAGCACTTCGGGAGCCAGGGAATGCTCGGTCAAATTGTAATACTTCGCGGCTTCGAAATGCCGTGAGGATTCGTAAGACGGCCAATTGTTCTCGGCCGCATCCACAAGGCTGGTCTTCAGCGCGGTATAGACTTCACCGTACGGCATTGGCGTCGCATTGGCGCCGAGTCCCTCGATCATGGAGACGAACAGATCGGATTGCTGTACGCGGATTTTCAGACCCTTGAGATCGGCGAGGGACTTGACCGGCCTCTTGACTGTGTAGAACGAGCGCGCGCCGCTGTCATAGAAGGCGAGGCCGATAAAGCCGGCGGGCTCCATGGCCGTGAGAATTTCGTCGCCGATCGGCCCGTCGAGAACGGTGCGCATGTGCTGCGTGTTGCGGAAGACAAACGGCAATCCGGTGACGATCGTCTCGGGCACGAAGTTGTTGAGCGGCGCGGAGTTGATGCGCATCAGGTCGAGGCCACCGATCTTGATTTGCTCGATGGTATCTTTTTCCGAGCCGAGAGCGCCGTTGGGAAACACCTTGACGCCCAGCCGTCCGTTGGTCACCTCGGACAGCTGCTTGCCCATGAACCTGACGGCTTCGACTGTCGGATAGTCGCCCGGATGGATGTCCGACGAGCGGAAATCGCGTGCCTCAACTGTCGCCGTTGTTGTCACCAGCGCAAGGATGGCCAGGCACGATCCGGCCACACGCATCATCTGCTTCATCTGTCTCACGATGTATCCCCCCATGATGATTGTCATTATCGAAGCGTTGGCTGTTGTCGCTCCCCATGCCGAGGGTGACGCCGCCTGTCATTCTTGGTGTCAGGTCGATCACGACCAAGGGTGTGCAGTTGGGTCTTACAGCCGCAGACGATCGGCCTACTGGACGCCGCTTTCACAACTTGTCTGATAACCTGACATCTTGCATGTAACAGCTATGTCGGCCGCCTGTGCATGCGGCACACGGTCGCGGCTTATGAGAGATGCCGGAACATGCCAAACGAATAGGCGCGCCCAAACGACGGCTTTGCAGGCCGGATGAGCGTGGCGTAAATCCGCCGTCCGGAATTCGCGCGATAGCGGTTAGGCTTCGCTAACCCGTCCTAGTGCCCGCAGATCGTGCGTTCACCGCACCATGCACGGGCGCTTGTTGTTGAAGGTCCAGCCCGGGATCAGGAACTGCATCGCCATGGCGTCGTCGCGGGCACCAAGGCCATGCTTCTTGTAGAGTTCGTGGCCGGCTTCGACCTGCGCCATGTCGATCTCGACGCCGAGGCCGGGGCGGTCCGGCACGCTGACGAGGCCGCCAACGATCTTCAGGGGCTCCTTGGTCAGGCGCTGGCCATCCTGCCAGATCCAGTGGGTGTCGATGGCCGTCACCTTGCCGGGGGCGGCGGCAGCGGCGTGCGTGAACATCGCCAGCGAAATATCGAAGTGGTTATTGGAATGCGACCCCCAGGTCAGGCCGTGATCGCGGCAGGTCTGCGCCACGCGCACCGCGCCCTGCAGTGTCCAGAAGTGTGGATCGGCCAGCGGGATATCGACCGACTGCAGCGCCAGAGCGTGGCTCATCTGCCGCCAGTCGGTGGCGATCATGTTGGTGGCCGTGGGCAAGCCGGTCGCATGGCGAAATTCAGCCATGATCTCGCGGCCGGAGAAACCGGCTTCCGCGCCGCAGGGGTCTTCCGCGTAGGCCAGGATGCCGTGCATCGACTTGCACAGCCGGATCGCCTCGTCGAGCGACCAGGCGCCGTTGGGATCGAGGGTGATGCGGGCGCGAGGAAAGGCTTTCGCCAGCGCCTTGATGGCCAGGATTTCCTCATCGCCGGAAAATACGCCGCCCTTGAGCTTGAAGTCCTGGAACCCGTAGCGTTCATAGGCGGCTTCCGCCAGCCGCACGACAGCCTCTGGTGTAACCGCTTCCTCGTGGCGCAGCCGGGACCACGCATCCTTAGCGCTCGATTCTTCGCGATAGGCGAGATTGGTCTTGCGGCGGTCGCCGACATAGAAGAGATAGCCAAGCATCTCGACCTTGTCGCGCTGTTGGCCTTCGCCGAGCAGCGCCGCGACCGGAACGTCAAGGTGCTGGCCCAGCAGATCGAGCAGGGCGGCCTCTACCGCGGTCACCGCATGGATCGTGATCCGTAGGTCAAAAGTCTGCAGCCCGCGGCCGCCGGCATCGCGATCGGCAAAGCGCGTGCGCATGGCGTTGAGCACCGCGTTGAACTTGCCGACCGGCTGACCGACCACGAGATCGCGGGCGTCTTCCAGCGTCTTTTTGATGTTCTCGCCGCCCGGAACTTCGCCGACGCCGGTGTGGCCGGCACTGTCGGTCAGGATCACGATGTTGCGGGTGAAGAACGGGCCATGGGCGCCGCTCAGATTGAGCAGCATGCCGTCATGCCCGGCGACGGGAACCACTTTCATGTCCCGGACGACGGGCGCTCCGGAATGCGTGGCGGTTGTCTGTGTCATCGTGATCTGCTTCTCTTCTCAGGCCGCGTACGCTACGCGCCGATTATGCCAGAGCTTTGACCAGTTTGGTCAATTCGGCGAACTCGCTGGCATCGAGATCGGTCAGTGGTGGCCGCACCGGCCCGGAATCGCGACCGATCACCTTCATGCCGGCCTTGATGATCGAGACAGCGTAACCCTTCTTGCGGTTGCGGATCGCGATCAGCGGCAGAATGAAATCACGCAGTCCCGCGTGTACGGTATCACGGTCGCGCTTGCGGACGGCGGCATAGAATTTGGTGGAGAACTCCGGCACGAAATTGAACACAGCAGAGGAGTAGGTGGTCACGCCCATTTCCAGGTAGGGCAGGGCGAAGGTCTCCGCAGTCGGCAGGCCGCCGACATAGGTCAGACGATCGCCCATCCTGGAGTAGACCCGCGTCATCAGTTCGATGTCGCCGATGCCGTCCTTGTAGCCGACAAGGTTGGGGCACTTGTCGCACAGTTTCGCCAGCGTGTTTTCGTTCACGATCGCATTGTCGCGGTTGTAAACGATGACGCCGAGCTTGGTTGCGCCGCAGACTGCCTCGATATGCGCGGCGAGGCCGTCCTGTTCGGAATGGGTCAGGTAGGGCGGCAGCAGCAAGATGCCGTCGGCGCCGGCACGCTCAGCCGCGATGGCCATGTCCTTGGCGATCGCCGTGCCGTAGCCGGCGCCGGCCAGCACCGGCACGCGACCGCGGGTTTCGTTGACGGCAACTCCGACCACTTTTTCCACTTCGGCAGGGGACAGCGAGAAGAACTCGCCGGTGCCACCGGCAGCGAACAGGCCGGCGACATTATAGCCGCACAACCAGTCCATGTTGGAACGGTACTGCGTTTCGTTGAACGAATAGTCCGCGTTGAACGGGGTTACCGGAAACGACAGCAGGCCTTCGCCGATCTGCTTGGCCATCTCCTTCGGGGTCATCGTGCTCATGCGTGGTTCGTCCTTGTTCGCATCGTTTCGGTTATCGGTTACTTCAGCACCACTTTCGGCAGCCACAGCGAAAGCATCGGCACATAGGTCACCAGCATCAGCACGAAGAACATCACGCCGTAGAATGGCCAGATCTTGCGCATCACCTGCTCGATAGAAACCTTGCCTACGGCGCATCCGACGAACAGGATCGATCCGACCGGCGGGTGGCAGAGACCGATGCCGAGATTGAGCATCATGATCATGCCGAAGTGCACGGGATCGACACCGAAGTTCACCATCACCGGCAGCAGGATCGGCGTGGCAATCAGGATCGAGGGCGCCATGTCCACCAGTGTGCCGAGGATCAGCAGCAGGATGTTGATCAGGAACAGGATGACATACTTGTTACTGGAGATGGTGAGGAAGAATGCCGTGATCTTCGCCGGCATCTGGTTCAGCGCCATGACGTAGCCGACGCTGGAGGCGCAGGCGATCAGGGTCATCACCATGGCGACGGTGCGCAGCGTTCGGTGCAGCAGCACCGGCAGATCCTTCCAGCGATAATCGCGGTAGATGAACATCGTGACCAGGAACGCCCAGATGCAGGCGACGGCGCCGGCCTCGATCGCGGTGAAGATGCCGCCCAGGATGCCGCCCAGGATAATGACCAGGGTGATCAGGCCCCACAACGCATCGAGCGTGATCTTCGCGGCCTGCTTGACCTCGACCACGTCGCCGCGTGGGTGGTTGTCGCGGTAGGCGATCACCAGGCACAGGATGATCAGCGAGAAGCCGAGCAGCAGGCCAGGAAATACGCCGGCCATGAACAGGGCGCTGATCGAAATGGTGCCGCCGGTGGCCAGCGAGTACAGCACCGCGTTGTGGCTTGGCGGCACCAGCAGGGCCTGCACCGAGGAAGTGATGGTCAGGTTGGTGGCGAACACGCGGGGATAGCCGGTCTTTTCCATCTGTGGGATCATGACCGAGCCGATCGCCGAGGTGTCGGCCACGGCCGAGCCGGAGATGCCGCTCAGAAACGTGGTCGCGACCACGTTGACGATGGAGAGGCCTCCACGCAGCCGGGTGTAGCCGACCAGCACATTGGCGAACGCGACCAGGCGTTTTGCCATGCCGCCTTCGGCCATGATGGCGCCGGCGAGCACGAAGAACGGGATGGTGAGCATCGCCACCTTGCTGACGCCGTCCGAGATCTTCAGCATCACCGCTTCGAGCGGAATCCCGAGGGAAATGGCGCCGACGATCGCCGCCGTGGCGAGCGAGTAGGCGATCGGCATGCCGATCAGGAAGCAGAAAATCATCGTGGCGAGAAGAATGAAGATATCCATGACGGTTCAAGTCCCGATCAATGTGCTGAAACGTGGTCTTCGTCGTCGTGGGCGACGGGGTCTGGCGGGGTTCCGAGCAGCAGCCGCTCGATGATGAACAGCAGCAGGCAGACACCGCCGATCGGGATCGGCAGGTAGGTGACACCGACGGACAGGGCCGGGAAATCCGGGATCGAATTGTGCCAGGTGATCTCAACCAGGCGCGCGCCCCAGATCGCCATGAATAGCGCGATGCCCGCCATCATGATCTGCACGATGATGTTGGCCAGCGCCTTGAGTGGCGGCGGCAGCATGTCAGCGAAGAACGACAGGCTCATGTGCACGTGGAAGCGGTAGCCCGCAGCCGCGCCGATAAAGGTCAGCACGATGGTCAGCAGCACTGCGGTGGCTTCCGGCCATGAGGCCGCGCTGTTCAGCACGTAGCGGGTGAACACCGCCCACGGGATCACCGCGGAGATCAGCACCATGGCGGTGCATCCGACCAGAACACACGCGTAATAAAGAACATCAAAAGCCTTGCGAAGCCCGGCCATTGCAAATCTCTCCATGTCGGATCAATCGCCGCAGGCGTGGCCGACTTCGGATCTGGAAAAGGTGGAGGCGGGGTGCAATCACGTGCACCCCGCATGAGGTCTTACTCGGCCTGGATGCGCTTGATCAGCTCGGCGTACTTCGGGCCGTACTTGTCCCACACCGGCTTGACGGCATCCTGGAAGGCCTTCTTGTCGGAGACTTCAATGATCTGGCAGCCGGCCGCCTTGGCCTTCTCCATCGCCTGCTGCTCGTACTTGGTCCACAGCACCCGCTCCTCGGCCTGCGCCTCGCGCGCCAGCTTCTGGATCAGCGTCTGATCGTCCTTGGAGAGCGAGCCCCAGATGCGCTTCGAGAACACCAGCATTTCCGGCACGATCAGGTGCTCGGTGAGGGTGAAGTACTTGGCGACGGTATAGTGGTTGTCGAACACGTAGCTCGGCGGGTTGTTTTCCGCACCGTCGATCACACCGGTCTGCAGCGAGTTGAACACCTGATCGTAGCCCATGGCGACGCCGTTGGCGCCCAGCGCATTGGCCATGTCGACGAACATCGGATTGCCGATGACACGGACTTTCAAGCCCTTCATGTCGGCCAGATTCTTGATCGGGTGCTTGGTGTTGTAGAAGCTGCGCGCGCCGGCATCCATCCAGCACAGGCCGATCAGGTTGGCATTGGCGTTGTTGGTCACCTTGTCGAGCAGTTCCTGCCCAAGCGCGCCGTCCAGCACCTTCTGCATGTGGGCGGTGTTGCGGCAGAGGAACGGGATATTGAGCACGTTCAGGTCGTCGACCACCGGGCCGAGGGCACCGACGCTGACCCGGGCAAACTGGATGGCGCCCAACTGGGCCTGCTCGATCGCCTCCTTTTCGCCGCCCAAGGTCATCGAGGCGAACATCTGCACCGACAGCCGCCCGTTGGTCGCGGCCTCAAGTTTCTTGCCGAGATTCTCCACGGCGACGACGGTCGGATAGCCTGCGGCGTGTACGTCGGAGGCCTTGAAGGCCATCTTGGCCTGTGCGCTGGATGGGCGGATGCCCGCGCTCATTCCGAGGCCGACCGCGCCGAAACCGGCGCCCAGTTTGATGAAGTCACGGCGTTTCATAGTCGTCTCTCCCAGCTGTTGTCGCAATGTGGTTTGCCGCGGTCATTGGCTGACCTTGTTGGTGTTGCAATCCGTTGTGCAGATCGATGTGGATTGGCGTGCCGCGCTTGGGTCTTCGCAATCTGGTGTCGCTTTTCGATCGGAAATTCCTGGCAAGAGTTCACTGCGAGTGGTGCAGGAGCTTCGGATCTGCGACACTAGTGCGAGGGAGAATCGTGCAACGGTGGTTGCCCGGGCAGCCCGCCTATGTTACTCAACTTGTACGATGACCAGACAACAACCGTCAAGCCCTCCAGGATCAGGTGCCGCTACGCGGCAGAAAGCCGATGCGCTGCTGCGGCCGGTGCAGCCGGTGCGTAGCCTCAGCGACGAGGTCTGCAACCGGCTGGCTGAGGAAATCACCTCGGGCAAGCTTGCGGCCGGCGCCAAACTTCCCTCCGAGCAGGAAATGATGACGGCGATGGGCGTCAGCCGCACCGTCATTCGGGAGGCGGTTGCTGCACTGCGGGCAAGGGGACTGGTGATCACCCGGCAGGGGGCCGGGGCGTTCGTCAGCACCGACACCAGCCGGCAGCCTTATGTGATCGATCCGGACGGACTGGGGTCGCTGAATGGTGTGATCGAGGTGCTCGAACTGCGCATGGCCGTGGAAGCCGAAGCCGCCGCCATCGCCAGCGAGCGGGCGACGGCAGCGCAGATCAAGGACATCCGCCACGCTCAGCAGGATCTCACCCGCGCCATCGCCAAGGGCGACCGCGGCATCAAGGAAGATCTTGCCTTCCATCGCTCGATTGCCGTCGCGACACAGAACAATCGTTTTGTCGAGTTCCTGGAATATCTGGGGCGGCTGATTATTCCCCGGCAAAGCATCCGCTCGTTCGAGGGCCAGCCCGACGACATGCGCAGCTATCTGCAGCGCATCGAGAGGGAGCACGAAGCCATCCTGCAGGCGATCGAGGCCCGTGCCCCGAAGAAAGCCAGGGACGCCATGCGCAAGCACCTGTTGAATTCGCGCGAGCGATATCGTCAGCTGGCGTCGACGAAGAGCGATCGGTAATCGTCGTCAAGGTTCGATTCAAAATCACAATAAAGAAGGAAAGCGAATGCCACGCATTCTGTTGACCGGCGCGTCCGGTGGTGTCGGATCGCGGTTGCGCAAGCTGCTGCCGTCCATCTATCCCGATCTGGTGCTGAGCGACCTGGTGAAACCGGACGATTTGTCCGCGAACGAAAAGTTCATCGCCGCCGATCTGGCCGATTTCGCCCAGGTGCAGAAGGCCGTCGAGGGGGTGGATGGCATCATCCACCTCGGCGGGTTCTCCGTCGAAGGTCCTTGGGAAACCATCCTCAACGCCAATATCATCGGCTGCTACAATCTGTTCGAAGCCGCGCGGCTCGCCGGCGTCAAGCGCATCGTATTCGCATCGTCGAACCATGCGGTCGGTTTTCATCCGCGCAGCGAGACCATTGATATCAACGCACTGATCCGCCCCGACACCCGCTACGGCGTCAGCAAGGCGTTCGGCGAGGCGCTCGGATCGCTCTACGCCTTCAAGCACAACATCGGCGTGCTTTCGATCCGTATCGGCAATGTCGGCGAGAAGCCGCTCGACGAACGGCGGATGGCGATCTGGCTGAAGACCGAAGATCTGGTGTCGCTGATCCGCATCGGGCTGGAGCGCGAGGGGCTGATATACGAAGTGGTCTACGGCATGTCCGACAACAAGCGGGCGTGGTGGGATAATACGCGCGCCACGGAACTCGGCTATCAGCCGACCGGGGTCTCGGAGGATTTCGCAGCGGAGGTTCTCGCCACGCAGACGCCGAAGAACGATCCGGTGGGCAACTTCTTCCAGGGCGGTCCGTTCTGCAGCGACGAGTTCACTGGCGATTTCGAGGCCATCAAAAAGGTGTAGGGCTCGGCGGGATGGCGACTCCTCACCTTGAGGAGGTCGCTCAAAAATGCACGGCCATTGGAACAAGAAAGCTTTTAAAACCAGAGCGTGACCGCCATGCAGAACACGCCTTTTACCATCGCCAGGCTCGACGCATTCCCGCTACGGGTGCCGTTCGATGATCTCGTTACCGGGCCGCGTGCGTCGGCGCAAACCTGGCGCGAGTTCGACATGGTGCTGGTGCGCGCGGAAACCACTGACGGCGTGGTGGGCTGGGGCGAGTGTTTCGCCTACCACTGCCTGCGTCCAGTGCTGACGGCGGTGCAGGACATGATGTTTCCGCACGTGCTCGGGCGGGAGATTCACAGCATTCCCGACCTGAACATTGAGCTGCAATTCAAGTTTCATATCTTCGGCGGCCGTCACGGCATCGGCATGTACGCCCTGTCGGGTCTGGACATCGCGCTGTGGGATATCGCGGCGAAGCGCAGCGGCCAGTCGCTGGCGGAGTTCATCGGCGGCCCGCGGCGCGGCAGCGTGTCTGCCTACGCAAGCCTCGTGCGATATGGTGAAGTCGGCCCGGTCGAGGAGGTCGCGGCGAAGGCGATCGGCGAGGGCTATCGGCATATCAAACTGCACGAGATCGCGTATGAGCCGATCGCAGCTGGGCGTCGCGTGGCTGGGCCGGACGTCAAGTTGATGACCGACGTCAACTGCGCCTGGAGTCCTGCGGAGGCGGAGGTAATTCTGCCCAGGCTCAAGGAACTTGATCTTTATTGGGCGGAAGAGCCGATTTTCCCGCCGGAGGATTTCGCTGGGATCGCGAAGTTGCACCGCTTCGGGGTTCCACTGGCGGCCGGCGAGAACACCTGCACCGCGCTGGAGTTCATCCGCCTGAGCGATGTCGTGACCTACCCGCAGCCGAGCGTCACCAAGGTCGGTGGCATCAGCGAGTTCCTGAAGGTGGTGGCGCATGCGCGGGCGTCGGGCAAAGCCGTGATGCCGCATTCGCCGTATTTCGGCCCCGGCTACTGGGCCACGCTGCAACTGGTGGCCCTGCTGTCCGAACCGAGCCTGTTCGAATTCCTGTATGTCACGACGCAGGCCTGGATCGATCCAGCCATTCCGCTGCCAAAAGCCGGCCGGTTGACGGTGCCGCGGGCACCGGGCCTCGGATTCACGCCGGACTCTGCGCTGATGGACCGTTTCAAGCCGCGCTGAACGCAACAATCAAGAACATAAGCGACGAGGGAGACATGCCATGGAACGTCCGCTGACCGGCCGCACGCCGAAACTGAAAATGGACGGACTCTGCAACACCCACATTCATATCTATGACAGCAGCTTTCCCACCATTCCGGGAACGCCGTTGCCGGCCGATGCCAGCGTGGCGGACTACCGCCAGGTCATGAATTGGCTGGGAATCGCACGCACCGTGGTGGTGCAGGCGAACGCTTATGGCGACGACAACCGCTGCACCATGAAGGCAGTGAAGGAGCTCGGCGATTGTGCCCGCGCGGTGGTAGTGGTCAAGCCCGGCGTCTCCGACGACGAGATGAACCGATTGACCGGGAAGGGCGCACGCGGCATCCGCTTCATGTCTCTGCTCGGCGGCACGCTGTCGTGGCCGCAGATGGATGAAATGGGCCACCGCGCCCACGAGCACGGCTGGCACGCGCTGGTGCAACTCAACGGTCGTGACTTCCCCCAGCACGAGGCGCAGATCGCGTGTTTGCCCGGCCGTTTCATCATCGACCATGTCGGCAAGTTCATGGATCCGGTGCCGCCGGACTACGAGAGCTTCAAATCGTTGCTCCGGCTGCTCGACACCGGCCGTTGCTATGTCAAGCTTGCAGGGCTCTATGAATTCTCCAAGACCGGCGCGCCGCATTTCGAGGATGTCGCCGTGCTGGCCAAAGCCCTGATCCGTCATGCGCCGGATCGCATCATCTGGGCGAGCAACTGGCCCCACTCGCAAGCCCACATCTTCGGCTATCCGGATGACGTGAATCATCTTGAACTGCTGCTTGACTGGGCGCCGGATGACGTCGTGCGCCGCAAGATCCTGGTGAGCAATCCGGCCGAGCTTTACGGGTTCTGATTACCGCATCGCGGAATTCCAAAGCGGCCTTAAGCTCCATGCGCTGCGGTCGCAGGGCGTTGCTCTGCGGCCTGCTTGACGCCGCCTGACATTTCGAGCCCATGATGACCGGCTTTTGCTCGCCACGCATCGAACGGACCGCGACCATGGATTTTGCACTGACCCCGCAACAGGACTCGATTCGCGATGCGATCGGGAAGATCTGTGCGCATTTCGACGATGCCTATTGGCTGGCGCGGGATCACGATGGCGGCTTTCCGCATGACTTCCATAAGGCGATCGCGGACGCCGGCTGGCTCGGCATCTGCATCCCCGAGGAATATGGCGGGTCCGGGCTCGGCATCCTGGAAGCCGCATTGATGATGCGGACGATCTCGGAATCCGGCGCTGGCATGTCGGGCGCCTCCGCGGTGCACATGAACGTGTTCGGGCTCAATCCCGTGGTGGTGTTCGGCGATGATGCGCAGCGCCGCCGCATGCTGCCGCCGATTGTCGAGGGCCGGGAAAAAGCCTGCTTCGCCGTCACCGAGCCGAACACCGGGCTCAACACCACGCAGTTGAAGACGCGGGCGGAGCGGCGTGGCGACAAATACGTCGTCAATGGCCAGAAGGTCTGGATTTCCACCGCCCAGGTCGCGCAGAAGATGCTGCTCCTGGCGCGCACCACACCGCTCGATCAGGTGAAAAGCCCGACCCACGGGCTCAGCCTGTTCTACACGGACTTCGATCGCACGCGTGTCACCGTGCACGAGATCGAGAAAATGGGCCGCAAGGCGATCGATTCCAACGAGCTGTTCTTCGAGAATTTCGAAATTCCGCTCGAGGATCGCATCGGTGAGGAGGGCCGTGGTTTCGAATACATCCTGCACGGCATGAATCCCGAGCGCATCCTGATTGCCGCCGAAGCCGTCGGGCTCGGCAAGCTGGCGCTGGACCGCGCGGCGACCTACGCGAAGGGGCGCATCGTATTCAATCGGCCGATCGGCCAGAACCAGGCGATCCAGCATCCGCTGGCAAAGAACTGGATGGAGCTGGAAGCCGCATGGATGATGACCCTGTCGGCGGCCTGGCAGTACGACCAGGGCCTGCCGTGCGGTCCCGCCGCCAACGCTGCAAAATACCTGGCCGCCGAGGCCGGCTTCCAGGCCTGCGAGCAGGCGATCATGACCCATGGCGGTTTCGGCTACGCCAAGGAGTACCATGTCGAGCGTTATCTGCGCGAGGTGATGATCCCGCGGATCGCGCCGATCAGCCCGCAGCTCATCCTGAGCTTCATTGCGGAAAAGGTGCTGGGCTTGCCGAAATCGTACTGAGACGCGATAACGGAGACAGATGCGGTGGTTGCGGGGCCAATTGACCTTGCGCCGCCGCCGGTGAAGACTCCCCGGGACGTATCATGACGGAGCAGGACGGTCTCCGTCCGGGCTCGGGGAGCTGCGATGACACCAACTGCCGGCGACAGCCAAACGGCGGCCATCCATCCGCCGCTGCAGCAATTTCTCGAGGCTTGCCACACGCGGTTTGCGGCCGACAATGCCGGCAAGGTTGCCGATTACATTCCCGAACTGAGCAAGGTCGACCCGGATCATTTTGGCATCAGCCTCGCCACCATCGACGGACATGTCTATGAGGTCGGCGACACCCAAGTCCCGTTCACCATCCAGTCGATGTCGAAACCGTTTGTGTTCGCGCTGGCGCTGGATTCGCTCGGCGCGGCCGCGATCGAGGCGGTCATTGGTGTCGAGCCCAGCGGCGATGCCTTCAACTCGATTCGGCTCAATGCAGACAACAAGCCGTTCAACGCCATGGTCAATGCAGGGGCCATCACCTGTTCGGGCCTGATCGTCAGCGCCAGGGGCGAGGGCGCGTTCGAGTTCATCCGGCAGGGTCTCAGTCGTTTTGCCGGGCGCGACCTGGGCGTCGATGAAGCAGTTTATGCCTCCGAGCGCGCGACCGGCGACCGCAACCGTGCCATCGGTTATCTCCTGCGCAATTCCGCGGTGCTGCGGGGCGATGTCGCTGCCGTGCTCGACGTCTATTTCCGCCAGTGCTCGATCCTGGTGACGGCGCGTGATGTCGCAGTGATGGCGGCGACACTGGCCAATCGCGGCATCAACCCGCTGACCGGCGAACAGGTGATCGCGCCCTATGCCATCGCGCGAACGCTGTCGGTGATGACGACGGCAGGAATGTACGATTTCGCCGGCGAGTGGATCTACCGGGTCGGCATTCCCGCCAAAAGCGGCGTCGGCGGCGGCATCCTTGCCGCGCTGCCGTCGCAGTTCGGCTTTGGTAGTTTTTCGCCGCGGCTGGACCAGCACGGCAATAGTGTGCGTGGCATCCAGGTGTGCGAGGTACTGTCCGCGCATTTCGACCTGCACATGCTCAATCGCAACGGCAATTCGCGCACCAGCGTGATTGCCGACTACGATATCGGCCGCGGTGCGTCGCGGCGCAGCCGGCGCGCGGACGAACACAAGCTCCTGAGCGCGCACCATGGCGACGTCCGGATCATCGAACTTGTCGGCTCGCTATCGTTCGCAACCATCGACTACATTTCGCGCCGGGTCGCAGGCAAGGCGTTGCCGCAGATCCTGATCGTCGATTTCCGCCGCGTGGCCGATGTGTCCAGCGCCGCGGCGCGGCTGCTGGCCGACGGCCTGCGCGAACTCGAGCGTTTCAGCGTCACCACGGTGCTGTCGGGACTGGCGAAGACGTCGCTGACATGGGAGGCGATCAGCCAGTGGACCGACGGCATGACGCGGGTGCGCAACTTCGTGGTGCTGGATGAGGCCATCGAATGGGCGGAAGACCAGATCGTCTATCGTTATGGCGGCCATGTTGAACATGGTGGGCCGGTGCCGCTGGCCGAGCAGGCTTTGCTGGCAGGGTTGTCGCTGGATGACATCGCCGCTCTCGCCGGCCTCGGGGGTGAGCGTACTTTTTCCGCCGGTGAGAGCGTGATCCGGGCCGGTGAGTCGGGAGTGTCCCTGTTCCTGATCACAAGCGGGCAGGTCAGCGTCCGGTTGCCGAGCGGCATCCGGCTGGCGGCATTGACCGGCGGCATGGTGGTGGGCGAGATGGCGCTGCTGGGGGACAAGCGCGCCGCCGATGTCATCGCCGATACCGACGTTGCCAGTGTTGAAGTTCCGGTCGATCGTTTTCGAGAGTTCGCCGATCGTCATCCGCAGATCGGCAAACAGATCATGCAAAACCTCGCGGCGCTTCTCGCCCAACGGCTGCGTACGGCCAATGTCAAGGTCGATCTGCTCAGTGCGGATTGAACGATCGCGGGAGGGGTGTGAGGCGCGCAGGTGTGTGCGGTAGCTGAACGCACCACAAATGAACGTGTCACAAGAACGTGTCATAAAAAATGCGTCACAAAGAAAAAGACCGGCCATGAGGCCGGTCCTTCCTTGGGGAAAGTCGAAGCGATCAAAGCTTCTTGTGGGCGACGTCAGCCACCTTGTCGGCGGCATCCTTTGCTGCATCCTTGGCGTGGCCAACAGCCTTCTGGCCATGGCCCTTGGCTTCCTGCATCGCGCCTTCGCTCTGCAGTTTCGGCGAATCGACGGCTTCGCCGATTCCCTGCTTGGCCTTGCCGATGGCTTCGTTGGTCGCGCCTTTGATCTTGTCGGTGGTGCTTCCCATGATCTTGCTCCTCGTTTTGCAGGTGATGCATGACAACCTGTCGGTTGACGGAAGGTTCCTCATCTGGTGACGTGGGTTCCACGTTGAATTCGTTCGAGCAAGACGGAACCAAGCAGCCATGAGTGGATCCCACGATCATCCTCACGATCACTCACATCATCATGATCACGGCGATGCGGAACGCTGGAAGCATGACGGCGTGCGGGTGATTCCCGGCAATCAACTCGACCCGAATGTTCCCTCCACCGCCGGCATGGATCGAAAGGCGGCGATCAACTTCGCCCGTGTCGGCGCGCAGAAGCTGTGGGCGGGAACGGTGACGATTCGGCCCGATGCAAAGACCGGGGCGCATCATCACGGCCATCTGGAAAGCATCATCTATGTGGTGCGCGGCAAGGCGCGGATGCGCTGGGGTGAGAATCTTCAGTTCACCGCCGAGGCCAATCCCGGCGATTTCATCTTCGTGCCGCCTTATGTGCCGCACCAGGAGATCAACGCCAGCCCCAACGAGCCTCTGGAATGCGTGCTGGTGCGCAGCGATGGCGAGGCAGTGGCGATCAACCTCGACATCGAACCGGTGGAAAAGCCGGAGACCGTGCTGTGGGTGGATCCGGTGCATCCTGACCCGTCACAGAAGAAGTAAAGTCCGCCTGTCGCTTGCACCCTATAGTGCGGCGGCTTTTGTCAGCAGGTGTTTACGCTGCTTCATCAGGAAGTCGGCGAATGCCTGGGTCAGGGGCGGCAGCGTACGGCCGGCCTTTTTGATCAGTGCGACCGGCCGCGAGAAATTGGCATCGTTGATGCGGCGGCTGCGCAGGGAGGGCTCGGCCGCGATCTCCCGTGCTGATGCCGGCAGAATCGTCAGTCCGATGCCGGCGCGCACCATGCCGATCGCCGTCATCATGTAGGTGGCTTCGGAGGCCGGGCTCGGAATCAGCCCGGCCTTGTTGAAAGCCGCATCCGTTACGGCGCGAACGCTGGTGCCGGGATCCATCAGCACCAGGGGATACTCGGCCAGTACGCTCGCAGTGACACGCGTCACCTCGCCGATCGGATGGCCCTGGGGATACACCACCGTCATCTCGTCGCGGGCACTGAACACGGTCTCGATATCGGGGAAAGACGTTTCGCCGCCGGTGAAACCAAGGTCGACGTCTTCAGAGCGAACCAGAGCCAGCACCCGGCTTGCGATCACGTCCTTGAGCACGAACGAGACGCCGGAATGGGTTTCGCGGAATTGTTTGATCGCGCCAGGCAGTGCGCCGGCGGCGAATGATGGCAGCGCCGCGATACGCACCACGCCGCGCCGCTCCAGCGCCACATCCCGGACATCGAGCAGCACCGAATCCAGATCCTGAAGGATGCGCTCCAGCACCGGCAGCAGTTCGCGTCCCATCCGCGTGAGTTCGACGGAACGCGGGGTGCGGTCGAACAGCCTCAGCCGCAGCGCGTCTTCCAGCCCCTTGATCTGCACGGTCAGCGTGGGCTGCGACACATGCAGCACGGCGGCCGCCTGCGTGAAGCTCTTCAGCTTCGCCACCGTGATGAAGGAGCGCAATTGCCGGACGTTGACATCCATAGATAATTTCTATCACTGCGATTGAATTATTTCAATTGCTTAATGTCTGCTTCCGGGGCTGAGTTCGAGAAATTCGGCCTGCGCCGCTCTGATCACGCCGGTCCGACAAGAAATCATTTGCGAGGAAAACGCACCATGCTGGCATTGCTCGGCGTCGTCACCATTGGGCTGCTGCTGCTGGTCATCATGACCAAGCGGATGTCGCCGCTGATCGCACTGATCCTGATTCCGCTGGTAGCGTGCCTGGTCGGCGGTTTCGGCTGGGACACCAGCAAATTCATCGTCAGCGGCCTGCAGAGCCTGGCGCCCGTCGTCGGCATGTTCGTGTTCGCCATTCTGTTTTTCGGCGTTGTCACCGACGCCGGCATGCTCGATCCGATCATCGATCGCATCCTGCGCACTGTTGGCACGCGGCCGACCCGGATCGTGATGGGCACCACGCTGCTGGCGCTCCTGATTCATCTTGATGGCTCCGGCGCGGTCACCTTCCTGATCACCATCCCGGCGATGCTGCCGCTCTACGACCGGCTCGGCATCGACAAACGCATTCTGGCCTGTGCCGCCTCGATGGCGGCGGGTGTCAACTTCCTGCCGTGGACCGGGCCGATGATCCGCGCTTCGGCATCGTTGAAACTGCCGATCCCCGAGATCTTCAATCCGCTGGTGCCGGTGCAACTGGTCGGCATCGTCTTCATTTTCGCGGTGTCGTACTGGCTCGGGCGGCGCGAGGAAAGGCGGCTCGGCCTCATCGGTGGCGCCGGCATCGATCTGGTGGCGCAGCGCCAGCTCACCGAAACCGAGCGTGAATTGCGCCGGCCGCAGAATTTCTGGATCAATATCGTGCTGACCGTGATTGTCCTGGGCACCATGGTGGCGCTCGGCGACAAGCTGACCCCGGCTATCGTGTTCATGGTCGGCACGTGTCTGGCGCTGCTGATCAACTACCGCGACGTCGACATGCAGCGGAAGCGGGTCGATGCGCACGCCCGCGCGGCGCTGCTGATGGCGTCGATCCTGCTCGCGGCCGGCGTGTTCACCGGCATCATGCAGGGTTCCGGCATGCTCAAGGCGATGGCGCAGACCGCGGTCGGGTTCGTGCCGGTCAGTGCCGCCAAGTTCATGCCGGTGGCGCTCGGCCTTGTGTCCATGCCACTCAGCCTGCTGTTCGATCCCGACTCGTTCTATTTCGGCGTGCTTCCGGTCATTGCCGAGGTCGGCGGCCAGCTTGGCGTGCCGAAGGTGCAACTGGCGCAGGGCGCGCTGCTCGGGCAGATGACCACCGGCTTTCCGGTAAGTCCGCTGACCCCGGCCACGTTCCTGGTGGTGGGGCTGACCGGCATCGATCTGGCGGATCACCAGAAGTTCACCATTCCGTTCCTGTTTGCGGCTTCGGTCGTCATGACCTTCGCATGTGTGCTATTGGGCATATTTCCCATCTGAGTTGCGCGGGAGAACGATCATGAAAACAATCAGGCTCGGCGCCGGCGCCGGATACGCAGGCGATCGGATCGAACCCGCAGTCGAGCTCGCCGAGCACGGCGATATCCAGTACCTGGTGTTCGAATGCCTTGCGGAGCGCACCATTGCGCTGGCGCAGCAGGCCAAGTTGAAGGATCCCGGCGGCGGCTTCGATCCGCTGCTGCGCGCGCGCATGACGGCGGTGCTCGCCATCTGCAAGGCGAAGGGCATCAAGATCATCACCAATATGGGTGCAGCCAATCCGCTGGCGGCGGCGCAGGCGACGCGCGAGATCGCGCGTGCGCAGGGTTTGCAGGGCCTGAAGATCGCCGCCGTCACCGGCGACGATGTGCTGCCGGCGATCCGGGCCGGCGATTACCGGATCGAGGAGACCGGCGGCGCGGTCAACGATCTCGGCAACCGCATCATTTCGGCCAACGCCTATCTCGGCGCTGGCCCCATTTGCGATGCGCTGGCGGCTGGCGCCGATGTGGTAATCACCGGTCGGGTCGCCGACCCCGCGCTGTTCCTGGGGCCCTTGCTGCACGAATTCGGCTGGTCGCTGGACGACTGGGCTGCGCTGGGACGCGGCACCGTGGCCGGCCATCTGCTGGAATGCGCAGGGCAGATCACCGGCGGCTATTTCGCCGATCCCGGCGTGAAGGACGTGGCCGGACTCGGCCGGCTCGGATTTCCGATCGGAGAAATCGGCGCCGACGGCAGCCTTGTCATCACCAAGGTCGATGGCTCGGGCGGGCAGGTGATCCTTGCCACCTGCAAGGAGCAGTTGCTGTACGAGATCCATGATCCCGCGCGGTACTTCCAGCCGGACGTGGTGGCGGACTTCTCCGAGGTGTCGATGCGGCAGGTCGGCCTTGATCGCGTCAGCATCGCAGGTGGTCGCGGTGCGCCGAAAACGGGCCTGCTGAAGACATCGATCGGCTACCTCGATTCCTATGTCGGCGAAGGCCAGATCTCCTATGCCGGTCCCGGTGCAGTCAGCCGCGGCCGGCTGGCGCTGGAGATCGTGCGCGAGCGCCTGGCACTCACCGGCGTTGCGATGACGGAAACACGGTTCGACCTGATCGGCATCGACTCCCTGCATGGCGAAAAACTGTCCGCGGGATCTGAGCCGTATGAAGTGCGGGTGCGGGTGGTCGGGCGCACCGATAGCATGGCCGATGCGGTGCGGATCGGAAATGAAGTCGAGACGCTCTACACCAACGGCCCGGCCGGCGGTGGTGGCGTGACCAAATCGGCGCGGGAAGTGGTTGGCGTGGTCTCGGCCCTGTTGCCGGAGAGCCTGGTGTCGCCGTCCGTGCAAGTCTGGGAGGCTTGACCATGAAACTTCGCAAGATCGCGCATTCCCGCACCGGCGACAAGGGCAACACCTCCAACATCAGCCTGATCGCCTTTGACGAGAAGGACTATCCGCTGCTCGTGCAACATGTCACCGCGGAGCGGGTCAAGGCGCACTTTTCTGGCATCGTGAAGGGTGACGTGCTGCGTTTTGAATTGCCGAAACTCGCCGCGCTGAATTTTGTGCTGCAGGGCGCGCTCGCCGGCGGCGTCACCCAATCGCTGGCGCTCGATGCCCACGGCAAGGGCTTGAGTTCGGCGCTGCTCGATCTCGACATTCCGGACGCGCCGTCAGCCGCATAGGACACTCTCATGATGATCAAATCGATGGGCTCCGCGCTGCTCGTGGCCTGCGTGGCGTTGATGTCGCCTGCGCGCGCCGCCGATCCGGCGGTGCCGGCGTGGCTCAAGCTCGGTCCGCACACGGTGTATGACGGGCAAACGGATGATCTTGTCACCGGCGGTCTTGGTGCCGAAGCCATGCTGGCCACGCCTCCAGCCGCGTCCTACAAGGATCCGTTGCATCCGACAGCCGCGGAATTGCGCCGCGCCGCGTTGTTTCTCAGGGGCAGCGCTGGCCAGGGCTTCGGCCGTTTGTTCGGCCCCAACGTCCAGACCGCGACTGGGGAGCAATGGCCCGATCACGGCAAGATCGCCGGTGAGGAATATCTGGCCTATGCCGATGATGGCGATGGCAAACAAAATGTCGCGATGCTGCTCCAGATCCCGGCCGATCTGTCGCGCGAACGACGCTGTTTGGTGGCCATTCCGGTGAATGGTTCCGCGAGCCTTTTCCGGGACGTGGTGGATTTCGGCTTCTGGGGCCTGCGTCATGGTTGCGCCGTGGTCTACACCGACAAAGGCCACGGCAACGGATTTCATAATCTGGAGGCGGACAACGTCGCGACGCTCGATGGGCGACAGGCGCCGGCGAATGATGCCGGCCGCGATGCGCACTTTCGCGCCGATCTCGATGAGGCCGCACGATCCCGCTTTCTGGCGGACTGGCCGCATCGGATCGCCTTCAAGGCGGCGCATTCCAAGCAGAACCCGGAAAAGGATTGGGGCCAGGATCTCTTGCGCGCCATCGAATTCGCCTTTGTGCAGATCGGCGGTCGTGACCCCGGATTCACCCGCGCCAACACGCTGGTGATTGCGACCGGCAGTTCGAATGGCGGTGGGGCCACGATCTATGCCGCGGAAAAGGACACTGGCAACCTGATTGACGGCGTGGTGGTGCGCGAACCACAGGTTCAACTGCGGCCGGACGACCGCGTGAGCGTGACCCGCGGCGGTGTGACGCGGCAAGGCAGCGGACGCACGCTGCTCGACTATTTCTCGTTCGGCAATCTCTATCAGCCGTGCGCGGTCCTCGCCGTTTCCGACGTGCCGTTGCGCGAGCGGATCGAGTTTGCCGCCAACCGCTGCGCGTCGTTGCACGACAAGGGGTTGCTTGCCTCCGAAACCCTCGCGGAGCAGGCGAGCGAGGCGCTGCAGCGCATGCATGCCTATGGCTGGGATGCCGAGACCGACATCGGCCACGCCTTCGGTTATTTCGTCGCGCCCGATGCGACGGCAACCAAGTACGCCAACGACCATGGCCGTTTCGATGTGCGCGATCGTCTCTGCGGCTACAGCTACGGGGCGGTCGACAAGGATGGCCGTCCGATGGCGGTGCCGGCGGCGCAGATTGCGCAGAACTTCGCGATCGCACCCGGCGGCGCGCCGGCCGGCAGCATTGATGTCATCAACGACAATGATCCAACCGGCCCGCGGCGCAGCTGGCTCTCGGTGTCACCCAGCACCGGCCGCCAGGACTATGATCTCGACGGCGCGATCTGTATTCGCGGTCTGGTCGAAGGGCACTCGCCGGACGCCGAGCGGGTGCAGGCCGGTATCCGCGAATTCCTGGCCACCGGTGCGTTGCGTGGCAAGCCCATGATCATCGTTCATGGCCGCAGCGACGACCGTGTTCCCGTGAGTTTTTCGTCACGTCCCTATGTCGGGCTGAATTCACTGGCTGATGGCGTCGCATCGCAGCTGCGCTATATCGAGGTAACGAATGCCGAGCACTTCGGCACCGATCTGCCCGGGTTCGATACGCGCATGGTGCCGCTGACGCTGTATCACCTGCGTGCGCTCGACCTGATGTGGGCGCATCTCACCGCCGGCCAGCCGCTGCCGGCAAGCCAGGTCGTTCATACCACGCCGCGCGGTGGAGAGGCGGGACATGCGCCGCCGCTGCAGCTTTCGAACGTGCCGCCGATTGCACTTGAACCGTCATCGCGCGATGCGATCACGGTCCAGGACGGTCACGTGCGAATCCCGGATTAGTTCAACTCGGTTTCGCTGGATGGATGAAGGTCCACGGCGTGGTCTCGGAATCCCGGGGCACGTCGATGGCGAGCAGGTAGGGACCGCCGTCGGCCAGCGCTTTCTCCAGCGCCGGCCGGAACGCGTCTGGTGACGACACCTGCGCGGCGGGGACGCCGAACGAATCCGCGAGCTTGACGAAATCCGGATTGACGAGGTCGGCGGCGACCACGCGTCCGTCGAACACGGTCTTCTGATCGCGGCGCACATTGCCGTAGGCGCTGTTGTTGAACACCAGCGTTACCACGCCGATCTTGTACTGCACCGCAGTGGCGAGTTCCTGCACGCCGAACATGAAGCCGCCGTCGCCAGTGATTGCGACCACCGGCTTGTCGGGGTTGGCTACCTTGACGCCCAAGGCAGTCGGGAAGCCCGAACCGAGCGTGCCCTGATAGCCGGAAGAGATGAAGGTGCGCGGCTTGTAGATCGGCAGCCCGTACCAGGAGGCGAAGCCCACCTGCGACAGCTCGTCGGTGACGATGCCGTTGTCGGGCAGTACGTCGCGCAGCACATTGAGATAACCCATCTGTGGCTGCACGGACTGGATTTGCTGCTCGGCCGCCGTTGTCGCTTCACGGATAGCTGCGCGGCGGCCGCTGGTCTTGCTGTAACCCTGCCTGCGAACCGCCTCGAGCAGCGCCTGGGTGCCGGTGCGGGCGTCGGACACGATCGGTGCGTCCGGCGTGAAGCGGCGCATCTCGGACGCATCGATATCGATGCGGATCGACTTCTGTCCGGCAGGCCGGTAAGGCCAGCGCCACGACGGCAATTCCATCCGGGTGCCGATGCCGATCATGAGATCGGTCTGCGGCCACAGCCGGTAGGCGGCGGCCATGGTCAGCCCGAGCTCGTGGGCGTTGCTGACGATGCCGCGGCCGCTGCGGAACGCCACCACCGGCGCATCGATCATCTCCGCCAGTTCGAGAATTTCGTCACCGGCCTCGATGGCCCCGGCGCCGACGAAGATCATCGGCGCCTTGCTCGCGGTGATCAGGGTTGCGGCCGCCTTGATGCGATCGGGATCGGGCTGCGGCGCGGGCAGCAACGCGAGCGGCGCCACCCCAGTGGCCGCCGCGCGCTGGGTGAAGACGTCCCACGGCATTTCGATCGAGACCGGGCCGCGCCGCCCGGACATCATTTCCTGGAACGCACGGGCCACGATCGCGGGCGCGGCGTCCGGATATTCCATGCGCTCGGCCCATTTCAGGATGCTGCGCAGGGTTGCCAACTGGTCCGGCATCTCGTGCAGGTGGCCGCGGCCCTTGCCGAGGAATTGCGTCGGCACCTGTCCGGTCAGGCACAGCACCGGCTCGTTGCAGCCGAATGCGGTCAGCATCGCCGCGCTGGCATTGAGCACGCCGGGGCCGGGCACCACACTGAACACGCCGGGCTTGCCGCTGGAGCGTGCGTAACCGAACGCCATGTAGCCGCAGGCCTGTTCGTGCCGGGCGCCGATGACTTTGAGTTTCGACTCCGCCTGCTTGAACGCGTCGAACAATCCGTAGATCTGCGCGCCGGGCAGGCCGAACACCGTATCGACACCATGCGCCAAGAGACCGTCGACGATTGCCTCGCCGCCCGAACGTACCGTCATCGCCTGCTCCCTACACCTGTTCGTCGATGACGCCGTTTGTCAGCACACCGATTCCATCCGCTTCCACCTCGATGACGTCGCCGGGCCTGAGATAACGCGGCGGGTCGAACCGGGCGCCCGCACCCGTCGGTGTTCCCGTGACGATGACGTCGCCGGGCACCAGCGTGGTGAAGGTCGAGATATAGCTGATGAGATAACGAAAGCCGAAGATCAAGCGGCTGGTGCGGTCATCCTGCCGCAATTCGCCGTTGACTTTGGTGGTGAGGTGAACATCGGCGATCTGCGCTTCGCTGGTGAACGGCACCAGCCAGGGGCCGAGGCTGCCGGTCGAATCGAAGTTCTTGCCCTGCGTCACATTGAATTTGGCATGCCGCACCCAGTCGCGGATGGTGCCTTCGTTGCACAGCGTTACCGCGGCAATGTGATCGAGCGCATTCTTTTCCGCGATATGCCGGCCTGCCTTGCCGATCACCAGCACCAGTTCGCCTTCATAATCCAGTTGCTGCGAAATCTGCGGGCGCACCAGTGGCGCGCCGTGGCCGACAAAAGAGCGCGGCGTGCGCATGAACATGCTGGGATACTTCGGCGCGTCCTGGCCGTCCTTGTATTCGGCATTGCGGTCCGGATAGTTGACGCCGATGCAGATGATCTTTTCCGGCGCCGGGATCGGCGGCCGCAGGGCGATCTCGCCGAGGCGATGATCCGCCGCGCGGGCGGCAGCGGCATCCGCGAGCCGGGGCATCGCACCGGCCGCGATGACCTCGCGCAGGGTCGGATATTCAGCCGCGAACCGCGACGACAGGTCGATGATGCCGTCGCCGACAACAGCGCCGTAACGCTCGGTGCCATCCTTCAGGTAGGTGGCGAATCGCAGAGGCAGGGTCATCTCGGGTCCGATCAGCTTGCGACAATGACGTCGGCGACGAACAGCGGCTCGTGCACCGGCTGGTCGGTATAGGGCGAGCCTTCCTCGAACCAGGAGCGCGGCGCGGGCGCGCCCCACAGTGTCTGCCGGCGCGGATCCCTGAGCGACCAGCGCAGCGGCTCGTGGTCGTGGTCCATGGTGTTGTAGTCGCTGGTGTAGAGCTCGAGGCGGTGGCCGGCGGGATCGCGGACATAGAGGAAAAAGGCGTTGGCGATGCCATGGCGCGCGGGTCCGCGTTCCATGTTGTCGAGATAGCCACTCGACGCCATCACGTCACACAGATGCAGGATGTTCATGGCGGTCGGCACCCAGTAGGCGAAGTGATGCAGGCGGGGACCTTTGCCGTTCGTGATGGCAAAATCATGCACATTGCCCTTGCGATGCATCCAGGCGGCGGCAATGCGTCCGTTCGGGCCATCCTCCTCGGCGAATTCGGTCAGGCGGAAACCGAGCCGGGCGTAGAAATCGACGGTGCCCTGCACATTGTGGGAGAACACGTTGAAGTGATCGAACCGCTGCGGATGGCAACCTTTGTAGAGGTCGTAACGGCGCAGCAGGTGCGGCCGTCTGTCCATCTTGGCATAGAGCTCGATCGGATATCCGAGCGGGTCGGTGAACTGCAGTGTGCGGCCCTGGAACGGCTGTTCGGAGAAGGTGGCGGTGATGCCATTCTCTTTCAGGAAGGCTGCGGCCTTGTCGAGGTCGCCCTCGTTGCCGACCTTGAAGCCCATGCGGCGGCAGGCGTTCGCCTTGGCCTTGCGCAGCACCAGCGAGTGGTGCTGGTGCTCTTCGTAGCCGCGGAAGTAGACGGCGTCGCCGTCGGCGTCTTCGACATGCAGGCCGATGGCGTTTTCGTAGAATGTTCTGTTCGCTGCGAGATCGGTGACGTCCAGCACGACGTGGCTGGAACGCAGGACGTTGAATGGCGGATCGAAGATGTGCTGCGGAGCGGGCATGATGGTTTCCTCTGTCTATCGGTTTCTTAGACGCCGAGCCGCTGGATCTTGTGGGTGCCGCGGGCCAGGCTGACGTGTTTGGTTTCCATGTAGAACTCGAATGAATAATCGCCGCCGTCGCGGCCGATGCCGGAGGCCTTCATGCCGCCGAACGGGGTCGGCAGGTGCCGCACGTTCTCCGAATTGAGCCAGATCATGCCGGCTTCGAGTTCGTCGGCGACGCGCAGCGCGCGGCTCATGTCCTTGGTCCAGACGTAGCCGGTGAGGCCGTATTCCACGCTGTTGGCGATCTTGACGGCGTCGGCTTCGTCCTTGAACGGGATTACGGTGAGGAAGGGCCCGAACACTTCTTCCTGGGCCACACGCATGGCGCTGGTGGCGCCGGTCACCAGCGTCGGCTGCACATAGTACCCGCCGCCCGGTCCGGCATGCGCTCCTCCACCGACCGCGATGGTGGCGCCGTCCTGCCGCGCGATGTCGAAGTAGGAGCAGACTTTGGCGAGATGGCGCTCGTGGATCAGTGGTCCGATTTCGGTGGCGGGATCGAGCGGATGGCCGATCTTGAGCGCCTTCACCCGTGCGGCGAGCTTTTCGTTGAATTTGTCCGCGATGGTGTCCTGCACCAGCAGGCGGCTGGACGACGTGCAGCGCTCGCCGTTCAGCGAGTAGATCATGAACACGACGGCATCGAGCGCTCGCTCGAGGTCCGCATCGTCGAACACGATCACCGGATTCTTGCCGCCAAGCTCGAAATGCACCCGTTTCAGCGTCGGCGCGCCTTGCGCCATGATGGCGGAGCCGGTGGAGCTTTCGCCGACAAACGCGATCGCCTTGATGGCGCGGTGCTGGGTCAGCGCCTTGCCGGCGTCTTCGCCGAAGCCATGCACGGTGTTGAAGACGCCATCGGGAACACCGGCCTCGTGGGCGAGGCGAACCAGCAGGTCGGCTGTGATCGGCGACCATTCCGCCGGCTTGTGCACCACGGTGCAGCCGGCGGCGAGCGCCGGGGCGATCTTCCAGGTCGAGAGCATGAACGGCGTGTTCCACGGCGTGATCACGCCAACCGGGCCGATCGGTACCCGGGTGGAGATGTTCCAGTGCTCTTCGCTGGGCAGGTTTTTGCCGTCGCGCGCTTCGGTGGCGCGGTCGGCGAAAAAGCGGAAGTTCTCCGCGGCGCGGATCGCGGCCTTGGCCATAAAACGATGGGCCTGGCCGGTGTCGATGCATTCCAGCACCGCGATATCGTCGGCATGGGCCTCGATGGCATCGGCCACCTTGTGCAGCAGTTTCTTGCGCGCCGCCGGCGCCATGTCGCGCCAGGGTTTGAAAGCCCTTTCGGCCGCCTTCGCCGCCGCATCGATGTCCGCCGCATTGCCGCGCGCGACGCTGGCAAGCTTTTCATTATCGATCGGCGAGTGGGTGTCGAACGTTTCGCCGGACGTCGCGGCAACGACCTTGCCGTCGATGAAGTGTCCGATGCCGTCGGCGCGCAGCTTTGCCAGCAGCGGCTTGGCGCGGTCCATATTTGCCGCGAACACGGCGGCCGGATCGGCGGGAGGTTTTGCCATGGTCGGCGTATCCTTCAGAGTGCGTTGGCTTTGAGATAGTCGTGGATGTTGTTTTTCTTCCAGCTTGTCTCTTCGGTGTTCTCGACGATATCCAGCGACAGTGATAACCGGCTGGACTTGAAGACCGGTTCGAGATGAGCCGAGAGTGCCTTGAACACGTGCTCGCCGGCGCGTTGGCGCGTGGTGAGATCGCGTCCCCGGCCGATGCGCAACACCAGCGCCATGAAGCCGAACTCCGGATTGCCGTCGGCGATGGCGTAGTCATCGCAGCAAATGGCGCGAACGCGGATGCCGCCAAGTGGGAACACGCCGGTCTCGACCGCGGCGCGGCGGATCACTTCGACCACCTCGCGCATGTCGGTGCGCTCGGCGACATTGGCGGAATATTCGATGGTGAAATGCGGCATGCGTGATGACTCCGTTGTCGTCAGGCGAAATAACAGCTGACCGAGCCATAGGCTCCGAAATCAGCCTGAATGGTGTCGCCGCTGCGCGTTTCGATCGGGCGGATGAAAGATCCCGCAAGCACCACCTGGCCCGGCTCCAGCGCAAGACCGAGCGGGGCGATCTTCTTCACCAGCCAGACGATGCCGTTGGCCGGATGATTGAGCACGCCGGCGGCGAGGCCGGTTTCCTCAAGCTGGCCGTTACGATAGCACAGCGCACCGATCCATCTGAGATCGGTATCCAGGGGACGCAGCGGCCGTCCGCCCAGCACGATACCGGCATTGGCGGCGTTGTCGGCGATGGTGTCGACGATCTTGCGGGTGGCCTTGGTCTGCGGGTCGAGCCGCTCGACCCGGGTGTCGAGAATCTCGAGTGCGGGCACCACGAAGTCGGTGGCGTTGAGCACATCGAAGATCGTGCAGTCCGGGCCCGCGAGCCGATGCTTGATGACAAAGGCGAGTTCGGCCTCGACGCGGGTTGCGATGAAACGGTCCGCCGGCACGATGCCGCCATCGTTGAAAAACATGTCGTCCAGCAGTACGCCGGAATCCGGCTCGTCGATATTCAGCGCACTCTGCATCGCCTTGGATGTCAGGCCGATCTTGTGACCGCGCACCACCGCTCCAGCGGTGACTTTCAGGTCGACGAGGGCCTTCTGCACCGCATAGGCGTCGTCGATGGTCATGCCGGGGAATTCGATCGACAGCTGGCGGATCTGCTTGCGGTTCTTTTCCGCCGCGAACAGCCGTCGTGCGGCGTCTTGGATGGCGTCGTGGGGCAAACTCATCTGGAAAAGTCCGTTTTTCAGCCTGTCGGAAAAGTATTTAACATGTTAAATTGATCGGATCAATGGCGTTGTGGACTAATCTTGCCGACATGCGTTGGCAAAAATGCTGCAACGCGTGATAGACGAGGCAGATGGCAGGACGTTTGCGAACACCATCGACGCCGGGCAAATCCAAAGCCGGCGTCGACACCGACGCCGGCGCGGCAACCGATAGGGGGCTGGCCGCCGCCGAGACCGCAGCTCGGAAAACGCCGATGCGTGAGTTCTCGCGCTCGCTGCCGATGGCATTGCTGCGCTCGCGCGAAGCGGTGATGCGGCAATTCCGCCCGTCGCTGCGCGATCACGGGCTGACCGAGCAACAGTGGCGGATCCTGCGGGCGCTGACCACCATCGACCAGATCGAGGTCAGCGACTTGGCGCGGGCGACCTATCTGCTGGGGCCGAGCCTGTCGCGAATCCTCCGGGATCTCGAAGCGCGCCAACTGATCCAGCGTCGCTCGCCCGAGAGCGACCTGCGCCGCGGCATCGTTTCGCTGACGCCGGCCGGGCTGGCGCTGATCGAAGCGGTGGCGCCGATCTCCGAGACGATCTATGCGGAAATCACCCGACGCTTTGGCGCGAAAAAGCTCGAGGTGCTGCACGGGATGCTGCGCGAGCTCGAGACCGAATTGATGGCGATCCCCGTGAAGAACGGTGCCGAGGAAGAGCCCGAAGATTAGGCACATGCCGCTTCGGGAGATCGGCAGCCGCGGGCGTATGTTTTATATATAAAATATGTGTTGACCTCCGCGTGAGGTCCCGTCAGCCTGTGCGCGAGGAGATCCCAGCATGGCCCGCGCACCGGTCTACTACGGCGACTATCTCAAGCTCGATCGGCTGCTGTCGGCGCAGGAGCCTGAAAGCACGAAGATCGGCGTCAAAGCCCATGACGAGATGCTGTTCATCATCGTCCATCAGGCCTACGAGCTGTGGTTCAAGCAGATCCTGCACGAGCTCGACCGGATTGAGGCAGATTTCGGCACCATTCCTGTCAACGACGATGCCATGGCGCGCGTCGTTCACGGCCTCAACCGCATTCATGAAGTGCTCAAGCTCACGGTCGCTCAGCTTGATGTGCTGGAAACCATGACGCCGTTCGATTTCCTGGACTTCCGCGACCTGCTGATGCCGGCCTCGGGTTTCCAATCGCTGCAATTCCGGCTGATCGAGACGCGGCTGGGTCTTGCCAGCGCGACCCGCATTCCGTTCGACGACAAAGCGATCGACGAACGCCTGTCGGAGCGTGACCGCACGGCGCTGCGGGCGGCCAACGAGAAGCCGTCGCTGTTCGATCTGCTCGACCAGTGGCTCGCGCGAACGCCATTTCTCGACTGGGGCGGGGCAACCTTCCGGGACGCCTACCGGACCGCTGTGGAAAAACATCTGGCGCGGGATGCGGACATGGTGCGCAACGACCCCGCCATTCCGCCGGAAAAGCGCGAGCTCGAACTCAGGAGCATCGAACGCGCCATCGCCTCGTTTTCGGCGATCTTTTCGCCGACCGAGGACGGCGGTGGTTGGCGGCTGTCGGCGCCCTCCGTCCAGGCCGCCCTGTTCATCACGCTGTATCGCGACAAGCCGGCGGTGCAGCCGGCGTTCCGGCTGCTCGCCGCGCTGATGGACATCGACGAGACCATGACGCTGTGGCGCTATCGGCACGCGCTTATGGTGGAACGCATGATCGGCGTGAAGATCGGAACTGGCGGCTCGTCGGGCCATGCCTATCTGCGCACCACGGCCGAGCGGCATCGGGTGTTCTCGGACCTGTTCCGGCTCTCCACATTCCTGATCCCGCGTGCGGCGGTGCCGGAGCTGCCGCCGCAGATCCAGGCCCTGATGGGATTCGTCTACGCATCATGAGCATGCTCGATCTCAGCGCACATTTCTCCCGGTTCCAGGCGGCTGCGCCGAACCGAATCAATCTCGCTTGTCACAGCCATCATGACTGGCCTGACGTGACACTCACGGCGCAGGAGCAATGCTGGCGTGATGCGGCGCGGCTTGCCGGCGACAAATGGGACCTGGTGTTTGGCGCGTTGATCCCGCGGGTGCAGGCCGCGATCGCCCGGCATCTCGGTTTGCCCGATCCTGCGACCATTGCGGTGGCGCCCAACACCCACGAGTTCCTGCGCCGGCTGCTGTCGTGTTTTCCGGCTGATCGGTCGACCCGTATCCTCACCACTGACGCCGAATTTCATACGGCACGGCGCCAGCTGGAACGACTGGAGGAGGATGGGCTGGTCGCGGTGACGCGGATCCCGACCGAGCCGTTTGCAACCCTCACCGAGCGGTTTCATGCCGCATGTGCTGAGGGCGAATACGATCTCGTCTTCGTCAGCCAAGTGTTCTTCAATTCGGCAGCCACTTGCGGCGATCTCAAGACGCTGGCCGCCGCTGTGCGCTCACGCGACACGTTTCTCGTGATCGATGGCTACCACGGCTTCATGGCGCGTCCGACTGATTTGGCCGACATCGCCGATCGCGTCTTCTATCTTGCGGGCGGCTACAAATACGCCATGGCCGGCGAGGGCTGCTGTTTCCTGCATTGTCCGCCCGGCTACGGCCCGCGTCCGCGCGATACCGGATGGTTCGCCGATTTCGGATCGCTGGCGGCGCCTCCGGGCAAGTCGGTGGGGTATCCCGATCACGCCGGCCGCTTCCTTGGCGCCACCTTCGATCCGTCGGGTCTTTACAGGTTGGCCGCCGTGTTCGATTGGCTTGCCGGCGAAGGACTCACCGCCAGCGAGGCCCACCATCATGCCCAGGCGTTGATGACGCACTTCCTTGATGCGGTCGATCCGCTGGCGATCGCAGGCTTGCGGCGCGCCGATGTGATGACGCCGTTCGGGCCGGGCGCCGAGCACGGCAATTTCCTCACCTTCCGCACGTCACGCGCTGCCGAGATCGAAACCCGGCTGGCCGCCGTCGACCTGCAGTGCGACCATCGCGGCGATCGGCTTCGTTTCGGTTTCGGCCTCTGCACCACTGAGGCGACCGTCGATCAGGCTGCGGCAAGGATCGGCCGGGCCTTGGCCGGCTGATGCGGTGCATTCAAGCGGCAATCGAAAATAAGTGATTGAAATCGATCGCAGGTTTCGCCACGGTCGTCGGGCCGGACTGTGGTGACCGTGATGCCATGTCCAACAAGAAACGTTACGGGGAGAAACAGATGAGTGTGGCACCAGCACATATGGGATCGTCGCTCGGCGACAAGAGCGAACTCGAGACGTCGACCATCCGGACCATCTCATGGCGGATCATTCCGTTTCTGATCCTGGCCTACTTCCTCGCCTATCTCGACCGCGTCAATCTCGGCTTCGCCGCTTTGACCATGAACGCTGAACTCAAGTTCTCGCCGCTGGTGTTCAGCTGGGGGGCGGGCATCTTCTTCATCGGTTATTTCCTGTTCGAGGTGCCGAGCAACATCATTCTGCACAAGGTTGGCGCCAGCCGCTGGATCGCGCGCATCATGGTCACCTGGGGCATCATCTCGGCGCTAATGGCATTGGTCAGCGGCAGCACCAGTTTCTATGTGCTGCGCTTCCTGCTCGGCGTAGCGGAAGCGGGGTTCTTTCCGGGCATCATCCTCTATCTCACCTACTGGTATCCGGCCGAGTATCGCGCCCGCATCCTCGCCGCGTTCGCCATCGCGGTGCCGGTCTCGACCGTGATCGGCGCGCCGATCTCGGGCTACCTGCTCGGCCTTGACGGCGTCGGCGGCCTCAAGGGCTGGCAGTGGCTGTTCATCCTGGAGGGCATTCCGTCCATCGTGCTCGGTGTGGTGACGTGGTTCTATCTCACCGATCGTCCCACCGGCGCCACCTGGCTGTCGGCGGAGCAGAAGCAGTGGCTGGCCACCCGGCTGGCGAGCGAGGAAGCCGCGCGCGATGCGGCACACGGCATGACGCTGGGGCAGGCGCTGTCGTCGCCGAAGGTGCTGATCCTAAGTCTGGTCTATTTCGGGTTCGTCGGAGCGCTTTACGGCATGCAGTTCTGGCTGCCGCAGATCGTGAAGGCGTTCGGCCTGACCAACCTGCAGACCGGTTTCGTCACCGCGATTCCGTATCTGTTCGGATCGATCGCCATGATCTTGTGGGGCCAGCATTCCGATCGGACACGCGAGCGGATCTGGCACGTGGCGCTGCCGTTTTTCCTTACCGCGGTTGCGCTCGGTGCCTCGAGCTACCTCAACGACCCGGTCATGACCATGATCGCGCTGACCTTCGCTGCGATCGGCGTGTTCTGCATCTTCGCCTTGTTCTGGACGTTGCCGACGGCGTTCCTGAGTGGCACCGCCGCGGCGGGAGCGATCGCGCTGATCAACTCGATCGGCAATCTCGCCGGCTTCGGCGGCCCCTATCTGGTCGGGTGGGTGAAGGACACGACCGGCAGCACGTCGTCTGGATTGCTTGCGCTTGCGATCATGCCCCTGATCGGTGGACTTTTGGTGCTGATGCTCAAGCACGATACCAGGACTGAATTCGCCGAAGCGCCGCAGAAGACGCGCTGACGATCGCTTGTCCTCGGATGGTTGGGCCCGCACGGACCTCCGTGCGGGCCTTGTCGTTTGTGGAGAGACTGGTCCGGCGTGCCGTCGACACCCATTCGAGACGGGATTGTCTGCTGGCGCATTCTTCAGCGTGATGCTTTATGATTGATCACTGACGATTATTGACATTCATCAGTAATCAAATAATCTCCGTCTCCAGTCAGCTTCGGGAGCGGCGCTATGTCTGGAATCGAGATTAATTCACACAAAATCAGTGCCTTAATTAAGGTTCCGGCGGTCCTTTTGGCCGTCAGCCTGTTGGCCCTCACGCTGGCCGGCTGCAACGACAAACCAGCGGAGCAGGCCAGTTCCGGCCGTCCGGTGCTGGTCGCCACCGTTCATTATGAGGCCGAAGCGCCCGAACGCAGCTTTGTCGGCACCATCCGTCCCCGCATCGAAACGGACATGGGCTTTCGCGTTGCGGGCAAGGTGGCCAAGCGCCTGGTCGAGGTCGGCCAGCGGGTCGACGCCGGGCAGCCCCTGGCCGTGCTCGACGAGGTCGACCTAAGACTGCAGGCCGAACAGGCGGACGCGGAATATCGCGCCGCCACCGGCGTGGTGGCGCAGGCCGTCGCCGCGGAAACCCGCGCCAAGGATCTGCGCACCAAGGGCTGGTCAACCGATGCCCAGGTCGACCAGGCGAAAGCGGCTGCGGACGAGGCCCGTTCGCGTCTCACCCGTGCCGAGCGCTCGGTCGAGCTGACCCGGAATTCGCTGTCCTACACCACGCTGACCGCGGATGCGCGCGGTGTCGTCACGGCCACCCTGGTCGAGCCGGGGCAGGTGGTGGCCTCGGGCCAGACCGCGATCCGCGTGGCGCGTTCGGGTGAGAAGGAAGCGGTGGTGGCGATTCCTGAAACGCTGCTGACCCGTGCCCGCGATGGTGCGGCGCGTGTGACGCTGTGGTCGGAGCCGGACAAAAAGTACGTCGCCAAGCTGCGCGAACTGGCGCCGATGGCCGATACCGCCACCCGCACATATCTCGCCAAGTTTTCTCTGCCGGACGCGACCGACGACATGCAGCTCGGCATGACCGCAACACTGACGCTGGCGGATGCCGACCAGCAGCGCGTCGCGCGCGTGCCGCTGTCGGCGCTGTTCAGCCAGGGCGATGGAGCCTCGCTTTATGTGGTCGATCGCGAGACCGGCGCGGTGAAGCTGCAGCCGGTCACCGTGAAGTCCTACGGCACAAACGACGTCGTCATCACCGGTGGCGTCGAAGAAGGCGCGCGCGTGGTCGCGCTGGGCGTGCAAAAGCTCGATCCGGCCCAGAAGGTCCGGGTCGTCGCGGCGCTGTCGTTCTGAGCCGGGAGGGGATCATGAAGCGCTTCAATCTGTCCTCCTGGGCCGTCGCCCATCCCGCGCTGATTCTCTTCTTCATTGTCGCGCTCGGCGTGGCCGGCTTCTTCTCCTACCGCTCGCTCGGGCGCGCGGAAGATCCCTCCTTCACCATCAAGCTCGCCGTCGTCACCGCCATCTGGCCAGGCGCGACCGCTGAGGAAATGCAGTCCCAGGTCGCTGACACGATCGAAAAGAAGCTGCAGGAACTGCCGTACTTCGACAAGGTCACGACCTACACCAAGCCGTCGTTCACCGCGATGCAGGTGGCGTTCAAGGACAACACGCCGGCCAAAGATGTGCCGCAGCTGTTCTATCAGCTCCGCAAGAAGCTCACCGACATCAGCGGCGATTTGCCGACCGGCCTGATCGGCCCGAGCGTCAACGACGAATACGGCGATGTCGATTCGATTCTCTACATGATGACCGGTGACGGCGCCAACTACGCCCAGCTCAAGACTATCGCGGAGGGCATGCGGCAGCGGCTGCTGAAGGTTCCCAACGTCACCAAGGTCAATCTGTATGGCGTGCAGGACCAGAAGATCTATGTCGAGTTCTCCCACGCCAAGCTTGCGACACTGGGCGTCACGCCGCAGGCGATCTTCGATTCGCTGGCCAAGCAGAATGCGGTCAGTCCCGGCGGCGTGGTCGAAACTTCGTCGCAGCGCGTGCCGCTGCGGGTCACCGGTGCGCTCGATGGCGCCAAGGCGGTGGCGGAAACTCCGGTGGAGAGCGGCGGGCGGGTGTTCCGGCTCGGCGACATCGCAACCGTCACGCGCGGCTATGAGGATCCGTCCGACTACATGGTACGGCAGGAGGGCAAGCCCGCGCTCGGCATCGGCGTCGTGATGGCGAAGGGCGCCAACATTCTCGAGCTCGGCGAAGACGTCAAGAACGCCACCGCTGAATTCATGGCCGCCGTGCCGCAGGGCATCGATCTCAAGCAGATCGCCGATCAGCCGCAGGTGGTCGATCATGCAGTGAGCGAGTTCGTCCATTCCTTCATCGAGGCCTTGGCGATCGTGCTGTTCGTCTCGTTCCTCGCGCTGGGATGGCGCACCGGCATCGTGGTCGCGCTGTCGGTGCCGCTGGTGCTGGCGATCGTCTTTATCGTGATGAATGCGATGGGCCTCGACCTGCATCGCATCACTCTCGGCGCGCTGATCATCGCGCTCGGCCTGCTGGTCGACGATGCCATCATTGCCGTGGAAATGATGGTGGTGAAAATGGAGCAGGGTTGGGACCGCGTCAAAGCCGCGTCCTTTGCCTGGGAATCCACTGCGTTTCCGATGCTCACCGGAACGCTGGTGACGGCGGCGGGCTTCCTGCCGATCGGCTTCGCCAACTCGTCGGTGGGTGAATATGCCGGGGGCATCTTCTGGATCGTTGCGATCTCGCTGGTGGCGTCCTGGTTCGTTGCAGTGATCTTCACGCCCTATATCGGCGTCAAGCTGTTGCCGAACTTCGCCAAGGGTGGGGCGCATCACGCCGATCCGCATGCGATCTACGAGACGCGGATGTACCGCGGCCTCCGCAGTGTGATCGACTGGTGCGTACGCTGGCGCGGCACGGTGGTGATGGCGACCATTGGGGTCTTCGCGCTGTCGATCGTCGGCTTCGGTGCCGTGCAGCAGCAGTTCTTCCCGCTCTCGGAGCGGCCGGAGCTGTTCTTCCAGCTGCGACTGCCGGAAGGCACTGCGTTCGGCGTCACCGA
>JBGMOD010000048.1:0-2133 GCA_041424235.1 Hyphomicrobiales bacterium
AGGACTATTACCGCGCCACGCCGATCGGCCAGACCGCGGCCGAGCTGGAGCCGGATGGCAAGGCCGCGGCCGAGCTGCGCGCCGCGTATGACGAGGCTAAGCGACTAAGCGGCTATACGACTAAGCCAATAAGCGAGGTGGCGTGATGGCAAGGAAACCGTCAGCACTGGCGGGCATTTTCGATGACGAGCCGGAGGCACCCGCATCCGTGCCGCCGTCGGAGCCGACGCCGGCCCGCGCACCTGCGCGATCGGCATCCACGTCCAGAACCCGGCGCACGGCCGATGCGCCCGCGCCGCAACGTCGGAGCAGCCATCCCGGCAAGAAGCCGGTGCTGATCCATATTCCCGAGGACATGCACCGAACGCTGCGCCAGCTCAGTGTCGAGGAGGGGGGCGAGCCGCTGACCGTCGTGACGGAGCGCCTGTTACGGCAGTATCTCGTGCAGCGGGGCCACGCCAGGTTCGCGCCGTGAGCAAGCGCCGCGATCCCAATCCCGAGTTCGACCTGTTCATCCCGGCGCTGGGCGACCTTCCGCTAAAGGACCAGCGGGAGGTCATGGAGCGGCCGTTCTTTTCACTCCAGAAGCGCAAGCGATTGAAGCCGATCGAGTATCGCAGCCCGGACGGCGAGGCGTGGGTGCGCGTGCAGGCCATACCCGACTACGGCATGGCGACGATCTGGGATGCCGATATCCTGATCTGGGCGGCGTCCACCCTGAACAGGATGAAGCAGCAGGGGATCAACGATCTGCCGCGCACACTGACGACGACGCCCTACGACCTGCTACGCGCGATAAAGCGGAGCACCGGCGGCCGGGATTATCAGGAATTGCAGGCAGCGCTTCTCCGGCTCCAGACGACATCGATCACGACCTCAATCCGGGCGACCAAGCGCCGGCAGAATGCCGGATTCAACTGGCTCGATAGCTGGACGTTCGACACGGACGCCGAGACGGAGCAGCCCCGCGGCATGACGCTGACCCTATCGGATTGGGTCTACGATGGGATCGTGAACGAGAAATCGCTCCTCACCATGCACCCCGATTATTTTCTCTTATCGGGAGGGCTGGAACGCGCGCTCTATCGGATCGCACGCAAGCACGCCGGCACGCAGCGCGGCGGGTGGCTGTGCAGGGTGGAGGTGCTGCGCGACAAGACCGGCAGCGACGCCAAACCCAAGGAGTTCAATCGCATGCTGCGGCGGGCGATCGAGGCCGATCAGCTCCCCGACTATGGCATGGAATTGACCGAGACGACCGACAAAAGCCCAGCCGTGTTATTCCGGCTGCGCGGCGAAGCCGAAGCCCTAGCCTTTGGTGAAAGGATGCGGGCGGAGGAGGAGCGGCACGCCCGCTTCGCCGCCGATCGCCAGCGCGCCGATCAGGTTGATGCTCACATGGACCGGCTTGCAGGCCGACGCTAACTATCGGGGTTTCACCCACCCTCAGTCCAACTATCGGGGGATGACACACCGTAGCGGTGCAGCCGCCGGGCAGCTTCGGGGGCACACGGGATGGCAGGAGGCCGGGTGCCTGTGGATAAGTGACATTCCCGGCAGCTTTTGGGTCGCGAACGGTCGGGGTTTCACACACCTTGGCTTCGGGGTTTCACACACCCCACTATCGGGGGATCACACACCGAATCACGGGGTTTCACCCACCAAGGGTCCGCTTAAGCCGCTGTAATCTAACGGGAAAATTCGCTTTTTTGCGGGCTTAACCTTCTTAACAATTCCTATTTAACAGAATCCTTTAACGTCAGCCCCCGACCACCGCGCGAACAACGAAGGGACCAATGGAATCGGCCTTCGGCCGATACCCCCTTCGTTTCGTGCCGCCTTCGGCGTCACAGGAGCGGCGCAAGCGCCGCGGGCTGGGCGGGAAAGAAGTGGGGACGGATGGCGACGGAATCGCTCGCCACGGCCGCCCAAGCGCGCCGTGAGGGCAGCAGAGGAGCTTTCGGGTAGTTCGGGATGCTTATCGCAGCGAAGGTCGCCAGCAAGGCTTAAATCAAGCCGGATCAAACAGCCCGGCAAACTCGCGCTGATCGTAATAGCGGATTTTCTCGACCGCGAGCGGGTGTTCGCCCTGGCGCAGCAGCAGAAGTTGGTCGGGCCGCATCCGCATGATTT
>JBGMOD010000049.1:0-15732 GCA_041424235.1 Hyphomicrobiales bacterium
CTAGTACACTCAAGCGTTGCTTGGTGGGCGCTGTGATCCGCCTTCCACACCGGGCGTACTGGATGCCCCGCTTTCGCGGGACATGACGGCACTGGGTGGTGACGCGCATTCCTTTACGCCGACTTGTCGCCGCCGTCCTGCGACGTCTCACTGGCCTTCTTCTCGAGCGCCGCACCATCTGCGCGCTTCGGCTTCACCCGCCCGCGCGCGTACCCCTTGGAGACGGCGGTGAACATCTCGCACAGTTCGTATTCCAGATATTCATTGGCGAGGATCAGCGCGCGGACGGCGCTGCGCATGTCGCCGTTGCAGGCCGCGATCGCCTGATCGGCCGCGGCTTCCAGCCGGTCGGATTCACTCAGCGTGGATTTTTCCGGATCGGATGTCTCCAAGGAATGGCGCGTTGCGCCGGGACGTGCGGCTGCGGACATGTCGGATGCTCGGGCAAATATTTGGGATTGTGTGGACCGGTCAGGATAATGTTCTTGTTTTGTTCTTATGTCAATCGAACGATGTCGCGATCTTCGCAGCGTGCCTGTGGACAGCCAGCAACTCTCTGGAATCGTTGGCGTCACGCGCCTGCCTTCGGCGCGTCCGCAATCACCCTGTCGAGCGCCAGTGCGAGACCGCGATAGCTCAGGTCACTCTGATGGAGATGATCGCCGCCAGGCTCGGTGAGGTCAGCCACCGGAACCTTCCACACCACGCTCCAGAATCGCATCAAGGCGAAGCGGCGAAACACGTTGACGTCGAGCTCGCGCGCGATCCTCGCGATTCCTGCATTCATGTCATGGCTGTTGGCCACGGTGGCGGGATCGATCATCGCCGTGGTGTATTGCAGGTCCATCAGCACCACGTCGGCGTCCAGTGTCCTGAGTTCGATCAATCCGCTCCTGATCGTGTCTGCGACCGCGTCGAGGTCGTAGCCTTTCCAGGCCGCATTGGTGCCGACTTGCCAGATCACCAGTGCCGGCTGTTCGGCCACGACGTCTGGCCCAAAGCGCTTGACCTCGTCGGCTGCTTCCTGGCCATCGATGCCCTTGTTCACAACATCGACCTGTCGATCCGGATAGCGAACTCGCAACGCCGTCTGCAGCAAGGAAGGATAGGGTTCGGTTCCGCCAGCGCCGCGGGTCGACGACGAACCGATGGCGACAACCTTGATGCGATCGCCGCGCGACACGCAGGCCGCCATGTGCGGGAGCGGCCGGCGAAAGCCGACGATATCCATGATCTCGTCGGTCGGAAGCAGGTCCGCCATCGATCGCTCCTTCTGAAATCCGTTTCACCATTGCGAAAGCGGCGCTCGAAACGGCCGTCACAGGTCACGCAGCCCTGTCGGGTTCCGGCAATGTGGACAATTTCGCGCACCGGCGCGAGAGCGGATGTTCTTATTTTGGTGTCAATTGCGTCCCAGGATTCGCTGTCATGAAGAGTTGCGGTTTTGCGGTCGGATATCCGCAGCTCCGAATCGTCCATCGTTTTGAAAGTTGGGGTTGGCATGAGTGCATCGGAAAAACAGAAAATGCTGGCGGGCGAATTGTACCGCCCGGGCGATCCCGAAATTCAGGCGGACCAGGCCGCGGCCAAGTTATGGATGGTGCGCTACAACGCCGCGCTGGCCGCGCCGGCGACCGAGCGGCGCGCGCTGTTGCGCGAAATCTTCGGCGAGGTCGGCGACGGCGCCGTGATCCGGCCGCCGTTCCACTGCGACTTCGGTTACAACATCCGTGTCGGGCGCGGCGTCTTCCTCAACTTCAACTGCGTGATCCTGGATGTGGTCTCCGTCACCATCGGCGCCGACACCCAGATCGGACCTGCGGTGCAGATCTACACCGCGGACCATCCGCGCGATCCGGAGGCACGGCGCAGCGGCGTCGAGTTCGGTCGTCCCGTGGTGATCGGGTCCAATGTCTGGATCGGCGGCGGCGCCATCATCCTGCCGGGGATCACCATCGGTGACGATGCGATCATCGGCTCCGGCTCGGTGGTGACGCGCGACGTGCCTGATGGCGCGACCGTTGTCGGCAATCCGGCGCGACGGACGAGCTAAGTTCGTCTCGGCATCGCTCACTCAATCATCATGACAGGCTGCCCGGCATCGGGCCGTATGGACGTCTCGGCGTCCACTGCGGCTGCGCGTGTTCGTGTGGCGCCGGATGCAATGTCGATTAATTGCTTCCTTTGCAGGTCGTCCTGGGAAACCATTCCGGAAGGCTCGGGAAAGAGCTCCGACAAGAAGCAAGTCCCCGGAGGACGCGCGGGTTTTGCTGTGGGTCCGATCAAGGCAGGCTCCGCAGAGATCAACAGGGCGCCGTTTCTATCGGAACGGCGCTGCGGAGAAGATTCATGCTGCGGACCAGACACAGCCGCATCGTCGCGTGTGCGGCGAGTGCCGTTCTCGCATTGGCGATCGCGCCCACCGACATCAGGGCCGCCGAACTGCTCAAGGCGCGGCTTGCGCAAAACCTGGCGCCGATCTCGGCGCTGGCGATCGTCGCCAAGGCGAACGGCTTGTTCGAAAAGCACGGGCTTGATATTGCGGTGAGCAACTTCACGTCGGGCAAACAATGCCTGGATACGGTGGTCGGCGGCGGTGCCGACATCGCGACCACGGCGGAGGCGCCGGTGACCGCCGCCGCCATGGCGGGCCAGCCGATCGCTTTCGTCGCCGGCATGGAATACTCCGACCTCAAGACGGTGACCGCCGCGACCGCCGGCATCAGGACCAAGGCCGATCTGCGCGGCAAGACAATCGCCTTCACCGCCGGCACCGGCAGCGAGGTCTATACTGCGCGGCTGCTGAAGTCGGCCGGGCTGACGCCCAGTGACGTGACACTGGTGAACCTGCGCCCGCAGGACATGTTGCCGGCGCTCGCGGCCGGCAGCATCGACGCGTTCGACACCTGGGAGCCTCATATCTCCAACGCCCGCAAAGCGCTGGGTGAAAACGCCACCCTGCTCGACACCCGCGGCGTCTATTCCGAAACCTTCAACATCGTGGTGATGCGCGCCTATCTCGATGCCAATCCGGCGCTGGTCGGAAAATTTCTCGCGGCGCTGATCGAGGCCGAGACCTTCGTCAAGGCGAACCCCGATGCGGCGATTGCAACCGTGGCGGACGCGGTTGGTATGAAGCGCGACGAGCTGGCCGCGATCTGGCCGGACTACGTCTACCGTGTCCGCATCGATGATCGGTTGCTCGACACGCTCAAGATCCATGCCGCCTGGCGGCTCGACAGCGGCAACCATCCGCCGAACGCCACCATGCCGGATTTCACCAAGGTGCTCGCGCTCGAGCCGCTGCGCAGCCTCGACCCGAGCCGCATTTCAGTCTCGGCAAACTAGATCCAATGGACGCAGGCTGCTCCATGCGACGGCTCAATCTTCTGGTCAGCATGCTCTCCATTCCGCTGTTTCTCGTGGTGTGGGAGCTCGTCGCCCGGTCGGGCATCGTCAACATCGTGCTGTTTCCGCCGCCTTCCACCGTGGTGACGGCGATGGTGGCGTGGATCAAGAGCGGACAGTTTGTCACCGATCTGCTGGCGAGTCTCAGCCGCGTGGTCGCGGGCTTCGTGCTTGGTGCGTCGATGGGCATCGTGCTTGGCCTTCTGACCGGGCAGTTTCCGCTGGTCTCCAGTCTGCTGTCGCCGCTGTTCCACATCCTGCGGCCAATTCCGCCGATCGCATTCGTGCCGATTGTCATTCTCTGGTTCGGCCTCTCGGAAGCGGGCAAGCTGTTTCTGGTGGTGTGGGGCGTGTTTTTCACGGTGTGGCTCGCCACCCACATCGGTGTGCAGAAGGTTGATCGCGGCCTGATCCGCGCCGCCCAGATGCTGGGAACGCCGCGCCGGCAGATGCTGCAGGAAATCGTCCTGCTGGGCGCCCTGCCTTATATCGTCGTGGGTCTGCGCACCGCGGTCAGCATCTCCTTCTACACCCTGGTCGCCGCCGAACTGGCGGGAGCATTTGCCGGCATCGTCTACCGGATCGAGATCGCGCAGCAGAATTTGCAGACCGGGCAGGTGATGGGCGGCCTCGCTGCGCTCGGGTTGTTGTCGTTCATCGCGGACCGGCTGTTCACTGTTGTTTCGGAGAAGGCCATATGGTGGCGATGATGGCGATCAGGCGCCGGTCGAAAGCGGTCTTGACCCTCGCGAGTCCGCTGTCGGCGATCGCGTCGCAGCCGAGCGAGGCTGCGATCTCCGTCAGCGACCTGAGCATCGTATTTGACACGGCGCGGGGCGAGGTCATCGCGGTGGACCGTGTGTCCTTCGGCGTGACCCGCGGCGAGTTCGTCTGCATCGTCGGTCCGTCCGGCTGCGGCAAATCGACGGTGCTCAATGCCATCGCTGGCCTCGAAATGCCGTACGAAGGTGCGGTGACCGTCGACGGCCGTCCGATGCGGCGGCCGCGGCCCGATGTCGGCATGGTGTTCCAGCAGCCGCATCTGTTTCCATGGAAATCCGTGCGCAGGAACATCGCCCATGGCCCGCGCATGCTGGGGAAGTCGGCGAAGGACGCCCGAGCGATTGCCGACGGCCTGATCGAGATGATCGGCCTCAGTCGTTTTGCCGATGCCTATCCGCATACATTGTCGGGCGGGATGCAGCAGCGTGTCGCGATTGCGCGGGCGCTCGCGAACCAGCCGCGCGTGCTGCTGATGGACGAACCGTTCGGCGCGCTCGACGCCCAGACCCGCACGGTGATGCAGGACAATCTGCTGGCGCTGCGCGGCCGCATCAACGCCACGGTGGTATTCGTCACCCACGACATTGACGAGGCCATCCTGCTGGCGGACCGCGTGCTGATCATGAGTGCCGGACCCGGGCGGATCCTGCGCGACCTGGCCGTCGATCTGCCGCGGCCGCGCTCCCACGCCATCATGCTGGAGCCGGCGTATCTGGCGCTGAAGAAGGATTGCCTCGATCTGATCCGGACGGAGGGCCAACGCGCGTTCGATCAGGCCCGGGAGCACTGAGGGCGAGCCCGCGAGTCAGTAAAACGGGATTTGCTCCCGTTGGACATGCAGCCGGCCCGTTCGTTCTCCTGCACCAAATATCTTTGGAAAGCCGTTGCCCACTTTGTTCTCCCGCAGCCGGTCGCGGGCGGACTATCCTGCGCGCCTTGTTGAGAGGTTTGGCACGAGTCTTGAATTGATCAACATAATCAATTCAAAGGGGGCAGGGGATGGCAGCAGCGAATATGACAGCGGCAGCCGGCGTCATGCTGGCGGAGTCCGATAGCCTGGTGCGCCCGCTCCCCGGTCTGCTGGACGAACTCGGCGCGGCCGATTGCGCGCGGCTGCGTGCCATCGGGCGCGAGCGCGTGCTGGAGGTCGGCGAACTGGTGTGGCGCCAGGGCGATGTCCAGACCGGGATCTACCTGATCAATTCCGGCCGCATCCGCAGCTATTACGCGGCGCCATCGGGGCGCGAAGTGACGCTGGCGTATTGGTTTGCCGGAAATTTCGTCGGCGGGCCGGATTTGTTCGGTGCCGGACCCCACATGTGGTCGTCCTCGGCGATCGAGCGCAGTGAACTGACCTTCCTGCCGGGCCCATCCCTGCGCAAGCTGGCTCTGGAGTCGCCGACGCTCGCGGTTGCGCTGCTGGATGCGCTCGCCTTCAAGGCGCGATGTTATTCGGCCATGGCGCAGATGTTGGGAACGCGCTCGGTCACCGAACGCCTGCAACGCCTGCTGATCTTCCTGTCGCGCATCTACGGCACCCAGCACGGCCGGGAAGTGGTGATCGGTTTGCCGTTCACCCATGGCGATCTCGCCAACCTGATCGGCGCGACACGGCAGTGGGTGACGGTTCAGCTTGCCCGCATGCAGGCGCGCGGCATCATCAAATATCACCGTGGCCTGATCTCGATCCAGAATTTACCGGCGCTGGACCTCGAGGTGGTGTAAGACTTGAACCGGCAAAGTTGGTTTGAGCATCCGAGTGCATCAAGGACCCAAGCGAGTGCAGACGCAGGTGTTGGACGACTACGAGATCTCAGCTGACCCGGATCGCCTGGACGTGGAGGTCATTCATAAGTTCCTGGCCGAGGACAGCTACTGGTCGCCCGGCATCCCGCGATCCATCGTCGAGCGAGCGATCGAAAATTCACTCTGCCTTGGTGTGTACCATCGTGCTGCGCAAGTCGGGTTTGCTCGCGTCGTCACGGACAAATCGACGTTCGCATTGCTTGCCGACGTCTTCATACTCGAGGAGCATCGTGGCAAGGGGCTGTCCAAGTGGCTGATGCGTTGCGTCGTTGAGCACGAAGACTTGCAGGGTCTGAGGCGCCTCCTGCTCCTGACGTCCGACGCCCATGGCTTGTATCGCCAATTCGGGTTCAAGGAGCTCGGAAATCCATCGCGCTTCATGGAAGTTCTTCGGCAAGATATCTATCGGTCGCCTTGAGGGCTGCGCCACGCAGGATACTTTACTTCGGCCTCGCGTCTTCAATCGGCTCCCTTCGCCGCAATGGTGGCGGTCTTCCCCCGCACCGACCAGGACGAACCATGAGCTCCAATCATCGCGTTGTATCCGGCCGCGCCATGCTGGCTGCGGACGTTGTCGGCAGTGGTGACCCCGTCGTCTTTCTGCACGCTGGCGTCTGTGACCGCCGCATGTGGCGTGCGCAACTCGATGGCATCGGCACGCACAACAAGGCGATCGCCTACGATCGGCGGGGTTTTGGCGAGACCCGCGCGGAGAAGGAGGATTTTTCTGCGGTTGCCGATTTGATGGCGGTGATCGAGGCCTTGGCGGGCGGGGAGCCCGTGATCCTTGTCGGCTGTTCGCAGGGCGGCGGGGTGGTGCTCGACGCAGCCCTTCGCCATCCATCACATGTGCGTGCCCTTGTTCTGATTGCGCCCAACGTGACCGGCGCACCCGAGGCGAACTATCCGCCTGCAATCAAGGGAGTGATGGCGGAGTTGAACGACGCGCAGGCGCGCGGCGATCTGGATCGTGTGAACGCGATCAGGGCCCGCCTTTTGCTGGACGGTCCCCTGGCGCCCGAGGGGCGTGTGAGCGGGCAGGCCCGCCAGCTCTTCCTCGATATGAACGCCATCGTACTCCGGTCGCCGCCGAGCGGGGTGAACCTTGATGTCGCGCCAGCCTACCATCATCTGGGCGAGATATCGGCGCCATCGCTGGTGATGTGGGGTGACCTGGAGTTTCCCCACATTCAGGAACGATCCCGTTTTATTGCAACGACGATGTCGAACGCTTCAGGCCATGAGTTGAGCGGCACCGCGCACCTGCCGAGCCTGGATCGACCAGCGGAGATTACGGGCCTGCTCGCAGCGTTCATCGATCGGTGTGCCGGCCCGCGGAGATAAGCCGGTCGAGACACTTACGCCTTCGCGCGCGACGCCAGCGCGAATGAGGTGTTCTCGCTGCCGACTTCGAGTCGTCGTGCCAGCGCCATCAGGGGGCGGTCCGACCATGCCGGCGCCAGCAGTGTCACGCCCATGGGAATACCGTTCGGCAGCACCGCATTGGGGATCGCCACGGCGCAGAGGTCGAGCAGGTTGGCGAAATAGGAGTAGTGGCCGAGGCTGCTGTTGAGCGTGATCGGATCTCGCGCCATGTCATCGAGCGCAATCGGGCGCGGTGCGGTCGGCACCACCAGGGCATCGAGATCGGCCAAAACGGCTTGCGTCTGCCGCCGCAGCCGCAGCAGCCGGTGCTGGGCGGCGAACGCATCCATGGCGGAAAAGCCCGTCGCTGTGCGCAACACCGTCCTGGTGACATCGAGCAGGTCGCCGGTGTCGATGTCGGTCAAGGCGGCGATCGCGGCACGGCGCTCGGCCACCCAGGGGCCGGCGAACAGCATGTGGCCGGCTTCCGCGAATGGCGCGAAATCGATCTCGACCGCCGTGCCGCCGAGGTCGGTAAAGCGGGCGCAGGCGTCTTCATAGAGCGCGGCGCAGTCGGGCAAACCGAAAGTTTCGAGCTGGTCGCTTTTGACCCGGCCGAACCTGAAGGCTGAGCCGGGAGCTGCGGCGCGCGCGGTGCCCGCCGGCCGGCTGTAGGGATCGTCGACGTCGAAGCCCTCGATGAGGCCGAGGATGGTTTCGCCGTCATGCACGCTGTTGCAGAAAATCGAGACGCAATCGAGTGTCGGGCAATTCGGCACCAGGCCGCGCGATGATACGAGGCCGATGGTCGGCTTGATGCCGACAATGCCGTTGAAGCCGGCCGGGATGCGGCCGGAGCCGCCGGTGTCGGTGCCGAGCGCGAACGCGACGTGCCCGGCGGCGACCGCGACCGCCGATCCGGAGCTCGAGCCGCCCGAGATGTAGTTTGGGTTGGCGACCGTCACGCAGGCGCCGTAAGGCGACCGTGCGCCGGACAGGCCGGTGGCAAACTGATCGAGATTGGTCTTGCCGATGCAGATCGCTCCGGCGGCGATGAGACGCTCGACACTGTGGGCGGATCGCGCGGGCTGATAGCTGAAGGACGGACAGGCCGCGGTGGTCGGCATGCCCGCAACGTCGATGTTGTCCTTGACGCCGAAGGGAACGCCGAGCAGCGGCAGTCGTTCGCCAGCCTGCGCTCGCGCCATCAGTTTGCGACATTCGTCCTGGGCCTCCGCCAGCGGACGAACGTAAATCCAGCAGTTGCGATCGCGTTCGGCTTCGATGCGTCCATAGGCGGTGTCCAGAACCTGCAATGGATCGAACTGGTTCCGGGGATCGGAATGGACCAGCGCGGAAGATCGTGCGTTGCGTGTGCTCACTGGAAAACGTCTCCATCGAACGATTGCGTCCCACGCAAACTGGTTCAGGCGCCGCCCTCGCGACAAGCAATTAAGTGCCTGGGTGCTGCCGATCTGAAGTTCTTGCAGAACGTGCGGAAAATGAAGCGGGCTTCGAAATCGGAACACTCAGGCTCCTCCTCACATTTCGGCGAGCGCGTTCAATTCCCGTGCACGAGCGCGGCGAGGGGACTTGGCGGCGGGCTTTGATAGTGATCAATTGATAAGCGACAGCCGGGGTTTGCTCGCGTGAAAATGCAATCGATTGCAGTTGGCGTTTTTGTAGCTTTTGTCGTGATCGGCGCGGGAGCGTTGGCGTGGGTTTACAAACCCGCCATCGCCCCGCGCGATCCCGGCCAGAAACCTGCGTTCGACCAGGCCTTGGTGCGCCGTGGCGCCGAACTCGCCGCTGTCGGCGACTGCAACACGTGTCACACCGCGCCGGGTGGCAAGGCGTTCGCCGGCGGGCTCGGCCTGCCGACGCCGTTCGGCACCATCTATTCCACCAACATCACGCCAGATCCCGACACCGGTATCGGCGGCTGGACGGAAGCAGCCTTCCAGCGCGCCATGCGCGAGGGGGTGGATCGCGAGGGCCGGCATCTCTATCCGGCGTTCCCCTACGATCACTTCACGCTGGTCACCGACGACGACAATCGCGCGCTGTATGCGTTCCTGATGACGCGGCCTCCGGTGCGTGCGCCGGCAAAGGACAATCAACTGCCGTTTCCGCTGACGTTGCGGTCGGTGCTCGCCGGCTGGAAGCTGCTGTTCCTGAAACACGGGCCGTATGCACCGGATCCCTCGCGCGATGCGGTGTGGAATCGCGGCGCGTATCTGGTCGAAGGCATCGGTCACTGCGGCGCCTGCCACACCCCGCGCAACATGTTCGGCGCGGAGAAGGCGCATGCGGCATTCGCCGGCGGCGACGCGGAGGGCTGGCACGCCTTCACCATCAACACGGCGTCGCCGTCGCCGGTGCCATGGACGGTGGATACACTCAACGTCTATCTGCGCCAGGGCTGGCACGGCCTGCATGGCGTCGCACGCGGGCCGATGGGGCCGGTAGTCGACAATCTGGCCGGCGTGTCGGACCAGGATGTCAAGGCGATCGCCGTGTACGTGGCCGACATAATGGGCCAGCCGTCCGCGGTGCGTCAGCGTCAGGGCGATGAACTTGTCAACGTCGCTCCCAGCACGGGCACCGGTAGCAAGCCGCAATCGGGCGGCAGCCAGACCGTTCCGCCGGTTGCCGCGGGTGACGACAAGGGCGCGGCGATCTATGCTAGCGCCTGCGCGATGTGCCACGACAGCGGCCGCCCGGTGCCCTATGGCGGCATGAGCCTGTCGCTCAGCACCACGGTGAACGCGGAGAGCCCGCGCAACCTGATCAATCTGCTGCTGGCGGGGGTGCCGGCCGCGGACGGCAAGCGTGGTCCGGTGATGCCCGGCTTTGCCGCGACACTGACCGATCCGCAGATCACGGCGCTGGTCAGCTATCTGCGCACCACCTTCAGCCGCAAGAAAGAGGCGTGGCCTGATATCGCGACGCCACTGCGCGATGCCCGTGCCGCCACGCTGGCTGCCAACACCGACGCGAAACCGTAGGGAAACGTCATGATGGATCTGATGGTCAATGGCCGCAGTCACAGCGTCGATGCCGATCCGGACACGCCGCTGCTCTATGTGCTGCGCGATCATCTCGAACTCAACGCCGCCAAATATGGCTGCGGGCTCGGCCAGTGCGGCGCCTGCACGGTGATGATCGATGGCGTTGCGGCATTCTCCTGCGTGACGCCGATCCTGCTGCTGGAAGGCCGCAAGGTCACCACGCTGGAAGGCCTCGGCACGGTGGAGAAGCCGGCGCCGATCCAGCAGGCCTTCATCGAGGAGCAGGCGGCGCAGTGCGGCTACTGCATCGCCGGCATGATCATGCGTGCGCAAGCGTTGCTGGACAGGAATCCCGACCCCACGGACACCGAGATCCGCGCCACGCTGCAGCTGCATCTGTGCCGCTGCGGCACCCACATGCGCATCCTGAAAGCGGTGCATCGCGCCGCCGAGCTGATGCGCGCGGCGCCACCCGCAGCCAAAGGAGCCACCTGATGAACGCCCCGCTTGCCTCGCTCTCCCGGCGCGCGCTGCTCCAAGGCGCGGGCGCACTGGTGGTGAGCTTTTCCATCGATCCAGCTTATGCGCAGGAAACGCCGAGCGGCACGGCCGCGCCGAAACTGCCCGGCAGCCTCGCCGGCGATCCCTATCTGGATTCCTGGATCCGGCTCGACAGCCGAGGGGCCGTCACGGTGTTCTCCGGCAAGGCGGAGCTCGGCCAGGGGATCAGGACTGCGTTGCTGCAGGTGGCCGCGGAAGAACTCGACGTGCCGGTGGAACGGCTGACCCTGATCACCGCCGACACCGGGCGCACGGCGAATGAAGGTTACACCGCCGGCAGTCATTCCATGCAGGACAGCGGCACTGCGATCCGCCATGCGGCGGCGCAGGTGCGTGAACTGCTGATCGCGGAAGCCGCGCGCCGGCTCAATCTCGATGCGGCACAATTGAGAGCCGACGCCGGCGCGGTGATTGCGCCCGACGGCAGCAAATTGCCGTACGCCGATCTCGTCGGCGCCACGGTCCAGCACGTGAAAGCCGAGCCGACCTCGCGGCTGCGCGACCCCAAAACCTTCAAGATCATGAATACGTCGCTGCGCCGGGTCGATATTCCCGCGAAGGTCACCGGCGGCGAAGCCTATGTGCAGGACATGCGGCTGCCCGGCATGCTGCATGCCCGCGTGGTGCGGCCGCCGAGCTATGGCGCGCAATTCCTCAAAGCCAATATCGAAACCGTTGCCGCGATGCCGGGCGTGGTCAAGGTGGTGCACAACGGCAATTTCTTGGCCGTGGTCGCGCGCCGTGAGTTCCAGGCGATCAAGGCGATGCGTGCGCTGGCCGCCAGCGCACAATGGCAGGAGACCGCAAAACTCCCGGTGCAGGCCCCGCTGCCGGAGGTGATCGCGGCGCTGCCGGCGAAGGACTACAAGATCCTCGACAATCACGCCGCCGCGGATCCAGCGGTGACCACGGTGGAAGCGAACTACACGCGTCCCTATCAATCCCACGGTTCGATCGGGCCGTCCTGCGCGGTGGCGCATTATGAGGGCGATGTGGTGACGGTGTGGACCCATACCCAGGGCGTCTATCCCGATCGCGCGGCGATTGCCGAGATGCTGCGGATGCCGCCGGCGAAAGTCCGCTGCATCCACGTCCAGGGCTCCGGCTGCTACGGCCACAACGGCGCCGACGACGCGGCAGCCGATGCCGCGCTGATCGCTGTGGCGCTGCCGGGCACGCCGGTTCGCCTGCAATGGATGCGCGAGCAGGAGCATGCCTGGGAGCCTTATGGCCCGGCGATGCTCACCGGCATCAAGGCCTCGCTCGACGCCGCTGGCAAGATCGTCGACTGGCGTTTCAATGTCAGGAGCAACACGCATTCGATGCGGCCGGGAACGGCGGGCTCGCTGCTTGCCGCCCAGCACATCGAGAATCCATTTCCCGTGCCTGAGCCGAAACCGCTGCCGTTGCCGGAAGGCGGCGGCGACCGCAATGCGATTCCGATCTACGCGTTTGCCAATGCCGAGGTGATGCACCACTTCGTCGCCGAGATGCCGCTGCGGATCTCGGCAATGCGCTCGCTCGGCGCCTACATGAACGTCTTTTCCATTGAAAGCTTCATGGACGAGGCGGCCCTGGCGGCGAAGGCTGATCCGGTCGCCTTCCGCCTCAAGCATTTGTTGGATGCGCGGGCGCGCGATGTCGTCCGGCTTGCCGCGGACAAATTCGGCTGGGAGGGTCGGCCGAAGCCGGTCGAGGGGCGAGGCTGCGGCTTCGCGTTCGCGCGCTACAAGAATCTCGCGGCCTACTGTGCCATCGCCATGGAGATCGAAACCGACCACGAGACCGGCCGCATCCATGTGATGCGCGTGGTGTCGGCAGTGGATACCGGGCAGGTGGTCAATCCCGACGGCGTCCGCAACCAGATCGAGGGCGCGATCCTGCAATCGCTGAGCTGGACGCTGTATGAAAACGTCACCTTCGACGACACACGTATCACCTCGGTGGACTGGGCGACCTATCCGATCCTGCGCTTCAACAATGCGCCGCTGAGCGTCGATGTGCATATCATCGATCGTCCGGGGCTGCCGTTCCTCGGCGCCGGCGAAGCGGGGCAGGGCCCGGCGGCTGCGGCGCTTGCGAACGCGATTGCCGATGCCACCGGACAGCGCCTGCGTGATTTGCCGCTCACAGCCGCGAAATTGAAATCGGCGGTCGGGATTTGAAACGCCGATCCTGAAACGATCTGAGACCATGTGGCATAATCGGTGGCACGGGGCTGCGTTTCGGCGTGTTGCATCGCGGAGTGAACTGGGCGCAAATATCGGCGCATCGTGCCCGACGGCTTGCGGAGCGGGCACTGATCGCAGCTCAAAAGGAGCCGTCCGATGTCCCAGGCCAGCCATCATGTCACGTCGCTCGTTCGCGGCCGTCCCGTGTTCACAAGCGACCTCGGGTCGGTGACGCAGGTCGATGCGGATCAATTGCCGATCCTGAAGGGCTTGTCGATCAAGCGCCTGGTGCTGGCGCCAGGATCGATCCGCGAGCCGCACTGGCACGCCAATGCGAGCGAACTGGCCTACTGCGTGTCGGGCCGCCTGCTGGTCTCGATCCTGGGCAACCGCAGCGTGTTTTCGTCCTTTGTCATCGACGCCGGGCAGATGTTTCATGTCGAGTCCGGCGCCATCCATGCCATCGAGAACATCGGTGCCGTCTCGGCCGAACTCATCATCGCCTTCCGGCATGAACGGCCCGAGGATTTTTCCCTGCACGCCGCATTCGGTGCGATGCCGGACGCGGTGCTCGGCAACACCTATGGGCTGCCGGCCTCGGCCTTCGCCCCGATCGCGCGCACGACCAAAGCCCCCTACATCGTGCGGCGGCAAGGTGAGGCCGTGATCCCGGCGACGGCCTCTCAGGGCAACTCGCACAAGTTCGATGTCGAGGCGCAATCGGCGCCGGTCGCCTTCGACTATGGTTCCGCACGGCTGGCGCGCGACCAGTTCTGGCCGGCACTGAAGGACATCTCGATGTATTCGCTGCGCATCACCAGCACGGGCATGCGCGAGCCGCATTGGCATCCCGAGACGGCGGAGATGGGGTATGTCCATCGCGGGCACGCCAGGATGACGGTGCTCGATCCCGACGGCTCGACCGACACCTATCAACTCGGCCCCGGCGATGTCTATTTCATCCCGCGCGCCTATCCGCATCACATCGAGGTGCTGGGGCCCGACGAGATTCACTTCCTGATCTTCTTCGACCAGCCCACGCCGGGCGATGTCGGCTATCGTGCCTCAGCCTCCGCCTTCTCGCGGGACGTGCTGGCGTCGACACTCGGTGTCAGGATCGCCGATCTGCCGGAATTGCCCGCGACCTGGGCGGACCCGCTGATCGTGAGCCGCTGCAACCCCCAGAGCGGTTAGTTTGCGGCCTGCAGGAAGCTACGCGACATCGGCAAAACCGATGTTTCGCAGCCCGGATGAGCCAACGGGTCCGGGCGACGCGCGGCCCGATGACAAGCTCCGCGATATCCGGGATGAGCGGCTCCCCGGGGGGGCGCTTCGTTCGCCCGGGCTACGGGGCTGAACAGCCGTTTATCTTCCTGAACGTTGCTCTGAAGTCGCCACGACCACGATTGCCGCAACGCCACTTTTTTGGCAAAATGTCTGCGGGGACGTTCTCGTTGCTGCCTGTGACAAGAGGAGGAACGTATGAAGTCTCTTATTGCTGCAATCACGATTGTTATTGGAGGAGTGCTGGCAATTGCGTCAGCGCAGGCAATGCCACTTGCGCCACTTCATGAGGATACGGGAGTGACCCAGGTGTTCGGCGGCTGCGGCCCGGGATGGCATCGCGGTCCTTATGGTGGTTGTCGTCCATTGTACAGCTGCCCGCCGGGCTGGCACACCGGGCCGTATGGTCGCCGCTGCTTCCGCAACGGCTGGTGATCGCGTCAAGTTCGCAGATTTGTTTCGCAGATTTTATCTCAGGAATGATACGGCATGCCCGGCGTAAGCCGGGCATTGTCGTTCACGCCGCCTTGTCGGCCGCGTCGGCCTCACACGGCTTGATCGTGTAGTCCTGATCCAGCACGCGTTGCGGTTGCTTGGCGTCGTCGGACACCACGTCGATAACCAGGCCCGCTTCGTCGGCGTGGGTCCATACCGCCTCCCGGGTGGGGAAGGCCTTGCTTATTTTTTCACCATTGCTGAACAGCGCATAGGGCATGACGAACCTCCGGCGACGAAAACGCCGGGTGTCGATTCTGGTTCCCGATCTGCTTCTAACAAGTCTGTTGCCAGGCGTTCGCCGGCGCAGGGTTGCCATGCACAGGAACCGCGGCCGGTCGCGCCGGTTGATGTCCCACGAATGGTTTCGAGAGGACGCGCAGATGATGCTGTTTTATTTGCCGCTGATCATTGCCGGCGGGCTGTGGGAAGCGATGTTGATGCCGTCGCGAGCCGCTCGCACTGCAAACGTCATTGTGCAAACGCCCAAAGCGAAGAAGCTGATCGCATGACCCGGCACCGTTTGATCCGGAAGGTGAGCGCGCTTGCCATCCTCGCGATGTCGTTCGCGCCGGTCTCGGCGATGGCGCAAGCGAACACCCGTGCACTCCAGGTCAGGGCCTGCGCCAGCGATGTGTCAAGCTACTGCCAGGAGCAGATGAGCGCCAGCGAGGCCGAGGTCGGGCAATGCCTGCTGCAGAATCGCAGCAAGGTGAGCCCTGTCTGCAAGCGCGCGCTCAGGCCATCGACGCTTTAAAGATGCTGGAGCATGATGAGTTATGGTTCGCCCAACGTAATCCGTCATCCTGAGGTGGCCATTCGCAGAATGGCCCTCGAAGGACGACGGC
>JBGMOD010000050.1:0-15713 GCA_041424235.1 Hyphomicrobiales bacterium
AACGAATTCGGCCAGTACGACGAGAGCCCGGAGTACATGGCGCGGCTGATCGGCGAATTCGCCCAGTCCGGCCTTGTCAACATCGTCGGCGGCTGCTGCGGCACCACGCCCGACCACATCGCCGCGATTGCCGCGGCCGTCGCGCCCCATGCCCCGCGCAAGATCGCCGAAGTCGAGACCCGGCTGCGGCTGTCGGGCCTGGAGCCGTTCGAACTGACGCCGGCGATCCCGTTCGTGAACGTCGGCGAACGCACCAACGTCACGGGATCGGCGCGTTTCCGCAAGCTGGTCACCAATGGCGACTACACCGCCGCGCTCCAGGTCGCCCGCGACCAGGTGGAGAACGGCGCCCAGATCATCGACGTCAACATGGACGAGGGCCTGCTCGATTCCGAGCTGGCGATGACCACGTTCCTGCATCTGGTGGCGTCCGAGCCCGACATCGCCCGCGTGCCGGTGATGATCGATTCCTCGAAATTCCATGTCATCGAGGCCGGCCTGAAGTGCGTCCAGGGCAAGCCGATCGTCAATTCGATCTCGATGAAGGAAGGCGAGGAGAAATTCATCCACGAAGCCACGATCGCGCGCCGCCATGGCGCAGCCGTGGTGGTGATGGCGTTCGATGAGCAGGGCCAGGCCGATACGTTCGCGCGCAAGACCGAAATCTGCAAGCGCGCCTACGACATCCTGGTCAACCGGCTGAACTTCCCGCCGGAAGACATCATCTTCGATCCGAACGTGTTCGCGATCGCCACCGGCATCGAGGAACACAACAATTACGGCGTCGACTTCATCGAAGCCACGCGCTGGATCCGCCAGAACTTGCCACATGCTCATATTTCCGGCGGCGTCTCCAATTTGTCGTTCTCGTTCCGCGGCAACGAGCCGGTGCGCGAAGCCATGCACTCGGTGTTCCTGTATCATGCCATCAAAGCCGGCATGGACATGGGTATCGTCAATGCCGGTCAGATGGCCGTCTATGACGATCTCGATCCGGAGCTGCGCCAAGTCTGCGAAGAGGTCGTCCTCAACCGCGATCCCGGCGCCTCCGAACGGTTGCTGGCGCTGGCGGAGAAATTCCGCGGCCAGGACGGCAAGCAGACCAAGGAAGCCGATCTCGCCTGGCGCGAATGGCCGGTGGACAAGCGGCTGTCGCATGCGCTGGTACACGGCATCACCGAATTCATCGAGGCCGACACCGAGGCGGCGCGTCTCGCCGCCGATCGCCCGCTGTCGGTGATCGAGGGCCCGCTAATGTCGGGCATGAACATTGTCGGCGACCTGTTCGGCGACGGCAAGATGTTCCTGCCGCAGGTGGTCAAGTCGGCCCGCGTGATGAAGCAGGCGGTGGCATATCTGCTGCCGTTCATGGAAGAGGAAAAGGCCCGCAACCGCGCCAACGGCGTCGCCAGCGACGGCCGCAATTCCGCCGGCAAGATCGTGCTCGCCACCGTCAAAGGCGACGTGCACGACATCGGCAAGAACATCGTCGGCGTCGTGCTCCAGTGCAACAATTTCGAGGTGATCGACCTGGGCGTGATGGTGCCGGCCGCCAAAATCATCGAGACGGCCAAGGCCGAGCAGGCCGACATCATCGGGCTCTCCGGTCTGATCACCCCGTCGCTGGACGAGATGTGCCATCTCGCAGCGGAAATGGAGCGCAATGGCCTGGACCTGCCGCTGCTGATCGGCGGCGCCACCACCAGCCGGGTCCACACCGCGGTGAAGATCGATCCGAACTACAAGCGCGGCCCTGTGGTGCACGTCAATGACGCCAGCCGCGCGGTGGGCGTGGCCTCGTCGCTGCTGTCGCCAGAGCGGCGTGGTGCCTACGCCGCCGATATCCGCCAGGAATACCTGAAGATCTCGACCGCGCATGCCAAGGCCCAAGCCGACAAGAAACGGCTGTCGCTGAAGCAGGCGCGCGACAACGCCATGAAAATCGACTGGTCGCAATATCGGTCGAAGACGCCGTCCTTCATCGGCACCAGGACCTTTACCGATTACTCACTCGCGGAGCTGGTGGAATACATCGACTGGACGCCGTTCTTCCAAACCTGGGAACTGACTGGACGCTTCCCGGCGATCCTCGACGATCCCAAAGCTGGTCCTGTGGCACGCTCGCTGTATGAAGACGCGCAGCAGATGCTGAAGCAGATCGTGGACGAGAAGTGGTTCAAGGCCTCTGCTACCATCGGCTTCTGGCCCGCCAGTTCCGTCGGCGACGATATCATCGTCTACAGCGATGACACCCGGACCACGCAGATCGCGACCTATCATACGCTCCGCCAGCAGTTGGAGAAACGCGAGGGACGCTTCAACGTGGCGTTGTCGGACTTCATCGCGCCGCGCGACAGCGGCGTTGCCGACTACATCGGCTCGTTCGTGGTCACCGCCGGCATCGGCGAGGACGTCATCGCGGATCGCTTCAAGCTCGCCAATGACGACTATTCGTCGATCCTGGTAAAAGCTTTGGCCGACCGCCTCGCCGAAGCCTTCGCCGAGCGCATGCATCAGCGTGCGCGCAAGGAGTTCTGGGGCTATGCGTCGGACGAAACGTTCGGCAACACCGAGCTGATCCTGGAGCAATATGCCGGCATTCGCCCGGCGCCCGGCTATCCGGCACAGCCGGACCACACCGAGAAGGGCACGCTGTTCCGCCTGCTCGACGCGGAGCGTACTGCCGGCGTCAAGCTGACCGAGAGCTACGCGATGTGGCCGGGGTCGTCGGTGTCCGGGCTGTATATCGGCCATCCGGAGAGCTTCTACTTCGGCGTCGGCAAGATCGAGCGCGACCAAGTCGAAGATTACGCCGCGCGCAAGGGCTGGACGGTGGCGGAGGCCGAGCGCTGGCTGGCGCCGGTGCTGAACTATATTCCGGTGGCGAACTCCAATCCGGAGCCGACCACAGAGAAGGCCGCCGAAGCCGACGATGTGCAATCGCATCCGCCGGGCTGCGCCTGCGCGTTTCATCTGCAGTACCGCAAGAAGGCCGCGCGGGGCTGAAGCCTCGCCAAGCGGCAGCAATCAAGCTGCACGAGGGCGACCGCCCTATTGTGCCGTCAGGCCGCCATCGACCGGCATGGCATGCCCGACCATGAACGAGGCCTCGTCGGACGCCAGGAACAACACCGCCCGCGCCATCTCGGCGGGGTCGGCAATGCGGCCGATCGGATGCAGCTTCATCACATGCTGCTCGACCTCCGGATCCTGGAACCAGCCTTCGAGCAAGGCGGTTCGCGTTGCCCCCGGACATACCGCATTGATCCGGATGCCTTTGCCGATGTAATCCAGCGCCGCGGCCCGGGTCAGCCCGACCACGCCATGCTTGGAGGCGCAGTAGCTGCCAAGCCCCGGATTGCCGACCAGCCCGGCCACAGACGCCGTGTTGACGATCACGCCTCCCCCGCTCTTCAGCATTTCGGCGATCTCGTATTTCATCGACAGGAAGACGCCCTTGAGATTGATCGCGATGGTCCGGTCCCAGGCGATCTCCTCCTCGTCGGCGAGCGCAAACCCGGTGCTGCCGATGCCCGCATTGTTGAAAGCGATATCAAGCCGGCCAAACTGCGCGATCGCATGCCGCACCATCCGTTCGCAATCCAAGGGCTTGCTGACGTCGGCTGCGACGAAGATCGCCTCACCGCCGGTCTCGCCGACCAGGTCGAGCGTGCGCCGGCCGTCCGCTTCGCTGGTGTCGACCACCACCACACGGGCACCCTGGCCGGCAAACCCGACCGCGGCCGCCCGGCCGATCCCGCCGGCTGCACCGGTGATCAGCACGACCTTGTCCTTGAAACGATGTATCATCTTCGATCCTTCATGCATGTCTTGATTGGATGTGCGGCAATCGAGCGAATATCCGGCGATTGCCGCGCGACCATTCGCGCATCAGGCCAGTGAGGGTGTCCGAAGCGGCTTCACAGAGCCAACGATGCGCGGAGCCGTTTCGTCGACCATCAGACAGAACAGGCCAGCCAGGAAGCCGAGGCAGGCGGCAATCCACATCGGGGTCGATGACCCGAACGTGTCCGCCGCCAGTCCGGCAAGGCCGGGCCCAGCAAATCCGCCGGCGATTTCGCCGACGCCCATGATGAAGCCGAGCGCAGTCGCCACATAGGCCGGCGGTATGGTTTCCGAAGGAACCGTGGCCATGAACAGCGAGAAGCAGCCGATGGCGAGGAAACCAAGACCCAGGAGCACAATCATCACCGGCAGCGGGCCGTTGAACAGCACTGTCGTGAGCGGACTGAGAACTCCGACGAATGCGAACACCGCCAGGATCGGCCGACGGCCAAACCGGTCCGACAGCGCCGGCACCAGGATCGAGGAGATCGCTGCGGCCAAGCCCAGCGCGCTCATCGCGATACTCATCTCCGCCGGCGAGAGACCGCGGGTCTGCACCAGATAGATCGGCAGGAAGGTGAGCTGGATCAGCAGCCATGCGACCATCAGGCAGCTGATGATGGTGCAGATCCAGATGTTGCGATACCCCAGCATGGTCTTGAGCGGGATCGTGTTGTGTCCGCCGCCATGAGCCGATGCCGGTGCGACAACTTTCGGCTCGCGGATGAACAGCGCGATCAGCAGTGCGACGATGAAGCCGGGAATGCCCGCGATATAGAACGCCTCGCGCCAGCCATAAGCGGCGCCGATGGCCACGAGAATCAGCGGCGCAGCGAAATAGCTGAGCAGCGAGCTCAGGAAGTTCTGCAGCACGCCCATGTTGAAGCCGCGCCGGTGCTCGGAGGATTCAGCCGCCATGATCGACTGCGCGATCGGCAACACCGGCCCCTCGGCAAGCCCCATCACCAGGCGGGCGCCGAGCAGCATCAGGAACGAGGTCGCGAGGCCGGAGATCACCGAGCAGGCGGAAAACACCACAATGGCTGTCACCAGCAGGATCTTGCGGTTGCCGAGATAGTCCGACAATGCGCCGACACCATAGCCGGCGATCGCCCAGGTCAGCGCCAGTGCGGACGCGAGCATGCCGAGCTGGGTGTTGTTCAGTTGCAGCTCCGGCACCAGGAACGGCGCGAGAAAGCTGAGAGCAAGCCGATCGAAAAAGACGAATCCGAAAGCCAGGCCCATGAGGATCATGACCAGGTTCTCGTAACTGAAGATGCGTGATTTGCTCATGGCATTATCTCCCCTTGATCAATGCTTTTGTTGACAACACCTCTCCCGCGGGATCGCGCCATGCGCGATCCCGTCGTGACCGTTTCTGAAAACTGCGCGGATTAGCCGAGGAACCGCTCGACCGCGGTCACCGCTTCCGGCTTCTCGTCGAGCACAAGATGGCCCGCACCCTTGACGATCTGGATATCGGCGCCGGGAACAAACGTCTTCCACAGCTTCGCCTGCTGCGAGGGAATGATCTTGTCGTCTTCGCCCCACAGCAGCAGCGTCGGCATCTTCAGCCGATGCAGCTGCCGCGGCAGCTTGCGGTCCCACGGCCGCTCCCAGAGCAGGCGGGCAACGGTGGTGCTCTCCCGGTAGCGCGCCGCGATGAAATCGAGGTCGGGCTTCTCGGGAAGATACGGCTTGATCACCTCGAAATTGGAGACCAGCAGGCCCGGCAGCTGTTCAGGTGGAACAGCCAGGACGTCAACGGCCGGATGCGCGGTGTCGCGCAGACCGGCGGGGCCGATCAGGGCCAGCTTGATCACCCGATGGCCATGCTCGGTCGCGAACCTCGCAGCGAGGTATCCGCCGAGAGAAAAGCCGACCAGGTTGACCTTGTCGATACCGAGCATGTCCAGGAGCTCGACATAATGCATGACATAATCGTGCATATCGAGCATCGCCGGATCGTCATCGGATTCGCCGAAGCCGGGATGATAAGGCACCAACACCCGGAAATTCTCGGCCCATTTGCCCGCGAACTCGAAGCCGTGAAATGTGCCGGCGCCGTGCAGGAACAACAGCGGCGGCCCCTTTCCCGCCGTGTACATCACGATGTTGACGCCGTTGACCTTGTGAACTTCCCGTTGAAACGTCACCATATCGACCTCCCGTCTCATTCGGCCGCGACGCGCTGCGCAGCGGTTGGTTTGGCGCGCAGGCGGGGAAACACACCCTCCGCGATCAGCGACAGATTCTTCACCGCTTTCCAGTGCGGCATGTTGCCGAGATGGCCCTGGATGTTGAAATGGGTGGTACCCATCTGCCGCCCCCACTCGCCGATCTGGTTGGCGACCTTCTCAGCGGTGCCGACCGCGATGAACAGCGAATCCGTCAGCGTCTTGAAGTCGAATGAGCCGTGCAGCTTGTCGCCGACGGCGGCGGGCCTTCAGTTGCTCGATCGAGACGTAACCCGGAGGCGCCAGGAACTGCGGCGTGGTGCGCAGGCCGTCCTCGAAGAAGAACTGCAGATGTTCGACAAACTCCCGCTCGGCCTGCTCCTGGCTCTCCGCCACATAGGTCAGGACTCCCAGCGGCAGCTGATCCGGCCGCACCTGGTGACCGAAGTCGGCTGAGCGCTGTCGCAGCTTGTTGTTGAGCTCGAGCGCGCGCTGCCGGGTGACGAACACCGCCGAATAGCCGAAGCCGAGCTCGGCGGCGAGGTCGATGGTCTCCGGGCTGCCGGTGCCGACGATGTAGCAGGGCGGATGCGGCTGCTGATAGGGCCGCGGCCAGCTGTTGAGGAAGCGATAAGTGTAGAAGTCGCCGTAATAGCTGGTCGGCCCCTCGACGGTCCATGCCTTCAGGATGATGTCGATGGATTCACGATGCCGCTCCCGCGCCGTCACCGGATTAACCGGATTGGCCCAGTATTCCATGCCGGTCCCCAGCGGAAACGCCACCTCGAGCCTGCCCTTGGACAGGACATCGAGCATCGCATACTCCTCGGCCAGCCGGTTGGGGTACTCCAGGTTCGGAGGCGTGCCCCAGACGCAGATCCTCGCGTTGCGGATCTGTGGAATCAACGTCGCCGCAATCAGGCTCGGGGCCGGCATCATGCTGTAACTGGTGTTGTGATGCTCGTTGACGACAACGGCGTCGAAGCCCAGCCGGTCCGCCAGCACCAGTTCCGACAGATACTGTTCGTAAAGCGCGTGCGCCTTCTCCGGATCGTAGTACTTGTTCGGGAAGTTCACCCACAGCGATTTGTAGTCCTTGTGATTGGGCGGCAGATGCACATAGGGCATGAAGTGCATGAAGTTGAAGCGGACGTCAGACATCGTTGGCCTCCTCAAATGATCTTGTGGTGCATGAGCTGACTGCGTGCGGATGCCGTGCGCCGTCGCAGCCGCACGGATGTCAGTTCATGAATTCCAGCGTCAGCTCGATCAGCCGCGACCCCTGCGGGTTTTCTCCGCCCGGATGCCGGCGGGCGTTTCCGGAATCGAATCTCGTGGCGTCGTGCAGACGGCGCATATGCGCGAACTCCACGACCTGCTCCGCCACAAACGCCAGTTGCTGGGCAACTTGCGGATCACGGCAAGAACCATCGGCCGCAAACGGCTTCAATGCGGAGTTGATGACGGCCGAGAACGGGGTTGGCCAGCCGCGCAGCGCATGCACAATCGCGCGCAGGGTCGCAAGCGTAGCTCCCATCGCCTGGATGCCGTCGGCACAGACGATCGCGCCCACCGCGCGACCAGCGAAGTAGATCCGTCCGTCGGTTCGCAGATCTTCGGTATAGTCGATGGCGTTCTTGATCAGTCCCGAGATCGAGCCGTGATAGCTCGGCGTGGCGATGATGATCCCGTCGGCCTCGTGCAAGGCTTCGACCAGTTCGGCGGCGGCCACACTGCGCGTGGGCTCTGCCGGGTCATAGGCTGGCAGGTTGAGCAATTGCCCGGCGAAAATGCGTGTCCTGGCGCCGAGACGTTCCGCTTCCGCCAGGGCAATACGCAGCGCTCGTTCCGAGGTTGAACCATCGCGCAGCGTTCCACCGAGACCGACGATCAGAGGCGCGGTCACGGCGCCACTCCCGCTGTCATGTGACGGTGTGGATTGCCATGGCGATGGGAGCAGGCATGCAGCCGCGGCTCCGCACCGACTGTTCCGATGCGCATTGGTCGTTTCCCCTGAGGGCGCGGCCTTGTTGTCCGCGCCTGTTCTCCGAGGACCCTAGCGGGCATGAACCCACGCCGGCCTGCACGAAACCGGATGGCATGGCAAAAAACTGACACGAAATGTTTGGCGGCGATCGCCTACTGGCGGCGCCGGTATTCGCCGGGTGTCACGCCAGTGAAACGGCGAAACGTGCTGACGAGATGCTGCTGGTGCGCAAAACCACATCGCAATGCAATATCGGACAGGTTTGCATCGGATCCGCAGAGCAGCGTCTTGGCGCGGCCGATCCGCAGGCTGAGCACGAATTGATATGGCGACGCGCCGATGCTTGCCTTGAACTGGCGCAGGAAATATTCGTCACTGAGGCCGCAGAGGCCCGCCATGTCGCCAAGCTTGATGTCGGTAGCCAGATTGGTTTCGACGAACTCCCGCACCTGCTGGATCTTGCGATGAGCGAGCTGGTTCGCCGGCCGTGCGCGGGACCGACGCTCGCCATGATAGTTCATCGCGATCAGGCGCTTGGCCAGGGCCAAGGCAAGGCTGTCGGCAAGCAGCGACGACGACGAGATACCCTGCTGCACGACATCGGCCATGGCGCTCATCAGATGGCCGATCACCGCGTCGGACTCACCCAGCATCGGCGCAATGCCCGACAGCAGGCTTCGTGACTCGTTATCCGGATCCTGGAACAGATCGGCGCGCAGATAGACGTGAATGGTATCCAGCACCGCGTGCAACATCACGTCGCAGGCGTGTTGGGCCGGCAGGAAGAACACTCCGTCCGGTCGGACATGACGAGAAACGATCTGACGATCCATGCGATAAGTCATGTCCGAGGGGCCGAAGCGCGGCATCACCATCAGACACGCCGGAACCGCGTGAAATTCGTTGTCGAAGGCCGGTTCGCGCTGCAGCGACGCGAAGGTATTGGTCCAACCGAACCCCTCGCTCGACGCCTCGATCTCGGCGCCCAGCTTCTCAAGCAGCTGATGGGTCTCTTCCGGCCGGAACGCCTGCTTGTCCATCGATGCCCCGAAGTCTCCGTCGAGGAACAATTGCCGTAAAAATGTGCGTCAATGCAGTGCGACATGAGCGCACAAGCGCGACAGCCAAACACAGTCCAAATCCGATTTCAACATGAGCCGCCACACGGCCATGGCTACGACGATGAAATCAGGTTACCTCAGAGCACGTACGGCATCCGTGGCGATCGGAAACTCGGCGGGCCGCGTCGAAGACAGCAGGATGTGCTGCGCCTTTCATCTGCAGCACGGACCCGATTGCGGGGCTCATTTCCGTTCCGGTGGAAGCGGCCGACGGGAGAAATGGACGACTCATGCTATCGTCGCGCCATGGATGACGAACGTACGCGCAAAGCGCGGCTCATTTTCGAGCACCCACCGATCTCGCCGGATCATTTTCCGGCGCCGCTGTCCGGTCTGGTCGATCCGCCGTCGCCGACGGCCTCAAGCTCTAAGCTGCGCGATTTCCGCGATAGCTGTGTCATTCCGATGATGCAGGCCCGGCCGGACGATCCAAACTGGCCCGCCTTCCTGCGACAAGTCGAAATCGTGCTTGCATGGCGCGAGACGATTTCGCCCAGGGATCGCTTCTGGCGGCCGGATTGAACGCTGCTACAGGTCGAAAAACTGCCTGGGGTTGAAGTTGCGCGCAGAGGGATCTTTATCGGCGAACCCCCGGCAGTTGCTGTAAACGTTCACACTGCCGATCCGGTACTTGCGCCGGATGTGGGTGTGGCCGTGAATCCATGCCGCTGCGCCGGAGGCTTCAACCAGCGCATCGAGATCCGAGGCATAGGCGCCATCCAGCCCATTGCCGATGAAAGCCGGATTGAGGCCCGCGCGGCTCGGTGCGTGGTGCGTCACAACGATCGGCCGCTGTCCTGCCGTGTCTGCGCAGAAGGCGCGGAGCGCAGCCGTCTCGCGATCGAAGGCGGCCAGCGCATCGGGGGGCCGAAACCGCGTGAGGATCGACGCTCCCATCTCATCGACCGCGCGGCGTTTGACAAAGAAGAACTCGCCGCAGCCCTTGCCCGCTCGTTTCATCGCATCGGGGTTTCGCCCCTCGAAATCGGCCCATAGCGTCGCACCGAAGACGGGAACGCCGCCGAGGTCCGTGCTCTCGCCATCGAGGACGAGGAAATCCGGCAAGTGGCGGCGGAAGATAGCCGCCGTGTCGTCAATCACGCCGTCATAGTGATCATGATTGCCGGGCACGAGGACAATGCGGGGATATCTGGCCCGCGCCTGATCGACAAATTTCAGCACCCGGTCGCGCTGCGCCGTGGCGTAACCATCGTCAGCGGACGCCTCGAACACCCGCGCGTGGCAGAGATCCCCGGCAATGATCAACGCATCCCCTTGCGGAAGCGGCAACGGAAAGTCCTGGGCTTCGAGGTGAAGATCGCTGAGATAGTGAACCCGCACCGCGCGTCTCAGGCCGTAGGCACGATGAACGGAATGTGCGGCGCCGCGGTGGGCGGCAGTAGGCCCAGGGATCGCGGGTCGTCGACGACTTCAACCTGCCGGCGAAACGGGCGGAAACCGGATCGCTGATAGAAGGCGAGCGCGGCGGGATGGTCGAAGGTGCAGGTGTGCAGCCAGACGCGCGAAACGTCCGCCGCCCACGCACGCTCCAGCGCGCGGTTCATCAGCCAGCGCCCGGCGCCGCGGCCGACCAGCGACGGCGCCAAACCGAAGAATGCGATTTCGCAGGACTTCGATTTGCAAAAGTCGAGCTCCAGCAGGCCCTGGTCTCGGCCCTCGCTGTCCACCGCGTAAACCTCAACGCCGGGTGCGCGAATGATGGCGGACAGCGCCGCGTCGGACAGCTTGAGCCGGGAGGACCAGAGCCAGGGTTCGCCGACAGAACGAAACAGCGCGCGAAACCAATCGAGATCCGGCGACGACACACGGCGCAACTGCCACGGACCGGATGGATCGGCGCGCAGCGGCGGACGCTCAAACATCTCGAGATGGGTGACGACGGCGGCAACCTTGCCAAGGGGAACATCCGAGTAGCCGTCTGCGAGCATGATCGCCTACTCCATTGCGTCCGGCTCCGGATCGGACGCCAGCAGTCCTTTCACGGCCAGACTCCAACCCTTCAATTTTCGCGACCGCGTCGCCTCGCTCATGTTGGGCTTGAAGCGATGTTCGAGCCGCCAGTTGTCTGCAAAACGCGCCGGCTCCGGATAGATGCCGGCGCCAAGGCCGGCGAGATAGGCGGCGCCCAGCGCCGTGGTCTCCTGGATCATTGGACGATCGACCGGCGCATTGAGCAGGTCGGCCAGGCGCTGCATGGTCCAATCCGACGCGGTCATGCCGCCGTCCACACGCAGCACGGTGTTGGCGGCCTTCGCCTCCGGCCAGTCGGCGCGCATTGCCGCCCACAGATCGTGGGTCTGGTAACAGACGCTCTCCAGCGCGGCGTGCGCAAGTTCGGCGGGACCGGTGTTGCGGGTCAGCCCGAACAGCCCACCGCGCACCCGCGGATTCCAATACGGCGCGCCGAGACCGACGAAGGCAGGAACCAGATATACTGACTGCATGTGATCGGACTGGTCCGCCAGCGGCCCGGTTTCACTGGCATGCTTGATGATCCCAAGGCCATCGCGCAGCCATTGCACCGATGATCCCGCGACAAAGATCGAGCCTTCCAGCGCATAGGTGCGCTTGCCGTTCAATTGATAGGCGACCGTGGTCAGCAGCTTGTTCTTGGAGGCGACCGGCGTGGCGCCGGTGTTGAGCAGCGCGAAACAGCCGGTGCCGTAGGTCGATTTCATCATACCCGGGGTGAAACAGGCCTGGCCGATGGTGGCGGCCTGCTGGTCGCCGGCAATGCCGCGAATGGCGATCACGCCGTCGAACAGATCCGGCGTGGTTTCGCCGAACGCCGCGGAAGAGTCCTTGACCTCCGGCAGCATGGACGCGGGCACCCGCAGGATTTTGAGCAGTTCCTCGTCCCACGCGCCGGTGTGGATGTTGAACATCAGGGTGCGCGACGCGTTGGTGGCGTCGGTGGCATGCACCCGCCCGCCGGTCAGCCGCCACAGCAGATAACAATCGACCGTTCCGAACAGCAGTTCGCCGCGCTCGGCGCGGGCCCGGGCGCCGGGCGTATGATCGAGAATCCAGGCCACCTTGGTGCCGGAGAAATACGGATCGATGATCAACCCGGTCTTGGCGCTGATCGCGGGCTCGTGCCCTTCGGCCTTCAGCTTGGCGCAAACCTCTGCGGTGCGCCGGTCCTGCCAGACAATGGCGCGATGCACCGCCTGCCCGGTGGCACGATCCCACACTACCGTAGTCTCGCGCTGGTTGGTGATGCCGACGGCGGCAACGTCGGAGGCGAGAATATCGGCCTTGAGCAGCGCCTCCCGGCAGGTGGCGATGGTGGAATTCCAGATATCGTCCGGCTCGTGCTCGACCCAGCCCGACGCCGGGAAGTGCTGCGGGAATTCCTGCTGCGCCTGAGCGGCGATGGAAATATCCGACCGGAACACGATGGCCCGGGACGACGTCGTGCCCTGATCGATCGCAAGAATATGGGACGCCATGCCGCTTCCTCACATGATTTTCGCTTTTGCTCTTAATCGCAAGCAAAGCGATTGTCACCGCCGCCGTCAACCCGAGAGGTCGACGTGTCAAAATAAAAGGGCCCCAAATAGGGGCCCTTTCACGGTCGGATGGAAACATAATCCTTCACACCGCCGCCGTCGTCACCCCGCCATCGATCACAATGGTCTGGCCGGTCATGAAGGCGGAGGCATCGGACGCCAGATAGACCACGGCGCCTGCGATCTCGTGCGGCTCGCCGATCCGGCGCAGCGGCGTGGTGGCGGTGCGGCGCTTCAACAGGTCCTCGTTCTCCCAGAGTGCCCGGGCGAAGTCGGTCTTCACGAGACCTGGGGCAATGCAGTTCACCCGCACGTTCTTCGGCCCCCATTCGCCGGCGAGGCTGCGGGCGAGCGCGAAATCGGCGGCCTTGGAGATGCCGTAGGCGCCGATCACCGTCGACCCGCGCAGGCCACCGATACTGGAGATGATGACAACCGAGCCGCCGCCGTGGTCGGCCATCTTCGGTATCGCCAGGCTGCAGAGCCAGATGTTGCTCTTGACGTTGGAGCCCATGATCTTGTCGAAGGCTTCGTCGGTGATGTCGAGCAGCGGGCCGTAATAGGGATTCACCGCCGCATTGCAGACGAGGTTGTCGATGCGGCCATAATGTGTGAGCGTACCCTCGACCAGCGCCTCGACCTCTTCGCGCCGGCTGATGTTGCAGGCAATGACATGAGCATCACCGCCGGCTTTGCGAATGCCGTCCGCGACGGCCTCGCAAGCGTCCGCCTTGCGGCTCGAGATCACCACCTTGGCGCCCATCTTCGCCAGCAGCTCGGCCGAGGCGCGGCCAATGCCGCGACTTGAACCGGTGACGATGGCGACCTTGCCGGAGAGATCGAAGGGCGTGCCGTTCATGGAGGCCTCTTGTTTTTGTTTTGGCTGTGAGCCGTAGGGTGGGTTAGCGAAGCGTAACCCACCGACTGCGAACTCAGCATTTGTGAATGGTGGGTTACGCCTTCGGCTAACCCACCCTACGAGCCACGAGTCTTCTTTTTCAGTCCTTCAGCAAGCCGCCCTGCTCGCTGACGCGGCGCAGGTGATAGTCGGCGTCGCCGAACAGGCTTTCGATCATGGTCAGCCGCTTGAAGTAGTGGCCGATCTTGAACTCCATGGTCATGCCGACGCCGCCGTGCAGCTGGATCGACTGCTGGCCGACAAAACGCGCCGAACGGCCAATCTGGACCTTGGCTGCCGCCACCGCCGTGGCCCGCTCCTTCGGATCGGTGAAAGCGCCGGCCATGGTCGCGAAGTACGACATGCTGCGGGCCTGTTCGAGCGCCACGAACATGTCCGAGCCGCGATGCTGCAGCGACTGGAAGGTGCCAATCGCCACGCCGAACTGGTTGCGGGTCTTGAGATACTCGACCGTGGTCTTGAGCGACTCTTCCATCGCGCCGACCGCTTCGGCGCACAGCGCGATGCGTGCGTCGTCCACCACCCGTTCGATCAGCGGCAGGGCGTTCTCCGGGTCACCAATCGCGGCATCCGCGCCGACCTCGACGCCGTGGAAGCTGATGTCAGCCGCCCGCAGGCCGTCCTGGGTCGGATAGCCCTTGATACCGACGCCCTTGGCATTCGACGGCACCAGGAAGGCACCGATCCCGGTATGATCTCGCTGCTCGCCCTTGGTGCGCGCGGTGACGATCAGGGTGTCGGCGGTGTCGCCATGGATCACGACGAATTTCTCACCGTCGATGACCCAACCCGCACCGCTCTTCTTCGCCGTCGTGGAGACGTCGGCCAGGTCGTAGCGGGAGTTCTTTTCGAGCTGTGCGAACGCCAGCGTCTTCGACCCATCGATGATCGACGGCAGATAAGCCGCCTTCTGGGCGGCCGAGGCGCCGTGGCGGAGAAAGCCGCCGCCGAGCACCACCGTCGCCAGATATGGCTCAAGCATGAGTGCACGTCCCAGCGCTTCCATGACGATCATGGTCTCGACCGGGCCGGCGCCGAATCCGCCGTCCTCTTCGGTGAACGGCAATCCCAGCAGGCCCTGCTCCGAGAGCTTGCCCCACAGGGACTTGCTCCAGCCGCCCTTTTCCGCACCGTACTTCTTGCGCTGTTCGAAATCGTAGGAATCGGCGAGCAAACCGTCGACGCTTTCCTTGAGAAGCCGCTGCTCCTCGGACAGATCAAAATCCATTACCCAATCCTCAAATCACAGAAGGAAGCTCACAGGCCGAGCACGGTCTCACAAACCGAGCACGGCCTTGGCGATGATGTTGCGCTGAATTTCGTTGGAGCCGCCGTAGATCGACACCTTGCGATAGTTGAAATAACCGGGCGCGATCTGGGTGGTCCAATCGGGGAATTCGTTGCGGCCGGCTTCGTCATCCGGTGCATAAGGCGCGGCGAACGGGCCGATCACTTCCATCAGCAGCTCGGTGATGGTCTGCTGGATTTCCGAACCCTTGATCTTCAGGATCGAGGAGGCCGGATCCGGCTTGCCCTTGCCGTTCTTGCTCTCGTTGGCGACGACGCGCATCTGCGTCAATTCCAGCGCCTTGAGCTCGATCTCGGTGGCCGCCAGCTTTTCGCGGAACTTGGGATCCTCGATCAGCGCCTTGTCGCCGGCCATGACCTTGGAGGCGAGGTCCTTGATGCGGCGGATGCGCTCCTTGGACATGCCGACGCGGGCGATGTTGGTGCGCTCGTTACCGAGCAGGAATTTTGCGTAATCCCAGCCCTTGTTCTCCTCACCGACCAGGTTGGTCACCGGCACCTCGACGTCGTCGAAGAACACTTCGTTGACCTCAACGCCGCCGTCGATGGTCTGGATCGGCCGCACGGTGATGCCGCGCGACTTCATGTCCATCAGGATGAACGAGATGCCGGACTGCTTCTTGGCCGTGGGATCGGTGCGGCAGAGGCAGAAGATCCAGTCGGCGTATTGGGCCAGCGTGGTCCAGGTCTTCTGGCCGTTGATGACATAGACGTCGCCCTTGCGCTTCGCCGTGGTCTTGAGCGAGGCGAGGTCCGATCCCGAGCCCGGCTCGGAGAAGCCCTGGCACCACCAGTCGTCGAGATTGGCGATGCGCGGCAGGT
>JBGMOD010000051.1:0-15598 GCA_041424235.1 Hyphomicrobiales bacterium
ACGCCCTGCGCGTGCAGGAAGGTGTTGGCCATGCCGCCGCCGATCACCAGCGCATCGACCTTGGCGACCAGGTTTTCCAGCAGGTCGAGCTTGGTCGAGACCTTGGCGCCGCCGACGATCGCGATCACCGGCTTGGTCGGCTTTTCCAGCGCCTTCGACAGCGCGTCGAGTTCGGCCTGCATGGTGCGGCCGGCATAGGCGGGCAACTTGTGGCCGAGACCTTCGGTTGACGCGTGGGCGCGGTGCGCGGCGGAAAATGCGTCGTTGACCCAGATGTCACCGAGTTTCGCCAGCGACGCGACGAATGCCGGATCGTTCTTTTCCTCTTCCTTGTGGAAGCGGGTGTTTTCCAGACATAGGATGTCGCCGTCCGCCATGGCGGCGACGGCCTTTTCGGCAACGTCGCCGATGCAGTCGTCGGCGAATGCGACCGGCTTTTTCAGCAGGTCGGCGAGCACCGCCGCCACCGGCTTCAGCGAATCCTTCAGGTCGCGGCCCTTGGGCCGGCCGAAGTGCGCCAGCAGGATGACTTTGCCGCCCTTGCCGGTGATTTCCGTGATGGTGGGCGCAATGCGCTCCAGCCGCGTCAGGTCCGTCACCTTGCCGTTGTCCATCGGCACGTTGAGGTCGACGCGCACCAGCACGCGCTTGCCCCTGACGTCGACATCATCGAGGGTTCGGAACGACTTCGTCATACTCATCACGCCCTGAATTTTGTAGTCCGAGAAAGATGGAAAAATGTCCGGCAGCCTGAGGGATGCCGGACATTCGTCGTCAGATCAGCTTGCCAATGGCAACGGCCGTGTCGGCCATGCGGTTGGAGAAGCCCCACTCATTGTCGTACCACGACAGCACGCGGACGAAGGTCCCGGCCTGCACCTTGGTCTGGTCGAAGGCGAAGGTGGAGGAGTGCGGATCGTGGTTGAAGTCGATCGAGACGTTGGGGTGGCTGGTGGTGCCGAGGATGCCCTTCAGCTCCTGTGACGCCGCCCGCTTCATGGCTTCGTTGATCTCTTCCTTGGTCGTGCTCTTCTTGGCGACGATCTTGAGATCGATCACCGAGACGTTGGGAGCCGGCACGCGGATCGAGACGCCGTCGAGCTTGCCGTTGAGTTCCGGCAGCACCAGGCCGATCGCCTTGGCGGCGCCGGTCGAGGTCGGGATCATCGACAGCGCGGCTGCGCGGGCGCGGTAGAGGTCGTTGTGCATGGTGTCCAGCGTCGGCTGGTCACCGGTGTAGGCATGGATCGTGGTCATGAAGCCGGTTTCGATGCCGACGGTGTCGTTCAGCACCTTGGCGACCGGCGCCAGGCAGTTGGTGGTGCAGGAGCCGTTCGAGACCACCAGATGGTCCTTGCTCAGCTTGTCGTGGTTGACGCCGTACACGATAGTCGCATCGGCGCCATCGGAGGGGGCCGAGACCAGCACGCGCTTGGCGCCGGCGGTCAGATGCGCGGAGGCCTTGGCCTTGGCGCTGAAGATGCCGGTGCATTCCAGCGCGATGTCGATGCCAAGGTCCTTCCAGGGTAGCGTCGAAGGGTCGCGGGCTGCGGTGACCTTGATCTTGCCGCGGCCGATATCGATCGAATCGCCTTCGACCGTCACTTCGCCCGGAAAGCGGCCGTGGACCGAATCAAAGCGCAGCAAATGAGCGTTGGTTTCGACCGGGCCGAGATCGTTGACTGCAATGACCTCGATGTCGGTGCGCTTGGCTTCGTAAATCGCCCGCAGGACGTTGCGGCCGATGCGGCCAAACCCATTGATCGCGACCCGGATTGCCATTCACTGATCTCCTTTGTTCTCGAAAACGGCTGATGTGCCGGTTTTTTGCCCCGAATGGCCCTCTGTTGCAATGCGTAAGAAGTGCCAACGTTCCGAAAGGGTTACCCCATGCATTCGCCAGGACATATCGGCGTCCTGGCAAATGATGCCCCGGGGTTTTGACCCGGGGATGACCATTTGAGGGCGCGTTACTTCTTGCCCAGCTTTGCGGCGGCGGCGTCCGCGGCGGCTTCCGCGGTGATGCCGAAGTGCTTGTAGAGATCCTTGGCCGGGGCGCTTTCGCCGAAACCGTGCATCCCGATGAAGATTCCATCGTGGCCGATGACGCCGTCCCAGCCGAACCGGACCGCGGCTTCGATCGCAACCTTCACCGGGGCCTTGCCGATGATGGCGCCGCGCGCCGCTTCGGTGGCGCCCAGCAGCAGTTCCAGGCTGGGGACCGAGACCACGCGGGCCTTGATGCCGCGCGCCGCCAGCAGCTTCTGGGCCTCGACCGCGAGCGACACTTCCGACCCCGTCGCGAACAGCGAGACCTCGGCGTCGCCATCAGCGGCAACCAGTTCATAGGCGCCGGGGGCGCTCAGGTTCGCGGCGCTGTTCTTGGTTCGCAGCGGCGGCAGGTTCTGCCGCGACAGCGCCAGCACGGTCGGTCCATCGGTCCGCTCCAGCGCGATCTGCCAGCACTCTGCGGTTTCCACCGCGTCGGCCGGCCGCAGCACGCGCATGTTCGGCATCGCGCGCAGCGCCGCCAGATGCTCCACCGGCTGATGGGTCGGGCCGTCTTCGCCGAGTCCGATCGAATCGTGGGTCATCACATAGACAACCGGCGTGCGCGACAGCGCCGAGATGCGCATGGCGCCGCGGGCATAGTCTGTGAAGCACAGGAAGGTGCCGCCGGCCGGCGCGTAGCCGCCATGGATGGCGAGGCCGTTCATGGCCGCGGCCATGCCCATTTCGCGGATGCCGTAGTGGATGTAGCGGCCGGCGAACTGGCCGGTGCCGATTTCCTTCAGGCCCTTGGTTCGGGTGTTGTTGGACGGGGTGAGGTCCGCCGATCCCAGCAGCAGTTCCGGCACTTCGTTGACCAGCACGTCCAGCGCCAGTTCGCTGGCCTTGCGGGTTGCGACTGTCGGTGCGTCGGCGACGAGCTTCTCCTTCAGCTTGGCGATCGCCGCATCGAGGCCGCTCGGGCGCTTGCGGTCGATGACGCGGCGCTGGAATTCGCCGCGCTTGTCCGCGGCCAGTCCTTCGTAGCGCTTGCGCCAGTCGGCGTGGGCGCCTTCGCCGCGCTTGCCGACCGCACGCCAGGCGTTCAGCACGTCATCGGGAACCTCGAACGGGCCGTAATTCCAGCCCAGCGCCTTCTTGGCGCCGGCGAGTTCTTCAGCGCCCAGCGGTTCGCCGTGCGCCTTGGAGGTGCCGGCGCGTGTCGGCGCGCCGAAGCCGATGGTGGTCTTGCAGGCAATCAGCGATGGCCGGTCGGATTTCTGGGCCTGGGTGATCGCATCGGCAATCGCCTTGGGATCGTGGCCGTCGATCTGCACCGCGTTCCAGCCATGGGCCTTGAAGCGCGCCACCTGGTCGACGCTGTCGGTCAGGGTCAGCGGGCCGTCGATGGAGATGCCGTTGTCGTCATAGAGGAAAATCAGCTTCGACAGCTTGAGATGGCCGGCCATGGCCAGCGCCTCGTGGCTGATGCCTTCCATCAGGTCGCCGTCCGAGCACAGCACATAGGTGAAGTGATCGACCACTTCGCTGCCGAACTCGGCCGCGAGCATGCGCTCGCCCAGCGCAAAGCCGACCGCGGTGGCGATACCCTGGCCGAGCGGGCCGGTGGTGGTTTCCACCCCCGGGGTGTGGAAATTCTCCGGGTGGCCCGGCGTCAGCGATCCGAGCTGCCGGAAATGCTTCAGCTGGTCCAGCGTCATGGTGGCGTTGCCGGTCAGATACAGCAACGAATACAGCAGCATGGAGCCGTGGCCGGCCGACAGGATGAAGCGGTCGCGATCCGGCCATTTCGGGTCGGCGGCGTCGAACTTGAGAAACTGGGAAAACAGCACCGTCGCCACATCCGCGGCGCCCATCGGCAGGCCCGGATGGCCGGATTTTGCCTTTTCGACACCGTCCATGGACAGCGCGCGAATCGCGTTGGCCATACGGGAATGATCGACGCTAACAGTCATGGGGACCAACCTGTCTGAGAAGTGTGCAAGACGCCGCAGATGCGGACGGAAACGGCTGCCCGGAGGCGGCATTTTCCACAGGAACCGGGGATAGCACCTGCATTCGCGGAGTCCAAGAGAGAGCAACTAATGCGACGCGGAAGTCCCCATTCTGTTCCGCCTTAGCAGTGCATAGTTTGTGCGCAACGTTGCGCTGGGTTCCGGTAATTTGTAAATTTCAGCGTCTAAATCTTTGTCGAGGTGCGGGTTTTATTGCCGCGGCAGGATTGCAGACGCTGTTGTCGGGACCCGTATGATCGATCGCCCATCCACCGGCTATGCAACGACAGACCCCGCCGGCGGGCCGAGCGAGGTTGAAGCCGCCACGCGCCGATTGTCGGCCGCGCTCGACGCGCTGGAGGCGGCGGTGGAGCGGCGGCGCGAAGCCGATCGCGACGAGGATGAACTGGCGGCGCGGATCCAGGCGCTCGGCACCGATCGCTCGCGGCTTGCCAATGAACTCGACGGATCACTGGTCCGCTCGCGCGAACTCGAACGCATCAACCGCGAGGTGTCGCAGCGGCTCGATGTCGCAATCCAAACCATCCGCGCGGTGCTCGACAACGAGGAGCCGACATGAGCCACGTCAATGTCACCATCAACGGCCGGCAATACCGCATGGCCTGCGAGGAGGGGCAGGAGCGCCGGCTGCTGCAACTCGCCGACGGCATGGAAAGCAGGGTCGAGAGCCTGCGCGGCAAATTCGGCGAGATCGGCGACGCGCGTCTCACCGTGATGGCCGCTTTGACGATCGCCGACGAATTGCTCGACGCCAACCAGCGCATCGCGCGGCTCGAAGAGCAGCTCAATGCGTTGCAGGACGCCCGTTATGCGGCGGCCGAGCGCGCCAAGGCGACGCAGTCGGCGATTTCGCTGGCGCTGAATTCGGCGGCGGAGCGGCTGGAGAAGATGAGCCAGACGCTCAACCGCACGCTCGGCGGCGGCGTCGCCATCGGATAGTCGAACAGCCTCATGCAAACGGCGCTGCGCCAGCTGTTTTCCGATTTCCTGTCGGCGATCATCTTTCTGATCGTGTACAGCCTCACCGATAACCTCTATCTCGCGACTGGCCTGGCCATTGCCGTCAGCATCGCGCAGGTCGTCGTCGCCAAGGTCGGGCAGCGGCCGGTCGACATGATGCAATGGCTTGTTCTCGGGCTGGTGATCGTGCTCGGCGCGGCCACGCTGATCACCCATGACAGCCGTTTCATCATGATCAAGCCGAGCATCGTGCACTTTGCCATCGGCGCGGTGATGCTGCGGCCGGGCTGGATGGCGCGTTATCTGCCGCCGGTCGCGCGCGACAATCTGTCGGCGCGTTTTGTCGAGCGGGCCGGATATGCCTGGGCGGCGCTGATGATCGCGCTGGGTGTGCTCAACATCGTCATCGCCGTGTCGTTCCCATTTCAGGCCTGGGCGTGGTTCGTTTCGGTCGGTGCGACCGGCATCCAGATTGTGGCGTTCCTGATCCAGTATGCGCTGATGCGCACAGCGGTGCGGCGCAAGCTGCGCACGCAGCCCGCGGTCTGATCCGCCAACCTGCACATCATCCCGTCATCGTTGGTGAAAGCGAAAGTCGCTCACCCACCCGTCGTCATCACCGGGCTTGTCAGCACGGGCCGGATGTCTCCGTCTTGTGTCATTTGCGAGCGCGGCTCGACATTGTCGAATTGCTGCAGATCTCACTTCGGTCGGCGAGTCGCCAGGCGTGACGTGTTCTGAACTCTCCGGGGCGGGGTGCCACTGGGAGCCGGCAAAAGTTGATTTTAAGAAATTCAGCGCGCGAAAATCATAAACTTTATAAATTCGACTTGATAAATTAAAAAAATCAATATACAGATTGAGGAAATCAAGCGAGACAGGCCCTTGAAGCAAAGAAAACCAGACGATTGGCAAGCCCTGACCGAGCTCACGCAAGGGCGATCCTTCGTGGTCGAGCGGGTTCGGCTGCCCGAGACCGGCATTGCAATCGAGGGTGCGTTCGAGCTGCCGCAGCTTGCCCGCCTGTTGGCGGAAGATCAGGTCTTCGTGGCCGCTTTCCTGCGCAGCCACGGCTCGATCAAGGAAATGGAGCAGGTGTTCGGCGTCAGCTACCCCACCGTCAAAGCGCGCCTGAATCGCATCGCGGCCGCCCTCGAGTTCGTCGATCTCGATCCGCAGCCTCCGCGCACCGAAGTGATCGAGCGTCTGAAGCGCGGCGAGATCACGGCCGACGAAGCGATCGACCTCCTGGAGCGACGAAAATGACGCAGTCGTGCGAACCCATCAGCGCTCCACGTTCGAACCAGCTCATTGTCCGGTCACCGGACCGGTCGACCAAGCCGACACGCTTCCGCCTGTGGCTGCCGCTGACGCCGCTGCTGCTTTTGCTGTCGCCGCTGCTCCTGCTGGCGCTGGTCATGGCTGCCTTTTTGCCGCCTCCCTATGGCGTGAACCCCACGCAGGTCGTCATCGAAGGCGTCCGCACCTTGCTGGCGCTGCACGGCACCCGTGTCGAAATCCAGAGTCCCGACGCCTCGATCCTCATCAACATCTTCTAGGAGAACGACCATGATCGACAATCGCCGCTCCATTCTGCAGATGCTGTCCGAAAGCAAGATCACGCTCGACGAGGCCGATCGCCTGATCGCCGCGCTGGAGCGCGGACCCGTCGATGCCTCGCAAAGGTCAGATTCGCCCACCGCCGGTGCTGGCCGGGCGTCGTCGAAATATCTGCGCGTCGTCGTCGATTCCGATGAGGATGAGGGCGGTCCGACCAAGGTCAACGTCCGCGTCCCCATGCAGTTGTTGCGCGCCGGCGTGAGGCTCGCCAGCATCATTCCGCCGCTGGCCCGCGAGAAGGTGAATGCCGCGATGGCCGAGAACGGCGTGCCGTTCGACATCAATGCGCTGAAACCGGAAAATCTCGAGGAATTGGTCGAACAGCTCAACGACCTCCGGGTCGATGTCGATCAGGAGCACACCAAGGTGCGGATTTTTTGTGAATAGCGTCGAAGTGCGATCCCGGATGCGCAAATCGCAGGCTCGCTAATTGTTTTCGATTTGTGGGAAAGATCGTCTTTGGCGGGTGGCGACGGCCGGCAATCGTCGCTACATTGGCCAAGCGAAGCTGCGTCTCTCGTCAGGAGCCATATATCCCCGGGGCCTTATCGATCCTTCAGGGAGCTGTCCCTGGCCGGGCCCGTGGGCCCGGTCATATGGCGCCCACCTACTTTCGTAGGGAACTCCGGGATCGAGCGCTTCAACGGTTATCGTGGCTTCGCGCTTAATTCTTGGTACCCGCATCATGCTATAACGCGGCATGACCGGTCTTCCTCAGACAAAACCCGATCTGCGCGCCGCTGCCCTGGCGCGGCGGGACGCGCTGACAGCCCAGCAGCACTTTGCCGCGGCTGATGCTGTGGCAGCGCGCGCGTTTCCCCTCCAGGTGGTGCCGGGCCAAATCGTCGCCGGCTATTCTCCGATCCGCAGCGAATTCGATCCGCGGCCGTTGATGCAGGCGCTGGCACGACGTGGGGCGCGCCTCGCGCTGCCGGTGATCGTCGCGCGCGACCAGCCGCTGCTGTTCCGGCTCTGGTCGCCGGACACGGCAATGGTGCGCGGTCAGCTGGGGATTTTCGAGCCGGCGGCCGATGCGCCGGTGGTGGTGCCCGACATCATGCTGGTGCCGCTGGCGGCGTTCGATCGCAGCGGCCATCGCATCGGCTACGGCGCCGGCCATTACGACAGGACATTCGAGCAATTGCGCCGGATGAGAACGATCGCAGCGGTCGGGCTTGCGTTTTCCGTGCAGGAGGTGGTCCTCGTTCCCGCATTGCCGCATGACGTGCGGCTCGATTATATTGTCACCGAACACGAAACGATCGAGACGCGAGGTCACTGAGTTGCGGATTCTGTTTATTGGCGATGTCGTCGGCAAGACCGGACGTACCGCGATCTCCGATCGCCTGCCGGGCCTGATCCGCGACTGGGCACTCGATCTCGTCGTCGTCAATGGAGAGAACGCCGCCGGCGGCTTCGGCATCACCGAGGCGATCTATCAGGATTTCATCGACGCTGGTGCCGATGCGGTGACGCTCGGCAATCATGCCTGGAATCAGAAAGAGGCGCTGGTGTTTATCGAGCGCGCGCCGCGTTTGATCCGTCCGCTGAATTTTCCCAAGCGCACGCCGGGCCGCGGCGCCGCCTTGATCGACACCAAGAACGGCAAGCGCGCGCTGGTGATCAATGCCATGGGCCGCATTTTCATGGAGCCGCTCAACGATCCGTTCCGCGCCATCGACGGTGAACTCGATGCCTGTCCGCTGCGCGAGGCGGCGGATGCGATCGTCGTCGACTTTCACGGCGAAGCGTCGAGCGAAAAGCAGGCGATGGGGCATTTCTGCGACGGCCGCGTCAGCCTGGTGGTCGGCACCCACACCCACATCCCGACAGCCGACTATCAGATCCTGAACGGCGGCACCGCCTACATGACCGACGCCGGCATGACCGGCGATTATGATTCCGTGATCGGCATGCAGAAGGAGGAGCCGCTGCAACGTTTCCTCAGCGGCATTCCCTCGTCGCGCTTCGAGCCGGCCAACGGCCCGGCGACCCTGAGCGGCGTGGCGGTGGAGACCGACGACAAGACCGGCCTCGCCACACGCATCGCGCCGGTGCGGCTCGGCGGACGGCTGGAGCAGACGCAGCCGACGTTCTGGGTGTGAACGGATTTATCGAATCAAAGCTTGTAAGCCGTCCGGAAGCCGCCCCAGTGCAGGCCTGAGACGCGGATCGGCACGTCGATTTCCCGCATCCGGATCTTCACGCCATTGCCCATGTCGCGCAGGTAGCTCTGGATCAGGTAAGCGCGGGTGTTGTGCGCGGCGGCCAGTCCGGTCGTGTCGTTGAACATCCGGCGGTTGCGGCAGTTGGCCGTGTTCCAGGCGACATCGCCGGGACGCTGCGGATGGGAATAGATCTTGTTGTGCACCGGCAGGTAGCCGTTGCGGTCGACGACGGCGCAGAATGCCATGCTCGGATCCATGGCGACCACCGCCTCCTGAACTTCCGGCAATACGCGCTCGGCCCAGCCGAGATATCTGGTGCGGAACTGCGGGGGATTCGATCCTTCGATCGCCACGTAATCGGTGTCGAACAGGTCGTTGACGCCGATCGTGCCGCGCGCGACGGCGTCCTCGAACAGCTTGGAGATCCTGGCGCCGGCTTCCATGGCCCGGGCCACGCATTCGGTGTTCTGGTCATGGATCGTGAACAGGACGTCCTCGATCTTTTCCTTCAGCTCCGGATCGGGATCGACAAAATGCATCAGTGTCCCGAGATCGGTGTGCTCGGCCACGCGCAGCCGGCACGCGCCGAATGCATCGGCCGTGATCGGCGCGGTTTCTCCGGGGGCGAGCGCGGCGATGCCGTGGCCCGCGATCATCAGGCTCTGGCGCGAGATTTCGTAGATGCTGCCCTTGGTCTCGCCGGTCCGGGTCTTGATGACCACAGGCAGCTGGCACGGCAGGCGCTCTTCCTTGCGCACGCGGGTCTGATCGGTCTTCAGCAGCACCGCGCAGCGTGACTTCAGCTTGTCGACCAGGGTGCGGACGCTCGCGCCGGCTTCGGCGACGCGCCCGCCATGGGTCTCGGCTTCCTTGGTCGCGGTGTCGATGTCGCCGGCGCTGTCGCCGACCGAGGCGATGAAACTGGATGTGGCCGCGGCATTGCGGGCCATGTCGCCGGTGGTTGCGCTCTGCTCGGCCACCGCGCCGTTGACATGGGCAAACACCGGGCGGATCGCATCGATGGCCTGAGTGATGCGATGAACCGCTTCGATCGAGGTGGCGGCGTCCTGCTGCAAGGCGTCGATCTTCTGCTTGATCTCTTCGGTGGCGTTCTGGGTCTGCACCGCAAGCGCCTTCACTTCCGACGCCACCACCGCAAATCCGCGGCCGGCTTCGCCCGCCCGCGCGGCCTCGATGGTGGAATTCAAGGCGAGCAGGGTGGTCTGCTTGGCGATGCTCGCGATCAGGTTGACCACATTGCCGATCGCGGCGGACGATTCGCGCAACCGGTCGACGTTGAGGCTGGCTTCGCGGGCCGCAGTGGCCGCGTCGTCGGCGAGCTTGCCGGCATCACGGACCTGGGCGCCGATGCCGTTCGCCGATTCGGTGAATTTGTCGGTGGCCTGGGAGAATGTTTCCGCGGTTGCGTGCGCCTGGCTGGTGCGCCCGGTGAGGGTCCCGGTGCGCTGGCGAATCGCGGCCAGGGTTTCCGCGGTGGAATGGGCGCCTCCGGCTACCGACGCGGCCGCCCGTTCGAGCTGCCGCACCATGGCCTGCAGCTCGACCTCCAGCAGTTCCAGGATCTGGGCTGCTGATTCGTTTCCCGCCGCCACCGGGGCCGTGTCCATGGCCGGATCGGCAGGCGTCGGCGCCGTCTCCGCGAGGGGCGCCGCCGGGGCAGGCTTCCTGAACAATGAAAAGGCCATTGAAAGAGACACCAGTTCCGACAGGCCGAACGATGGTTAATGGACACCCTCGCATTAGCGCGTAACCTATGGGTTAACTCCCACGTTTCCGGTCGATTTCTGTATTGCAATACCTAAAATGAACGCCATTCCTTTGATTTTCGGCAGGGCCGAGCCTATAAACCGCGCGCTCCGATCCGCCTTATCGGCAGACTGCACTGCACTATTCCGAAAGAGACACCCCGCATGGCCGGACATTCCCAATTCAAGAACATCATGCACCGCAAGGGGCGGCAGGACGCGCAGAAGTCCAAGCTGTTCGGCAAGCTGGCGCGTGAAATCACCGTTGCCGCCAAGCTCGGCACCCCCGATCCGGCCATGAATCCGCGGCTGCGGGCGGCCATCATCGCGGCCCGCGCAGAAAACATGCCCAAGGACAATATCGAGCGCGCGGTCAAGAAGGCCGCCGGCAATGACGGCGAGAACTACGATGAGATCCGTTACGAGGGCTATGGCCCGGGCGGCGTTGCCGTCATCGTCGAGGCGCTGACCGACAACCGCAACCGCGCCGCGTCCGACATCCGCTCCTACTTCACCAAGTCCGGCGGCAACCTCGCCGAGACCGGCGCGGTGTCGTTCATGTTCGATCGCCTCGGCATCGTGGAATTCAATGCGGCGGTGGCTTCCGCCGACGCCATGCTGGAAGCGGCGATCGACGCCGGCGCCGACGATGTGGTCTCCAGCGAGAACGGGCACGAAGTCTATGCGGCGCCGGATTCGTTTCAGCAGGTTGCCAAGGCGCTGGAGGCGAAGTTCGGCGAGCCGCGCAAGGCGGCGCTGACCTGGAAGCCGCAGAACACCGTTGCGGTTGACGACGAGGCCGGCGAGAAGCTGCTGAAGCTGATGGACCTCCTTAACGAGCATGACGACGTGCAGAACGTCTATGCCAATTTCGAAGTCTCGGACGCACTCGTCAGCAAGATGAGTGCCTGAGCTCGTCCTGACGATTTTGTCTTGACGCGCGCCTGCCGGAGGATCATGTCAACGCCAAAGCGGCGTCCGATTTCGATCGGGCCCCGCAACCGGAAACCCTCAACCATGCCAAGCGACAGTCGAAGCATCCTGCAACGTATCTCGCCGACAGCGGTGGTCTGAGAGCACTTTTCGAGCTCACCCGACCCTGCCGCTATCGGCAGCCCCACAGGTGAGTCATGACGGATACCCACACCATTTCCGAAGGGGACTTCGATGCGGCCATGACGGCCGCGCGGCTGGCCCATGAAGAGGTTGCAGACAACGTCGAGGTCATCAACCAGTTGTCGCCGGAGCACGCCGCCGAGGTGCTGGCGCTGCTGCCGGCTGAAGTCTCCGTCGAGATCCTGGACAAGCCGGAGCTCGATTTCGGCGCCGAAATTATCGAGGCGTTGCCGCGTCGCATCGCGGTGACGCTGCTGGCCGGCATGTCGGCCGACATGGCCGCCGACACCGTCCAACAGCTGGAAGATCCCGCCCGCACCGAACTGCTGCAGGGGCTGGACGAGGCATCGCGGTCGGCGATCACGGGCCTGCTGCAATACCCGGAGAACACCGCCGGCAGCATGATGACGACGGAGGTCGTCAGCGTGCCCAGCAACTGGACCGTGGAACAGACGCTGGCCCATATCCGCAAGGTCGAACGCACCCGCGAGACCGTTTATGCGATCTATGTGCTCGATCCGCTGACGCGCCGCCTGGTCGGCGCGGTGACGCTGCGGCGGCTGATTTCCGGCGAACCCTCGGCCAACATCCTGACACTGGCGCCGACGCGCGCGCCGATCACCACGACACCGCTGGTCGACCGCGAAGACGTGGCGCGGCTGATCACCAAATACGACCTGCTGGCGGTGCCGGTGGTCGACAAGGCCGGCCATCTGCGCGGCATCGTCACCGTCGACGACATCATCGACGCGATCATCGAGGAAAACACCGAGGACGTGCAGAAATTCGGCGGCATGGACGCGATCGACGAGCCTTATATGCAGATCGGGCTCGGCGACATGCTGCGCAAGCGCGGCGTCTGGCTGTGCCTGCTGTTCGTCAGCGAGATGCTGACCGCCAGCGCCATGCAGTATTTCGAGGGCGAACTGGAAAAAGCGCTGGTGCTGACGCTGTTCATCCCGCTGATCATGAGCTCCGGCGGCAACTCCGGCTCGCAGGCCACGTCGCTGCTGATTCGTGCGCTGGCGCTGCAGGATGTGAAGCTGTCGGACTGGTGGCGGGTGGCGTTCCGCGAACTGCCGACCGGGATCATCCTCGGCGCCATGCTGGGGTTGATCGGCATGTTCCGGATCCTGTTGTGGCAGAAGCTCGGCTTCTACGATTATGGCGAACACTGGATCCTGGTGGCGTTCACCGTCGGGGCGGCCCTGATTGGCGTCGTCACCTTTGGCTCGGTGGCGGGGTCGATGCTGCCGTTCGCCCTGCAGAAGGTCGGGTTCGACCCGGCCAGCGCGTCGGCGCCGTTTGTCGCCACCCTCGTCGACGTCACCGGACTGATGATCTATTTCAGCGTGGCGCTGGTGATCCTGCGCGGCACGCTGTTGTGACCCGGACGTTTGCCGCGGATTCGGCTAGTATTGACACATGACGTCGCGCGCGATTCGCATTCTCGGAATTGATCCCGGCCTCCGCCGCACCGGCTGGGGGGTGATCGAAAGTGACGGCAACCGGCTGGTTTTTGTCGGCTGCGGTTCGATCGATGCCAAGGAGACGCTGCCATTGGCGGAGCGGCTGCTCGTCATCCATCAGGGCCTGTCGCGCGTGCTCGGTGAATTCAATCCGCTCGAGGCCGCAGTGGAGCAGACCTTCATCAACAAGGACGGCGCCGCCACGCTCAAGCTTGGGCAGGCCCGCGGCATCGCCATGCTGGCGCCGGCGCTGTTCGGGATTTCGGTGGCCGAATACGCGCCCAACCAGGTCAAGAAGACGGTGGTCGGCGCCGGACACGCTGACAAGACCCAGATCCGCGTCATGCTCGGCATCCTGCTGCCGAAGGCCGCGCCGAAAAGCGCCGATGCCGCCGACGCGCTGGCGATCGCGATCACCCATGCGCACCACCGCCAGAGCGTGTCCCTGCGGGTGGCCGCGCTATGATCGGCAAGCTGAAAGGCCTGATCGATTCCTACGGTGATGATTATGTCATCCTCGATGTCGGGGGCGTCGGCTACCAGGTGCATTGCGCGTCACGAACATTGCAGGCGCTGCCGGCGCCGGGCGAGGCCGCGGTGCTGTCGATCGAAACCTATGTGCGCGAAGACCAGATCAAGCTGTTCGGCTTTCGCAGCGATGTCGAGCGGGAATGGTTCCGCCTGCTGCAGACCGTGCAGGGCGTCGGCGCCAAGGTGGCGCTCGCGGTGCTCTCGACGCTGCCGCCGACCGATCTCGCCAATGCCATAGCGCTGCGCGACAAGGCCGCGGTGGCGCGCACGCCCGGTGTCGGCCCGAAAGTGGCGGAACGCATCGTCAGCGAGTTGAAGGACAAGGCGCCGGCGTTCGGCACGGTCGATCCGGCGGTGGTGCATCTGTCGGGTGCGCTCGACGACCATCGCGCGCCGAAGCCGGTGGCGGACGCGATTTCGGCGCTGGTCAACCTCGGTTACGGCCAGCCGCAGGCTGCCGCCGCGATCGCCAGCGCCGCACGCAGCGTCGGCGATGGGGCCGAGACGGCCCAGTTGATCCGGCTCGGCTTGAAGGAACTGTCGAAGTAGGGAATATGGACGCGTGCCCAAGCTGACCGCTCATGATAAGGAACTGATCGCCGCCGCAACCGATGCGATCGGCAAGCGTTACCGCAACGACTGGCAGGAAGTCGGCGCGGCGCTGCGGACCCGCGACGGCCGGATCGTCACCGGGGTCAACATCGATGCCTATATCGGGCGCATCGCGGTGTGCGCCGAAGCCATCGCCATCGGGCGCGCCATCACCGAGACCGGCGACCATGGCATCGAGACCATCGTCGCCGTGCGCCATCCCAAGCCGGACGAGCCGGGCGAAATTGCCGTGGTGTCTCCCTGCGGCATCTGCCGCGAGCTGATCCATGATTACGACGCCAAGGCGCGCGTCATCGTGCCCAACGGCAAGACGCCGACGGTCGCGACCATCGGCGAACTGCTACCGAACAAATACCGGCGGGGGAGCGAGTGAGCGCCGATCCGCGCCTCGTCACGCCGGAACGCCGCACCGACGACATCGGTGACACCGCGCTGCGGCCGCAGATGCTGTCCGAATTCGTCGGCCAGCAGCAGGCGCGTGCCAATCTGCAGATTTTCATCGATGCGGCGCGCAAGCGCGGCGAGGCGCTTGACCACGTGCTGTTCGTCGGGCCGCCCGGGCTCGGCAAGACCACGCTGGCGCAGATCGTCGCGCGCGAGCTCGGCGTCGGTTTCCGCGCTACCTCGGGGCCGGTGATCGCCAAGGCCGGTGATCTCGCGGCGCTGCTGACCAATCTCGAAGAGCGCGACGTGCTGTTCATCGACGAGATCCATCGCCTCAACCCGGCGGTGGAAGAGGTGCTCTATCCGGCGATGGAGGACTTTCAGCTCGACCTGATCATCGGCGAGGGCCCTGCGGCGCGTTCGGTGAAGATCGACCTGTCGAAATTCACTTTGGTCGGCGCCACCACGCGCGCCGGACTGCTGACCAATCCGCTGCGCGATCGTTTCGGCATTCCGGTGCGTCTGAATTTCTACACCATCGAAGAGCTGGAGCTGATCGTCACCCGCGGTGCGCGGGTCCTCAACATTGGCATGACGGCCGATGGCGCCAACGAAATTGCGCGCCGGGCCCGCGGCACGCCGCGCATCGCCGGCCGGCTGCTGCGGCGGGTGCGCGATTTCGCCTCCGTGGCCGACGCGGCCGCGATCGATCGGGCGATCGCCGACAAGGCGCTGCTGGCGCTCGAGGTCGATGCGGCGGGGCTCGACGCCATGGACCGGCGCTATCTCACCACCATCGCGATGAACTATGGCGGTGGTCCGGTCGGCGTCGAGACGATGGCGGCCGCTTTGTCCGAGCCGCGCGACGCCATCGAGGACATCATCGAGCCGTATCTCATTCAATGCGGCCTGCTCCAGCGCACGCCGCGCGGCCGGCTGTTGACCTC
>JBGMOD010000052.1:0-15541 GCA_041424235.1 Hyphomicrobiales bacterium
AGCATCGCTTCGACCGCCTGCGCATTCATCGGCTTGCCGGCGAAGGCGCCGTCGAGATCGACCACATGCAGGTATTCGAAGCCTTGCGCTTCGAAGCTGCGCGCCTGGGCGGCGGGATCGTTGCTGAACACGGTGGCCCGCGCCATGTCGCCCTGTTCGAGGCGGACACAGGCACCGTTCTTCAAATCGATGGCGGGAAAGAGAATCACGGCGTCCACTTCAGGAAATTGCTGATCAAAGCGAGGCCGAAGCGCTGGCTCTTTTCGGGGTGAAACTGGGTGCCGATGGCGGTGTCGCGGGCGACGATCGCCGTCACCGGACCACCGTACTCGGCGCGCGCCACCACATCGGCGTCATTGGCAGCGTTGAGATGATAGGAGTGCACGAAATAGGCGTGGCGCCCGTCGTCGCCGAGCGGCAATCCCTCCAGCACCGGGTGAGCCCGTTTGACGCTGAGCGTATTCCAGCCCATGTGCGGGATCTTCAGACCGGGGTCATTCGGCGCGATCTTCTCGACATCGCCGGCAATCCAGTCGAGCCCTTCGGTGGTGACGTATTCCTTGCCGCGCGTCGCCATCAGCTGCATGCCGACGCAGATGCCGAAAAACGGCCGCGCCTTGACGCGCACCGCCTCGTTCAGCGCCGCCACCATGCCGTCGAGCGCATCGAGGCCATGACGGCAGTCCGCGAAGGCGCCGACGCCAGGCAGCACGACACGATCCGCTCGCGACACCACATCGGGATCGCGGGTGACCACGATGGCCGGAGAATCCGGAAGGCTCCGCGCCGCCCGCTCGAAGGCCTTCGCCGCCGAGTGCAGGTTGCCCGAGCCATAATCGATGATGGCGACACTCATCGTGGCGCTCCCGGTTGGGGGAACAGCCCGACGATGTCGCTGTGCGAGCCCGGCGAACGAACGGCCGGGCGCACCGGCGGCGGCGATCCGCGATCGACGGTGCCGCTGTCGCCGGATCCCGCCTGTCCCGCGGCCCAGCGATCGAAAAACCGGCGCTCCGCCGCCTCGCGATTTTTCGCAACCACCACGTCGAGCTCGCGCCATTGGCCGCGCGACAGCGTCCAGCGCTGCAGGCTCGCTGCCTCGAACCCCATCAGCAGCGCGATCAGGGTGAGGACCATCACACGGACGTCCGAACCGAGACGCAGCGCCCACAGGCCGGCGACCACGGCCGCCAGCAGCACGATATAGCCAACGAGCGCCCACCAGAGCCGATGGAACGCCAGCCACAGCACGCCGGCAAACGCCGCCCAGAAGCGGAATCCGTCGCGCACGAACACAAAGCGATCGGTCGCCTCCGGCGCCGCGTCTGCGCTCAAGGGAGCATGAACTGTGTAAACCGGCATTGCACTCTCCGGATGTCTCAGGCTTGAGGTCTTGAGCTCCAAGTCTTGAGCTCCAAGTCTTGAGCTCCAAGTCTTGAGCTCAGAAGTCTCGGTTCTAGCCGCCGAGCTGTCCCTTGGTGGACGGCACTTCGCCGGCATTGCGCGGATCGATCGCCACGGCGGCGCGCAGGGCCCGCGCCAGACCCTTGAAGCAGGATTCCGAGATATGATGGCTGTTCTCGCCGTACAACGTCTCGACATGCAGGGTGATGCCGGCGTTCATGGCGAAGGCATTGAACCACTCGCGCACCAGCTCGGTGTCGAATTCACCGATCTTGTCGCGCGGAAAGTCCACCTTGAACACCAGCACCGGGCGCCCGGAAATGTCGATGACCACGCGCGTCAGCGTCTCGTCCATCGGCATATGCAAGCTCGCATAGCGCGTGATGCCCGCCATGGTGCCGAGCGCCTGCTTCACGGCCTGGCCCAACGCAATGCCGACGTCTTCCGTGGTGTGGTGATGGTCGACATGCAGGTCGCCGTCCGCCTTGACGGTGATGTCGATGCGCGAATGCCGCGCCAGCAGGTCCAGCATATGGTCGAAAAAGCCGATTCCGGTCGCAACCTCAGACACGCCGGCGCCGTCCAGATTGACGGACACAGCGATGTCGGTTTCCTTGGTTTTGCGCGTAATCGTGGCCGTGCGCATGCTGAGAGCCTGTTTTGAGGAGCACTTTAAAGTCGCATGGCCTTTCGGAAAACCGGGTCCCACTTTTCCGGGCCATGCGGAACCGGGGCCCTTTTAACAGGCACGGACCACCTTCGCTACTGCGGTATGACGCTATTATTGCAGCTATGGTGACCGGAAATCGCATTCCCGGGCGGCGTGAAGGCCCTGAAAAGGCGTCGGAAACGCCGCTGATTGCAAGTCAGCCCCCGGGTCCTTAAATCTGGCCGGACAAAAGGACCGGATATGCACCCATCAACTTCCGAAAATACCCCCGTCTGGCATGGCACCACCATTCTGACCGTCCGCAAGGGCGGACGGGTGGTGATCGGTGGCGACGGCCAGGTGTCCATCGGCCAGACCGTGATCAAATCCAACGCCAAGAAGGTCCGCAAGCTCGGCAAGGGCGACGTGATCGGCGGTTTCGCCGGCGCCACCGCCGATGCCTTCACCCTGTTCGAACGGCTGGAAAGCAAGCTCGAGCAGTATCCGGGACAACTGACCCGCGCGGCCGTCGAACTGGCCAAGGACTGGCGCACCGACCGCTATCTGCGCCGGCTCGAGGCGATGATGATCGTGGCCGACAAGGATGTCTCCCTGGTGCTGACCGGCACCGGCGACGTGCTGGAACCGGAGGGCGGCGTGATGGCGATCGGCTCCGGCGGCAATTATGCGCTGGCCGCGGCCCGCGCTCTGGTCGACACCGACAAGGATGCGGAGACCATCGTGCGGCGCGCGCTCGATATCGCCGCGGATATCTGCGTCTACACCAACCGCAACCTCACCATCGAAGCGCTGACGACGTCAGCATGAGCAGGCCCGGCGAGGCGCCCCTGATCGTTTCACCGGCGCCTGGCCTGTCGCTCGCGCGCGGCGTGATGATCGCGGGGCTGTTGCTGGCCACGCAGGCCGCGGTGCTCTACGCCATGGGCCGGCTGCCGATCTGCGCCTGTGGCTACGTGAAGCTGTGGCATGGCGTGGTGCTGAGCTCGGAGAATTCGCAGCACCTCACCGACTGGTACACGTTCTCCCACATCATCCATGGCTTCATCTTTTATGCCCTGGCCTGGCTGCTGCTGCCGAAAGCCTCCTGGGTGATCCGGCTTCTCATCGCCATGGTGGTGGAAGGCGGCTGGGAAATCCTGGAGAATTCACCGTTCATCATCAACCGCTACCGCGCCGGCACGATCTCGCTCGATTATTACGGCGACAGCATCGTCAACTCGGTCGCCGATACGCTGGCGATGGTGACCGGCTTCCTGCTCGCGCGAAAACTTCCGGTGCTGGCGACGGTTGCGATTGCCGTCGTCTTCGAGGTTCTGGTTGGCCTGCATATTCGCGACAATCTGACGCTCAACATCATCATGCTGATTCATCCATTCGAGGCGATCCGCCAGTGGCAGAGCGGGCCGCCATTGATCTGATGACGCAGGCCGCTTGCGCTGAAACCGATGCTGCTTAGATTCTCTCTGGACACCCGATGCCCGACACCTACCGGTTTTCTCCGATGACCCCAGCCGATTTGCCGCAGGTGCGGCGCTGGCTGGCGACGCCGGAGGTGGTGCAATGGTGGGGTGACGCCGAGGAGCAATTCGCGCTGGTGAGCGGCGATCTCGATGAGCCCGCCATGGCGCAGTTCATCGTGGCCACCGACAGCCGGCCGTTTGCCTATTTGCAGTGCTTCGATCTTACGGCCTGGCCGGAGCCGGGCTTCGGCGCACAACCGGCCGGCACCCGCGCGATCGATCAATTCATCGGCGAGCCCGACATGCTCGGCCACGGCCATGGTTCAGCTTTCATTCGCAGGTTTATCGACGATATGTTCGCAAGAGGAACACCCCGCATCATCACCGATCCCGATCCCGGCAACGCCCGGGCGATCCGGGCCTATGAAAAGGCCGGTTTCCGCAGGGATCGCGTGGTGACGACGCAAGGTGGCCCCGCAGTTCTGATGGTATGCAACAATGACTGACTTTTCTCCCCGTGAAATCGTTTCCGAACTCGACCGCTTCATCGTCGGCCAGCACGACGCCAAGCGCGCGGTGGCCATCGCGCTGCGCAACCGCTGGCGCCGCCTGCAACTGACGGGCTCGCTGCGCGAGGAGGTGCTGCCGAAGAACATCCTGATGATCGGGCCCACCGGCGTCGGCAAGACCGAGATCTCGCGGCGGCTGGCGAAACTTGCCGGCGCACCCTTCATCAAGGTCGAAGCCACCAAGTTCACCGAGGTCGGTTATGTCGGCCGCGACGTGGAGCAGATCATCCGCGACTTGGTCGAGGTCGCGATCGGGCAGACCCGCGAACGCAAGCGCAAGGACGTGCAGGCCCGCGCCCAGCTCGCCGCCGAAGACCGCGTGCTCGACGCACTGGTCGGCGCCAACGCCAGCGCGGCGACGCGGGATTCCTTCCGCCGCAAGCTGCGCGCCGGCGAGCTGAACGACAAGGAAATCGAGATCGAGGTGCAGGCGTCCAGCGGCATGCCGTCGTTCGAGATTCCGGGCATGCCGGGCGCGCAGATCGGCGCGATCTCGATCGGCGACATCTTCGGCAAGATGGGCGGCCGCACCAAGCCGCGCCGCATGACGGTGGAGGATTCCCACGAGCTCCTGGTCAACGAGGAATCCGACAAGCTGCTCGACACCGACAAGCTGGTGCAGGAATCCATCCATGCCGTGGAGAACAACGGCATCGTATTCCTCGACGAGATCGACAAGATCTGCGCGCGCGATGGCCGCGCCGGCGCCGACGTCTCGCGCGAAGGCGTGCAGCGCGACCTGCTGCCGCTGATCGAGGGCACCACCGTCTCCACCAAGCACGGCTCGGTGAAGACCGACCACATCCTGTTCATCGCGTCGGGCGCCTTCCATGTCGCGAAGCCCTCCGACCTGTTGCCGGAGCTGCAGGGCCGCCTGCCGATCCGGGTGGAATTGCAGGCGCTGACCCGCGACGATTTCCGCCGCATCCTGACCGAGCCGGAAGCCTCGCTGATCAAGCAGTATGTCGCGCTGATGCAAACCGAAGGCGTGACGCTGGACATCACCGACGACGCCATCGATGCGCTCGCCGACGTCGCCGTCGGCGTCAATTCCAGTGTCGAGAACATCGGCGCGCGGCGGCTGCAAACCGTGATGGAGCGGGTGCTGGACGAGATTTCCTTCGTGGCGCCGGATCGCAACGGCGAAACCATCCGCATCGATGCCGCCTATGTGCAGAAGCATGTCGGCGACCTCGCCAAGAACGCGGATCTCAGCCGGTTTATTTTGTAGAGCGCGAGCCGAACGGCGCTTGTTGTTTGGCTTGTCGTTGCCGGGCTTGTCCCGGCAACCCCGATCAGGGACGCACTGCGCCCCTAAGCGAGATCACCGGGACAAGCCCGGTGATGACACCAGTGGGTGAGGCGCCTCTGTCTCTCAAAACGGTCAGGACGCGAGATTCTACCCCCGCCGGCGCCGTACCCGCACATAGAGCGCGCCGCCGCCGCCGTGGCCGATATGGGCTTCCTCGAAGCCGACCACGCAGGCGCGGAATTCGGGCAGCCCCAACCATTCCGGCACATGGCGGCGCAGGATGCCGCGTTCGGATTCAGGGCCGACGGTGCGGCCCTTGCCGGTGATGACCAGCACGAACGACAGCCCGTCGTCGCTGGCGCGCTGCAGGAATGTCAGCAGCGCGCGATGCGCCCGCGCCTGGGTCATGCCGTGAAGATCGAGCCGGGCGTCGATATCCTTGATCCCGCGCGAGAGCTGCGAGCGTTCGCGGCGGCCGAGCGAGGTGAGTGCCGGCGGCTCCGGCTTGGCGCGCTTGGCCGGCGCGGCCTCGGCCCGCGGTTTGACGAGCGCCGCCTTGGCGGCCGGCTTCTGGATTTCGTCGACCGCGACCGGCGGGGCGACCTTTGTCAGCCGCGGCCGTTTCCGCAGCGGCTTGGTCGAATGCGCCACCGCGTCCCACAGCGCCCGCTCCTCCGCGCTCAGGGACCGACGACGGCGCGACGGCGCCGGCTGGACCATGTCAACATCGGGGGGCGGCACGCGTTTCATTGGTCGTCGCGATCACGGCGATGCCGGACATGGCGGCGGCGTTCCCGGCGCGCTGGTTCCGCACTCTCGATCTCGCGGGTGGGCCGCGCCTCCGGTAACGGCACCGCCGGCGGCTCGGTATTGGATTTAACGCTGGAGGCGGAGCGCGTGGACGGGGATTTTGCCGGTTCGGCAGCGGCGGCCGGCTTCGCGGCCGCGGGCTGATCCGCGGCTGCCGGTTTGGTGACACTGTCTTTTGCGGGAGCGGCGTCTTTCGCCGGGGCTGGCGCATCCTTGGGCGGCACGGCCTGCTGCGGGAACAGCTTCGCGATCACGGCCGACGGGCGCGCATCCGGCAGCGGCATGGTCTTGCCGCGCGCCAGCGGATCGAGGCTTTTGGGAATCAGCATCACAAACTGCGCGCCATTGCGCAGCCGGCCGGAGATCCGGCCCGCTTCATCCCCGGCGCCGAAATAGATGTCCGCACGCGCCGGGCCGACAATGGCGGATCCCGTGTCCTGCGCCACCATCAGCCGCCGGAACGGGGTTTTCGACTGCTCCGATTCCAGCGGCAGATTGCCTTCGATGAAGAACGGCGTGCCATAGACATGCAGTGATTTGTCGACCGCGATCGAACGCCCCGCCGTCAGGTGGACACCCTGCGCACCGACTGCCTCATCCTTCTCCGCCAGCTGGACCTCGCGGAAGAAGACGTAGGAGCGGTTCTGCCGCCGCACCTCCTTGGCGCCGTCGGGATTCTCCTCCATCCATTGCCGGATCCGCTGCATCGACATCTGGTCTTTCGGGATGATGTTGCGATCGATCAGGACGCGGCCCACCGGGGTATAGGGAAAACCATTGTGCGCATCGTAATTGATGCGGATGGTCGATCCATCCTCCAGGCGAATGCGCGCCGAACCCTGGATCTGGATGAACAACAGATCCGTCTGATTCTTCAGCCAGCAGATTTCCAGGCCACGGCCGGCGATGGCGCCATCCTCGATCTCGCCGCGATCATAATACGGCACGAGCTTGCGCCGCCCGATCTTGCGGAACACCTGGCCCTTATTGGGCAGGTTGGTCGAACTCTGGTTGAAGCCGCGCACGAACAGATTGGACGGCCGGCGATAGACCGGCACGGTGTAGACATCGGTCTTGGTGCGGGAGCCGTCGACGATCGGCTCGTAATAGCCGGTCACGAAGCCTTCGCTGTCGCCGAGTTTTGCAATGCGCAGCGGCAGGAAATGCTCTTCGAAAAACGCCTTTGCCGCCACCGCGGTGGAGATGCCGGACGCCTGGGCGACCCGGCAGGGCTCGCGCAGCGAGGTTCCCAGCGCTTTGGCCTCAGTCGGCGGCTTGGTCTGCGCCACAATCGCAGTGCAGCTGGCGCGAAAGGTCTTGAAGGCGGCGAGATGATCGTCGTCGGCCCAGCCGGGAATCTCCGCCCAGGTGATGGGCGCATACTGGCTGTTGGGAATTTCGACCGGCCAGACCGGATGCACGGCCAGCCGCGTCACGGCGTGACGATGGCTGGACCGTCGCGCTTCGGTATCTGAGGTCAGCGATAGCATGATGAAAGGAAGCGCGAAGAGCGCCAGCAACACATGGCGTGCGGTGCGTCCCGCTTTAATGTCCGCTCTCGGTGCCAACCAGCTTCCAGTTCGGATCGCGCGACGAGATATCGCGGGCGAACGTCCAGATGTCGGTGACATCGGTCACTTTCTCCGGGCTGCCCTCGACAGCGGCGCCGGCCTTGTCGCGGGTGACCGTCACCATCTGCGACACAAAACGCACCGTGAGCTGCGCGGCGCGATCACGCACCTCGGCATTGACCAGTTCCGCCTTGTCGATGCCGACAAAACGGGTCTCGACCTTCTGCTCGCGCTGCTCGCGTTCGCGAATCGCGCCGTCGAAGCCTTCATAAACTTCCTTGGAGAGCAGATCCTTCAGCGTGCGGCGATCGCCGCCGGCGAAGGCGAGCACGATCATCTCGTACGCGCCCTTGGCGCCGCTGAGAAAATGCTGCGGATCGAACGAGGAGTCCGCCGCCACCACCGCATCGAGGCCCTGGGCCAGCGCCGATCCCGGCTCGGTGACGCCCTTCCAGCGATCGGGCGCGGGCCCGGTTTCGGTCGGTGCAACGGGCGGGGCGTGATCGATCACCGTTCCCGGCAGCGGAACAACATTGTTGTTGCCGGCCGCACCGTTGGCCATGTCGCGGGCTGCCCGATCATACGGCGGCCGCTCGCTGCCGGTGCGCTGTCCCAGCACATTGCGCAATCGCAGAAAGATGAAGACGGCCAGGGCCAGGAAGATGATGGTATAAATATCCACGTCGTAATCACTTTCTGATCTGCGCCGGATCGATCCCCCGGCGAGGTAACGTTCCGGCGGCGAAACGGTGCATGTCGACCGGACCAACCCACATGACGGCGCCATGCGTGCCCCGTCATGTAAGGCTCAAATCGGGTAGAACCAATGACGCCTTTTGGCACGTACGCCAGCAGGCGGCAGTTGCGGTCTAAGTCACCTTGTGGCGCTGGTTTTCGGCGGATTCTAGACGATCCGAAGGCCCGGGCCAACCTCCCCCCTGCCCAAACGGCGTGCGTTATCCTTGTCGAGGGCGGTTGGCCTGTGATAGCCACTCGCCCGGACAAGGGTCTTTGATCCGCCCACCGGGCGGATTCAGCAAAAGCGGGCGCTGTTTTGCATCCGGATCTGCCTGGAGCCCCTGTTTGTGATCTTCTGGGGGTGAAGTTTCGAATTATACGCTTTGTTCATGCGAGCCGGACCCCACTCCGCCTGAAACTGCGTCTGGAGACATTTTATGACCAACGGCAACGGCGCACCGCCCGAGAACGCCCCTCCGCCCCAGCTCAACGTCCTGGCGCAATACATCAAGGATCTCTCGTTCGAGAATCCGAACGCGCCGGCCTCGCTCGCGCCGCAGCAGCAGGCGCCCCAGATCAACATCCAGATCAATGTCGGCGCCCAGAACGTTGCCGAAAATGACTATGAAGTGACGCTGTCGATCGAGGGCAAGGCGGAGAACGCCGGCACCCTGCTGTTCAGCTTCGAGCTCGCCTATGCCGGCGTGTTCCGGATCCAGAACGTGCCGCAGGAAAACATGCACCCGCTGGTGATGATCGAATGCCCGCGGCTGCTGTTCCCATTCGCCCGCGAAATCATCGCCACCTCGGTCCGCAATGGTGGCTTCCCGCCCTTGATGCTGGACCCGGTGGATTTCGTCGGCCTCTACCGCCAGAACATGGAACGGCAGGCGCAGCAGCTCAAGCCGAGCTGATTTCGTTTCGGCAATCCCACAATCAACGACGGCCCGGTGCAGTGATGCCCGGGCCGTTTTTTTGATCAATTGCAGATCGATTTTCTCTCGGCGTCATCGCCCGGCCGAAGGACCGGGCGATCCAGTATCCGGCAGCGCATGTCGCACAAATGGTGAGCCAGCGAAATTTGGTGGCCACCGCGTCGGACTCCGGCTTTCAAACGTGAGCCTTAGCGCCCACTGGATCGCCCGCTTTTGCGGGCGATGACGCCGTGGAAGTGGTGGCCGTTTCGGCACCCAAGATCGTCAAACCGGACTGCCGCTTTCGATGAGGCAGGTCACGTCCCAGTCGTGATCCGGCCGACCTAGGCCTCGACCATAAACTCCTTCCAGATCAACTTTTCGCCAAGCGTCGCCAGGAAGGCGCGGTGGGCTTCGCGGTCGGCGTCGCTCACCCGTGGCACGAGCGGCACCGGGCGCTGGCGCCGCGGAGCGTCGGCCGCCATCTGGGCTTCCGTTCGCGGTGTGTCCGCCAGCAACAATTGCGACTGCCGTGCACCGACCAGGTCGATATAGACCTCGGCCAGCAGTTCGGCGTCGAGCAAGGCGCCGTGCTTGGTGCGGTGTGAGTTGTCGATGGAGTAACGGGAACAGAGATCGTCCAGCCGGTTCGACACGCCGGGATGCTTGCGGCGCGCCAGCAGCAGGGTGTCCACCAACCGGTCGCGGCCGATGGTCGGCCACTTGATGCGTTCGAGTTCCGCGTTGATGAAGCTGATGTCGAACGAGGCGTTGTGGATCACGAGCGGCGCGTCGCCGATGAAATCCATGAACCCGTTGACTACCGCCGGAAACAGCGGCTTGTCGGCGAGGAACTCGGTCGACAGGCCGTGGACCGCGAAGGCCTCCTGCGGCATGTCGCGCTGCGGATTGATGTAGACGTGATAGGTCTGGCCGGTCGGCATGCGGTTGAACACCTCGACACAGCCGATTTCCACCAGGCGATCGCCGCGCAGCGGATCGAGGCCGGTGGTTTCGGTATCGAGAACGATTTCACGCATATTGAGATCCGGCTATTCGGGTCCGTCGAAGCTGCCCGCGAATCAGGGCCGCCGCCGCGGCATCTTAACAACTTGGTCGAGAATTTCCTGGATCCGTGTCCGCACCGGGTCCAATCCCCGCGACGTATCCACCACGAAATCCGCGCGCCGGCGTTTTTCCGCATCCGGCATCTGGCGGGCCAGGATGGCGTCGAGTTTCTCCGGCGTCATGTTGTCACGCGCCAGGATGCGCTCACGCTGCTGTTCCGGCGTGGTCGAGACCACGACCACCGCATCGACCCCGGCTTCGCCGCCGGTCTCGAACAGCAACGGCACGTCGAGCACGGCAACAGCAGCGCCGGATCGCTCGGCCTCGTCGAGGAATTTTTGCCGGTGCGAGCGCAGCATCGGGTGGACGATGCTTTCCAGCCGCTTCATCGCCTCGGGGTTATGCAGCACCACCGCCGAGAGTTTCTGCCGATCGACCCTGCCGTTCACGGTGGTGCCGGGAAATGCCGCCTCGACCGCGGGGGCGGCCTCGCCTTCATAAACCAGATGCACCGTGGCATCGGCGTCGTGCACGGGAACGCCGGCCTCCATGAACAGTTTGGCGGTGGTCGACTTCCCCATTCCGATCGAGCCGGTCAATCCAAGCAGCAGCATTCAGGCTTATTGACCTCTCTGATCGTTAGACATCGTTTGCCGGCATCGCGCTCAGGGTCAGCAACCGCTGATCACGGAAGAATTTCAGGAGTGGCAAGAGCGGCAGGCCGAGGATGGTAAAATGATCGCCCTCGATACTGCTGAACAGGTGGACCCCGAGTTTTTCGAGCTGATATGCACCAACGCTGGTCGTGACCGCGTCACCGGCCACATCCAGATAGGCTGAAATCTCGGCCTCATTCAGCGGTCGCATGCTCATGCGCGCCACCGCAACATGAAGAAACGGCGAAACGCCGTCACCGACCACCGCAACCGCCGAATGCAATTCGTGCACCTGGCCCGCCAAAGCCTGTAATTGCGTGGCGGCCTCGGCCCGGCCTGCCGGCTTGTTGAAGAGCCTTGTTCCCAGTGCAAGCGTCTGATCGGCGCCGATCACGACGTGACCGGGATGCTGGCGCGCAACCGCACGTGCTTTCTCACGCGCCAGCAACAAGGCAACCGCACTAGGTTCGTTCGATCCGGCAGAGTCCTGGATCGCGCGCTCGTCGATATCTGCGGGGATGGCCTTGAAGTCCAGCCCGGCATTTTGCAGCAGCATCTGCCGTGAACGGCTTTGCGATGCAAGAATGAGCGGCTTGTCGCCGCGCCAAAGGGTCATGCCGAAGGTCCTGCAGAACAATAAGTTGGCGCTGAACCAACTCCGTCATCCTGAGGTGGCCGTGCGTAGCGCGGCCCTCGAAGGACGACGAGCCAATACTTCAGTAGAACCGGCCGCGCATCCTTCGAGGCTCGCACCTCAGGATGACGGATGACGTTGATCGAACAATATCTCATCCCGCTCTAGCCTCTTTGCCGCTGCCGATCGGCAAAAAGTTTCATGATCGCGGCAGCCGTTTCTTCAATCGAGCGGCGTGTCACGTCGAGCAGCGCCCAATTGTATTTCGCACTGAGACGGCGGGCGAAGGTGACTTCCTCCGTCACCGCTTGGCGATCGATGTAGGTGTCGTTGCCGACGGGAGCGCCAATGCCGAGCAATCGGTTCTGCCGGATCTGGATCAATCGCTCCGGCGTGGCATGCAAACTCACCACGAGTGGCTTGGTCAAGGTCTCCAGTTGCCGCGGAATCGGGATGCCTGGAACCAGCGGCACATTGGCGGTCCGCACGCCGCGGTTGGCAAGATAGATCGACGTCGGCGTCTTGGAGGTGCGGGACACGCCGACCAGCACCACATCGGCCTCTTCCAGGCCTTCGACATGCTGGCCGTCGTCATGCATCATCGAATAGTTCAGCGCATCGATGCGCTTGAAATATTCGGCGTTGAGCACGTGCTGCGCGCCGACCCGATGCGAGGTCGCCGTTCCCAGGTAGGCCTGGAACAGCTGCAACACCGGCCCGATGATCGACAGGCTCGGAATATTGATTTCCTTGCACTTGGCCTCGAGCCGCGCCACCAGGTCTTCTTCCAGCAAGGTGAACAGCACGATCCCCGGCGACTCCTCGATTTCGGCGAGAACCCGATCGAGCTGCTTCTGGCTGCGCACCAGCGGATAGACATGCTCGACCGGCGTTACCTGGGAATATTGCGCGGCCACCGCGCGCGCCACCGTGATCAGCGTTTCGCCGGTGGAATCCGACACCATATGGAGGTGGAAATAACTGCCGGTGCTGGTGGCCATCACGCCCTATATCCTGTGAATCACTGTGCGCATCTCGGGGCAGAATCGGGCTGACGGCCGCACCCTCTGGACAACACGGGTTTTGCTTCACAGGCCTTCTTGTGAGAAGAAGTCCGGGACGCGAACGGGATGATAGTAAGGTTATGTGGATTTGTCTCTTGATAATCGGCGGTCGGGTCCGGCGAAGTCCTTGAAACAATCCAGCTTCCTGGTGCTCTGCGGACAATCCGATCAGTGCGGATAACTCGGACGCGGTGTGGATAGAGCGGGGACAAGGAGTCGACGGTTTTGTGTGAGTCCAATCCACCGCTACGTAACTACTAACCTAAGAATCTTTAAATAAGGTTTTAGAGAAGGCAGATGAGCGACAAGCCGGTGAGTAACTCCGTTCTCGAAACGCTCAGTGGGCGGTCAGGCCCAAAGCCTCCAGTCTGGATGATGCGACAGGCTGGTCGCTATCTGCCGGAATATCGCGCGCTGCGGGCCAAGGCCGGCTCGTTCCTCGAGCTCTGCTTCGATCCGGAGATGGCCGCGGAGGTCACCTTGCAGCCGATCCGCCGCTTTGGATTCGACGCCGCGATTTTGTTTTCGGATATTCTGGTCATTCCGCATGCCCTGGGCCAAACCGTGACCTTCGCGGTGGGCGAAGGACCTCAACTGCAGCCGCTGGCGGATGAGGCAGCGATCGATCGCTTGCCAGTTGAAGTGGATCAAACAATTCTTGCCCCGGTGTTCGAGACGGTGCGTCGCGTCAAGGCGAACCTCGATCCGGCGGTTGCTCTCCTGGGCTTTTGCGGAGCGCCGTGGACGGTCGCGACCTACATGATCGCGGGCCATGGCACGCCCGACCAGGCGCCGGCGCGGCTGTTTGCTTATCGGCATCCGAAGGCCTTCGAGAAGCTGATCGACCGGCTTGTGTCGAATTCCGTCTGGTATTTGTGCCGCCAGCTCGAAGCCGGCGCCGATGCGGTTCAGCTGTTCGACACCTGGGCCGGCGTGCTGCCGCCGGAGGAATTTCTGAAATGGTGCATTGAGCCAGCAGCGCGGATTATCGACGGCGTGCGGCGGCAAGTTCCCGGCGCGAAGATCATCGGCTTTCCGCGCGGCGTTGGCGCCGGGCTTGTGGATTACGTGGATCGCGTGCCGGTGAACGGCGTCAGCGTTGACTGGATGGCCGATCGCAGGCTGATCAAGTCGTCGGTCCAAAGTCGAGTCGCGGTTCAGGGCAATCTCGATCCGCTTGCACTGCTCGCCGGTGGCGATGCCTTGGATCGGTCGGTCGACAACATCCTCGCGGATTTTTCGTCCGGTCCGTTTATTTTCAATCTGGGCCACGGCATCCTGCCGGAAACCCCGATCGCGCACGTCGAACAGATGCTCAAACGCGTGCGCGGTTGAGCTGAGCCAGGACCGATCCGATGTATGAATGGCTGAAAGCGCTGCACGTCATCGCGGTGATGTCCTGGATGGCCGGCATGCTCTATCTGCCGCGGCTGTTCGTCTATCACTGCGAGGCCGAAGTCGGCTCCAAGCAGTCCGAAACCTTCAAGGTGATGGAACGGCGGCTGCTGAAAGCGATCATCACTCCGGCGATGATCGTGACCTGGATTGTCGGCCTGTATCTGGTCTGGGCCGGCCATTGGTACACGGCTGGCTGGTTTCACGTGAAGTTCGCCCTGGTGCTGGCGATGTCGGGGCTGCACGGCTTTTTTTCCGCCCGCGTCAGGGATTTCAGCCAGGACAAGAACACCAGAAGTCAGAAATTCTACCGTATTATCAATGAGGTAGTGACGCTTTTGATGGTCGGCATCGTGATCATGGTGATCGTCAAGCCGTTCTGAACCAACCGCCCTGCTTCCGCGACCTCTTTGGGAGTTGTGGAAACGATCTTGCGGAATGCACAGCCGCTTTCTATATTCGCGATATCCCACCCAACGCAGGCGGATGTGGTTGTGACGCGGTTCCTTTTTTGAACCGGTCGCCACGTCAGGTTCTAGGCCTTCACCGGTACCTTCACGCTCAAGACCTGCGGATCTCCCTTTCCTTGTGATTCGCACGCCCGAGCTCCCTGCACCCCCCTCTCTCTTCGCTCCCTACAGGACCATCCCAATGCGGGAAATGAAACTCCAGGACCTCAAGTCCAAGACCCCAGCCGAACTCGTCTCATTTGCGGAGGAGCTGGGGGTCGAGAACGCCAGCACCATGCGCAAGCAGGAGCTGATGTTCGCCATTCTCAAACAACTGGCCATCCAGGAAACCGACATCATCGGCGAAGGCGTCGTTGAAGTCTTGCCGGACGGCTTCGGCTTCCTGCGCTCGCCGGACGCCAACTATCTGCCCGGCCCGGACGACATCTACGTCTCGCCCTCGCAGATCCGCCGTTTCGGCCTGCGCACCGGCGACACCATCGAGGGCCATATCCGCTCGCCGAAGGAAGGCGAACGGTATTTCGCGCTGCTCAAGGTCAACACCCTCAACTTCGAGGATCCGGAAAAAGCCAAGCACAAGGTCAATTTCGACAACCTGACGCCGCTGTTCCCGGATGAACGTTTCCGGCTCGAGCTGGAAGATCCGACGCGCAAGGACCTTTCCGCCCGCGTCATCGATATCGTCGCGCCAATCGGCAAGGGCCAGCGCGCTCTGATCGTGGCGCCGCCGCGCACCGGCAAGACCGTGCTGATGCAGAACATCGCGCACTCGATCACGGCCAACCACCCCGAGTGCTACCTGATCGTGCTCCTGATCGACGAACGTCCGGAAGAAGTCACCGACATGCAGCGTTCGGTGAAGGGCG
>JBGMOD010000053.1:0-15535 GCA_041424235.1 Hyphomicrobiales bacterium
CGCGACCCCGCGCGCGCCGGCATCCGGCCCAGGCGCCGCAGCATCCCTCACACGATCCCTTCCGCAGCAACCATCCGAGGCAACCGCCATCGCTCTGGCCGACCAGCCGACCGTCTACGCCGTCGAACTCGCAGACAGCATCTGCAAGCAGCTCTCCGAGGGGCGGACATTGCGTGACATTTGCAGCGATCCCAGCATGCCGGACCGGCAAACCATCCGGACATGGCTGGTGCAGGATCGCAATGGCTTCGCCGCACGCTACAAGAGCGCGCGCGAGATGGGCTATCAGGCGATGGCCGACGAGCTCCTGACCATCGCCGACCACGCCGTGCTGCCGGAGCAGGTGCCGGGCGCGCGGCTGCGCATCGACGTGCGCAAGTGGCTGCTGTCGGTGGCGATGCCGAAGGTCTATGGCGACCGGGTGGATGTCCACGCGACTTATAAGCCGCGCGATACGCTGGCTGAGATGATGAAGGAGATCGACGGCAAGACGCGGGGACTTCCGAGCGAGAGAGAACGACAGACTGCACGGGACATGTTTCCCGCCAGAAAACTGCGCAGTGAAGAATGATCAGGCCGCTCCTGATGTGTTCCGCGGCCGGGGGACGAGATCGCCAAGTGATGGGGCTTTCCGAATTCAATGAGTGCAGGCCCTGATCCTGCCTACGAGCTCTGTGATGTCCCCAAAATGGCGATCTCTCTCAAATCATCATCTGTCAGAATTCGGACACGTATCGTCGGCAAACCGAGGATGGATGCCTTCAGCAGCCGATGAATGCCGTCCAGGATCAAAAGCCTTCCGGCAAGATCCGTGCGCACATGGATTGGAAACCTTAGATCAGCGGCCATTGTCCGCTCCCATTGAGCGGCATGCCTCGCACGGTCCGACGACACCTCGGACGGACACACCTTGAACGGCTTCCCGTCCATTGCCCAGAACGGCAGGTCGAGATGCCACGCGAGATCGCTCACGGGAACCGTGGCCTCACGAAGGTTGGTCAATGCGTGCAGCTTGGCGTGGTCCCAAAGGTAATCGAGGATCACGCCGTGAAGGACGTTTGGAAGCTGGTCCAGCAGGGGGAATGGCTGCCGCGCCGTCATGCCATCCTGTCTCCCGGGAAATCGTCGTCAACGTCTTGGTTTCTCCAAACCTTAGCCAGTCGGGCGGATGAGCGGAAGCGTCCTTCGCGGCGTCACAGAACATGCGCTCATAGCTCATCCGCCCCACGGGCTCAGTGAATCAATGCGCCTCAGCACTGCGTCTCCAAACCCTCAGAGAACCGACGGTCTGGAAGCCTGCGCGATGTGCCGACGCGAGCTCAGCGCCGTGCTCGTAGCCGACCAGCGGCAAACCAGGAAAAATCTCAGGTGCCATTGCCGCAAGATGCCGGTAGACCATATCGATGCTGAGACCGAAGAGGTTTGAAAGACCGACAGCCTCAGCAGCGCGATTGAGGATGCCGCCGCCGACAAAACCATTGTCTCCCTGAAGAGAGACGAAAACGATGTTCGGGTCCGCGAGCAGGCCCGGCGTGAACGTGCGTGGTTCGGGTTTGGCCGCTGCATTGACGTCCGCGCCAGTCCAGGACTGTTCCCAAGCAATCAGTCCCGCCTTGCTGGTCACACGAGACGAACGATATTCGGACGGGTTCGGATTTTGCGGTGGCTCACTCATGACGACCCATTCGGCGTCGAATAAAGGCTCAAAACCAAGCGAGCCCAGGTCCAGGCTCCGGAAGCTGTCCTTGACAAACCACTCCCTTTGTCGCGCTGAACCAACCAAAGCAGCGATGGCGTCCATCTGCGCTGGCGCTGCCTCTGCGCCCGCCATCGTCACGGCATCGGGATAGAAGCGCGGCGCTCCCAGCCGGGTCAGCCACAGCGTGTCATGAAACTCGCCGGGACGACCATGAGCTCGGCAAACTGCATCGCACCACAGGGCATTGTTGTGGGCCGCAAGCGCCGTGATGCTTCTCTTCATGCCCGTATCACCGTCATTAATGGTCCTGGCCGTTGCGCGCGCAAAAATTGGCCACGCGGCCGCGCCAAGCCCCACGATGAACTCACACCGTCGCATCGTGAGCTTCCGCGAAAAATTTGCATTCAGCCTATCGTGACGGGGTTTGTGGGTAAAGCGGCGAGGCCAGTGAGTTCGCTCGACAGCTTGATGTGAAGTTTAGGAATTAAGTATGCTCGCCAAGGATTGGATATCTCCATGGCAGACCTCTCGCGCTTCCGACCAGACTGGAAAATTCGATCGTTTCAACGCGGCGACGCGCCGGCGGCGCGGCGGCTCATTGAATCTGTCTGGGACGAGCATTTTCATCACCACCCGGATCCCTTTGTTCGGAACTTCATCCATTCGCACCTGTCGGACGTCGACAATGCGGAAACAGCATACGGTGATCGATCAATCTTTCTGTGTGCGGTCGCCGAAGAGGCGATCATCGGCACCGGTGCGATCAAGTGTCTCGACGATCGTGCCTGCGAAATGACCCGCATGTTTGTCGCCTCGGCTCACCGGGGCCGCGGGGTCGGACGCGCGATCGCAAATGATCTGATCGGATTTGCGCGTAGCGCGGGCTACGAGCGCATCAGCTTGTCAAGTAACAATGCCTTGGCGGCCTCGCATCGCCTCTACGAAAGCTTGGGCTTCCAGCCGGCATTGCCTTGGGAGCCAGGTGGCGAGACCCATTCGTGTTACTATGTGCTCAGACTATCAGATTAGGATGCTCCGACGTTCGTGGACGGAGCAAACAAGCGTAGCTTGGATCAGCCAACGGGTCCGCGCTTCGCGCGGCCCAATGACAGGCTCTGCGCTGTCCGGTATCGAGCTGCATAACCCGACACGGATCTTTGAACCCCCGGCACCTCACAATATGAATATAATGCCTATCGCTTGAGGATAATCGATGAGCCGCCGTCCGATGGCATGGATGATCTTCCTGGGGGTGCTTGCTCTCGTCGGGGCAGGAGGAGTTTTGGGGATCGGAACCCGTCGGCTCCACTATGCAGTTTGGGGTGTCTGGTTCGCCCTGACAGTTGGCTTCGTGTGGGTCTACGCGCGCACCCCCACGCCCGCGGATCGGCAGCACCTCATCGATACCCGCGGCATTCATCTCCTGCCTCCGGCCTTGCGCCGCTGGCTGTTCGACGCGTAGCCCCCGGTTCGGATTGACAATGATCGCAACCGAGTCCAGATTCCAGGGCAGGGCTGATACACCCGCCGCCTGCACCCTTCGGGGATGGTGAACGTATCGCATTCTCACCGCACCCTCGCTCTTGGCGAGCGGGTCGGCAAGGCAGGCCCCGATCTCCTCCGCTCGCCGATCGAGGTGCTCTCATGCGCGATTCTTTGCGCGATTTTCGCGATGCGAAGGCCATGGCGCAGTCGCTGCGCGATGCCCTGAAGGCCAAAGCCATCCCGACAACCCACAGCGAAGCGCTGGAACTGATCGCGAAAGCGTTCGGCTACGACAACTGGAATATCCTGTCGGCCAAGATCGATGCCGCAGGGATCGACACGGCCCCCTCACGTTCCGGTTCGGCCGCCGGCCCGGACGATCGACCGCCGCCGGAGAAACTTCTGCATTGCTCGTTCTGCGGCAAGACCCAGCACGAGGTGCAAAAGCTGATCGCTGGGCCGGCGGTGTATATCTGCGACGCGTGCGTCGACCTCTGCGTCGACATCGTCGACGAACAGTTGCTTCGTCTTGCCGAAGGCGATGAAACAAGCGCCCGCGCGATGTCCACCGAACGGCTGCAGCACTATGTGGCGCATGCAACCAAAGGCGCGGAACGCAGTCGCCTGGCGCTGCAGCGGATCGAGACGGTGCTTGCCCATCGCGGGACCGCATCGCCCATCGATGACGGCACGTCGCCGTCGGCCGGTTTCGCCAAATTGAAGATCATGACGCCCGACGAACTGCGGGCGATGCAGACGCACTCGCAGGATCAACTGAAGCGCTACGAGCAGGCGGTGCGAACGGCGGCGCCGATCATCGAGGAGCGTATTCGGTAGCATCACGTCATCCGCCGTGTTCACATCGGATGTGCTCATGGCGGATGACGCCGGAGCCTGTCATCGGGCCGCGCCTCGCCCGGACCCGTTGGGTTAATCTGCCCAACGGGCCGAACTCGTGATAGATTCAGCATGTCAGTTCTGTCTCGTATTGTTTGTGGGGGGAGATGAACGTCCGCCATATCGTTTTCGCCTGTGTCGTGTTGGGCTCCTTGGTCGGACCCGTCCGCGCCGAAGATCGCGTCCCCGGAGCCGAATGGGAGCACAGCAGTCCCGGCGAATTCGGCTGGTCGCAGACGGGGCTCGCACAGGCGCAGGCCTTCTCGGATGAGATCCGTTCAAGCGCCGTTTTCATCGTTCAGCACGGCAAGGTGGTGGCCGCGTGGGGCGATACGACGAAACGAACCGAGCTCGCCTCAGTCCGCAAAAGCCTCCTCAGCGCCCTGATCGGCATCGCGGTGTCGGACCATCTCATCAATCTCGACAGCACGCTTGGCGAACTCGGTATCGACGACAATCCGCCGAGCCTGACCGAGGTCGAGAAGGGGGCGACGGTGCGCCAGCTTCTTCAGGCGCGATCCGGTGTCTATCACCGAACGCTCTATGAAACGCCAGGCATGGCCAAGGCAAGACCGCCGCGCTCCAGCCACGCGCCCGGCACCTTCTGGTATTACAACAATTGGGACTTCAACGCGCTGGGCACGATCTACCAGCGCGCAACCGGAACCGGCATCTTCGATGCGTTCAACACCAAGATCGCCAAGCCGACCGGCATGCAGGACTATCGGCCGCAGGATGGCGCGTACGTGCGCGGCGACGCGTCGATCCACCCGGCCTATCCCATTCGCATGAGCGCGCGGGATCTCGCACGTTTTGCGCTGCTCTATCTGCACAACGGCAATTGGGCTGGCCGCCAGATCGTGCCCGAGGCGTGGGTGCAAGCCAGCACGCAAGCCTATTCGAGATCGGCATTGGGCCTGGGCTACGGCTATCTGTGGTGGATCGGTTTCATCGGCGACGCCGTCGCACCCAGCGTCACCTTGCCCGCCGGCAGCTTCATGGCCGAAGGGGCCGGCGGCCAGTTCGCTTTGGTCGTGCCCGCGCTCGACCTCGTTGTAATCCATCGGGTCGACCGCGACACGCCGATCCCCGAACCTTCGATGCGCAGCATCGGACGGCTGTTCTGGCTGATCTTGAAGGCGGAGGGGTATGATCCGGGGCCCGACGTCTCGATCGCCGCCGCGACAGGGGACCGACCGGCGGGGCCGGAGCTGAAGGCGAGATTGTTGGGCAAGACCCTGGCCTTCGGCGCCAAGGCCAAGGAGGGGCCGGTCATGATCCGGCTGGAGCCCGACGGGCAGTTGACCACCCTGCATGGGAGCCGCGTGTTCGGGGCCGAGAGCGAGACCTGGACCGTGAAGGGCAACCAGCTCTGCCTGGGCGGCTGCTACACACCGGTGTTGAACGGGGAGCGGATCCAGCTGTTCGATACGCACGGAGTCATGCAAATTGACGCCATGATACGGCCGGAGTGATCCTGCCCTGATCAAGGCGCAGTGCGGATGAGCGTAGCGTCATCCGCCGCTATGTAGATGTGCCGACGTGCGCCGGCGGATGACGCCGGAGCCTGTCATCGGGCCGAGCCTTGCGCTGATACGTTGGGCTCATCCGCCTTACGAGCCTGCCCCGTCGGGCTCATCCGCCCTGCGGACTCTGGAGGAGCAGCTCTTTTCGGATGTCTGCGACGATCTCTGCGGGCTGCCTGGTCGCATCCAGGGGGGTGCCAAAGCAGGGGTTGCGATGAGCTTCAACGCACTCTTCAGAGCGTCGAGCTTCGAATTCACTGATGTCTCTTCCCTCCTTGATCGCCCGGGCCTTGAGGCGCGCCCGTACAATCTCAAGAGGCGCAACGAGGCATAGCCGGTGCACGGGAGCTTTTGCGCTCAGGGCCCGCGCGAACTCGTCGAGATATGCGGGATTTGTGAAGGCCATCGGCACGATCACCACCGCGGCACCTGTGTGTTTGCGTGTGCCACCTCGCGCGATCAGCCGCCGCCAGATCGGAAGATCCTGGTAGTCCGGCGGCTGTTCGGCCAGGCCGAGCATCCATGCGGGAAGCCGGCGCAGCACAAATCCCACACGCTCGGGATCGTAGATGACGGCGTTCGGGATACTATGGGCCAGCAGGTTCGCAACGGTTGTCTTGCCGATGCCAAAAGAACCATTGAGCAGGATGAACATACGGGCTTCGTCCGCGCTCCCGACCAAGTCAATCATGGTCGGCAGAATCCGAACGCCAGGCGGCACCGGGCTCCACATGAAGTCCGGGAATTGCGGTGACGGTGTGGCAGCTCGTCTGTCGGACGAGCGTAGCGTTATCCGCCGCTGCGGGCCATGGGCTGTTTCAGCGAGAGGGACTCTCAGTTCGGATTGCTGGTGTCCGTGGAGGTGCTGGTGTCGGTGGATGGCGCGGCTTGCTTGAAGCCCGATTCCACCTTGTCCATCGCGCAGTCCGTGCATTCCTGGAGCGTGTTTCTCAGGCCGTTGGTTCGATGCTGGACGTCTTCGCCGGATGGAGACTGGTGGGACGCGTTGTCGTTCCACCAGCCCGATACCGCATCCTCGCAGTTCTTGAGCGCATCGGTGTCGTACCGGCATCTCGCAGAGGCCGTCCCGGCGGTCAGAATCGCGATCAAAACAATCAAGGTGCGCAACATCCTGCAACTCCGGTTTGAAAATCTATTTCGCCGTGGTCACCGTCCCGGGGCCTGTCGTGGCCGGCTCCTTATCGCCAAACTGTTTGCCGGTGAGTGTCGATGTCGTTCCCTTGGGAATGGGTTTTGTTGGGCCGCCATTCGCGGGCGAGGCCGGCTTGCTCTGCGACTTGCAATCGCCGCCGCCAAAACAGGTGATCGTTCCGGACACGATCAGCCCGGTCCCGGCATCCTTCTGTGCGGCCGGCGGTGTCGGCGGCGGCAGGGGATCGCAGCTCTCCCTGGCCTTGGCTTCGAATTTACGCACCCGATCGGCTCGGTTGACCAATTCATCGAGCGAAACGCCGCCGGTCACCGTGAACCCCGCGCAGACCGAGGTCTTTTGTTTTTCCAGAGCGATCCGCTGATCCAGCAGGACGGCCGCCTGCGCCCACAGCTTGGCTTCGGCATTACACTCCTCTTCATCGTCGGCCTTCTTGCGGACCGCGCTGATCTGTCCGTTCAGGTCGTTGCCCTTCTTGATGATGGCCAGGCACGCCTGTCCATCCTGAGCGTTTGCGCCGACAACGGCCAGCCCCAGACTTGAGATGAGAGCCACGGAGAGAACAGAAGGAAGACACCGCATGCCGAACCCCTTTGTGCCCATTCGGATGACCGCTTCGCGACAATATTGATCGATTTCGGCTTTAATGATTGTGATCTGCATCACAGTTGGGTTGCCGGCATTCGCGTTTTTCGAGCGGCCGCTGCGCATCCGGCATCGCTCAGCCAGGTAGCCCGGGCGGATTACGCGGGAGCCTGTCATCGGGCCGCGCTTTGCGCGGACCCGTTGGGCTCATCCGCCCTGCGAGCTGGACTTGCCGCTGCCACCTCACGCCTTCTCCTTCGCGAACCGCGCGATCGCCTTGATGATCGGCGAGCGCCAGCGCGCGCTGGTGGTCAGCATCCAGCATTCGTACTGAAAATCCGCTTCCAGCGCGAGTTCGACGAGGTCGCCGCGCTGCAATTCGGCTGAAAACACGAAGCGCGGGCCGCGGGCGATGTGGTCGGTCTCCAGCGCCATGCGCTTGATCAGGTCGTAATCGTCCGAGAGAAACGCCTCGAGGTTCTGGACCTGCGGCGCACTGGCCGTGCCGAGCCAGTTGCGGAAATCCGGGGTGAGGCCGGAGCTTGCCAGCGGCAGGCGCATGAATTCCGTGGCCGAGAGCGGCTGGGCTTGCAGCGCCGCATGGCCGGCGCGCGCGACAGCGATGTACCTGTCGTCGAGCACCCTGATGCGGATCAGGTCGTCCTGCTCGGTTGCGAGTTCGCCATTGCAGAATACGACGTCCAGCTTGCCGGTGCGCAGCGCCCGCATCATCAGGTTCACCCTGGCAAAACGGGTGACGATCTGCAGCCGGGGAAACGCGCGCGCCACCTTGCCGATCAGCTTCGGCAGCGGGTGCAGCCGCGTGGCCGGGCCGGCGCCGATCCGCAGCGATCCGGCTTCGCCGCGCGCCAGTTGCTCCAGCTCATGGCCGAGCGTGGTGACGTTCTGCAGCAGCGCTGCCGCATGGTCGGCGACGAACTGGCCGTAGATGGTGGGGCGGGCGCTGGCGTTGCTGCGCTCGAACAACTGGATGCCAAGCCTGGCCTCCAGGCGGCCGATGCTCTTGCTCAGGGTCGGCTGGGCGATGCCGAGTTCCTTGGCGGCGCCGCTGAAACTGCCGGCGCGGCAGATGGCGACGATCTGTTCGAGGTGGCGCATTTCCATGCCGCCACCCTAGAGTGTTCTTCAACCCGATGGAACGCCCGGACGCTGCGCACGACGTTCAGCGCTGTGCCGGCCGCTTTGTCGCGATCGGCAACGCAATCAGGCAACTCAGGATCAGCGATACGCCGGCTGCCGCCAGCGCCAGCGCAAAGTTGCCGGTGTGGGTCTTCACCACGCCGAAGAAATAGGGGCCGACTGTGCCGCCGAGATTGCCGGCGCCATTGATCAGCCCGATGCCCACGCCCAGCACGGCGGGCGGCAGCACCTCGCCGGGCAGGGTCCAGAACGGGCCGAAGCGGCCGAGAAAGGCGCCGATCGCGAGCGAGAGACAGATCACGGTCCACAGCGCGCTGCCATTGGTGGCCTGCAGGGCCAGGAGCGGCAGGCCGGCCACCGCGGTGGCGGCGATCATGTGCCATTTGCGTTCGCGCGTCCGGTCCGAACTGCTGGCCACCGCGATCATCAGGGCGATGCCAAGCGCCGAGGGCAGCGCCGCGAGCAGGCCGATGAGGCCGATGGAGAGGCCGGTGTCCCTGAGCACGGTCGGATACCAGAAGTTGACGCCCCATTCCGCCATCAGGGCGAAGAAATTATACAGCGCCAGCAACAGCACGCTCGGGTGCCACAGCGTGGCGAGCCAGTGGCCGGAGACTTTCGCGATGCCGTCGTCCTCGGTGGCGAGCTGGCGGACGAGGGCGATGCGTTCCGCCTCCGGCAGCCAGGCGGCGTCCTGCGGGCGATCGGCGATGGCCCATAACCACACCAGCGCCCAGAGCAGGCCGGGCACGGCTTCGATTACGAACATCCAGCGCCAGTGCGAATACGACAGGATCAGCCCGGAGACCGGCGATGCGATCATCGGCCCGATCGGCAGGCTCAGCAGGAACAGCGCATTGGCGCGGGCGCGCTCCGCCCGGCTGAACCAGTTGCGGATCAGCACCAGCGTGCAGGTGAGCACGCCGCCTTCCGACAGGCCCAGCGCAAAACGGTTGAGGCCGAGTTCGAGCGGCGTGTGGACGAACGCGGTGGTGAACGACACCGTGCTCCAGGCCAGCAGCAGACAGAGCAGCACCCGCTTCGGGCTTCCCGTGGAGGCGAGACGGCCGGCGGGAATCTGCAGGATGATGTAGCCCCAGAAGAAGAAACCGGTGGCGAAGCCCAGCGCGGCGGGCGTGAGCCCGAGATCGTCGCGCACAAAGGGCGCGGCCATCGACAGGTTCACCCGGTCGACATGGGCCAGCACATACATCACGAAGGCGACGCCGAGAATGCGCACCCAGCGGTTCTGCGCGAGGGGCAGCGGCACGGCGCGGGTTTTCTGGTCCGTCGATGGCACGTCGGTGGAGGCGACCGGTCGATGCGGCTGGTCGAAACCCTCTGCCAATTCCGGCGCCGCGCTCCCGGTCACGGGATCAAACCGGACGGGACGGGCGTGTAGGGCTTTTTGGTCGGCAGGTTCGCCATCACCTGGTCCGGGCCACCCTTGCTTTCGATCAGCAGGCGCTGCGCCTCGTTGGCGCGGCGGTCTTCCTCCTCCGGATCGACGATGGTGCGCAACTCCGCCTCGAGCGCCCGCAGCGTGTCGGCGTACTCGGCCCGCGCGGCGAGGTTGTCGCGTTCCTCCGGATCGGCGGCGAGATCGAACAGTTCCGGCGCGAAGCGCACATAGTAGATCAGCTTGAAACGGCCCTTGCGCAGCATATACGAGGCCGAGGGCGAGCCTGCGGCGTGGTATTCGCTGAAGGCGATGCGTTCGCCATCGTCCGGCGCGGCGGCGAGGTCGAACAGCGAGCGGCCGGGCACACCGTCGTCCTTGGCGGAGAGCCCGACGCCGTCCAGCACGGTGGGATAGGCGTCAGCGAGGGACGCAGGCGTGGCGCAAAGCTTGCCGGCGGGCACGCCGTCGCCGGCGACGATCATGGGAACGGCGACTGCCTCCTGGTAGTGGTTCGACTTGCCCCAGAAGCCGCGCACGCCGGCGTTCTCGCCATGGTCCGAGGTGTAGAGGATGCGAGTGCTGTCGCGGAGACCGGCGGCGTCGAGCGCGCCGAGCACGCGGCCGACCTGGGCATCCATGAAACTGATCAGGCCGAGATAGGCGGCGAAGGCCGTGCGCTGGTCCTGCGGGCTCGGCGCGCCGCCGGCGAGCAGATCGGCCAGCCAGGGATGCGGCTGATAACCGGAGCCGGGACCGAACTTCGGATCGGGCATCTCCTCGACCGGATAGAGCTCGAAGAATTCCTGCGGCGCCAGCAGCGGAAAATGCGGCGTGACGAAACTGACGAACAGCACCCAGGGCTTCTGGGATGTTTGCGCGCCGGCGTCGTGCAGCCACTGCGTGGCGATATCGGCGACGCGGCGGTCGTAGCGGGTATATTCGCTTTCCCCCATGCCGGCGCTCTCGGCGATGGCGGCGCGCCGGCGCGGCGGCGGCACGAAATCGGGAAACTGCTTGCGGATCGACAGCTGAATCATGCCGACGCCGTCGGTGATGTGCATGGGGATGTGCTGGCGGTCGAACCCGCAGGGATCCTGCTCGCGCCGGTAATGCAGCTTGCCTATGGACTCGACCCGCAGGCCGGCGTCCTGAAGCCTGTGGCCCCAGCTCGGCACCCGGCCGTCATAGGCGATGGAGTTGTCCCAGTAGCCGATGTCGTGGACATAACGGCCGGTGGCGAAACTCGCGCGCGCCGGCACGCAGATCGGGCAGGTGGTGCTGGCATCGACAAAGCGGGTGCCGCGCTCAGCCAGCGCATCGAGATGCGGCGTTTTCGCCAGCGGATGCCCGGCGCAGCCCATCATCCGGGCATTGTGCTCGTCGGACATCAGGATCAGAAGATTCTGAGGTTTCAAGGCGGCCTCCCGTGTTTTTTCCGGTGCGCGTCGACCAGTGCACTCTCTGCAAGGCGCGCGTTGGTTGGGGCGAGACTGCCCGAGGCGGCGGGGCCTGGGTATCGACAAAACTGACCGACGGTCATAGCCGGCGGCTATGAGGCGTTCGGCAGTATCGGTTGCAGGAAGGATCAGAGCGGGTCGCGCGGCGTTCCGTCGCGGCCCCACTGCGTGCGAACCGGCCAATCGACGGGATCTCCATTGAACGGATGAGGCCCTGTCGGCGACATAGTTCATGCCGCGCCGGCATCGTTGCACAACGATCGGGGGCCTGTTTCTCAGGACGCTTTCTGAAGACGCTTGTCTTCGAAGACGCCTGTTTTTGAAGACGTTTTTTTCGACGCAAGACGGCGCCTGCGTTTTGCAGGCGGCGCTGGAAGTCTTTTTAAGTCACGCTTATTTCCACCCCGCATGAGGGTTTTCCATGCCGCTTCAGTCGGAATTCAAGACAAACCCTCAGCTGGTCGCCTGTGCCGAGAGCGATCCCGCGCATATCGGAAAAATTTTTCATCCCAAGGGCGACCACGTCAAACTGATCAAGAAGGCGCTCAATGTCTGGATCGATCGCGAAGCGGCTGATCCCAAGCCGAAGAAGCTGAACGAGGCGACCGACGTCTATGACGATGACGTGGCCAAGACGGTGACGCGCTACAAAACGGAAAAGAACATCCTCAATTTCCGCAATCAGATCGACGACATCGTCGGCATCAAGACGGTCGCTGCGCTGGACAAGGAACTGCCGATCCTGATCGATCCCATCGATATCGAAACGAGTTTCCTGGACGTGATCGTCAGGTTTGCCGGCGCGCTGACGGATTCGCCGCGGCCGCTGACCGAAGACGAGGTCATGCCGTTCCACTCGCTGTTTCCCTACATGGTCAACAAGATCGTCCCGCAGACCCGAAAACTGCTGCGCCTCGGCCATCAGACGACGGGAATCGGTGCAACGACGCTGCCGATCAGGAAGGCGATCCTGGACAAGATCCTTGCCGAACTGGGCGACGGGATCACGTTCGGGCAGATCTTCATCCACGGATCGAGCTCCGGCGGACGCAACGCCATCGATTTCTCCAACGAGATCGCGGCCAAGGGCGCCAACCCGCACTACCTCGCCGTCGCCGACCCCGCCTTCTTTCCCCAGGATACGCCCACGGTGCCCGACCAGGTGCCGATCCCCACCAACATGCCTGTCTTCACCGTCACCGCGTCGGCGCAGGACAAGCGCAATTTCTTCCAGACCGCGGGCAACGAGAGCGAAAAGCGCACCTTCTCGTCGCAGAAGATCTTCGTGTCGCAGATGGACAACAAGGAAATCCACGGCGATATCGTCGGCTTCAGGCGCTTCGACCAGACCTCCGACGTGCGCATCAAGGTGCCGGGCGGCAGCGGCAAGAAACGCGCGGACGACCTGCATATCGAATGTTCCAAGCTGGCTTTGCCACAGATCAATCGTGACATCGCGACGATCCTGAACACGCTTCCCTGACTGGAGCAGCGCCGATGTATGGGCTCGTCAATACGATCATCAACAAATCCCAGATCGCGGTCTACTGCGCCTATTCCGCGGCGCCGGAGGCCGGCGACACCTCCGATCCCTGGCGCGTCTCGCTGCTCAACGCGGGGTCGATGTCGACAAACACCGACATCGACTACATCAGGCCGACCAGCACCGGCTTCAATCTGTGCTGGGGCGGCTCCAACGGCGGCATCGTCCGGCCGATCTGGCAAACCAGCAACTGGGTCAAGGTCCGGCAGTTCGTCACCACCGACATCCTGGGTACGCCGAGCGAGCCGACACTCGGATACCTGCGGATGTGGATGGTGGGCCTCGGCCCGCCGGCCAAAGCCCTCGACGAAGCCAGGAAGTATGACGGCGGCGCGAAGGCGGCCGAGCGGGGAACGGCCGCCGTGCAGGCCGCGATGGATGATTGGGATCAACTGATCCGGGACAATAATTTCACCTACATGAAGACCCAGCGGGTGCCCTACATCGACGGCAACGACAGCCCGGACGACGATTTCAATCCGCTGGGAACCTATGATGTGGTGGTCGACCTGCGCTGGCGCTACGAATACGTCATCAAGGGCAGCGGGGTCGTCACCTGGAAGGACAAGGCCAACGGCATGACCGGGAGCGGTGGCTGGGCCTATGACGAAAGCAACGCGGTCATCACGTTCAAATGGGCCTCGGGCACCAAGGAAACATGGTTCACCCAGACCAACACCGGCACATGCCAGTATGTGGGGGAATCCCCCCGCAAGCTGACATGGAGCAAGCAGTGGTTCGGCTAAGCCTCACCGCCTGGAGCAAGCAGTGGTTCGGCTGAGCCTCATGGCGGGTGCGGATGCCGACGGAGTCGCGGTGGCCTGAGCAAGGCCAGTTCCTCAGCCGCGATGGTGATGGCGATGCCCCCGATGACGGCCGTGGTGATGATGCCTGTGGTGACGCGGCATCGTGTCGTAGGCGCTCAGCGGCCGGGCTTGCTGTGGTGCGGCCAGCAGCACCGGGTTCTGCCGGCAATCGCCGAAGGTGCCGGACAAGGCGGCCATGCACTGGCCATAGGTCTGGTACATGCAGTCGTGGTTGCCAAGGCGGCACCAGGGATAATCCTGCGCCGCGGCCGGTGTGACGAAGGCGAGCGCGCCGGCAATGGCGGCGGCAAACAGGGCAGTGCGCATGGCGGGTGTCTCCGGGATATCGGACTGTGGGCGAGACAGTCAGGGGCCTGACAGATTAACACCGGTCGGGCCCAGGGTGTTCGCGGAGCACATTTGAACTTTTCGTCATCGTGATGAGCTCTGCGCCCGGGCGAGGGAGATTGTCCCTACGGCTTGGCCGCGCTCGCCTTGAACAGATCCAGGTTCGCCGCCGTCTCGCGCAGCAGCAGATCGTCCATCTGCGCAGGCGTCATCGGCGTGAGATCGACGCCGAGGGTCTTCAGGCTGGCGCGGGTGGCCGGATCGGTCAGCACCTTGACGCCGGCGGCATGGAATTTGTCGACGATGTCGCGCGGCGTCTTCGCCGGCACGAACAGGCCGAACCAGATGGCGCTGTCGGCATTGGTCAGGCCGGCTTCCTGCGGCGTCGGCACGTCGGGCAGGTCGGCGACGCGGGTCGGGCTCGAGACCAAGAGCGCGCGCACCCGTCCTTCGCGGATCAGGGGCAACGCCGTGGCTGTCGGACAGAAATAGAAATCGATGCGGCCGCCGAGAATGTCGGTGATCACCTCGGCGCCGCCGCGATAGGGCACGTGGGTGGCCTCGAAACCGGCGGCGCGTCGGAATTTCTCGGCGCTGATGTGCACGGCGCTGCCGATGCCGACGGAGCCGTACGAGATCGAGCCGGGCCTGGCCCTGGCGGCTGCGATGAAGTCCTGCACGGTTGTCCAGGGCCGCTCCTTCGGCACGATCATCACATTGGGGCTGGAGCCGATCATCAGTACCGAGGCGAGCTCCCTGGTGGCATCGTAGGGCAGGTTGGGGAAGATCGCGGGCGCGATCGCAATGGCCGAGGAATTGGCGAGCACGCTGTAGCCGTCGGGATCGGCCTTCGCCACCATCGCGGAGCCGAGCGTGCCGCCGGCGCCGGCCCGGTTTTCGATCACGATCGGCTGGCCGAGTTCGGCGCTGAGCCGGTCGAACACCAGGCGCGGCACCACGTCCGCCGCGCTGCCGGCGCCGAACGGAATGGTCGCCTTGATCAGCCGCGACGGCCAGGTGTCCGCGTGCGCGGTGGCGGTGATGAGGAGTGTTGTTGCGAACAGCACGGCTCGCAGGAAGATTGCTCGCATAGACCCGGGCATTGATCGCTCCGATGTTCATGGACGGCAGGGAAGGGCTCCCATTTATGCCGAGTTGGTCGCCGAAGTGTAGCAAAACCTATGCCGTATGATGAACCTCTCACTTAACCGGGGCGGTTCACCTTACTCCGTCATCCTGCGGTGCGAGCGTTGCGATGCAATTGCGTCGCTAGGCGAGCCTCGAAGGAGGCTCGGCCGAAGCATTGGAGTCGAGATTGCGCGTATTCCGATCGCAAAACAAATGTTCTCTGCCATGATGCGTATGGGCCGTCGTCCTTCGAGGGCCATGCTTCGCATGGCCACCTCAGAGTCTGACTCAAAAAGCGATCAATGTTTAAGGGGCAGCCAAACGACG
>JBGMOD010000054.1:0-2087 GCA_041424235.1 Hyphomicrobiales bacterium
TCTCGAGATCGTCGATCCCGTGGTGCTCGGCAAGGTGCGCGCCAAGCAGGACCAGAACGGCGATCCGCCGGACCAGCGCATTTCGGTGCTGCCGCTCCTGATGCATGGCGACGCGGCGTTCGCGGGCCAGGGCGTGGTGGCGGAATGCTTCGCGCTGTCCGACCTGAAGGGCTACCGCACCGGCGGCTCGCTGCACTTCATCGTCAACAACCAGATCGGCTTCACCACTTACCCGCGTTACTCGCGCTCCTCGCCCTATCCGTCCGACGTCGCCAAGATGATCGACGCGCCGATCTTCCATGTGAACGGCGACGATCCGGAAGCGGTGGTGTTCGCCGCCAAGGTCGCGATCGAGTACCGGCAGAAATTCCACAAGCCTGTCGTCATCGACATGTTCTGCTACCGCCGCCACGGTCACAACGAGGGCGACGAGCCGGCGTTCACCCAGCCGGTGATGTACAAGAAGATCGGTGCGCATCCCTCGACGCTCGACATCTACGCCAAGCGGCTGATCGCCGATGGCGTGATGACCGAGGGCGAAGTCGACAAGGCCAAGGCAGACTGGCGCGCGCGTCTGGACGCCGAACTTGAGGCCGGCTCCGGCTACAAGCCGAACAAGGCCGACTGGCTCGACGGCAAATGGGCGGGCTTCAAATCCGCAGATCTCGGCGAGGACCCGCGCCGCGGCAACACCGGCGTCGAACTCGCCCGGCTCAGGGACATCGGCAGCAAGATCACCAAGGTGCCGGATGGTTTCCACGTTCACCGCACGGTGCAGCGTTTTCTGGAGAACCGCGCCAAGGCGATCGACACCGGCGAGGGCATCGACTGGGCGACCGGCGAGGCGCTGGCGTTCGGCACGCTGCTGCAGGAAGGCGATAATGTGCGCCTGTCGGGCCAGGACTCCGAGCGCGGCACCTTCTCGCAGCGTCATTCGGTGCTGTTCGATCAGGAAGACGAAAGCCGCTATACGCCGTTCAATCACATCGGCGAAAATCAGGGCCACTACGAGGTCATCAATTCGCTGTTGTCGGAAGAGGCGGTGCTCGGCTTCGAGTACGGTTACTCGCTGGCGGAGCCGAACGCGCTGACGATCTGGGAAGCGCAGTTCGGCGATTTCGCCAACGGCGCGCAGGTGTTGTTCGACCAGTTCATCTCGTCGGGCGAACGCAAATGGCTGCGCATGTCGGGCCTGGTCTGCATGTTGCCGCACGGTTACGAGGGTCAGGGACCGGAGCATTCCTCCGCACGCCTTGAGCGTTTCCTGCAGATGTGCGCGGAAGACAACATGCAGGTCGTCAACATCACAACACCTGCGAATTTGTTTCACGCGCTGCGCCGCCAGTTGAAGCGTGAAATCCGCAAACCGCTGATCATCATGACGCCGAAGTCGCTGCTGCGTCACAAGAGGGCGGTGTCGAAACTTGAGGAGTTCGGGTCCGACACGTCGTTCCATCGCGTGCTGCTGGACGACGCAGAGAAGGGCGGCGAAATCAAGCTCGCCGCGGACGCCAAGATTCGCCGCGTCGTGATCTGCTCGGGCAAGGTCTACTATGACCTTTACGAGGATCGCGAAAAGCGCGGCATCGACGACATCTACCTGTTGCGTGTCGAGCAGCTTTATCCGGTGCCGCTGAAGACGCTGGTGCAGGTGCTCGAGCGCTTCAAGAAGGCCGAAGTGGTCTGGTGTCAGGAAGAGCCCCGCAACATGGGCGGCTGGCACTTCATCGAGCCCTATCTGGAATGGGTGCTCAACCAGATCGGCGCGACCCACAAGCGTCCGCGTTACGCAGGACGCGCGGCCGCTGCTGCAACGGCCACCGGGCTGATGTCGAAGCATCTTGCGCAGTTGAGGGCATTCCTCGACGAAGCTCTCGGCTGACATGACGCAGATGTCCGCGCGTCGCGGGTCTCTGCGTTTTGTTGTTTTGAACTGATTGACGCGCTGACGGCCAGACGTGCCGCTCACGACGCAAGGGGAAAAGAAATGGCTGAAATTCGCGTTCCGACACTGGGAGAATCCGTCACCGAAGCCACCATCGGCCGCTGGTTCAAGAAGGCCGGTGACGCCGTCGCCGTCGACGAGC
>JBGMOD010000055.1:0-15326 GCA_041424235.1 Hyphomicrobiales bacterium
GGAATACGGGATACCCCCCTCCCCTGCCCTCCCCCACAAGGGGGGAGGGAGCAGAAAGAACACCGCTGCGCGAGAGCAAACGCAGCCATGGTGAACGTGCGTGTCAGAACGCCTCACCTCACACCTCCCGGCGGCCGAGAATGCCGTTGGGGCGCCACAGCAGCACCGCGGCCATCAGCACATAGATCAGGATGCTGGAGATGCTGGGGAAGAACACCTTGCCGAAGGTATCGGTGAGACCGATCAGCAACGCCCCGATCGCAGCCCCCGTGACCGAGCCGATGCCGCCGAGCACCACCACGACAAACGACAGGATCAGCATACCGTCGCCCATGCCGGGAAACACCGTGGAGATCGGCGACACCACGATGCCGCCAAGCGCGGCGAGCGCGATGCCCACCGCGAACACGTAACGATTGACCCGGTCAAACGGAATGCCGAGCACCCGCGCCATCTCACGGTTCTCGGCGCCGGCGCGCACGATCATGCCGATCTTGGTGCGGGTGATGACAATGAAGATCGCGGCCGCCACCGCCAGGCAGAACACGCAGATCGCCAGCCGATAGACCGGATACGACAGGTTGTCGGTGAGCTGGATGCTGCCTGCGAGAAATGCGGGCGGGGCCACCGAATGGACGTCCTTGCCGAATAAAATCAGCCGGATTTCATCGACCATCAGGATCAGGCCGAAGCTCAGCAGCACCTGCGCCAGATGGTCGCGGCCATAGAGCCGGCGCACGAACACGATTTCCAGCAACCACCCGACGATGAAAGCGATGATCACGCCGCCGACCAGCGCCAGCCAGAAGCTGCCGGTATAGGCGGCGATCCAGTACGCGAGATACGCGCCCAGCATATAGAACGCGCCATGGGCGAGGTTGATGACGCCGAGAATGCCGAACACCAGCGTCAACCCGCTCGCGACCAGGAACAGCACCATTCCGTACTGCACGGCGTTGAGCAATTGCACGCCGAAGGTGATGAGATCCATTAATGTGGTCCTGTGGACGATATTGGCGGAGGAAACATCTCGCCTCTCTCTCCGTCATGCCCGGCCTTGCGCCGGGCATCCACGTCTTTACGACATCGAAAACAAGTAAGTCGTGGATGGCCGGGACAAGCCCGGCCATGACGGCCTTCTTTGACGAAGCGCATCGCGCCGCTACAACGTCGTCAGCCGACGCCTCTTACCGCATCACAGCTTACAACCCCGCGCCGGATCGTCCACCGCGGCTTGCGCGATCGACACCAGTTCGTTGCGGCCGTTGCGCACTTCGCGCAGATAGATGTTCTGGATCGGGTTGTGCGCCTTGTTGAAGCTCAGCGGACCGCGCGGGCTGTCGATCTTGGCGGCGCCGATCGCCTTCACCATCGCATCGCGCGCACCCGCATCGCCCTTCACCGCCGTCAGCCCGATGTCGAGCATGGCGGCCGCGTCAAAACCCTGCACGGCGTAGATGTCGCCATCCTTGCCGTTCCTGGTCTTGAATGCCTTGAGGAAGGCGACGTTGGCGGGATTGTCGAGGTTGTCGGCATAATGCAGCGTGGTGCGGATGCCGTTGGCGGCCTCGCCCTGCGCCTCGATGGTGCCGTCGGTCAGGAAGCCGGCGCCATAGAGCGGGATGCTCTTGTTGAGGCCCGCCGCAGCGTAGTCCTTGACGAATTTGACCGCGCCGCCGCCCGCGAAGAAGCTGAAAACGGCGTCCGGCTTGAGTGCCGCGATGCGGGTGATCAGTGCCTGGAATTCGACTTCCGGGAACGGCAGCGTCAGGTCCTCGACGATCTTGCCGCCGTTCTTGGTGAAATTCTCCGCGAAGGCGCCGATCATTTCCGCGCCGGCGGTGTAGCGCCAGGTGATGGTCGCGACATTCTTGTGACCGGCATCGATCATGGTCTTGCCGGCAGGAAACGTCGTCTGCCAGTTGGAGAACGATGAGCGGAAGATGTTCGGCGCGCAGGCCGGGCCCGTCGCGTCGTTGGCGCCGGCATTGGGAATGATCAGCAGGGTGTTGGTGTCGCGCGCGACCTTGACCATGGCCATTGCCACGCCCGAGTGCACGGTGCCGACCACGAGATCGACCTTTTCGCGCCCGATCAGGCGATTGACGTTATCGGTGGCCGCCTCGGGCTTGGATTCGTCGTCGACCTGCGTGAACACGATCTCGCGGCCGCCGAGCTTGCCGCCCTTCTGTTCGACATAAAGCTTGAAGCCGTCGTCGATGAACTGGCCGAGCTTGGCGAAGGTCCCGGTGTAAGGCAGCATCAAACCGACCTTGAACGGCGCGGCCTGGGCAATCGCCGGGCTGAACAGGCGCGGTGTCATCGCCAGCGTTGCGGCGCCGGCTGCACTGGACAACAACGCGCGGCGTGTCACGCGCAGCAATGGCTTCCGATCGGACATCAGCGTTTCCCCTCTCACATGTCATTTGTTGTTTTGCGCAAGTTGACCTTGCGGTTGCCGCGGCGGACGGCCGGACCCTGATCCGGACGTCGCGCCAGCATTATGCACCATAATTCAAGAATTTGCTCGAAATCAAGAAATATAATTCCGGTTTTCTAGGACTTTAGGTGGAATCCGGGCGGTGTCCGACCCGTCTACTTCAGCAAATCAAAGGAGGTCTGGCTCAGCGTCTGGCCGTTCACCATCACATCGATCAGGTGCCGGCCGGGATGATGCGCGCGCACGCTGAAGTCACGGATCGACTGCCGCCGCTGCAGGGTCACGGACTCGCCGGGCGCCAGGGTCAGCGTCTTGAGTTTGAAGACCTTGCGCGACTTGCGTGCTTCCGCACGCACATAATGAATGGCGTAATCCACCACCAGCTTCTGAGGACGGTCGCTGGTCGACGTCAGGCCGAATGACAAAGTGATGGTTTCGCCAAGCCGGACCCTGCCAGGCTGGATCAAAATGTCGCGCAGCCGAACTTGCGCGTCGTCCCCCGCACCAACGACCGTCAGTGCGTCGCGATCGCCCTTCTTGATGAGGGTGCGAAGCGCATGCCTGACGATCCATGCCGTTCGTGCGTCTTCCAGCGGCCAGCCGCGCACACGGTCGATCACCCAGCCGGGGTGATCCTTGGTGATGTCGTTGAGATGATTGGCCACCGACTTGCGGACATACAGGCTCGGATCGGCCTTCAGGCTCTCCAGGATCCCGGCAACGGGCGCCGGATCGACAATCAGCGGCTCGATCTGGAAGGACCACGGCAGGCGGGGCCGGCAGCCCTCGCTCGCCAGGCGCCGCACGTGTTCGTCCTTGTCCTTCGCCCAAGTCTCCATCACCGCCAGTGTCCGCGACAGATCGCGGCGCAGGAAATGACGCACGGCGAATTCGGAAGACCCGAAGCGGGTGAAGAAACGAAGCGCGTCCATGGAGGCATCGAAATCCTCCGCGCCATAGAGCGCGACATAGTCCGGCAGCACCATGGTGACGAAGCTATTGTCCAGCCGGGGCGCCAGCTTCCGCAGGATTTTGAGCGCGGGCCGGAAATTCTGCGGCAGGCCCGCATGCAGCGCTTGTGTCACGCAGCGCAGACGTTCCATCAGCGAGAGATCGTCAAGGCCGCTCAGGGTCGCCGCCAGGAAGCGCCTGGTATCGAATGTCGGGCAGATGGCCTTGGTCTCCGCACCGATGTGGCGGATCCGCGCCGCGCTGAAGATCTTGTCCTTGAGGGTTGCAGGTTCGGTCGTCGTATTCTGTGTTTTTGGCATTCCGCCGCTGTCCTTCGGGATGGCTGCCTCTTGTTGGAAGGCTTCGCTGGACCCTGCGCCGATGGCCTGCCAGTTCCTGTCAGCAGTGTCGCGTGGGGATCGGGCCTTGGCCAATTCCCGAAGATGATGGCTGTCGCTGCCCTGAGACGTCAACGCGATATCGGCAAGGCCAAACAAACCAAAGGCCGCCCACATGGCGGCCTCTCTGAAACGATGCGGATTTTGGCTGTTGAAGACCCCGCTCGGCTCAGAGTGCGGAGCTTGCCACGGCTTCTCCACGTTCCGGCTTCGTCATGCTTGTCATCGACGCCAGATCGTTGTCGGCACGATGCTGATGGGCCCGCAGTGTATCGACGAGCCGGTCGATATCGGCGCGGGTATGCCCGGCATTGAGCTGCACCCGAAGGCGGGCCTTGCGCAGCGGTACGGCCGGGAAACGAACGGCGTCGATGTGGATGCCGGCCTCGCCGAGCGACGCCGCGAGCGCGTCGGCGGCATCCTCGTCGCCGACCAGAATCGGGACAATGGGCGATTCCGTCGACACCAGCGGATAGGGCAGTTCAGACATCCGTTTGACGAAGTAGCGCTGGTTGTCCCAGAGGCGAGCGCGGCGTTCGGGTTCGTCCACGACCATGTCGACGGCTTCGCTCAGCGCAACCGCCTGGTCCGGCGGCAAAGTCGATGTGAACCCATACGCCGAACAAGCCAGACGGATGATCTCCGCGATATGCGCTTCGGTTGCGATAAAGCCGCCGATCCCGCCATAGGCCTTGCTCAGCGTGCCCATGTAGATCAAACGATCGCTCGTGACGCCGAAATGCTCGGCGATACCGCCGCCGTGTTCGCCGAGAATGCCGGTGCCGTGCGCATCGTCGACATAAAGCGTCGCATCATAACGCTCAGCCAGTTGCAGCAGATCAGGCAGTGGCGCGATGTCGCCGTCCTGGCTGAAGACGCCGTCGGTGACGATGATCTTGGTCGTTGCGCTCGACCTCTTCAGCAGCATTTCAAGATGATTGAGATCGAGATGTCGATAGGTCCCCCGCGCGGCTCCGGACATCCGGATACCTTCGCGAATGCTGACATGATTAAATTCATCACTGAAATAAGCGTAGGTGTATTCGCGCGGGCTCGTGAAGCCATAGACCCGCGCATATTTGGACGTTTGCGGGAGTGTCGACAGAACGCCGAGATTGGCCATGTATCCCGTGGCGAACAGAACGGCCGCATCTTTCTTCTTGCAGACGGCGAGCTTGCGCTCGAGTTCGCTGTACACCGCCAGATTTCCGCCAAGCAGCCGCGACTCGCAATTCCCCACGCCGTAAGCGTCAAGGCCGCGCTTCGCGGCCCGGATCAGACGAGGGCTTGTCGCCAGCGACAGGTAGTTGTTGGTGCTGAAGGAGACGAATTTCCTGCCGTTGGCCTGAAAAGCCGGGCTGGGCAGGGATTCAACCGGATCGCCGTCAAACAGGTTCTGGTGGACGAGCCACTCGGCCATTTCAACAAATTCTCGCACGCGAGTTCCTGCTCCCTTCGCGTCCCCCGGAAATCTTCGGAAACGAAGTGCTATTGATCATGCAGGAGATCGCGGTGACAAGCGCGGAATTGAAATAACGCGCAACAAGATGCATTGCGTGGCGCAAGATCCGGCTTTTGTCATGCCCGTGTAAGGTTGGTGTAAGCTTTGCGTAAGATTGATGTCGATTCCTGGTCGCGACCGCGGAGACGGCCTGAGGCCCGCCTCCGAACGGTCAGGTGATTCGGCACCGCACGCGGGCTTCGGTACTGGTGCCCGAAGGCTTGGTTTGATGGCTGGTTTGAAGGCTTGGCTTACAACACGATACAATCCGGCGACGCGCGATCGGCCAGCCTTTCGACGAGATCGGCCCGGCGCGACAGCACCGCGCGCTGGTTGATGTAGCCCTTGTCGGTGATCTCGCCGCCATCCACCGACGGCGGCTCGACCAGCAGCAGCCCGCGAGTTGCGAACGACGATGACCCGCCGCCCGTCGCCTTCAGACTGGCAAGCCCATGACGAACAGCGTCGCGCACCGCCGGATGGACAATCACATCGTCGACCGGACTGCTGTCGGCAAGACCGGCAAGCGCACGGCAGGCCGCGATGTTCGGAAAGATCAGGAAACGCACATCGTCACCGCCATGCCCGCAGACCACGATGTCCTGCGCCAGCGGCGCCAGCGCTGCGATCCCGGCGACACGCAACGTGCCGACACTGACCCAGGTGCCGGACGTCAGCTTGAAATCCTCGCTGACCCGGCCATCGAAAAACAGACCGTGTTCGGGGCGTTGCGGATCCGCGAGCTTCACCGCGTCGCCGATCAGATAAAATTTTTCGTCGTCAAACGCCTGCGCTGTGAGGGCGGGCGCCTTCCAATAACCGGGCGTGACGTTGGGGCCGCGCACGCGCACCTCGAGCTTGTCGCCCGACGGCACCAGCTTGATGTCGGTACCGGGGATCGGCACACCGATATTGCCGGAACGCCGGGCCTGGAAATGGCAGTCGGTCGCGAGCGGCGAGGTTTCGGTGGAGCCCCAGGCCGACACCATCGGAATGGCGTGGCCGACGGTCTTGATCGCCAGATCCTCCAGCGCCTCCCAGAGATTCTGCGGCAACGCGGCACCGGCGTAGAACACGAAGCGGACTTCGCGGAAAAATCGCTGGCGCAGATCGTCATCGTCACGCAGCGCCGAGATCAGCATGTCGAAGCCGCGCGGCACATTGAAATACACCGTCGGCATCACGCTGCGCAGATTGGCCAGCGACGTGGCAAACAGGTTCGGCAGCGGCTTGCCGCCGTCGATATAGAGCGTGCCGCCATTGCGCAGCGCCATGTTGAAATTGTGATTGGCGCCGAAGGTATGGCTCCATGGCAGCCAGTCCAGCATCACCAGATCGCCGTCGTTCAGGAACGGCCAGACCTGCGCCTTCGCCGCCTGGTTCGAGGTCAGCATGCGATGGGTGTTGATCACGGCCTTGGGCGATCCGGTCGAGCCCGAGGTGAACAGGAATTTGGCGATGGTGTCGGGGCCGATCAGCGCGAAAGCGTTGGCAACATCATCGGACACGGCCGTCGCGGCAACCGCCGCGAACGCAATCACGCCAGGTGTGTCGCGCGTCTCGCCGGCGATGATCGCAGCCGTATGCAACGACGCGATCGCCGCCAGCGCCGGCGCGAAGGCCGCGGCGTCCGACACATAAATCGCGCCGGGATCCAGCAGGGTGATCATGCCCCTGAGTTTGTCGAAGTCCTTCGACACCAGTGAATAGGCCGGCGAGATCGACGCGGCAGGCACACCTGCATGCATGGCACCGAGCGCCAGCAGGGCGTGGGCGATGCTGTTGTCCGAAAGGATCACCAACGGCCGCTCCGCCGACATCCGCTGCGCGAGAACCCATGCGGCGATCCCCTGCACCTGCTGCAGCGTTTCGCTGTAGGTCACGGTGGACCAGGGCAACGAAGGGCTCGCGCGCTCGGCGAGGAAGATCTTGTGCGGCTGCCGCGCCGCCCAGTGCTCCAGCCAGTCGCCGATGCAGCGCGCCGGCGTATCGAGCTGGAGCGGCGATCTCAGCAGAAAGCTGCCGTCGCTGCGCCGTTCGATCAGCGTCTGCGGTGTCGCAAACAACGCCGTGCGATCGTCGTCGCTTCTGGTCCCGGCAACGAGAGCCATCGTTCACCCCTCCCTCAATCATCGCGCCGCGCATTCGAGGGGCTTGTTCTGACGTCGTCAGCCGCCCACGGCGCTTTCCAAGATCTTCAGATAAGAATGAAGCCAACCTGCACTATAATGCAATATTGAGATGAATAATTTTTCCGACAATCGGGCTTCGTTCAAACGATTAAAATTTAGGCATATCAACCTGGAAAGGTGCCGAAAATTGGCATGGCCGGGGCTCCTCAACAAAACATATGCATTTGTTTTTACTTATTATTTTTAATATCCTTGGCGCCACATCCTTATTGTACACAATGGCACATGCCTTGCTTTGATCCATTGGGAGTTGCACGCGCGAGCCGGCCTTGGCTCGCCGTCCAATCATCGCAGGAGAGGCGCGGCGTGACCCAGGCACGAACCGAGACATCCCTGATCGCCGCCGAGCCATCCGCGGTCGCCGTGGCGTGGCCGGCGACCGCGCTGGTCATCATCGACATGCAGCGCGATTTTCTCGAGCCTGGCGGCTTCGGCGAGACGCTGGGCAACGACGTGTCGCTGCTGCAGAGCGCCGTCGCCCCCTGCCAGGCGGTGCTGCAGGCAGCGCGCGACCACGGCCTTCTGGTGGTGCACACCCGCGAAGGCCACTTGCCGGATTTGTCCGACGCGCCGCCGGCCAAGATCGCGCGCGGCGCGCCGAGCCTGCGCATCGGCGATCCCGGCCCAATGGGCCGCATCCTGGTTCGGGGCGAAGCCGGGCACGACATCGTGCCGGCGCTCTATCCCGCGGCCGGTGAAATCGTCATCGACAAACCCGGCAAGGGTGCGTTCTACGCAACCGCGCTCGGCGACATCTTGCAGCAGCGCGGCATCGACACCCTGCTGGTCTGCGGCGTCACCACCGAAGTGTGCGTCAACACCACGGTGCGCGAGGCCAACGATCGCGGCTATCGCTGCATCGTGCTGGATGACTGCTGTGCATCCTACTTTCCGCACTTCCACGAGATCGGCCTGCAGATGATCAAGGCGCAGGGCGGAATCTTCGGCTGGGTCAGCAACGCGCAGGCGGTGCTGAGCGCCATGGCCACCGCAAGCCCGCAACCCGACACCCTCAACGCGTAATCCCCAGACAACCATCCGTGCATATGGACTTCAGTGTGACAGAAACAGTCGACCAGATCGTAGCCGCCCATCGCGCCGGCACAACATCGCCCGCGGACACCGTGGCGCGCAGCTTCCGGCGAATCCGCGAACACGGTGATCCGGCCGTCTTCATCAGCCTGCGCGACGAGAACGAGGCCATCGCCGAGGCAAAGGCGTTGTCTGGAAAGGATGCGGCCGCGCTGCCGCTTTATGGCGTGCCTGTCGCGGTGAAGGACAACATCGACGTCGCAGGGCTCCCCACCACCGCAGCCTGCCCGGCTTTCTCTTACAGGCCGGCGCGCGACGCCACCGCTGTCGCGCGGCTGCGCGCGGCGGGCGCCATCATCATCGGCAAGACCAATCTCGACCAGTTCGCCACCGGCCTGGTCGGCTTGCGCTCGCCCTATGGCGTGCCAAAGAATCCGGTCCGCGCCGACCTGATCCCGGGCGGCTCCAGCTCGGGATCGGCGGTCGCGGTCTCCGCCGGGCTGGTCCCGCTCTCGCTCGGCACGGACACTGCGGGCTCCGGACGCGTGCCGGCCATGCTCAACAACATCGTCGGCCTCAAGCCGAGTGTCGGCATGATCTCCACCAGCGGCGTGGTGCCGGCCTGCCGTACCCTCGACTGCATTTCGATCTTTGCGCTCTCGACGGACGACGCCGTCACGGCCCTGTCGGTGATGACGGGCCAGGACACCACCGATCCATTCTCGCGCGATCGTCCGGTGGGACAGGTCGGCGATTTCCCAAAAGCACTGCGGCTGGGCGTTCCGCGCAACGACCAACTGCTGTTCTTCGGTGACCGGCATGCGGAGAAGGCCTACGACGACGCCGTCGCACGCCTCGTGAAGCTCGGCGCGATCCCTGTCGAGATCGACCTCGAGCCGTTCTACGAGACGGCGCGGCTGCTCTACGAGGGCCCCTGGATCGCCGAACGTTATCTGGTCATTCGCGACCTGCTGGCCTCGGCGCCCGACGCCATCCATCCCGTCACCCGCGAGATCACCATCGCCGGCGCGCGGCCGACCGCGGCGGATGCGTTCGCCGCGTTCTACCGGCTGGAAGGATTGCGCAGGTATTCGCGCGAAGCCTTTGCCACCATCGATGCCTTGCTGTTGCCGACCGCGCCGAGCGCCTACTCGATGGAGCAAGTGCTGGCCAATCCGATCGAACTGAACAGCCGTCTCGGCACCTACACCAATTTCGTCAATCTGCTCGACCTCTGCGGCATCGCCGTTCCGGCGGCGATGCGCAGCGACGGCATCCCGTTCGGCGTGACCCTGCTGGCACCGGCCGGGCAGGACGCGGCGCTGGCCAGCATCGCGCGAACCTTTCATGCCGACACGCAATTGCCGGTGGGCAGCAAGGCCTTGTCACAGACCCCGCTGCGGGATTTTCCGGCAGCCACGACCAGCGACGCCATTCCCATCGTGGTGGTGGGCGCGCATCTTTCCGGCATGCCGCTCAATGCCGAACTGCAGGCGCTCGACGCCCGCTTTGTCGAGGCCACCACGACCGCACCCGACTACAAGCTTTATGCCTTGCCGGGAACGACCCCGCCAAAGCCCGGCATGCTGCGCATCGAGGCCGGCAACGGAACGCCGATCCAGGTCGAGGTCTACATGCTCTCGGCGAAGGCCTTCGGGCAATTCGTAGCCGCGATCCCTTCGCCGCTGTCGATCGGATCGGTGAAGCTTGCGGACGGGCGATTGGTCAAAGGCTTTCTGGTGGAGCCCGCGGCGCTGGCGGGGGCACGCGACATCTCGCACTTCGGCGGCTGGCGCGCATTCATGAGTGCGGAGAAAGCTTAAAGTAGCTACACCGAAACCGCGTAGAGCTCATATTCGCCGCGGACCAGTTCGATATGGTCGCGCATCGCGGCCGCCGCGCCGGTGCGATCGCCGCGCAGGATCGCCTCCACCACGCGCGTATGTTCGGCCTGGGATTTGGCGAGCCGGCCGAGATTGCGGAATTGCGCGCGCCGGAACGGCTGCACCCGCGCGCGCACCGCCAGTGTCATCTCAGCGATGTAGGTGTTGCGCGCGCCGACATAGATCGCGTTGTGGAACTGCTCGTTGACATGGTGGAAACGCTGCGGATCGCCGGCGTAGCTCAGCACGCGCAGCTGCTCGTGCAGCGCCTCCAGCGCGTGGCGCTCGGCGGCCGGCATCCGCTCCGCCGCGAGGCCGGCGCACAGCGCCTCCAGTTCGGCCATCGCCTCGAACATGCTGTTCAGCCGCTCGGCATCCGGCCGCGCCACCACGGCGCCGCGGTGGGCCTTCGATTCCACCAGACCGCTGGCGACGAGCTGGCGCAGGGCCTCACGAACCGGTGTGCGCGATACATTGAAGCGGCGCGCCAGATCGCTCTCATCGAGCGGCGCGCCCGGGATCAGCGCCCCGCGCACAATCTCGTCGGCGAGTTGCAACCGCAACTCTTCCGCCAGCGTCACCTTGCCGGTGGTCGACGTCGCCCGATCAATCCGCCCGGTTTCGATGGCACCGGGGGCTGACGCCACCCCGGCACGTCCCCGCACGACCGTTTCATCGAACGTCATTCGCAATCAGTCCCCTGGATCGGCGATGACGCTGACGTGAGCGGCCACAATGAACCAGCCGTCAGCGAATCGCACCCACGTCTGCATCTGCCGTCCGATTCTATCGGGCGCGGAAGCACGGCGAAAGAGCGTCGAGGCGACCGCAGTGTCGCGGCCATAGGTGGTGATCACGGTCTTGCTGAGATCACGCGCGAGCCCGGCGGGAGAACGGCCGGCGCGAAACGCCTTGATCGCCTCATAGCCATAGAGGTTTTCACCGCCGCCGTAGCGCAGCGTGCGCGGATCGTCGCGGAACAACGCATCGAGGGTTTCGACATCGTTGGACACCAGCGCTTTCTCATATCGCGCGAAGGCTTCCGAGACTTCGGCGACCACGTTGGGGAGATCGATATCCATGAGACTCTCTTTCAGAATTGAGACGGGTGCGGCGCGGCGACCACGCCGCTCTGCTCCAGCGCAAACGCGACCCGCAGCGCAATATCCTCGCGCCAGGGCGCCGCGATGATCTGCACACCGATCGGCATCGGCGCAAGGGGCACCGGCACCGCCACCACCGGCAGGCCGATGAAGGAGATCGGCTGGGTATGGATGCCGATATTGGCCCGCACCGGCAACTCGACGCCATCGAGCGTGAACGTCACCTGCCCCAGCTTTGGCGCGACGCATGGCGTTGCCGGCGCGATGATGACATCGACATCCCGGAACAGCTCCAGCACGCGGGCGCGATACCAGCGGCGGAATTTCTGCGCGCGGTCGACATAGGCGGCCGGCACCATGGCACCGGCGATCAGACGATCGCGCACCGCCGGATCGAAGTCGTCGGGGCGTTTGCGCAAGCGATCGAGGTGCAGCGAAGCGCCTTCCACCGTGGTGATGACATAGGCCGCGGCCCGAGCGCGCGCGGCTTCGGGAAGCTCGACCTCGCGACTGACCGACAATGCTTTGGTGATGCGATCGACCGCTTCCGTCGCCTCGGAGAACAGCGCCTTGCGGAAGTGTCCGCCGGCGACGGCGATGCGCAGACCCTCGATGCCGCGCGACAGATCCGCCGTCACCGGCTGGACCACCTCGGCAGCGCATCCGGCGTCGTCTGCATCCGGGCCCTGCATGGCGTCATAAGCCAGCGCGAGATCGCGCGTGCTGCGCGCGAACGGGCCGAGATGATCGAAGCTCGCAACAAACGGAAACGAGCGCGCGCGAGAGAGCCGGCCATAGGTCGGCTTCAACCCGAAGATGCCGCAGAATGACGACGGCACGCGGATCGAGCCATTGGTGTCCGATCCCAGCGCCAGCGGCACCAGGCCGCCGCCCACCGCGGCACCGGAACCGCCCGACGATCCGCCACTCATGCGGGTGGGATCGTGCGGATTGCGCGACGGGCCGTCATGCACGTTCTCGCCGGTGAAATCGTAGGCATATTCGCCCATGTTGAGCGCGCCAACAAGAATGGCGCCCGCCGCCTCCAGCCGCTCGATCAGCGTCGCGTCGCGGGTCGACGGCAGTAGATCACGGTTGATCTTCGAGCCGGCGCGGGTCGGCAACCCCTGCACGTCGAACAGGTTTTTCACCGCGAATGGCACGCCCGCCAATGGTCCGACGGTCTCGCCGTTCGCAAGCGCTGTGTCGATGCCCTGTGCACGCGTCCGTGCGCGCTCAGCCACCACGTCGGTGAAGGCATTGAGGACGCCGTCATGCGCAGATATCCGCGCCAGCGCGGTGTCGACGGCCGCAGTTGCGGAGACTTTGCCAGCGGTCACCGCATGCGCGATGTCGGAGGCCGACGCCCAGCCTGTGTCGATGGGATCAGGCTCTGAAGACACTGGCCGGCTCGATCTCATCGGGCAGAGGGAATTCGTCGACCAGGCGCGCGAACCTCAAGGAGACTTCGAGATTGGCGCGGACCGCCGGCTTCCAGGCGTCGGCGACGGGCAATGCCAACGCGGACGAGGCCGCGTCGATATAATCGTTGAGCGGATCGGAGGACGTCATGCCATCCCTGTTGTGGTTGGTGTCGTTGTCATCAGTGTTGCCAAACTCAGTGAACGGGAAGCGGTGGATGCGGGATCACGGACAGCAGCTCGCGGGTGTAGTCGGCCTTCGGCGCGTCGAGCACGGCCACAGTTGGGCCTTGCTCGACGATCCGGCCGGCGCGCATGACAATGACACGATCGCACAGCAAACGCACCACGTTGAGGTCATGCGAAACGAACAGGTAACTCATGCCCAAGGACCGCTTGAGATCCTGCAGCAGGTTCAGCACCACCGCCTGGACGGAGACGTCGAGTGCCGCGGTCGGCTCGTCGAGAATGATGAGATCCGGCCGCAGCGCGATGGCACGGGCAATGCCGACACGGGCCTTCTGGCCACCGGACAATTGGTGCGGGAACCGGTCCAGCAGCGCCACCGGCAGGCCGACCTGACCAGCCAGTTCCTCGCAGCGCGCGCGCAAGGCGCCGCGGCTCATCGCCTGATCCATCTGCAGGATCGGATCGGCAATGGCGCGCGCCGCCGTGAAGCGCGGGTTGAGGCTGTCGGTCGGATCCTGGAACACCATCTGGATGCGTTTGCGCAACGCCGAGCGCGCGAATGCCTTCGGCAACATGCTGCCGATCTCCTCGCCGTCGAACGCGATGCGGCCCGAGGTTTGGTCGAGCAGGCGCATCACCATCATCGAGGTGGTCGATTTGCCGCAGCCGGATTCGCCGACCAGCCCGACGCTTTCGCCGCGTTTCACCGCGAAGCTGATGCCGTCCACCGCGCGGAACTGTTCCGGTTCGACCGGAGGCTTGCGCGAAAACAATTTCCCCAGCGATCCACCGACGCCGCCGCGGGGATATTCCTTGACCAGTTTCTCGACCAGCAGCAGCGGCCGTTCGGTTGCGGCCACCGGCGGCAAGGATGCGGCGGTCTCATCGGCCGCGGCGCGGTCTTCGTCCGGCAACAGGTCGCGCAGGGTAACGCCAAGCCGCGGCGTCGCTCGCATCAGCTTGCGGGTGTAGGGATGCACGGGATTGGCGAACACGTCGGCGGCGGCGGCAGTCTCGACCACCTGGCCCTTTTCCATCACCACCACGCGGTCGCAATAGGCGGCGGCCAGGCCGAGGTCATGGGTGATCAGGATGGTCGACATGCCGCGCTGCCGGGTCAGTTCGACCACGAGGTCCATCACCGCCTTTTGCGTGGTGACGTCGAGACCGGTGGTGGGTTCGTCGGCAATCAGCAGTTGCGGGTTGCAGGCCAGCGCCAATGCGATGACCACGCGCTGGCACATGCCGCCGGACAGTTCGAACGGATAGGCATGGTAACGCTCCCGCGCGCGGGCGATCTTGACCTGCTCCAGCGCTTCGATGGCTTTCTCGCCGCGTTCGGTATTCGACGCCTGCGCATGCTGGCGCAGCACGTCCTCGATCTGCTCGCCCACCTTGCGGATCGGGTTGAGCGCGGCGCGGGGATTCTGGAAGATCATCGAGATCTCCCGTCCCCGCAGGTCGCGCATCTGCGCTTCGGTGGCATTCCCAACATCGACACCGCCGAACATCACCGAGCCCTCGGCGATCCGGCCGGCGCGGTCGAGAATCCGCATCACCGCATAGGACGTGACGGATTTGCCGGAGCCGGATTCCCCGACAATGGCCAGCGTCTCGCCCTTCGCCAGCGAAATATTGACACTCTGCACCGCCCGCACGATGCCGCGCCGGGTGGCGAATTCGACCGTGAGGTCCCTGACATCGAGCAGCGGCACGGCGGACATGGTCAGGTTCTCCGCTGCGGATCGACGATGTCGCGCAGACCGTCGCCGAGCAGGTTGAAGCAGAACACCGCGACCATCAGCGCCAGGCCCGGAAACAGCGCAATCCACCATTCGCCGGACACCATGAAAGCGGCCCCTTCCGCCACCATGATGCCCCACTCCGCCGTCGGCGGACGCACGCCGAGCCCGATGAAGGAGAGACCGGCGGCATTGAGGATGGCGTAACCCATGGTCAGCGACATCTGCACGATCATGATCGGCATGATGTTGGGCAGGATATGCCCCAGCAGGATGCGGAATTCACCGTTGCCCGACAGCCGCGCCGCCTGCACGAAGCCGGCCTCGCGGCGCACATTGGCTTCGGCGCGCGCGACCCGCGCATAGAGCGGGAAATTGACGATGGCAGTGGCGATGATGATGTTCTGCACGGTGTTGCCGAGAGCAGCCACGATGCCCATCGCCAGCACGAACAGCGGAAACGCCATGATGGTG
>JBGMOD010000056.1:0-2081 GCA_041424235.1 Hyphomicrobiales bacterium
TCGGTGAAACGCTCAAGCAGCGCGGGCTCAATGTGACGCGTCTTGCGCGTGGCGTACCGGCCGGGAGCGAGCTCGAATACGTGGACCTCGGCACCATCGCGCACGCACTGGTCGACCGCCGGTAAAAAAGCCTCGACGGGGCACCGCGCGCCGCGCAACGGAGACAAATCGACATGACTTTTTCATTGCTCACGGTAGCCTACTGGTGCGTGTTCATTGCCTGCGGATTGCCGTACCTTGCCGCGTGGATCGCCAAGGCCGGCAGCTTCGGTCCGCGCGACAACCTGCATCCGCGCGACTGGGCCGCAAAGCAGAGCGGCTGGCGTGCACGCGCCAACAGCGCGCAGGCCAACAGCTTCGAGGGCCTGCCGCTCTTCATCGGTGCGGTGGTCATCGCGCATCAACTCGGTGTGGCGCAGGCGCGGCTCGACATGCTCGCGGTGGCCTACGTGGTGCTGCGCGTGATCTATCTGGGGCTTTACATCAAGGGCATCGGCGCTGCGCGCAGTGCGGTCTGGTCCCTCGCGTTCATCGTCAACATCGCGATCCTTTTTCTCGCGCGATAGACGCGCATCGCAGGCCTGCGAGAGGCCTTCGTGCTTACGTAAAAACCCGCACGGGATCACCCCGATGCAGGCGCGTGAGGGCGCCCCTAAGCTCGATTCAGTTCACAGGAATCACAGAGCCCTCAGGCACCGTTCATGCTCCATCGCCGCACCCTTATTTCTGCTTCCGCCATCGCCGCCGCAACGATCGCATTGCCGCGTGTCTTTGCGCAGCAGGCGAAGCTGGAGAAGACCAAGGTCTCCATCGCGGTCGGTGGCAAGGCGGCGTTCTATTACCTGCCGCTCACCATCTCCGAACAGCTCGGCTACTTCAAGGCCGAAGGCCTCGAAGTGGAGATCTCCGACTTTGCAGGTGGCGCGCGCGCGCTGCAGGCGGTGGTCGGTGGCTCGGCCGATGTGTGCTCGGGAGCCTACGAACACACCATCAACCTGCAGGCCAAGAACCAGTTCTTCCAGGCCTTCGTTCTCCAGGGCCGCGCACCGCAGATCGCGGTGGGCGTGTCGACCAAGAACATGGCGGGCTATACCGGCATCGCCGATCTCAAGGGCAAGAAGATCGGTGTTTCGGCACCGGGCTCGTCGACCAACATGGTGGCCAACCTCGTGCTCTCGCGCGGCGGCCTGAAGGCGAGCGATGTGAGCTACATCGGCGTGGGCGTGGCGGCCGGTGCGCTCACTGCATTGCGCTCGGGCCAGATCGACGCCATCAGCAACACCGACCCGGTGATGACGATGCTCGAGCAGAAGGGCGACGTGAAGATCATCAGCGACACGCGCACGCTCAAGGGCACGCAGCAGGTGTTCGGCGGCACGATGCCCGCAGCCTGCCTCTACGCATCGACCGAGTTCATCCAGAAGAATCCCAACACCTGCCAGGCGCTGGCCAATGCCATCGTGCACGGGCTCAAGTGGCTGCAGACGGCGGGGCCGGGCGACATCATCAAGACCGTGCCCGAAACCTACCTGCTGGGCGACCGCGCGCTGTACCTCGCGTCGTTCGACAAGGTGCGCGAATCGATCGCCACCGACGGCCTCGTGCCGACCGACGGGCCCAAGACGGCGCTCACGGCCATCGCCAGCTTCGATACTTCCGTGAAGGCCGACAAGATCGACCTCTCCAAGACCTACACCAACGATTTTGCAAGGCGCGCGAAAGACAGGTTCAAAGCCTGACTGCGAACGTCCCGCGACCCGGCCCAGGCCGGGTTTTTTATGCCATGTCCGACTACGCCCTCGAACTTCTCTCCATCAGTTGCACCTTTCACTCGAAGGACGATCCGGGTCAGCGCTACACGGCCGTGGCCGACACCACGCTGCGCATCCGGGCCGGGGAGTTCGTCTCGGTGGTTGGCCCCACGGGCTGCGGCAAGTCGACGCTGCTGAACGTGGGGGCCGGGCTGCTTGAGCCGTCATCGGGCACGGTCAAGGTCTTCGGCAAGACGCTCGCGGGCGTCAACGCACGCGCCGGCTACATGTTCCAGACCGAGGCGCTGATGCCGTGGCGCAGCGCGATCG
>JBGMOD010000057.1:0-15286 GCA_041424235.1 Hyphomicrobiales bacterium
CTGACCTTCCGCCGCTCCTGCCGCGAAGGCGTCTGCGGCTCCTGCGCCATGAACATCGACGGCCAGAACACGCTGGCCTGCACCAAGTCGATGCATGACGTCGACGGTGGCGCGGTCAACATCAAGCCGCTGCCGCACCAGCCGGTGGTGAAGGACCTGGTGCCGGACCTGACCAACTTCTACGCCCAGTATGCTTCGATCGAGCCGTGGCTGCACACCACAAGCCCGACGCCGCAGAAGGAATGGAAGCAGACTCCGGAAGACCGCCAGAAGCTCGACGGCCTGTACGAATGCATTCTCTGCGCCTGCTGCTCGACCTCCTGCCCAAGCTACTGGTGGAACAGCGACCGCTTCCTGGGACCTGCCGCGCTCCTGCAGGCCAGCCGCTGGGTGAAGGACAGCCGCGATGAAGCCACCGGCGAGCGCCTCGACAATCTCGAGGATCCGTTCCGGCTCTATCGCTGCCACACCATCCTGAATTGCGCGAAAGCCTGCCCGAAGGGCCTCAACCCGTCGGAAGCCATCGCCGATCTCAAGCTGAAGATGGTCGAGCGGCAGATCTGAGCTGCGTTCGATAAGGCCGACAACGTGCACACGTCTCTCAGCAGCACCATTCTATAGAGACGAAGTCATCCCACCCACATTGTCATCACCGGGCTTGTCCCGGTGATCTCGCTTAGGGGCGCAGTGCGTCCCTGATCGGGGTTGCCGGGACAAGCCCGGCAACGACAAAAAAGATGATCGAGTCCCCGCTTGAGATGCGAATCTCTCCGGCACGGCCCGATCGCCGTCGCCCTACTCTTTTGCGAGACTCGTCTGCCGCCGCACGCTGTCCAGCAGTGACGTGCGCATCAGGAAGGCGCGGTGCGACGCCGGGTCGGCGGCGGATGCACGCAGGGCGTCAAAGCTTGCAGCCCGCGCCGCCTGGTCCTTCTCTTCGAGGCGCTTCTTGTTCGCAATGGTCTGCTGCTGGACGAACTCCACGTTCACCGGCCGGCGGACCGCATCGTAGCGCGCAAGATCCTCCGGCGGCAGATCCCCGCGCAGCACGCCGGCGAGCAGGTCGGCGAGATAGACCGCGTCGTGAATGCCGCAGTTCAGGCCGAGGCCGCCGATTGGATTGTTCACATGGGCGGAATCGCCAGCGAGGAACACGCGTCCCTTGCGGAAGCTCGCCGCCACACGCTGGTGCACGTTGTAGATGTTCTTGTGAATGATCTCGTAGCGGCCGGCTTTCGGAAAGAATTTTTGCAGACGCGCTTCGGCCGCCTCGTCGCCGAGCACCTCGTCATCGGTCTGCCCCGGCACCGTCGGAAACACGACGCGCCAGCGGCCGAGGCCGTCATCGCCGGCCACCTTGAACAAATTGGTCCATTCATCGGGATCGGAGAAGTAGCAGCGGAACGCGGCGCCGAACTCGGTGGCAAAATCATGGCGCGTTGTCAGCACGAGGAAGCGTTCGGGGAACGTGTAGCCCTCGAATTCGATGCCCAGCGCCTTGCGCACCGTCGAGCGGCCGCCATCGGCCCCCACCAGGTAGCAACCGTCATGGGTCTGCGGCCCCTGCGGCGTCTGCACCGTGATCACGACCCGGTCGTCGCGGGTTTCGATGGCGCTGACCGACGCGTTCATGGTCAGCTTGGCGTGCGGTATATCGCGCAGGCGCGCCATTCCCATCCCGGCGATCTTGTGCTGCTCGCACTGCACGACAAACGGATAGCGCGTGTCGTCGCGAAGACGATCATGGTCGAACTCGGCGATCACTTGGCGGCTGGGGCGGTCCCAGAACTGAAAGGTCCGGGCCACCAGCCCCCGCGCGACGACCTCGTCGATCAGCCCGAGCGCGGCCAGCATCTCCAGCGACGCCGGATGCAATGTCGAGGCGCGCGGCGCGTCGTTGACGGCCGCAGCGGCCTCGAACACCCGCACCGGGATGCCGCGCTGGGCGAGCGCCAGCGCCGCGATGATCCCGACGGGTCCGCCGCCCGCGATGAGGACCGGAAGATCGGATGGTTTGGTCATGGATTTGTCCTTCCGGGTCAAAGCGTTTTCCAGCGAAGTGGATACCGGTTCGCGTCAAGAAAACGCGTCAAAACAAAATTCCAGCGTCCCGTTCCGATTTGATCGGAACGGGACGCTAGTGCGATCGCATCAAGGGAATCATCAGCAGACCGCCGATGGCCGTGGCTCCGACCAGCACCAGGAAGGCGGCATCGAAACTGCCGGTGCGGGCCACCACGATCCCCATCGTCACCGGCGCCAGCGCACCGACGAGATTGCTGAGGCCGTTCTTGAAACCGACAGCGGTAGCGACCGCGCCTTCCGGCACGATGTCCATGATCAGGGCATAGCTGACGGGCGTCACCATGCCCCAGAACAGTCCGCTGAGGCCGATCATCAGCGCCGCGGTCTGCGGGGTGGGCATCAGGGACACGAAATACATCAGGACGCCCGAGAGCATCAGGCCGACGCCGGCGATTACAGCGCGCTTGCCCAGCCAATCGGAGAGATAGGACCCGCCGATCTGGCCGACAACGACAAGAATAAAGGGAAGCGCGGCGTAGATGCCGGCTTGCGCGGGGGCCATGTGTCGCTGCTTGATCAGGTAGCTCGGCAACCAGCTGTTCAAGCCCCAGAGATAGATCAGGGTGCCGCAGGACGCGACAACGACCAGCCAATAGCGCCAGTCGGTAACGAACAGCCTGACGCTGTCCCGATAGCTCAGTTTCGGACGGCCCGGCGTCGACGACGGCGCCGCTGTCATGCCCGGCGCCCGGTCGCGCACATACAGCAATGTCAGCGGCAGGATCACCACAAGGTTGAGGATGGCGAGCGCGAAAAACGATTCGCGCCAGCCATAGGCTGCCACCAGCCACGTCGTAACGGGGAAACCGATCGCCGAGCCGAGCGGGCTACCGACGGTCCAGATTGAATTCGCGCGCGCCCGCTGGTGCGGCGGAAACCAGCGGGCGACCACGGCATTGGCGATGCTGAATTGCGGCCCCTCGGCGAGACCCAGCAGCGCACGCAGCATGATCATCACGGTGAACGATCCGGCGCCGCCCATGAAGGCCATCAGCACGCCCCACACCACGACGCTGACATTCAGCGTGCGGCTCGGGCCGAACAGGTCGACAAGCGCGCTCAGGACAACATTCGACAGGCCGTAGGCGATCAGGAAGCTGGTCATCAGCAACCCAAGCCGCGCCGGGTCGAACCCGGTGCCCATCGCCGTCTGGAATTCGGTGTTGGTGAAGAGAACCGCGATGCTGATGCGATCGAAGAAGCCGGAGATCACGGTCAGGAACAGGATCCCCGCGACCAGCCAGCGCCGCGCGCTGTAACTGCCGGATGCGGCAGCATCGGTCTTGACCGGCGCGGGCACTTCCTTCTCGACAACCGATACGCTCATTTCAAGCTCCTCGCATCCGCCCGGTCGCGTCGCGCCGATCGTTTCCGCATTGCAGTGGGCCTTGATCGACAATCCGCGCTAATGCGCAGGCGCTGCGAAATCGTGCATGACCCTGTTCTCGGCGACGACAACCGTGCGCGTGGTCTGCGGCGTGTTGCGCGAGCGGCCGACGAAACGCGGCACGCCGTCGCTGACCACGGCACCGACCGCGGCGATGTCGCCATTGGCAAGCGCGGCGCAGGCATCGCTCTGCGATCCGCCCGCACAGGCATCGATCAAGATGACATCGGCATCGCGCCCCGGCGCGATCACGCCGGAGTTGAGGCCGTAGACGCGGGCGTTGTTGCCGGTCGCCGCCGCGATGGCCAGTTCCGGCGCGATGCCGCCGAGGCTCACGAGATGAGAGACGGTATAGAGCATGCCGAGCGGCATGATGCCGCTGCCGGTCGGCGTGTCGGTGGCGACCAGCAGCCGTCCGAACGCGTTTGCCTCGGTCAGCAGCTGCGCGCACAGCAGCGTGGTGCGCAGATTGCCGGCGGTGCAGACCTGCAACGCCATATCCGACTCGTTGACCAGGCGCGGATAATCCGCGTCGGGCATCGCGATGGGACCGCCATTGGTGTGAAACGAGACGTGCGGCCGCAGCCGCAACAGATGGTCGGCCCAAATTCCCGATGAGCCGGGGATCGACGATCCCCCAGTGTGAACGAGAGTGATCATGCCGAGCTCACGCGCCCAGGCAATTGTCTCCTGATAATCGTATGGCGTCGGAAAGGCGCCGAAGCCGGCCTTGGCGAGCCACACGCCCTGCTCCCGAATCTCCGCGAGATCCGCGCGCGTCAGGCCCGGCTCCAGGATCACCGCGCCGGCATGAACGCGCATGCCGCCGGGACGATAGGTCAGGAAACACTTGTGCGCCGCCACGGCCAGCGCCTTCACGCCGGCCGGATCCTTCGGCCGGCCGGGGACATGCACCTCCGACGCGCTGATCGCCGTCGTCACGCCGCCATGCAGATAACTTTCCAGGAAGCCGACGGTGCGCTGCCGCGGCGTGTAGTCACCGAAGGTGATGTGCACATGGCTGTCGATCAGGCCGGGTATCGCCGTGGTGCCCGCGGCGTCGATCACCACGTCGCATCCGGCAAGCGCGGCCTTGTCCGCCGAGCCCACATGGACGATCGCGCCGCCGTCGCAGACGATGCAGTCACCGGTCGCCACGGGCTGCTGCCAGTCGCCGGAGACGATGCGGCCGATATTGACGAGAGCTGTGCGCATGGCAGCGATCCCTGAGTTGTCGCGGGTCAGCGGGCGGCGGAGACTTTCAGGGACTCAGCATAACTCAGGCCACCCACCCGGGCGTTGAGGCGGCCGCGGCTCGCCACGCAGAAGATCAGCGCGATCTCGTCCGGCAGCGGCGCGCCCGGCAGCATCAGGCTCATGCCGTCATAGTGCGAGCGGACATAGACGTCGGTCTTGGCAGTCATCGGCACGTCGATCAGCGTGCCGGGCGCAGCGACCTTGGTCATCGACGAAATCCAGGCCGAGGCACCCCCCATCGCATCGCGAAACGGCTCCGCGAAGGTCGTGGTCAGCAGCGCGTTGGCGTGTTCCTGCTCGCCAGCGAGGCCGACGATTCCGCCCTTCCCGTAACTCTGGATCTCGTGGGGGCCCATCGCGGCCAGCACCAGCTTCGCCATCTGCGCGCCGATGCCCCGGCTCGCGGCGACCAGCGGCGCGAGATTCTCGACATAGCGGCCGACATGCGGATTCGGCACCACAGCCAGCACCGCCACCTTGCGCAGCGGCGCGGCGGCCGGACGGCCGGCCTCCTCGAATTTATCGTCCACGACAGTCAGCAGACGTCGGATCGAAAGATCCATTGGCAAAGTCTCCTCGGTTTGGTATTGTTTGTAAATCATATTGTCTGACAATTTGTCAATGAGAAAACGGCATGACCCTGCGTGGCGAGACAATCCTGTTCTCCGAGATGACCCCTCCCCTGCACCAGGAGGCAGCTTTCAACGCGTGGTACGATCACGAGCACATTCCGCTGCGCATGGGCGCGCCGGGCTTTCGCAGCGCCCAGCGCTATCGCGACGGGCGAACCCTGAACTATCTCGCCGTGTATGAGATGGACGACCCGGGTGCACTCGCCACGCCGGAGTACGGCCGGATCAAGAACCAGCCCTCGGACACCACTCGCGCAATGCTCGGATCGGTCTCCGGCTTCACCCGCTACATCGGCCGAAACATCGGCTCGCACGGCCTGCCGGGTGCCGAGCTGCTGGCGGCGCCCATCCTTTATGCGGTGTTCTTCCAGGTGCCGCCTGAGCGGGTAGCAGAGTTCGACTCATGGTACGCCGAAGACCACGTGCCGCTGCTGCTCACAGACCCGCGATGGATCGGAACGCGCCGCTTCGATATTCTCGACGGCGCTCCCCACGGCTACAACAGGCTGGCCTTGCATTACCTTGCCGATCGGCTCGTTCTTGATTCGGAGGCGCGGGCGAAGGCGCGCGCGACGCCGTGGCGCGCCCGCCTTGCGCAGGAGCCGTGGTTTGCGGGCAAGTACCTCGTTTTCGACAGCATCGGCGCACGCCAGGTGGCACAGGCACTTTCATGAATGAGCCAGAAACCGATTTCCTGACCCTTGTGCGCTCGCCCGTCGCGGTGCGCGAACTCGCCGCCGACACTCTGCGCCAGGCCATCATCCGCGGCGATCTGCTGCCAGGCCAACGGCTGGTCGAAGCAGAGCTGTCGAAACGGATGGGCGTGTCGCGCCCCTCGATCCGCGAAGCGCTGAGTCAGCTCGCCGCCGAGAAGCTGGTCACGATCGTTCCCAACAAGGGCCCCTCCGTCGCCAGCATCACCTGGAAGGAAGCCCAGGAGATCTATCATGCGCGCAGCCTGGTTGAAGGCGAGGCCGCCTATCTCTTTGCCGGCTGCGTCGGGAAGGACGAGCTCGCCGGCATGCGCAAGGCCCTGAAGGAATTCGAGCGGGCGATGGCCGGCGACGACACCTCAGGCCTCGTCTCCTCGACCGCCGACTTCTACGCGATCATGCTCCATGGCTGCGGCAACGCCATCATCGCCGAGCTGCTCGCCGGGCTGAACGCCCGGATCGGGGTGCTGCGCGCCCGCTCGATGTCGCGGCCCGGCCGTGCCCACCACTCGCTTGCGGAAATGACGGCCATGCTCGAGCGCCTGGAAAACGGCGATGCGGAAGGCGCCCGCGCGGCCACCCACGCCCACGTCCGCGCGGCCGCGGCGGCGGCACGTGAAAGCTTCGAACAGCTGGCACAACAGACGCGTCTCGGCTGATAGAAGCCTCGCATACTTGATCGTGACCCGCTATCAACTGCGGTCAAACGCAAGGTTGCGCAAAAGGACACACCGATGGCCCATGCTTTGAACCGCGACACTGATCCGAAACCGGAGACCAGGACGGTCGCACCCAACCGGCCTGATTTCGACAGCGAAGCGGTGTGGAACGCGCGGGTAGATCTTGCCGCCTGTTTCCGCTTTGCCGCGCGACTGGGCATGCATGAAGGCATCTGCAATCACTTCTCCGCCGTGCTGCCGGGTCATGACGACGTCTTCCTGGTCAATCCCTATGGCTACGCCTTCAGCGAACTCACCGCCTCCCAACTGCTGATCTGCGACTTCCACGGCAATGTGCTGTCGGGAAGTGGCGCGCCGGAAGCCACCGCATTTTTCATTCACGCGCGGCTGCACATGAAAGTGCCGCGCGCGAAAGTCGCGTTCCACACCCACATGCCCCATGCCACGGCGCTGTGCATGGTCGAGGGCGAACCATTGGTGTTCGCCGGCCAGACCGCGCTGAAATTCTATGGCCGCACCGCGGTGGACCGCGATTACAACGGACTGGCCCTGGACGCCAACGAAGGAGATCGCATCGCGGGCGCGGTGGGCGACGCCGACATCATCTTCATGAAGCATCATGGCGTGATGGTGCTCGGCAACAGCATCGCGGAGGCATGGGACGATCTGTATTATCTGGAGCGCGCCTGCGAGGTACAGTGCATCGCCATGTCCACCGGACGCCCCGTGGTTGCCGTCGCGCCGGACATTGCGGCCGTCACCGCCAGGCAGATGCGCGAAGGCGACAGAGAGTCCGCCCGGCTGCATCTCGAAAGCGCACGGCGCATTCTGGATCGGGAAGAGCCGGAATATCGCAGCCGATAGCGCATTCGGATCTGCGCCGGCGCTTCGCTCAGATCAGGAGCAACCAAACTCCCGCTCCATATGAACCGCGATGGCCTGGTCCAGCGCCGGAAGCGCCGTTGCAAGCGATGCGCCGGCCGGCATCCCGGCGCGCATCTGCGACAGAACCTCGGCCCGCGCGGCGGGCAGATCGACGCCGAGCACCTGCCGGTCTCTGACGATGGTTCGGCCGGCAACGATCACTTCCGCGATATGACGCGACGTGGCGCGGGAGAACAGCAGGTCGACGGGATCGAGATCGTCGCGCAAACGATCATCCTCCAGCGCGGCCCAGTCCAGCAGCAACAGATCGGCCGGGGCGCCATGGACGATCGCGCCGCCATCGTCGCGGTTGGTCACGGACAACCGACCAAGACCGACCGCCGACTGCAGGATCTGCGCCTGGCTGGCCGCAGTCGTGAACCCGGTGCCGGCATGCAGCAGATGCGTCAGCCGCATCTCGCGCAATGCATCGTCATCGTCGTCGAGCGCCCGGCCGTCGATGCCGAGCGCGAGCCGGCAGCCGCATCCCAACATCTTGCCGGCAGGCGCAACGCCCGAGCGCAGATGCAGATTTGAGCTCGAATTGGTAACGATGGTGACGCCGCGCTCTGCCAGCAATTCCAGTTCGTCCGGCCGCGCCCAGACACAGTGCGCCAAGGTCAGGCGCGGCGAAAGCAGGCCTATTTTGTCGAGAAAACGAACGCCGCCGTCGGGATAATTAGCGTCGAGCCAAGCGCGCTGGTAGCGGGTTTCCAGCAGATGCATGTGCACGCGGCGGCCGGTGCGCTGCGAGGCCTCCGCGATCCCCTCCAACAATGCATTGCTGCACCACTGCACGCCGTTCGGACCATATTGCACGTTGAAATCCGGACCGGCCGCCGCCTCGGCAACCGCGTCGACCAGCGCAATCTGATCCTTGGGCTGTAACGGAGAACGGCTCAGGAAGCGCCCTTCGATCTCGGCACGCGCCGCCGCGGGAAGCGCTGATAGCACCGGTTCGGAGGCGCCATACACCAGCGGGTTGCGATCGCGCATCGATACCGCAAAGCCAGTGCGAACGCCGACATCGCGCGCAGCACGGGCCACCTCGGCCACCTCGGTGGGCAGATCGGTGAAGCCCTGCGCGCGCGTGTAATGCATCATCACCACGCCGGCGCCGCCGAGCGCGCTGTTTGACAGTGCGACAACCGACGCCAGATAGGGATCGACCGAGGGAAACAACGCCCCGTAATGCAACCAGCTTTCCAGCGGCTTGCCGAATGCGCCGACCGAACTGGTGCGGACCGCCCGTCCATGGTCGTGAGCATTCACCAGCACCGGAAGCGCCAGCAGACGATCGACCGGACCACCGCTCGTTCCACCGACCGACATGACGACGCCGTCGGCGATCTCGATCCGCCGGGCGCGCGCCGTTGCGTCCGGCGAGAAACCGATCAGGTGCTCACAAGTGATGGTGCGGGTTTTGTCGATCATGCTCAGGGGGCCACGCTGGGCGCGATCCGATCCGGCTTCGGCGGCAGGAACGCGCGATTGAACACCTCACTGGCCGGAGGCGAATTCGGCAGTTCGAACGACGTGGCGATGGTCGCGATCGCCGAGGTCAAACGTGTTTCGCTGACATCGCCCAGGCCAAGCTCCCTGGCCTCCGGCGTATCGATCAGCGATCCATAGACATACAACAAGCGGCGCTTTTCGATGTCTTTCTTGATCAGCGGCTCTTGCGCCGCCAGCAGATCGATCGCGGCATCCGGATTGGCCACCGTTTCCTTGATGGACCGATTGATGACGCGCAGCAGGCCCTTCACCGCTTCCGGCTTCTCCCTGGCGAGCTTCGGCGACACCATGATGCCGTTGGAATACAGATCGAGGCCATAGTCCGAGTAGAACATCCAGCGGAAATCCTTGTCCGGATCGAGCTTGAGCGAGACCAGGTTCATATAGCTGGTTGCGGTGAATACCGCGACCGAATCGACCTGTCCCTGCAACAGCATCTGTTCCTGCAGATTGGGGGCAACCTGCGTGATCTTGATATCGGAATACGTCAATCCGTTGCTCTTTGCCAACAGTGGCAGCAGCTTGAACGACGCGCCGCCCGCCGGCGAGCCGAGCCGGGTGCCCGGCAGATCCTTGAGCGACTTGATCGGGCCGTCGGCCTTGGTCAAGAGCGCAAAGGGCGCTTTGCTGTAAACCATGTAGACCATCACCGGGGCCTCAGTGGGTCTGGTCGCGGCAGTCTGGATGATCGCATTGATGTCGCCGAAGCCGGCGTCATAGGCGCCGGATAGAATCCGCGTGACCGTGGCGGCCGATCCCTCGCCCTGGTCGATGGTGACGTCAAGCTTTTCGTCGGCGAAATATCCCTTGGCTTTCGCCCAGTAGTACCAAGCGTGAATGCCCTGCAGCTTCCAGTCCAGCGTGAACTTGATCCTGGTCGGCTCCTGCGCCATCGCGGCCGAGCCAAGCAAGCAGGTCGTCAGTGTCGCGGCCATCAAAATCGTGCGGATCATGTGATCTCCATTCGCAGCTTGCGGGAACTGGATTGCGTGTCGGAGCGGATGTCAGCCGCCCACGGTCAAATTGTCCTGCCGGCGGGTCCAGCCGGTGACGCGGCCTTCGATCAGGGAGAAAATCGCGTAGAGCACGACGCCCATGACGGCGAGGATCAGCAGCCCGGCGAACACCAGGGGCACGTCGAAGCTCGAACTGGCGATCATCATCAGGTTGCCGATACCGCGATTGGACGCCACCGTCTCCGAGATCACCGTGCCGACGAACGCCAGCGTGATCGCAACCTTGAGGGAAGCGAAGAAGTAAGGCATCGCGCGCGGCAGCCCGACATTGATCAGGATATCGAGCTTGCTGGCGCGGAGCGTCCGCATCACGTCTTCCAGCTCAGGCTCGGTGGTGGCAAGGCCGGTGGCGACGTTGACCACGATCGGAAACACGCAGGTAACCGCGGCGGTAATGATGGCGGGGATGGTGCCGGCGCCGAACCACAGCACCAGCACCGGGACCACTGCCACCTTCGGGATCGATGCAAAGCCGATCAGCAGCGGATAGGCCACGTCATAGGCGATCTTCGACGAACCGATCACCACGCCGAGCAGCACCCCCGCGACAATGCCGAACGCAAAGCCGACCATGGTGGTGTAGATGGTCTGCAGCGCATGCGGCCAGATGCCGGGAGCACTGACCCAGAGCGTGGTGAGGATCTGCGTCGGCCGCGGCAGCACGATGTCGCGCACATGGAACATGACGCAGAGCAGCTCCCACAGCACGAAAAAACCGACAATCAGCGACGCGGAGGCCACGCGGCGGCGAAGTTGCGGGTTCATGACAGCTGCTCTCCCTGCATGCGGCCGGCGACGATCAGTTCGCGCAGCCGCTGCGTCAGCGCCACGAAATCCGGGCTGTAGGTCATCTCGACGGTGCGCGGCCGGGCAAACGTCACATCGCAATCCTCGACGATGTGACCGGGCCGCGCCTGCATGACGCAGATCCGGTTGGCGAGATAACCAGCTTCCTTCAGGTCATGGGTGACCAGCAGCACCGTCGGCCGCCGTGTTTGCCACAAATCCTGCATGATCGCCCACAGCTCCTCGCGGGTGAACTGGTCAAGCGCGCCGAACGGCTCGTCCAGCATCAGCAATTCCGGCTCATGGATCAGCGCGCGGCACAGCGACGCCCGCTGCAGCATGCCGCCGGAGAGCTGCCATGGATACTTCTCGGCAAAGCCGTCGAGCCCGACCTGCTTGAGCAGAGCGTCGACCCGGTCACGAAACTCGGTGTTGCGCTTACTGCGGAACTGCGCGCGAAACGGCGGCACGATTTTCAGGGGCAGCATGACGTTGTCGCGGATCCGCAACCACGGCAGCATGGTCGGATTCTGGAAGGCCATGCCGACCCGCACCGGCTCGGCGCCAACTTCCCGCCCCGCTACAAACACCCAGCCGGACGACGCCTTGATCAGGCCGGTGACCAGCTTGAGGATGGTGGACTTGCCGCACCCCGATGGCCCCACCAGCGCGACGAAGTCCCCCTTGGCGACCAGCAGATTGGTTTCCGCCAGCGCGGCGACGCTGCGCTCACCCTGGCCATAGCTCAGGGTAGTGTTTTGCAGTTCAACAAAAGCGTCGGCGCGCGCGGCGATGGTCATTTGGCGGACGCCCCTGTCGGTGACTTCAGCACTGCCTGCATGGTCTGGTCGGCGTGCTGCACGACAGCCGGCGGCATCGCCTGGATGGCATGGACCGAACGGCCCCAGCCCTTGCTCTCCGCCACCAAGGTACGGTTCTTCATGGCAAAGCGGCCGCGCACCAGCGTATGCACCGGCAGGCCGCAGACCTCGCGGCCGTGCCATGGCGAGATCTTCGAACGCGACTGCAGCTTGGCATCATCCAGCGTCCAGCGCCGCGCCAGATCGACCAGCGCGATATCCGCATCGGCCCCGGGCTGGATCACGCCCTTGCGCGGAAACAGGCCCCAAACTTTCGCCGGGTTGACCGCACTCCAGCGCACATAATCGCTGATCGAGGCGCGGCCGGCCGCGACCTCCGTCAGCATCAACGGCATCTGGCTTTCGACGCCGGGGAAGCCGCAGTCGACGCTCCAGATATCGTTGCGGGTCTTTTCCTCCGGCGTATGTGGCGCATGATCGGTCGCGATCATGTCGATGACGCCGCTTTGCAGCGCCTGCCAGATCGGTTCCTGATTGTCCTTTTCGCGCACAGGCGGATTGACCCGGATGACGCCGGCGAGCCGTGCGTAATCGTCCGACGACAGGAACAAATACTGCGGACAGGTCTCACCGGTGATGTCGACGCCACGCGCCTTCGCCGCCGCCAGCGGCGCGAGCTCGGCGGCCGACGAGATGTGCAGCACATGGATCCGGGCGCCGGTCCACTCCGCGAGTATCGCCGCACGCGACACCGCTTCCACTGCCACCACAGCCGGCCGGGACGCAAGATGCGCCAGCGGATCGCGGCGCCCCGCTTCGGTCAACCGAAGCTGCCGCCGCTCCATGATCGAATTGTCTTCGGCGTGCAACGACACGCGCTTTCCGGTCGGCGCCACCACCTCGAACGCCTCCAGCATGGCGCCGGTGGACGGCGAAGGAATCTTGCCGAAGGTATTGCCCATATAGAGCTTGAACCCGATCACGCCGCCGGCCACCAGCTCCGGCACCTGCGCAATGGTGTCTTCGCCGAGCAGGCCATAGAGGCCGTAGTCGACATGGGCCTTGGCGGACGCGATGGCATGCTTGGCAGCCAGGATTTCGGCGTTCGCTGTCGGCGGAATGGTGTTCGGCATCTCGAACACCGTGGTCACGCCGCCAAAGGCCGCGGCCGCCGTGCCGCTTTCCCAGTCTTCCTTGTGCGGATAGCCGGGGTCGCGGAAATGCACATGCACATCGATGGCGCCGGGCAGCAGGTGCAACCCTTTGGCGTCGAGCGTGTCGGCGGCCGGCGGCATCGACTCCGCCGTGCCCACGGCCAGGATTTTTCCATCCTTGACGGCGACGCTGGCCGGGAATGTGGTGTCCGCGGTGACGACGATGCCGTTGTGAATGACGAGATCTGCGGTCATGGCGGTGCTCACAGCATGGCCCAGCCGCCGTCGACCGGCATGTCGACGCCGGTCAACTGGCGCGAAACGTCGCTCGCCAGGAACAGACACGCATTGGCGACGTCGGCGTCGGTGGTGACCCGCCGCAGCGCATAGTCCGCGGCGTGGCGTTCCATCGCCGCTTCCAGCGTGATGCCGAGCTTCTTCGCCATGTCAGCACAGACTTTTTCGCGGAAGCGCGGACCATCCACCATGCCGGGCGCGACATAATTGACATTGATGTTCTGCGGGCCGACCTCGAGCGCAAAACTCTTGGTAATGCCGCGCAGGCCCCACTTTGAGGCGGAATAGGCCATCCGCCCGGCGCGGCCGCGCATGCCGAAGGTGCCGCCGACATTGACGATCTTGCCGTAGCGCTGCGCCGTCATCGCCGGCAGCACCGCATGCATGGTGTGGAAGCAGCCGTTCATGTTCAGCGTGACGATTTCGTCGAACTCGTCCGGCGTGGTCTGCGCTCCGGTCTTGCCGATCGGCCCGGAGCCGCCGGCAACGTTCACAAGGATGTCGATACGGCCGAATTCCGCCAGTGTGGTTTGCGCGGCCTTCTCACACTGTGCCGGGTCGGTCAGATCGCAGGGGATCACGATCGCGGAGGCGCCGGCGGAACGAACTTCCGCTGCCACCGGTTCGATCGCGGCAGTGTCGCGGCCGATCAGCGCCAGCTTGCATCCCTCCTCAGCAAACGCCCTGGTGATGGATGCACCCATGCCCTTGGCGGGGCCGGTGATGATTGCGACACGATCCCGGAGCTTCAAATCCATGGTCTTTCCTCGTGGATGCGGTTGTTGAAATGTGTTTGTGGAGCGGTCGGCTCAAAACAGCTTCTTCACGAGATCGCTTGAGGCTGGAAGAAAGGCCGGTGTGAAGATCTCGTCGACCGCAGGCGTGCGCGGCAGCGCATTGACCGACACGATGGTGTCGATGGCGCGCTTCAGGCGATCGGGATCGACATTGCCCAGTCCGATCCGCGCCACTTCCGGATGGTTCATCTCGTCGTGCACGGTGGCGTCGAATCGCGCCCGCTCCACGTCGATCTTGATCAGCGGCTCACGCTTGGCGACCGCGGCCACCGCCGCGGCGGGATCCTTCAATGCGACCATCGTCGCCTTGTTGATGGCACGAACCAGGCCACGAACGGCCTCCGGATTATCCCGCACCATTTTTTTCGAGACGATGATTGCGTTGGAATAGAGATCCATCCCGTAATCGCCGAAATTGATGTAGCGGATCTTGCTGTCCTCGACCCCCATGGCGCGGGCGGAGAAACGGATGGTGTTGACGTAGCCGAACACGCCATCGACCTGGTCCTGCATCAGCATCTGTTCGCGCAGGTTCGGCTGCAGGCTGGTGATCTTGACTGTGGAGCAGTCGATTTTGGTGATCCGGCAGAAGGCGGGAAAAAGCTTCAGCGCGCCGTCGTTGGCGGCGCCGCCAAGCGTCTTGCCGACCAGGTCCTGCGGTGTCCTGATCGGACCGTCGGCTTTCACCGCCACCGTGAAGGGCGGCTGATTGAACATGACATAAACAGCGATCGGCGCGTCATCCGGCTTTTTCGCCGCCAGTTCGATCAGGGCATTGATGTCGCCGAACCCGACATCATAGGTGCCGTTGGCCACCAGCGGCACCGCGGCGCCCGAGCCGTTGCCCTGGTCGATGGTCATGTCCAGGTTTTCGGCTTTGAAGTAACCGAGGTCCTCCGCCAGGAAGAACATCCCCTGCGGCCCCTGGTACTTCCAGTTCAGGACCATTTTGAGTCGAGTCTGGGCCTGGGCCTGCGACGGCGACCATTCGGCGCCGGCGGCAGTGATGGCCGCGCCGGCCAGAATCGACAGCAAGGCATTGCGAAGATGGCGGAATCGCATGGTCGAGGGGCTCCAAAATCGGGTCCGGCCGGCCGTTTGACGCTAGGCATTGCCAGCGCTGCGATCCATCGCCGATTTTCTGGTGGACCGTTGTTGAAAAGGCTACGCTCAGGAAAAAGGGGCGGCGCGATGCGGCATCTTCGGTTTCTCAGGTATTTCG
>JBGMOD010000058.1:0-2056 GCA_041424235.1 Hyphomicrobiales bacterium
GATGTGGGACCTGTGGGCCAAGTCCGAAGGCAAGCCCGTGTGGCAACTGGTGGCCGACATGAGCCCGGAGGAGTTGGTGCGCTGCATCGACTTTCGCTACATCACCGACTGCATCACGCCCGAAGAAGCGCTTGCGTTGTTGCGCGATGCGGCTGTTGGCAAGGCCGAACGCGTTGCCACGCTGCAGGCCGAGGGCTACCCCTGCTACACCACCTCGGCCGGTTGGCTCGGCTACTCCGACGAGAAGCTGCGGCGGCTGGCGCAAGAGGCGGTCGACGCGGGCTTCCACCACATCAAGCTCAAGGTGGGCCGCGACCTGCAGGACGACATTCGCCGCCTGACCGTGGCGCGCGAAGTGCTCGGGCCCGATCGCCATTTGATGATCGACGCCAACCAGGTCTGGGAGGTCGACCAGGCCATCGACTGGGTGCGTCAACTGGCCTTTGCAAAGCCCTGGTTCATCGAAGAGCCGACCAGCCCCGACGACGTGGAAGGCCACCGCAAGATCCGCGAAGGCATTGCGCCCGTCGTGAAGGTGGCCACCGGCGAGATGTGCCAGAACCGCATCATGTTCAAGCAGTTCATCATGCGCGGCGCCATCGACGTGGTGCAGATCGACGCGTGCCGGCTCGGTGGCGTGAACGAGATCCTGGCGGTGATGCTCATGGCCGCCAAATACAAGCTGCCTGTGTGCCCGCATGCCGGCGGCGTGGGCCTGTGCGAGTACGTGCAGCACCTGTCGATGATCGACTACCTCTGCATCAGCGGCACGCGCGAGGGCCGCGTGATCGAGTACGTCGACCACCTGCACGAACACTTCGTCGAGCCCTGCGAAATTCGCGGCGCGGCGTACATGCCGCCGAAGGGCGCGGGCTTCTCGATCACCATGAAACCCGAATCGCTCGAGCGCTACCGCTTTCGCGGATGAACGGAACAGAAGAAAAGCAAAGGCACAGCACAACCATGGACCTGCATCTGAAAGACAAGGTGGTGATCGTGACCGGCGGCGGCAGCGGCATCGGCGCGGCCATCTCGCTCACGCTGGGGCGCGAAGGGGCGGTGCCGGTGATCTTCGGCAAGAACCCGCTCGATGCACCCTTTGAAGAAGAACTGCGCGCGCTGCAGCCGCGCGCGCTGTTCATCCAGTTCGAGTTGATGGAAGAGGCCGCTTGCGCCAAGGCGATTGAAAGCACCGTCGCCGAGTTCGGCCGCATCGACGGGCTTGTCAACAACGCGGGCGTGAACGACAGCGTGGGCCTCGAAGCCGGGCGCGAGGCTTTCGTTGCGTCGCTCGAACGCAATCTCGTGCATTGCTATGTGATGGCGCATTTCTGCCTGCGGCACCTGAAGGCCAGCAAAGGCGCCATCGTCAATATCTCGTCGAAGACCGCGGTGACGGGGCAGGGCAACACCAGCGGCTACACGGCGGCCAAAGGCGCGCAGTTGTCGCTGACGCGCGAATGGGCTGCGTCGCTGCTGGAGGATGGCGTGCGCGTCAACGCGGTGATTCCGGCCGAGGTGATGACGCCGCTGTACCAGCGCTGGATCTCGGCTTTCGACGAACCCGACCGCAAGCTCGCGACCATCACCGACAAGATTCCGCTGGGGCGGCGGATGACGACGCCGCAGGAGATTGCGAATACGGTGGTGTTCCTGCTGTCGGAGCAGGCCTCGCATACGACGGGGCAGTGGGTGTTTGTCGATGGCGGGTATACGCATCTGGATCGGGCGTTGACCTGATCTTTTTTCACCGAAACAAACGAGCTGCCCATGCGCCACTGCCTTGCCCTGGACCTGAAGGATGACCCGAAGCTGATTGCGGAGTACGAGGCGTACCACCGCAGCATCTGGCCCGAAGTGCGCGCGCATCTGCATGCGCATGGGGTGACGGGCATGGAGATCTATCGGCTCGGGACGCGGATGGTGATGCTGATGGAGACGGATGACGCGCGGTATGACTCAGAGGCAATGGCGCTTGCGTCACAGAGTGATCCGAAGATTCGGGAGTGGGAAGAGCTGATGTGGAAGTTTCAGGTGCCTACGCCTTGGACACCTG
>JBGMOD010000059.1:0-14968 GCA_041424235.1 Hyphomicrobiales bacterium
GTGAGCATGTCGCTGTAGCCGCCGGCATATTCGATCCAGCTGCCCTTGCCATCTGGCGCGATCACCGAGGTCACCACGCGATCGAGGAAGTCGCGGTCGTGGCTGATCAGCAGCACGGTGCCGGCGTAATCGCCGAGCATGTCTTCGAGCACGTCGAGGGTGTCGAGATCGAGGTCGTTGGTCGGCTCGTCCAGCACCAGGACGTTTGACGGTTTCGCCAGCGCCCGCGCCAGCATCAGCCGTCCGCGTTCCCCACCCGAGAGCACCTCCAGCGGCGTGCGCGCCTGTTCCTGGGTGAACAGGAAGTCCTTCATATAGCTGACCACGTGTTTCGGCTTGTCGCCGACCATCACATGATCGCCGCGGCCGCCGGTCAGCGCTTCCGACAGCGTCGACTTCGGATCGAGGCTTTCACGGTGCTGGTCAAGCGTGGCCATTTCGATATTGGCGCCGAACCGGATCTTGCCGGTGTCGGGCTCTGCCGCACCAGTGAGAATGTTGATCAGCGTGGTCTTGCCGGCGCCGTTCGGGCCGACGATGCCGACCCGGTCGCCGCGCTGAATGCGGATCGAGAAGTCGTTGACGATCGAACGTTCTCCGTACGATTTGCCGATGCCGATGGCCTCGACCACCAGCTTGCCGGAATTCTCGCTGCCGGCTGCGGCAAGGTTCGCCTGGCCGACGGCGCCGCGATAGTCGCGGCGCTGGTCGCGCAGCGCATGCAGGTTGGACAGGCGTTTGACGTTGCGCTTGCGCCGGCCGGAGACGCCGTAGCGCAGCCAGTGTTCCTCGGCCACGATCTTGCGGTCGAGCTTGTGCTGGTCGCGCTCTTCCTCGGCCAGCACTTCGTCGCGCCATTCCTCGAAGCCGCTGAAGCCGCGTTCGATCCGCCGGGCCTGGCCGCGATCCAGCCACACCGTGCTGCGCGACAGATTGGAGAGGAAGCGCCGGTCGTGGCTGATCAGGACCAGCGCGGTGCGCCGTGCGTTGAGATCGCTTTCCAGCCACTCGATGGTGTTGAGGTCCAGATGGTTGGTGGGCTCGTCGAGCAGCAGAATGTCCGGCGAGGGAGCGAGCACGCGCGCGAGCGCCGTGCGGCGTGCTTCGCCGCCGGACAGGTTCGTTGGATCTTCCTCGCCGGTGAGACCCAGCTGTTCGAGCAGGAAGCGGGCCTGGTAGTGATCGTCGCCGGGCCCGAGGCCGGCTTCCACATAGGCCAGCGTTGTCGCCATGCCCGAGAAGTCCGGCTCCTGCGGCAGGTAGCGGATGGTGGCGCCCGGTTGGACGAAACGTTCGCCGCGGTCCGGCTCGATCAGGCCGGCGGCGATTTTCAGCAGGGTCGATTTGCCCGAGCCGTTGCGGCCGATCAGGCAGACACGCTCGCCGGCGGAGACGCTCAATTCCACGCTGGTCAGCAGCGGTGTGCCGCCGAAGGTCAGCGCAATATCCTTCATCTGGATCAGGGGAGGAGCCATCGCGATGCGGACCTGACTATGCTTGCTGTGCGCGCTGGATGCGCCGGATGGTCTGGTCGAGCGCCGACAGGAACGCCGAGCGATCGCGCGGCGAGAACGAGCGGGGGCCGCCCGTCACCGCGCCGGTTTCCCGCAGATCGGTCATCAGGTTGCGCATCGCCAGCGTCATGCCGATCGAGTCCTCGGAAAACGGCTTGCCGTTTGGCGCCAGAACCTCGGCGCCGGCCTTCACGCAGCGGCTGGCCAGCGGGATATCCGAGGTGATGACGATGTCGCCCTTGTGGGCCCGCTCCGCGATCCAGTCGTCGGCGGCGTCCATCCCGTCACCCGCGGCCACGCGCTCGATCAGCGGATGCTGCGGCACCCGGATGAAGCCGCCGGCCACCACGGTGACCGGCAGGGCATGCCGTTCCGCGACACGATAAATCTCGTCCTTCACGGGACAGGCGTCGGCGTCGACATAGATGCGGCTTTGCGGCGGGGCGTTCGTCATCGGCCGTGGGTTAGCCCAGCGGAGCGTAAATTGCGAGGAAAAACGGCGGCTTGGGCTGACTTGCGCGAGCTGATTGTTGGCGTACGATTGACCAGTCACAACAAGAACAGCGGATGCGTCATCCGTGGAGGAAATATGGAACTGAAGCCGTACCGGGTCTCCGCCTACAATCTCGCCAAAAATTCCGAAAACAAGATGCACGACGACACCGTGGCGCGGCGGTTCGGCTTTTCCGGCGGCCTGGTGCCTGGCGTCGATGTGTTCGCCTATATGAGCCATATGCCGGTGGAGCGATGGGGCCGGGCGTTTCTCGAACGCGGGCTGATGGAGGGCCGCTTCCTCAAGCCGGTTTATGACGGCGAGATGGCGGAGGTGAGCGCGCAGGAGATCGACGGCGCTCTTGTCCTCAAGGTTGAAAGCAAGGGTGAGGTGTGTGCCACGGGCCGCGCCTCGCTGCCGGTGGCTGCGCCGAAGCTGCGGGTCGACGACTATCCGAGCGTGGCGGTGGTGACGACGCGCACGCCGGTCGACAGCAACTCTTATGAGCCCGGCAAATGGCTCGGCATTCCGCCGTACCGGCAGGGCGCGCAACCACTGGTGGAATATCTGCGCGACGTCCGGGAGACGGCGCCGATCTATGCCAGCGAGAGCATTGTTCATCCCGGCACGCTGCTGCGCACGATGAACTGGGCGCTGATGGAGAACGCGATTCTCGGCCCGTGGATTCACGTCGGCAGCACCCTTCAGCATCTCGGCGTCGCAAGGGCGAGCGATGAGCTGACGGTGCGCGCCAAGGTGATCGCCAACTACGAGCGCAAGGGTCACCGGTTCGTGGAGCTAGACGGTGTGATTGTCGCTGATGGAGCGAGGCTGATCGGGCACTGCCAGCACACGGCGATTTATCAGCCGCGTGAGGTGGCGGCAGCGTAGATGAAGACGTAGCGGAAGAAGAGGGCACTTCGCCTATTACTGTCGTCACCGGGCTTGTCCCGGTGACCTCGCTTAGGGGCGCAGTGCGTCCCTTATCGGGGTTGCCGGAACAAGTCCGGCAACGACAAAGATTGGTGATCGCCCGCCGTTCACGCAGCCGTGGTCTTGCTCTTCCCATCCTGGATCGCGCGCCACACCCGCTCGGGGGTCAGCGGCATGTCGATGTGGGTGACGCCGTAATCCGAGAGCGCGTCCACCACCGCATTGACGATGGTGGAGAGGCTGCCGGCGCAGCCGGCTTCGCCGCAGCCCTTGGTGCCTAGCGGATTTGACGTCGCCGGCGCCGGGTGGTCGCCGAGTGTCATCCGCGGAATGTCTCCGGCGCGCGGCAGGGCGTAATCCATGAAGGAGCCGGTCACCGGCTGGCCGTTGTCGTCATAGCTGACGCATTCCATCAGCGCCTGGCCGATGCCCTGGGCGACGCCGCCATGGATCTGTCCGGCCACGATCATCGGGTTGACCACGGTGCCGAAGTCATTGACGCCGGTGTAGCCGACGATCTGCACCACGCCGGTGTCGGGATCGACCTCGACCTCCGCCACATGGCAGCCGTTCGGGAAGGTCGAGGGCACTTCCTTGCAGACGTGATCGACATCGAGCGAGGCGGGGGCGCCGTCGGGCAGGCCGCCTTCGCGCAGCCGCTTCGCCAGGTCCATGATGCCGATGCTGCGATCGGTGCCGGTGATGGTGAAGCGGCCGCCGCTGAAGTCGATGTCGGCTTCGGCTGCTTCCAGCACATAGGATGCGGCCGTCTTGCCTTTCTCGATCACCAGCTTCGAGGCCTCCACGATGGCCTGGCCGCTGGCGGTGATGGAGCGCGACCCGCCCGTGCCGTTGCCGGTGTGGACGATGTCGCTGTCGCCTTGCTCCAGCTTGACCGCGTCGAATGGCACGCCGAGGCGATCGCACAGCACCTGCGCAAACGGCGTGGCGTGGCCCTGGCCGTAATCCAGCGTTCCCGTCGCGAGCCGCACGGTATCGTCGTCCACGAACTCGATCTTGCCGAGCTCGACGCCGGGAGGCGCGGTGATCTCCAGATAGGAGCCGACCGCGATGCCGCGCAGCTTGCCGCGCTTGCGGCTTTCCCGCTTGCGCCTGGCGAAGCCGGCATGGTCGGAGAGCTTCAGCGCGTCGTTGAACACGCCCTGGAAATCGCCGCTGTCGTAGGTCAGCCCGTTGGCGGCGGCATAGGGGATCTGCGCCGGCTTGACGAAATTGCGTCGCCGCAGCGCCAGCCGATCGATTTTCATCTCGTCGGCCGCGCAATCGATCAGGCGTTCGAGGAAATAGTTCGCCTCCGGTCGGCCGGCGCCGCGATAGGCGCCCATCAGCGTGGTGTTGGTGACCACGCACTTGATGTCGACCTCGATCAGCGGGGTGCGATAGACGCTGGCGATGTTCTTGGCGATGTTGAGCGACAGCGGCACCGGCGCGACGCCCGAGATGTAGGCGCCGAGATTGCCGTAGCCGCTCACCCGCACACCGAGAAACTCGCCGTCGGCGGCGAGCGCCAGCTCGGCGTGGATCTCCTGCGCCCGGCCATGGCTGTCGGAGAGAAAGCTGGTCGAACGCTCGTCGGTCCATTTCACCGGACGGCCGAGTTCGCGCGCCGCATGCAGGATGCAGATGTATTCGGGATAGTTGATGTTCTTCATGCCGAACGAGCCGCCGACATTGTGGGTCAGCAGGCGGACCTTCTTGTTCGGCAGATTGAGGTTCTTGGCGAGCGACGTGCGATTGCCGGCGACGCCCTGGGTCGGCGCATGAATGGTGAAGTGCTCGTTTGCCTTGTCGTAGACGGCGATGCCGGCGCGCGGCTCCATCGGCACCACCGCAAGGCGGGTGTTGGCGATGTCGAGCCTGGCGATGTGGGCGGCCCTGGCGAACGCGGCAGTGACGGCCGCGGTGTCGCCGGAATGGAAGTCGAGAGCCACGTTGTTGGGGATGTGGTCGTAGAGCTGCGGCGCACCGGGTCGGGTGGCCTGTTCGGAATCCGTCACCGACGGCAGCGGATCGATATCGAGCACGACGGCCTCGGCGGCGTCGCGCGCCTGCGCCACCGTTTCCGCGACCACGAAGGCGACGGGGTCGCCGACGAACCGCACCTTGTCCGTGACCAGCGGCGGGCGATTGGTCTGGTGCACCGGCGAGCCGTCGCGGCTCTTCAGCGGCACGCCGGTGGTGAAGACGCCGTAGCCGGCCTTGGCGAGATCGGTTCCCGTCCACACCCCCAGCACGCCCGGCATGGCGCGGGCGGCCTCGGTGTCGATGCCACGGATCACGCCATGGGCGTGGGTCGAGCGAACGATCCAGGTATAGACCTGTCCCTTGAGATTGATGTCGTCGGTGTAGGTGCCCTTGCCGCGGACCAGGGTGTCGTCTTCCTTGCGCCGCACAGGCTGGCCGACGCCGAATTTTTGCGTCGCAATAGCGTTATCGAAGGTGCTGCCGTGGGGGCGGTCCTGCATGGAAATGTCCGGTTGGGGCGTATGGTGGGCGGTGTCGGAAACGCGCAAATCGCGGTCAAAACCCGTATGCCAACAAATAATGCAGTCTAATCAACTGTTCAACGGCTCCGGGAACATGTCGCATCTGCGTTTCGGTTGCACCGGAATACCTGACTGATACACTTTGTTTCGAACAGAAATTTGATCCGCCGCCGGGGTCCGGCGGTGGAGATCGGGCTTGTATGACGGAACATACACGGCTTCGTGACAGCGTTGAGCTGTGCGACGGGCCGGGGACATTGGGTGTCGCGGCAGCGGGCGTCACCGCGGGGGTGGCCGAGCCGCGCGATGGCGGCGGTCCGCAGGCCTGTGCCCACACCGCCGTCTATGCGGCGCTTGATCTGGGAACCAACAACTGCCGCCTGCTGATCGCCCGCTCGGCGGGGGATGGCTTTCGCGTGGTCGATTCCTTCTCGCGGATCATCCGGCTGGGCGAGGGGGTCTCCACCTCAGGCCGGATCAGCGAGGCCGCGATCGAGCGGGCGATGGCGGCGCTCACCGTGTGCCGCGACAAGATGGTGATGCGCAATGCCCGCCGGCTGCGCCTGATCGCCACCGAAGCCTGCCGCGCCGCGACCAACGGCGACGCCTTCCGCGACCGGGTCGCGAGCGAGCTCGGCATCAAGCTCGAGGTGATCGATCGCGAAACCGAGGCGACGCTGGCGGTGACCGGATGCCTGCCGCTGGTGGATCCTGCGGCGGATGGCGCGATTCTCTTTGACATCGGCGGCGGATCGACCGAACTGGTCCGCCTGCAACGCCCGCACGATCTTCCGCGCGCCATCCCGGCCATGGCCGGCTGGGCCTCGATTCCGCTTGGCGTGGTGACGCTGGCGGAGCAGTTCGGCGGCCGGAGCGTGACCCGCGAATTGTATGCACTGATGGTCGCGGAGGTCGCCCGGCATCTGCAGCTGTTCGCCGCCGAGCACGGTGGCAACCTCACCAACATGCATCTGCTCGGCACCTCTGGCACCGTGACCACCATCGCAGGCGTCTACCAGAACCTGCTGCGTTACGACCGCCGCCGCATCGACGGCATCTGGATGGACAACGCCGACGTCACCTGCGTGATCGAGCGGCTCCTGGCCACGAGCTACTCCGAGCGGGCCGGCAACGCCTGCATCGGTCCCGACCGGGCGGACCTGGTGCTCGCCGGCTGCGCCATCCTGGATGCGATCCGCAATGCGTTCCCGCTGCCGCGGCTGCGGGTCGCCGATCGAGGGCTGCGCGAAGGCATGCTGATCGAGATGATGCGCCACGACGGCGCGATCGCCGCGGCCTGATCCCTGATCCACCACACTGGCAACGCGGGTCCGATGGTGTTAGAGGCAGCCCATGGCCAAGGATGACACCGGACGGCTGCATGTCACCGTCAAGACCGGCGGCAAGCGCAAGCTCTCCTCCAAGCTCTGGCTCGAACGCCAGCTCAACGATCCGTATGTCGCGCAAGCAAAGCGCGACGGCTATCGCTCGCGCGCGGCCTACAAGCTCAAGGAAATCGACGACAAGTACAAGCTCTTGAAGAGCGGCATGGCGGTGATCGACCTCGGCGCGGCGCCGGGCGGCTGGAGCCAGATCGCGGCGCGCAAGGTCGGATCCGGCGAGGGGCGCGGCAAGGTTGTCGCCATCGACCTGCTGGAGATGCCGGAGCTGCCGGGCGTCACGTTCGCCCAGCTCGATTTTCTCGACCCGTCGGCGCCGGACAAACTGCGGGCCATGCTGGGCGGTGGCGCCGATTTCGTGATGTCGGACATGGCGCCCAACACCACCGGCCACCGCACCACCGACCAGTTGCGCATCCTGGGGCTGGTGGAGGGCGCGGCCGCCTTCGCCGTCGAAGTCCTCAATCCCGGCGGATCGTTCCTGGCCAAAGTGTTCCAGAGCGGCGCGGACGCGGCACTGCTGGCGGAATTGAAGCGCGATTTCACGACCATCCGCCATGTGAAGCCGGCGGCGAGCCGCCAGGATTCATCGGAGCGCTATCTGCTCGCGACCGGGTTTCGCCGGCAGGCCTGACGCCTGTCGACGGCACGATTTTTCGAAAAAAGCCGTAATGGTCGACCTTGGTTTGCCTCAAGCAGAAAGCCTGAGCAAGCGGTCGGCGTTGCCGTGTGATATTTTGGCCAGCGTTTCGGCATCGACAGGCAATTGCTCGAGGAAGGCACGGCCACCTTCGAGTGAACCGAACGGATAGTCCACGGAGTAAAGCAGCCGGTCGGCGCCAAATGCGTCCAGCGCCGCCAGGAATGACGGCAGCACGAAAAAGCCGCTGGTGCTGACCCAGACATGTTTGCGAAGGATCTTGCTCGGCAGGCCATCGAACCCCGCGAACTGATGGAATTGCTGGTCCAGCCGCGGCAGCATGACCTGAAGCCCTTCGCCCAGATGTCCGATGATGATCTTCAGCCCCGGATGCCGCTGGAAAGCGCCGGACAGCAGAAGCCGCAAGACATGGACAGCAGTGTCGGTGTGCCAACCCCAGCCCGACGTCGACATCCAGAAGCTGAAGTCATCCGGCAGGCCACCGTACAGGGCGTCCCGTGCGGGCTTGGCCGACGGCGCGGGATGGAGATAGATCGGGACGTCGAGCTGTTCCGCCTGGGTCAGAAGCGGTTCGAATGACGGATGGTCAAGATAGCGGCCAAGCGTTGCCCCGTTGACCAGTGCGCCCTTGAAGCCGAGCCGCGTCACTGCGCGCTTGAGTTCATCCCCTGACGCCTCCGGATTGGTCAGGGGGAGGTGTGCCAGGCCGGCATAATGATCGGGCCAGGCCGAGATATGGCTTGCCAGCCGGTCATTCGCATCCCTCGCCCACTGCGGCGCCTCGGCCGACGGCAGCACGTCGGCACCGGCGAGCGGATAGGACAGCACCTGGATGGTGAGCCCCACGGCATCGAGATCACGGACGCGGTTCTCCGTGTCACTCATCTTGTCGAGCATGCTGAAGCGACCGAACGGCTCGTCTCGCGAGAGGTAGCCCTTCTGGACGAAACCAGCCTCTGGCAAACGAGTCATAAGTTCAGGGTAAGTGACGTGCTCCTCAACAGCGACAATACGGGATAATGCGGAATTCTTGTCAGTCATGATCTTCTCCTTCGTGGCCGAGGGCATCGATCGAAGCCTCTGATTGCTGTGTCTCATGGCTCTGTTGCGCCTCTTGGGGGAGACGTGTTCGTCCGGGCCCTGAGGTGTCGAGGAGGCCTTCAAGCCTGGCCTTGATGAGGAGTGCGGTATACCGCGAGAAGGAGCGGCACATCGTGAGTGTCCCGCCCATCACGTAGAAGCCGTCCTGCCGCGTGGCGCAAAACATGTTGCAGAGCTCGCCATCCGATCCAATGCCCCAGATCGGTCCGACGCGCTCAGCCATGCCGTCGCCAAACAGCGCGCGCACGGCTTCCTGCAGGGGCTTGTAGCCCGTGGCGAGGACGAGCAAATCCAATTCCAGAAGCGATCCGTCTGAAAAAACGGCCTGCCGTCCTTCGAGACGTTCAAGCGCGACGCCTGACTTCAGTTTTATTTTTCCATCCGCAATAAGGTCGGAAGCGCCGACATTGAGATAATAGCCGCTGAGGCTGCGCAGCAATTTCAGAAAGAATCCCGTGTCGTCCTCGCCATTATCAAGCGCGAAACCAACCTTGCGCAGGCGCTCAAGCAGATGACGGTCGTCCTCCGCCATTCGCCGGCTAAGTGGTCCGTGCAGTCGGCGCACCAGATCGTAGGGTATCGAGGCCGCCATCAGGTCGATATCCTCGATCGGCCGCACCCCTTCGTTGCGCTGGTACAACTCGTACGCCCTTGCTGAGCTTGGCGCGACGCTGACCACGGTCGTGGAGGATCTTTGCAGCATCGTGACATCTGCGCCACGCAGATGGAGATCCTGGGCGATGTCGTGACCACTCGTGCCGGCCCCGACGACAAGCACCGACTTTCCCAGTGTGTCGATGTCGTTGGTCTGTCCGCTCGAATGAATGATCTTGCCTTCGAATTGGTCGAGTCCTTCAATCTTAGGAATGTTTGGAAGTCCGCTGACGCCGGTCGCCAGCACAACATGGCTTGGCCGCATCACGCGGATGTTGCCGTCGGGTGTTCGCAACCGAGCGGTCCAGCGCCCGTCGGCGTAACTCCCACCCAGGAATTCCGTTCGTGTCCAGACGTTGATTTCCATGACGTCTGCATAAAACTCCATCCAGTTTGCGAGCTTGTCCTTTGGGATAAAGACGGGCCAGCTATCCGGGAATGGCATGTGGGGGAAGTGGTTCGTACAGATCTCGTTGTGCAGCGTGAGCGAGTGATATCGCTTTCGCCAGACGTCACCGACACGTTCATCGCGATCCACCACAAGCGCGTCGACGTCCAGATGCCGCAAACGTGCCGCGAGTGCGAGTCCCGCCTGGCCGGCGCCAATGATCATGACCTCCGGATCCCGATCACGGTATGCAATATCGGCCCTTCGGCGATCGAGCCAGTTGTCCGAATTGCCTTCCATTGCTCTCGTGAACGTCCGGTCACGGTGACGTCCGCGGCGTTCGGGAAAGCCCTTAAGCTCGTCCATGGCTGTCAGAAGGGTCACGGCCAGGAATTTGGACGTCGCTGTGTTGTCCGCTCGGGCGAGCCGTAAATATCCGCGCCCGGTGGCAAGGTCCGTCTCAAAATCGAAGAAGCCTTCGATCGTCGCGCCGAACTCGCCGAGTTGACCCGGCGCCGCTTCACCTCGAAGACGAAAGTTGCGAGGGCGCTGCTTGTCTTTCAGGCCGTCAAGGCCACTCTTGATCTCCGAGGTCCCGTGGAACGTTCTCAACTGCCAGGACGTCGCCAGAAGATCGCGCCAATAGCCGTCGGGATGAATGAGTGTCGTGAAGTCGGATTGGTCGCCGCGATTGAGCATTGCCTCAAACGCGACGAGCCAGATCGCTAGAGTTCGATCTTGCTCGGTTTCGGATATCCCAAGCGTGCGCGTATCAGGTGTGCTCATACGACGTGTCCCTTTTCTTTTTTTGCTGCGCCTTTTGATCCGTTCGCAAGTTGAAGCGCGTCAGGCCGATGCTGGCACCGGTGATGCAAGTTCGACCTTCGACGTGTCCGCATACCGGTATGGGCCGAGGCCGAAGACAAACGCGATGGCAACGATCAGCCCTGCAGCAAAGGTGATGATCGCAGCGCCATATGATCCCGTTCGGCTCTGCGACAGGCCCATCAGGAATGGCCCGATCCCGCAGCCAAGGTTGAAGATGGCGAACATGTAGCCGTAGATTGTTCCGAACGATCGCATCCCGAAGTATCGCGAGATCAGGTACGCCAGCAGATCGATTTCAGCGCCCAGTCCCAGGCCGATACACACGGCCGACATCATGGCCATCAATGGAGATGTGGAGAATTGCAGCAGGCCGATGCCAAGGAGAATAATTGAAAGGAAGAAAAGCGTGACGTGGGGGGCAAAGATCTTGTCCAGCAAGTACCCCACGATCAGGCGCCCTATGATCAGAGCGAGCCCCGCCGAACTGATGGCGCTGGTCGCGAACTGAGGACTTACTCCCGCATCTGTCAGTATCGGCACCACATGCGCGATCACGCCCGCGCAGGCGGTGACCATGGCGAGAAAGATCATGACGAGGTACCAGAACTGGCGCGACTGCGCTGCCACGCGGGCGCTGATGCCTTCCACAGGCAGTTGTCCAATGCTGGCCTTTGCGGGCTCTCGCAATAAAAACAGCGCCGCCGGAAAACCGATCACGAAAACGATGAGGCCAAGGGCGAGGTAGGTATTCCGCCAGCCCGCGCTCGCGAGCAGCAACTGGGTGACCTGCGGGATGACGGCCGCGCCGAGACCGACGCCGGCCATCGACAGGCCGAGCGCGAAACCTCTTCTCGTGTCGAAGCAGCCCGCGATGGATTTCGCGTAGGGAAGGGGCGTGTGGCCCGCGGCGAAAATGCCCAAGACGCCGTAGAATGCGAGAAAGCCGTACGCCGACGATGGGGACAGGGATAGCGCGGCCGTTGCCAGTGCAAACAACACGATTGCGGGCAGCACGACGGGGCGGACACCGAAGCGATCAACAAGATGGCCGGCGAGCGGAGTGAAGAGGGCGGTGGCCGTAAAGGCGATCAAGATCGCGCTGGAGAGGCTCGCCCGGTCGGTGCCGAACTCCTCAGCGAGCGGCTTGATGAAGGGTCCGAAGCTGAACTGAACAATGGGACCGCTCGATACGATCAAGCCGAGGGTGGCTCCGACAACGCTCCACCAGATATTTGTCTTTATTGGTAGCATGGCACCTCAAATCTGGTCACGGCTCGTTTTTTGTTCTATATTTCAGAATGCAATTCCATTATATGATCAGGGTGAAGCTGGGTCAACGGGAAGACCGGATCTGAACAGTGCCGTCCGGGAAGTTATGTCCATTGCGGATTTGCGATACGCTGCTACTCGAAGGACCGCGCACGCCGACGAGGACCGCAGCTTCGCCGCGCACAATTGAGTTCGTCGTGAGGAATGTGGGTGGCTGGTTCGATGAAGCTTGATCGCCAGGCCGGGTCTGGCCAGGACCCGCTCAACAAAGCCACCCAAGGTGTCGACAAAACCCTGACGAAGGGTCTGCTTCTCCTTGAAGCCATCAGCCGGAGTGAGCGCTCGCGCGGCGTCTCGGATCTTGCGAGCGAGTTATCGCTCACAAGAAGTAACGTCCACCGCCTCCTTCAGACACTGATTGCGAGCGGCTTCGTGTCCCGGGAGGTCGGTGGTGATCGTTATGTGCTGACCTCGAAGCTGTGGCGTCTTTCCCGCATGCAGCGCCACCACAACGCTCTTCTCTCACTGGTCCATCCTGTCCTGAGCGAATTTGTCGCCGAAACCGGCGAAAGCGCAGCCTTCGCGATCGTCGAGGGCAAGAACATTGTGATGATAGATCAGGTCGAAACTCCACATAGCGTTCGTGTGTTCTATTCCGTTGGTGATACGCACCCCGTCGACCACGTGCTCTTGTCCGGGCGAGGAATCAGCGCTCTCCAATTGGTCGTGTATGCATTCCGGCCAAAGGCCGAAGTGCTGCGCGCGCTGGAGACAATCTCGCAGGAACTCGGCCATCCGCCGTCGTACGTCACGGACCAGATGGCGCGTATCGATGTGGTTCGACGCGAGGGGCACGCTCTCGTGCAAGGGGAGTGGGTCGAGGGCGCAAATGCCGTCGCAGCGGCTGTAACGGGCAAGGACGGAGAGCTCGTCGGCATCATGGTGAGTTTCGGGCCTGCACACCGAATGCCGCCTTCGGTGCTTGAGGCACTGCGACTGTCAACATGTCAGGCCGCGGCCCGTCTCAGCGCACAACTCGTCAACTGAGGCTGTGCAAGCCGGCCAACCCGACAACCGCGAACCAACTCCCGATCAGCGGGTCTCCGATTCCGCATCGCCTGAGGTGGTGCCGGTGTATTTCAGGATCCAGACGCCCTGATTGTTGTCGGTCACGTAGATGTAGCCGCGTTTGTCGACGAGGACATCTTCGGTTTGTGCGACAAGCTTGTCGCGCGGAAACGGCCCATAGCGGCGGCGCGGATCTGGCGGCAGGAAGTAACCGACTTCCCTCGGCGCCGTCGGCGCAGAGATGTCGTAGATCCGCACGCCTGCATTCCAGTATGTCAGATAGACCAGATCGCCTTGCGGCTGCACGAACGGATTGTGCAGAAGGGTGTTGATGTTGTGGGGACCGAACGTGGCGCCTCGGTCGCAAAAGGACTTGATCGGCCATTGCTGTGGCGGGAGGGGCTGCGGAAGCAGCGCCATCAGCCGCAGGTTCGGGAGCTGCGAAATGTCGACGAGACCGGCATACCCGATCGGGCCCTTGCAGTTCGGCGTAACGATTTCAGAGGTCACCAGCGCGATGCCGCGCTCCGGCACCGGCAGCACCGTGTGACTGCCGAACGTCGCATCGAACGGCGGGCTGAACTTGAGCTGGCTGATGAGTTTCGGCTTGGAGACATCCGAGATGTCCACAACCACCATTCCGGCTGAGCCGTAGGACAGGTAGGCGAGCTTGTCGATCACGTAGGCAGGTCCGTGAAACGACACGAAACGATCTGCCTCCGGCGTCTCGCCGTCCGCCTGGCCCGGCATCCACCACCGGCCAACTTCACGCGGATGCGCCGGATCTTCGATATCGACAATGACGTAGATGTTGCCGCGATATCCCGGCATGCGTGCGGACAAATGCATGTATTTGCCGCCGGCATAGAAGTTGCGATGGGTCCCCAGTCCGCCTGTCCGATATTGTCCAACAGCCTTGGGATTCACCGGATCGCTGATATCCCAAATGATGACCCCTTCATCGAACGGGGCATCCTTGGACGCGCCGATGGCCGGAACCAGCGGCTTCTCCATGCCGGTGATCATCGTCTTCCCGGAAATCTCCATCTGTCCGGTGAATGCGCCGGGCGGTCCCGGGACGAATTTGACGATTCGGGAATTGGCCGGGTCGGTGACATCCAGGATGGTCCACCCGGACACCCAGAAGTGCCCCATGTAGAGGTACCAGCGGTCGCCGGACTGGATGACGGACATTTTGAATGCCGGCTTGTCATCGAGATTGTTGTAGCCGACCGCAACGACGTTCGATCCGACGCCGCCCGGCGGCATCTCGTCGGCTCGACCCGGCGTTGCACTTGATGTCAGCAAACCGGCGACGCTGCAAAACAGCAAAGCCGCACCCACAAGAGATCTCATCTCAATCCTCTCAGCTTCCCACCGACGGCGTGATTAGACCCGCTGTCGCGACATTGCGCGGTCACATGCGAATGTGATGGCGCATGCCGTCGGTGATCTGTGTCAGGGATCGATGTGGCCAGGGCGGCGGGACGGCCTACAGCTTCGAGTCGCGGGCGTCGGCGGTGCTCTCGCTGGCCTTTTTCGCGGCCGCCTTTTCCGAGCCCTTGCGGCTGGAGATTTCGGCTGCCTTGCGCCCGGAGATTTCATGGCCGGCATCGGGTGGCAACCGATAGAAGAAGATCGCGGACAACGCGGTGATCGTGGCCACCACCAGGAATGCCGGCCAGAAGTCGTCGGCGGAGAGCGCGGTGGCGTGTCGCAGCAGCATGGTGCTCTCGACGGAGAACGCGCCGATCGCGACGCCGGCCGAAATCGCCAGTTGTTGGTTGACGCTGACGATCGTGGTGGCGCGGCTGAGCTGCGCTTGGTCGATCTCGGCGTAGGCGATGGTGTTGATGGCGGTGAACTGCAGCGAGCGGAAGAAGCCGCCGACGATCAGGATGATCAGGATCAGCAGCAGCGGCGTCGCCGGGGTGAAGATGGCGCACGCGGCGAGGAAAGCCGCGCTGACCACCGCATTGACCGTCATGATGTTGCGGAAGCCGAAGGCGCGGATGATGCGGGCGGCCAGCGTCTTCATGCCCATCGCGCCGACCGCCGAGCCGAAGGTGACGAGGCCCGAGCGGAACGGCGACAGGCCGAAGCCGATCTGCATCAAGAGCGGCAGCAGGAACGGCAGCGCGCCGATGCCGAG
>JBGMOD010000060.1:0-7679 GCA_041424235.1 Hyphomicrobiales bacterium
AGAACGCGGCATGCATGCGCGAGCCGGAGGCGCGCTCGTAGAACACCATCAGCTTCTCGCGCTCCTCGAAGCCCCACAGCGGCGGGGTGAGCGCGCCGACGTCCATCGCCTGCGTGGTGACGTTGAGCAGATGCGACAGGATGCGGCCGATCTCGCAGTACAGCACGCGGATTAGTTGCCCGCGACGCGGCACCTGGATGCCGAGCAGCTTTTCCGCCGCGAGGCAGAACGCGTGCTCCTGATTCATCGGCGCGACGTAGTCGAGCCGGTCGAAGTACGGGATCGCCTGCAGGTAGGTCTTCTGCTCAATCAGCTTTTCGGTGCCGCGGTGCAGCAGGCCGATATGCGGATCGACGCGCTCGACCACCTCGCCGTCGAGCTCAAGCACCAGGCGCAGCACGCCGTGGGCGGCGGGATGCTGCGGTCCGAAATTGATCGTAAAGTTGCGGAGCGATGCCTCAGCCATTTAACTGCCTGCCTTTCCGCCCGCCGCCTTCTCGTCGCCCGGCAGAGGATAGTCCGCGCCCTCCCAGGGCGACATGAAATCGAACTTGCGGAATTCCTGATTGAGCTTCACCGGCTCGTACACCACCCGCTTCTCCTGGTCGTCGTAGCGGACCTCGACGAAGCCGGTGAGCGGGAAATCCTTGCGCAGCGGATGACCGTCGAAACCGTAGTCGGTCAGCAGCCGCCTCATGTCCGGGTGACCGGTGAAGATCACGCCGTAAAGGTCGTAGGTCTCGCGCTCGAACCAGTCGGCACCTGGGAAGACGTCGATGATCGATGGCACCTGGGTGGTCTCGCCGGCGTGCGCCCGCAACCGCACCCGCTCGTTCAAGATCGGCGACAGGAAATGGTAAACCACGTCGAAGCGCAGCTCGCGGCCAGGATAGTCGACCGCGGTGACGTCGATCAGGTTGACGAAACGAAACCGCGGATCGTCGCGCAAGGTCCGCACGGTCTCCACAATTTTGCCGGCCTCGACGGTGATCGTCAGCTGGTTGAAGGCGACGCTGTGGTCAAGCGCAGCGCCGGGCAGCGCTTCGACAATCGTCAGCCCCAAAGCGTCCAGTTTGGCGTCGTCCATTCCTGAGAGCCTTCAGCGTTACAGACTTAACGTTCGAGAAGTTTGGCGTTCGCGAGATTAGCGTTCAATCGTACCGGTGCGCCGGATCTTCTTCTGCAGCAGCATGACGCCGTACAGCAGCGCTTCGGCCGTCGGGGGACAGCCCGGAACGTAGATATCGACGGGCACGATGCGGTCGCAGCCGCGCACCACCGAGTAGGAGTAGTGGTAGTAGCCGCCACCGTTGGCGCAGGAGCCCATCGAGATGACGTAGCGCGGCTCCGGCATCTGGTCGTAGACCTTGCGCAGCGCAGGCGCCATCTTGTTGGTCAATGTGCCGGCGACGATCATGACGTCGGACTGGCGCGGCGAAGCGCGCGGAGCGAACCCGAACCGCTCGGCGTCGTAGCGCGGCATCGACATCTGCATCATCTCGACGGCGCAGCAGGCGAGCCCGAAGGTCATCCACATCAGCGAGCCGGTGCGCGCCCAGGTGATCAGATCATCGGTCGCGGTGACAAAGAAGCCCTTGTCGGCGAGCTCGTTGTTGACCTCGAGGAAAAAGCGATCGTCCGCCCCCACCGGTCGGCCGGTGCGCGGATCAAGTACGCCGGTGGCGGCCTGCGCGACTGCTGGCTGGCTCAATCCCATTCCAGCGCCCCTTTCTTCCATTCATAGGCAAAACCGATGGTCAGCACGCCCAGGAACACCATCATCGACCAGAAGCCGGCGGCGCCGAGCTTGCCGAAGGCCACCGCCCACGGAAACAGGAACGCAACCTCGAGGTCGAAAATGATGAACAGGATGGCGACCAAATAGAACCGCACGTCGAATTTCATGCGGGCATCGTCGAAGGCGTTGAAGCCACACTCGTAGGCGGAAAGCTTTTCCGGATCCGGCTGCTGGTAGGCCACGAGGAAGGGAGCAATCAGAAGCGCCAGACCGATGACCACAGCGACGCCAATGAACACGACAAGGGGTAGATAACTCTGCAAGATGCCGCCCATCGGCGATCCTCGATCTCAGCGGAAGAACCGTTCCGCAGATTCGCGAAACTTTGGAATGGTTCTGGATTAGCGCAGTGCAACAGGGGTGGCAAGACAAGGTATTTTGAGGGTTCCTGCCACTAGCCCCAAGTGGGGACAAGTCTTTTTCGCTCGGCCGTGTCAGACACAATTATTTAATCGGAATACCCCCTCTCCGCCTCCAGCATGCCGGCCGCTTTCGTGGTCAGACGGTCGATATAATCCAGCAGCAACTGCTCCTGCGCGGCCGTCAGGCCCTCCAGCAGATCTTGCTGGCGCTCGACCGCTCCCGCCACAATCCTGTCATGCGCCGCCAGCCCGGTCTTGGTGAGCGAGACCAGCACCTCGCGGGTATCGCGGGCGTTGACGGCCTTGGCGACCAGCTTGCGTGTAACGAGGCCGGCCAACGCCCGGCTGATCTGGCCCTTGTCCATGCCGACGGCCTCCGCGAGCCGCACCACGCTCATGGGCGGCCGGCGCCCCAGCGAAGCCACCAGCCCGAACTCGACCGACGACAGTCCGGCCAGGCGCTTGTAGCGCAACAGCGCGCCGCGCTTGAGCAGGTTGGCCAGCACGATCAGCCGCGACGACATCATGCCGGTGATCGGGGCCAGCGCCTGTTCGCTGCCGCCGTCCTGGGACTCGTGCTCGGGCGTCTCCGGGATCTTCGCCATCTGCCGACCTCTGCCAAGAAAACCCCGCCAAGCCAAGAGCGCCGTGGGCACCATGCCCGGGATAGTCGCCTGCACCAGCAGAAGGCCCTTTCCACCCCTTTGTGATAATCGTTGACATTGTCATCGATCTACCGTCCAATTTTGAAACGTTCAAAAATGCCGCGGCCGCAGCAAGCCGCGCTCCGGGAAGGACCACGCCATGACCATCAGCGCCCGCGATACCGGCACCGGCTACGAAATGAAGCCGTCCTCCTACAAGGCTGACCTGACCGAGGTCGGCCGCGGCAAGCCAATGGGAGAGCTGCTGCGCCGCTATTGGCATCCGGTGGGGCTGTCGCGCGATGCCGGTGACGTCCCGGTGCGCGTCCAGGCCCTGGGCGAGGATCTGGTCCTGTTCCGGGACCGGCAAGGACGGCCGGGCCTGCTCCACGCCCGCTGCTGCCACCGCGGAACCACGCTCTATTATGGCAAGGTCGAGGAGAGCGGCATCCGCTGCTGCTATCATGGCTGGCTGTTCGACACCCAGGGGCACTGCCTGGAACAACCCTGCGAACCCGCCGGCGGCAGCTTCAAGGATAAGGTCCGGCAGCCCTGGTACCCGGTCGAGGAGCGTTATGGGCTGATCTTCGCCTATATGGGTCCGCCGGACAAAAAGCCGGTACTGCCGCGCTATGACTGCCTCGAAACCATGGACGACGACGAGTTCGTCGAGGCCGACGACAGTTCCATCGGCGGCGGCGGCCCCGCCATCATCCCCTGCAACTGGCTGCAGCATTTCGAGAACGTCGCCGACCCCTACCACGTCCCGGTGCTGCATGGCTCATTCAGCGGCCCGCAGTTCACCAACATGATGGCCTCGATGCCAGAGGTCCGGTTCGAGACCACGCCCCGCGGTGTCGCCATCCGCTCGGTGCGCCCGCAGGACGACGGCAAAGTCTTTTACCGGGTGACCGAGGCGGTCTTTCCAACGCTGCGGGTGGTTCCCAATCCGCGGGTGGCGCAGTTCGCCCGGGTGGAGTCGATCGGCTGGACGCTCCCGCTCAACGACACATCATTCCGGATCTATGTGGCCGGCCGCGTCAAGACCAGCGGCGACATCGGCCGCATGCGCTCGAAGTTCAACGGCAAGTTCTGGTGGGACATGACCGAGCGCGAGCACCAGCAATTTCCCGGCGACTATGAAGCGCAGGTCGGACAGGGGCCGATCACCCTGCATTCCGAAGAGCATTTCGGACAAAGCGACCGCGGCGTGCTGATGGTCCGCCGGATGATCCGCGACCAGTTGGAGGCGATGGCCGCGGGGCGCGATCCGGCCGGCGTCAGCTTCGACCCGGCCGCGGCGCCGATCGTGTTCGAGGCCGGCAATTACATCCGGGAGGCCTGACCGGCCGTTCCGGTCACGCTCACTCACAAACGAGCTCCGCACCATCGCCGCGATGGCAAGCGGGCCAATTCATAAAAACGTCGGGGAGGATGCACGATGGTCGACTACGCTCCAGAAGCGGCCGCGCCGCCGCAGGTCCGCGCGGCGTCGCCGGTGCGGCGCTACTATGTGCTGGGGCTGTTGACGGCAATCTATGCCCTCAACTTTCTCGACCGCACCATCTTCAACGTCCTGATCGAGCCGATCAAGAAGGAGTTCGCGCTCAGCGACACCATGATGGGGCTGCTCGCCGGCTTCGGCTTCGTGCTGTTCTATTCGATCCTCGGCATCCCGATCGCGCGCATTGCCGACCGCCTGAACCGGCGCAACATCGTGGCGGTGGCGTTCGCCTTCTGGAGCGCGATGACATTTTGTTGCGGCCTCGCCTCGAGCGTCACGGCCCTCGCGCTGGCCCGCATCGGGGTCGGCATCGGCGAGTCGGCGGGAACGCCGGCCTCGCAATCGCTGGTGGCCGACCTTTTCAGCAAGAACGAACGCCCGCGCGCACTCGGCATCTACGCCATCGGCACTTATCTCGGCGTCTTCCTGGGCTATTTCATCGGCGGCTGGGTCAACCAGCACTATGGCTGGCGGATGGCGTTCATGACCGCCGGGCTGCCCGGCATCGCGCTGGCAGCCGTGCTGTGGCTGACGGTGGCGGAGCCGACACGCGGCGCCATGGATCCCAAGATTCTGGATCCCACAACGGCTGCCGCCAGGGCCGAGCCGCTGGGCGCGACGCTGGCGTTCCTGTTGACGCAAAAGACCTTCGTCATCGTGCTGATCGGCTTCTGCCTGACCACCTACACGAACTACGCGACCTCGGCCTGGATTCCGCCCTTCCTCGCCCGCGTTCATCACCTGACCAGTGCGCAAATCGGCACCTATGCCGGCACGTTCAAGGGCCTGTTCGGCATGGCCGGCACGCTGGCCGGCGGCCTGATCGTGGCGCGGATCAGCCGCCGCGACGATCGCTGGAAATTGTGGGCCCCGGCGATCATGTCGGGACTTGCCGGGCCGGTGTTTGCGGTCTGCATGCTGACGCCGGACTTCGACCTGATGGTCGCGGCCCTGGCACTGACGTCGTTCCTGGTCGGCTTTCACCTCGGGCCGATTTTCGCCATCGCGCAAACCGTCGCCCGTCCGGGCATGCGCGCACTGGCATCGGCGCTGGTGCTGTTGACCGCCACCTGCTTCGGGCAGGGCGTGGGCCCGCTGGCGGTCGGCATGCTCAGCGATAGCCTGAAGGCCGGCTACGGCACCGACGCGGTGCGCTATGCGCTGCTCTCGGCCGGCGTGACGACGACGCTGGGGGCGCTGCTGTTCGTCTGGGCGGCCGGCGCGATCCGCGACGACATCGCGCGAACGGCTTCATCGGACTGAGGAAAATTTTCGAGAGCTGGAGTTTTTGCGCTCGTTGAGACGACGTATCAAAACGAACATGCAATCTATGTGGCGCCGCCAGGTTTTGGCCAATTGCTCGGCCGAGCAAAGCTCGTCGGCACGCGCGGCCGTCGGACATATTGCGTCCGGCGGCGGCGCACCCGGGACCAGACAGCACTCCCGCCACGCTCCCCCGCTCTATCGACCACATCGCATCTTTAGCCAGCTCCCGCCGAACATCGCTCTCGAGCAATGGGGAAACGCCAGGTTTATTTCCAACTGTTGCCGAGTCATGGTTCGCTTGGTGGAAGTCCGCTGCGGCTGAAACCCGCCGGCCAGATCCTTCGCACCATGACCGGTGCGCGGAGACCGATCGCGGACGCGCAGAACGTTGTGCGGGAGCCGAATCGCCCGACGTCCGACGGGTTGGACGACAGCCGGCTTTGATGCCAAGACTAACCATAATTGAGACGACGAGAATCAAGACGGCGACAAGATCAAGTGGCGGAGGCCGAGGCCCGAACGCCGCAACACACGGGGGAGACGAACCATGCAAGATCGCTTCTGGACACGCCGGCGTGTCGTTGCGACCGGCGCCGCGGTGCTGGGCCTCGCAGGCCTGCCGCGATCGGCGGGCGCCGCCAGTGTCATTCGCTGGGCCACGGTGCTCGCCACCACCCATCCATTCGTCATCATGATGGAGCGCGTCGCCAAGCAGGTGAAGGAGGAGACCGGCGGATCCCTCGAAATCCAGGTTTTCCCCGGTGGTCAGCTTGGCACCTCCCGCGACGTGATCGAGGCCACGTCGACCGGCGCGATCCAGCTCGTCGACGAGGGTGCGGCACAGTTCGGCCAGTTCGTGTCGCAGTTCGGAATTCTCGAGGCGCCCTATATCTGGCGCGACCCGCAGCACCTGCGCAACGCCCTCACCTCGCCTTTGATGGACGAGTTCAACCGGCAGCTCGTCGACAAACGCGGCATGCGCGTGATCGGCTCGGCGTACTATGGAAAGCGCCACGTCACATCGGGCTCGAAAGCCATCAATACCGTCGACGACATGAAAGGCTTCAAGCTCCGGATTCCGGAGGTCGACACCTTCCGCGCCATGACCGAAGCCTGGGGCGCACGCCCCACCCCGCTCAATTTCGCGGAACTCTATCTTGCCTTGAGCCAGGGCCTGGTCGACGGACAGGAAAATCCACTGCCGACGATCCAGAGCGCGAAGCTGTTCGAAGTGCAGAAATATCTGGTGCTGACCGGGCACATCATCACGCCGCGGCTGATCGTGGTGAATGAAGCGGCGTGGAAGACGCTGAGCGACAAGGAAAGCAGCAGCCTGCGCCAGGCCATCGCGACCCACAGCAAATGGCAGGACGACGAGATTGTCGGCCAGGAGAACAAGCTGGTGGACACGTTCAAGACCGGCGGAATGACCGTGATCCAGCCAGACCTCGACAGCTTCCGCAAGCCGGTGCTGGCCAGCGTCCCGGCCAAGTTCGAAACCAAATGGGGCAAGGGTCTCTGGGATCGCATCGCCGCGCTGTGACGGCAGCGGACAGTCCGGTCACACCACCACCACCACCAACAACAACCAACGCGCCGAACGCCATGATCCTCCGCGCCATCGCTTTGTTCGACCGCAGCGTCGAGGTCCTCGCCTGCACGATCCTGATCGCGCTGCTGTGCTGCGTGACCTTGGGCGTGATCACCCGCTCGCTCGGCGATCCGCTGATCTGGACCGATGAAATCTCCCGCTTCCTGATGATCTGGCTCGCGGTGTTCGGCTGGATCCTGGCGACACGCCGGCGCACCCATGTCCGCATTCGCTTCTTCCAGGACCTGCTGCCGAAACCGGCATGGGCCGTGGCAGAGTTCCTCATTCAAGTCGCCCTGCTGGTGTTCGGGCTGTGCACGGCGGTCTATGGGGTCAGCCTCACCCTGCGCAACCTCGACCTCGAAGCCACCACGGTGCCGATCTCGTTCGCCTGGATGTATGCGCCCATGGTCATCGCCGGCGCGGTGACGACGGCGCAGGCCACGGCCGAACTCTGCAACATCAGCGGGCGGAAACCGGCGGCCTCGCCACTCAATGAAAGCACCGTCGAATG
>JBGMOD010000060.1:7689-14934 GCA_041424235.1 Hyphomicrobiales bacterium
CGATCGGGAACGAGTTCATCGCCTGCGCCATCTTTTGCGGCACGATGGAGATCGGCGGCGTCTGGGTGCTGTCGCTGCTCGCCGGCCTGCCCCTGTTCGCATCCATGGGTCTCGCCGCATTCGCGTTCGTGGCGCTGGGTGGCCTCTCGCTCTCCATCGTGCCGCAAAAGATGGCGCAGGCGATGAACTCGTTCCCGATCGTCGCCGCACCGCTGTTCATCCTGATGGGTAACCTTTTGGGCGCAGCGAAGATCACCGACCGGATCGTCAGTTTCGCCACCGCCGTGATCGGCACGGTGCGCGGCGGCTATGCCCATGCCAGCATCCTCTCCAGCATGATCTTCGCCGGCATGGTCGGTTCCGCGGTGGCGGATGCGGCCGGCACCGGCGGTGTCGAGATCCGCGCAATGCGCAAGGCGGGCTACCGGCCGGAAACCGCAGCCGCCATCACCGCGGCGGCAGCCACCATCGGGCCGATCATTCCGCCAAGCCTGCCGATGGTGATCTTCGGCGTCACCGCCGACGTCTCGATCGGCCGCTTGTTCCTGGCCGGCGTCATTCCCGGAATTCTGATGGGACTATCGCTGATGGTGATGGTGGCGATCATCGCCAAGCGCGAAGGCTTTCCGCGGCAAGCCTTTGTCGGGTTCGCCGGACTGGTCAAAGCCTTTCGCGACAGCATCTGGGCGCTGCTCGCGCCGGTGATCCTGCTCGGCGGCATGTTCAGCGGGCTGTTCACGCCGACCGAGGCGGCCGCGGTCGCCTGCCTGTACGCACTGTTTCTCGGCTTCGTGGTCTACCGCACGCTGGAATGGAAGGCCCTGCCCGGCATCCTCATCGAGACGGTGGAAACCAGTGGCCTCGTGCTCGTGCTGGTGATGGCGGCCGGCGCGCTCGGCTGGTGCATGTCGATCTCGCGCCTGCCGCAGATCATCGCGCCGGAGATCGTCGCGACCATCAAGCACCCGCTGGTCTTCCTGTTGGTATGCAACCTGATCCTGCTGGTGGTCGGCTGCTTCATGGAAGCGCTGGCCGCGCTCTTGATCCTGATCCCGATCCTGGTGCCGGCCGCCCACAGCTTCGGCATCGATCCGGTTCAGTTCGGCCTGATCATGATCTTCAACCTGATCCTCGGCACCATTCACCCGCCGATCGGCGTGGTGCTGTTCGTGACCGCGCGGATCGCCAACATCTCGTTCGAGACCATGTCGCGCGCGATCATGCCGTGGCTGGTGCCCTTGCTGATCGTGCTCGCCGCAATCACGATCTGGCCACCCCTGACCACCTGGCTGCCGCATCTGCTGATGGATCGCTGAGCCGCTGATTGCAGAATTTGCCGCGCCGGAATTCGTGCAGCCGCACGTTTTATCCTGATTGGAGATCTGCGAGGTGCAGGCGTGGGGATGGCAAGCGTGAGCCGGCTGCTGGTACAGGCGGCCGAACATTACACCGCAGGCCGTCCGCAACCGGCGAACGCGCTGTGCGCCGACATCCTTGCGGCACAGCCGGATCATCTGCCGGCACTCCATCTCGCCGCGGTGATCGCTCTCGCTGAGGGCCGCATGGACGATGGTCGCGATCTGCTGGGACGAGTGTTCCGCCTCGATCCGAATCACGTGCCTGCGCTCTCCACGCTGGGCGATGCCCTTGCCGTGCAGGGGGAGCATGACGGCGCAGTGACCGTGTTTCAGCGCGCTGTCGCATTGCGGCCGCTTGACGCAAACCTCCACGGCAAGCTCGGCGTTGCGCTGTCAGAGCTCTCGCGCTTCGCCGAGGCCGAAGCGGCGTACCGCTGCGCGCTCGCGCTCAATCCCGATCTGGTCCAGGCGCGCTTCAACCTGGCGACAGCCCTGGCCGGACAGGCGCGGTCGGCGGAAGCCGAGCAGATGTACCGTGCCGTCATCGCGCATGATCCCGATCATCAGGGCGCCTGGATCAATCTCGGGAATTTGCTCGCCGATCAGGACAGGCCCACCGACGCGGTTGCCGCCTATCGCAAGGCTCTTGAAGACAAGGCTCTTGAGGACAAGGCTCCCGAGGATATGTCGGGCCATCATGATCGGCAGGCGTCAGTCCGTGGTCGCGGTGCCGCCGCAGCGCTGGCCAATCTCGCCGGCTGTCTCTGTGAACTCGGGCAGCTGGATGAAGCCATGGAGGCGTGTGAACGCGCGCTGTCGATCGATGCCAACCATGCGCCGTCCCTGACCAATCTCGGTATGATCCTCGATGCTCAGGGCAAGTTCGAGGAGGCCGTCGGCGCGCACAAGCGCGCCGTCGCCGCGGACCCGGCCTACGCCAAGGGCCACGCCAATCTTGCGGTCGCGTTACGCATCACAGGCGCGCTGGACGAAGCGCTCGCAGCGTCACACCGGGCCGTAGCCCTGCATCCGGATGATCCGCTGATACGCTTCAATCATGCCCATGCTCTGCTGATGAACGGACATCTTGCGAGCGGCTTCGAAGAGCTTCGCTGGGGCAAGTCGTGCAGAGGTTGGTCGGACGGTTATCCGGACTTCGCCGAGCCCGAATGGCGGGGCGAGGCATTCGCCGGACGGACGCTCCTGCTCTACGCCGAAGCAGGCCTCGGCGACACGCTTCAATTCGTGCGCTATCTGCCGATGGTTGCCGAGAGAGGCGGATCAATCGTTCTGCAGGTTCAGCCTTCGCTCGTGCCGCTCCTGCGCGCGCGCCCAAATGTCACCGTCGTTGCCCGCGGCGCGCCCTTGCCGCGGTTCGATCTGCATGTGCCGCTGGTCGGCTTGCCACGGGTGTTCCGAACCACCCTCGACACCATCCCTGTCCCCGCCCCCTATCTGCATCCGGATTCCGCAAAACTCTCGTTATGGCGCCGGGCCCTGGGCGACGAGACCTCACTGAAGGTTGGCGTCGTGTGGGCCGGTAATGCCCGGCACAAGGGCGACCGCCTGCGCTCGCTGGCCGCGGACAAGCTGCTGCCCCGGTTGGTGATGCAGGGCATCCAGCTTTACAGCCTTCAGAAGGATCTCCGCACAGCCGATGCGCCGGCCATTGCGACGCTTGGCCGGGATATCGTCGATCTGGCGCCTGCGCTCGACGATTTTTCCGATACCGCGGCCGCCATCGCAGCCCTCGACCTGGTCATCACGGTGGACACATCGGTCGCGCATCTCGCAGGCGCGCTCGGCCGTCCAGTCTGGATGTTGCTGCCCTACGCGCTGGACTGGCGCTGGTTGCGCGACCGAGAGGATACGCCCTGGTATCCAGGCATGCGCCTGTTTCGCCAACGCACACCGCGGGTATGGGACGACGTCATTCTGCGGGTGTCGGCCGAACTCGCCCGCGTCGGCGGCGGCGAACGCGACCTGCTTTGGCCACCCGGCTATGATCTTGCAACCGATGGGCGAAGCGCGGCGGCAGAGGAGGCCTGCGGCCAAGCCGGTTCCGATCCGGACGGTACAAACGGTGCAAGGCTGCATGGGACGCTTGGCGCGGCTCTCCATCGGCAAGGCAGGCTGAACGACGCGCTCGTCCAGTATGGGCGGGCGGCGGAACTGGCCCCGCATGACGCGGCCGCATTGCGGCCATTTGGGCTGGCCCTGCATGAGGCCGGACGCACCGCGGACGCCATCGAGATCTATCGGCGGGTCATTCTGATCGATCCGACCGATGTCACGATCCACAACAATCTGTGCGGCTGCCTGTGCGATCTCGGCCGGTTCGCCGAGGCGGCCATCGCCTGCGAGCAAACCCTGGCGCTCGATCCCGGCTATGCGAAGGCGCACATCAATCGGGGCCTCATTTTCGAATATCGAAACGACATCGACGCCGCGATCGGCGCGTATCGCTGCGCCATCTCCGCGGACCCCAGCAATGCCGACGGCCATTCCAATCTGGCCGTGGTTCTGCACAAGACCGGAAAGATCGACGAGGCGCTTGCCGTCTCGCACCGTGCCGTCGCGCTTGCGCCAGAGCATCCGTTGATCCACAGCAATCGCGCGTCGATCCTGCTCGACAACGGAGACATCGACGAGGCTCTTGCAACGTCGCATCGCGCGGTTGCGCTTGCACCGGAAAATCCGCTGGCGCGCTTCAATCATTCGCACCTCCTGCTGATGTGCGGCGATCTCCGGAACGGCTTCGCCGATTATCGCTGGCGGCGCAGATGCGCGGCCTTGTTCGACACGATGCCGGATTTCGGCGTCCCCGAGTGGCAGGGCGAGTTGTTTCCCGGCCGCACGCTGCTGCTGTTCTCCGAACAGGGCATCGGTGACGTCCTGCAGTTCGTGCGCTACCTGCCGATGGTTGCGGCCCGGGGCGGAACCATCATTCTGCACGTACAGGCCATCCTGGCGCCGCTGTTGCTGCAGTTGCAGGGCGTCACCGTGGTGGCCCGCGGAGCCACGCTGCCGCCGCTTGACCTGCAATTGGCGCTGATGGATCTGCCGCATGTGTTCGGCACAACGATGGATTCGATTCCATCCGATGTCCCGTATCTGCACGCCGATCCGGCAGAGGCCAAGGCTTGGCGGCAGGCTTTCCGCGACACAACCGCGCTGAAGGTCGGGATCGTCTGGGCCGGGAGCCCCACGCACAAGCATGACCGGTCGCGTTCGCTGGCAGCAGAGACCGTGTTGCCGCGCCTCGTCATGCCGGACGTGCAGCTCTACAGCCTTCAGAAGGAGCTTCGCCCCGCGGATGCACCGGTCCTCGCCGGGCTTGGGTCCGATGTGATCGATCTTGCGCCGGGGCTCGGCGACTTTGCCGACACCGCCGCCGCGGTGGCCGCGCTCGACCTCGTCATTGCGGTCGACACCTCGGTGGCGCATCTGGCCGGCGCCATGGGGCGTCCGGTGTGGGTCCTGCTACCGTATGCGCTCGACTGGCGCTGGCTGCGTGATCGCGAGGACACGCCCTGGTATCCAGGCATGCGCTTGTTCCGCCAGCGTGCGCCACGGGTGTGGGATGACGTCATCGCACGGGTGTCCGCGACACTCGCCGGCGTGGTCGGCGGCCAACGTGATCTGCTTTGGCCGCCCGGCTGGGACAGCTGAACTGGCCTCCCCGGGTCAAGCCCGGAGGGCCGGTTCGCCGCGTCAGAGGTAGCCGCGCTTCGCCAGGTTGCGCATCAGCGCGCCGATACCGAACTGCCAGGCCTCGCATTCATCGCTGGTGCGCATGCGGTTGGTGAGCTTGCCGAGCTTCGGCGTCTCGATCGTGACCATGTCGTCGCGCTTGTGGGTGAACCCCTCGCCCGGCGCACCGCGGTCCTTGATCGGCGCGAACATGGTGCCGAGGAACAGCGCAAAGCCGTCGGGATACTGGTGGGTCGATCCGATGGTTTGCGCCACCAGGTCTTCCGGATCCCGGCTGATCTTGCTGATCGAGGAATGACCGTCGAGAACGAAACCGTCCTCGCCCTTCACCGTCATGGCGATATCCATGTTTCTGACATCGTCGAGGCTGAAGGTCTTGTCGAACAGCCGCAGGAACGGTCCGATGGCGCAGGACGCATTGTTGTCCTTGGCCTTGGACAGCAGCAGCGCCGAGCGCCCTTCGAAGTCCCTGAGGTTGACGTCGTTGCCGAGTGTGGCGCCGACGATGCGGCCGCGGCTCGACACCACCAGCACGACCTCCGGCTCGGGATTGTTCCAGCTCGATTTTGGATGCAGGCCGGCATCCATCCCAGTGCCGACCGAGGACAGCACCGGCGCCTTGGTGAAGACCTCCGCGTCCGGGCCGATGCCGACTTCCAGGTACTGGCTCCACGCCTGCTGCGCGACCAGTACCTCCTTGAGCCGCATCGCCTCCGCCGAACCCGGCTTCAGCTTGGAGAAGTCGTCGCCGACCAGACGCACAACTTCCGCACGGATCGCCGCCGCCGAGGCCGGATTGCCCCGCGCCCGCTCCTCGATCACCCGCTCCAGCATGGAGACCGCGAAGGTCACCCCGGCGGCTTTGAGGACCTGGAGATCGACCGGCGCCAGCAGCCATGGTTTGCCGCTATCACGTCGGTCCGGCGGCGTGTTGGCCAGGAGGCCATCGAGATCGCCGATCCACTCGCCCGCGACACCGCGCAGCGCGGCCGCGGGATCGGCCTCTTCCGCCAGCGCGCTGATAGTGGGAAAGCGTGCGGTCACATCGAAGACGCCGCCGTCGCGGATCGCCACCACCGAGGGGCCGGCGGCGGCCGGCAGCCAGGCACGCCCCACCAGCGTACCCGCCACGCCGTCATCCGGCAGCACCGTCGCAGCGTTCAAGGACACCATCGCTCATCTCCCAAAACCGGATTCTTGTTGATTGCTGCCGTATCACCTGCCGCGCGTCGGGCCAACCGGCCCTGTTGCAAGGCTCGCAGCATTGTGTTGCCCCAGATCTTGGGACGCGGTTTGCGGATTAGCGAAGCGATCGCATTCACGGTTGCTTTGTCTGGGACGGCCTGCGCTAAATCGCTTGGCCCGGCGGCTTCTTGAGAACGCATCCCATGATCTTCAGGCTCCCGTCAGGCTGCTGCTCTAGCGTGTACAGCGCCTCCCAGGCTTCGCCGTCCGCGTCGATGATGTGCACGTCCTGCAGGATCTGGCCGTCCGACGTCCGGGCCTCACCGAACTCGAAACTCTTGTGCCGGTAGATCGGCGCATAGCTTCGGCGCACCATCGACAGGAAAATGTCGGGGCGCGGAAAGATATTTTGGATCGAGGGTGCGGCAAATCCGTAGGCCGCCGTGGCATCGTCGCGCCCGATGGCATCGGTCTGCGACTGGATGGTGCTGCGGGCGGCCGCAATGTCATCCCCAGCCGCGACGGGCGTGACCAAGCCGATGATAAGCGCGAGACAGACGAGCAGAGCACGCATGGGCAGAAACTCCCGATTAAAAGGGGTCCGGCATCGCTTGCATGACAGTGTGCCTGAAGGCGGCAGGCAACTCTAGCCGGTCACTTAGTGGACCCCGAGACCCGGTCGAACCTTGATTTCCGAGGCGGAGTTCACCAGCATCGCCCTCCCATAACCAGAGGCGGACTGCCATTGCTGAAAACGTTCTATCGCTGGGCGACCACACCGCCGCAGGCCTATCTCGTGTACCTGGTTTTGATCCTCGCCGTCGGCAGCCTGTCCTTCATGGCGGGCAGGCTGAAGCCGAAGGCGACGTTCGGCGTAATTCCGCAATCCACGTCAACAGCACACAACTGAAACACCCGCTCCCGGGGGTATGCTGGATCTGGCGTCAAACGATGTAATTGGCCCGGATGTCGGTTCCAGATGGCCGCG
>JBGMOD010000061.1:0-14879 GCA_041424235.1 Hyphomicrobiales bacterium
TGTCAAAGCCGCGGGGGCTGATCTGCGTACCCAGATTCGCACCCGCCTACTACAACAGCAATCAAAGCAAACAACAATGATCGTTCGCACCACTCCACAGCACACGACCGATACGGCGGCTTTTGCCGCCGTATCGCCCGTTGCTGCGCCGTCGCGTGCGTTCCTCGCTCTCTCGCTTCGCGGCCTGCTTCTTACTGGCCCCTGAAGGCCGGCTGGGCTTTTGCGCCTGGGCTTTCAGGGGATGTGTGAGCAGACAACCCCGAAATGCCCCGCAGACGGGCGCAAGAGATCAAGGACCAGCCAATGACCAACTCATCCGATAAAGACCGCGTCGTTATCTTCGACACCACCTTGCGCGACGGCGAGCAATGCCCCGGCGCCACCATGACCTTCGAGGAAAAGCTCGAGGTGGCCGAAACCCTGGACGCCATGGGCGTCGACATCATCGAAGCCGGCTTTCCGAGCACATCCGAAGGTGACTTCCAGGCGGTGCAGGAAATCGCCCGGCGCACCAACAATGCCGTTATTGCAGGCCTCGCTCGCGCTCACCCCAACGACATCGACCGTTGCGCGGAGGCCGTGCGGATTGCGAAGCAGGGGCGAGTGCACATCGTGATCGCCACTTCGCCTTTGCACATGAAGGTGAAGCTGATGAAGACCCCCGCGGAGGTGCTCGACATCTCGGTCGCAAGCGTCACGCGGGCACGAAACCGGATCGACAATGTCGAATGGTCGGCCGAAGACGCGACCCGCAGCGACATCGACTATCTGTGCCGGATCGTCGAGGCGGTGATCAAGGCCGGAGCGACCACGGTCAACTTCCCGGATACGGTCGGCTACACCACCCCGAATGAGTACGCCAATCTGATCCGCACCCTGCGCGAGCGTGTGCCGAACTCCGACAAGGCGGTATTCTCCGTGCATTGCCATGACGATCTGGGCATGGCGGTGGCGAATTCGCTGGCCGGTGTCACCGGCGGCGCCCGCCAGATCGAATGCACCATCAACGGCATCGGCGAGCGCGCCGGCAATGCCGCGCTGGAAGAGATCGTGATGGCGATGAACGTTCGCAGCGACATGTTCCCGTACGCCAACCGGATCGACACCACCATGCTGACGCGCGTCTCGAAGCTGGTGTCGGCGGCGACCTCGTTCCCGGTGCAGTACAACAAGGCGATCGTCGGCCGCAATGCGTTCGCTCATGAGAGCGGCATTCACCAGGACGGCATGCTGAAGAACGCGCAGACCTACGAGATCATGACGCCGGAATCTGTTGGCATGAAACAGTCGTCATTGGTGCTCGGCAAGCATTCCGGCCGCCATGCCTTCGCCCACAAGCTGAAGGAGCTGGGCTATGAACTCGGTGAGAACCAGTTGCAGGATGCGTTTGCGCGGATGAAGGCGCTGGCCGACCGCAAGAAGGACATCCATGACGAGGATATCGAGGCGCTTGTCGACCAGAACATCGCGCAGGCGCACGATCGCATCCGCATGGTGTCGCTGACGGTGATCGCCGGCACTCGCGGACCACAGCAGGCCACGTTGCGGCTCGGCATCGACGGCGCGATTCGGGTGGCGGAGGCGCAAGGCAACGGACCGGTGGACGCCGTCTTCAACGCCATCAAGGCGCTGGTGCCGCACGAGGCCAAGCTGGAGCTCTATCAGGTCCACGCCGTCACCGCCGGGACCGATGCGCAGGCCGAGGTCTCGGTGCGCCTATCGCAGGATGGCCGCGCCGTGACCGCGCGGGCGGCGGATCCGGATACGCTGGTGGCGTCGGCGAATGCCTATCTCGGCGCGCTCAACAAGATCGTGATGAAGCAGCAGCGCGATGCGTCGGAGGTGCCGGCGAGCGCGTAGGCGACGGCCCGGCTCATCACGCGACCGCCGCATATCCCTTCGGAACACCAGCCCGGGCGAGACCGCCATACAGCGTCTCGCCCGGCATTTCCGATGTGAGGATGGCGCGCACGGCGATCAGCTTGTCGAGGCTGATGCCGGTCTTGAAGCCCTTGCTCTCGCACAGGAACACCAGATCCTCGAACACCACATTGCCGGTGGCGCCTGGGGCGAAGGGACAGCCACCGAGGCCGCCGAGCGAGCCATCGAGGATGCGCGCACCGGCGTCGAGCGCCGCGGAGGCGTTGGCGATGCCCATGCCGCGGGTGTCGTGCAGGTGCACGCAGACCGGCTTGTCGCCGAACAATTTCACGACCTGCGCGGTGAGGTCTCCCACCTGCTTCGGACCGGCATATCCCACGGTATCGGCAATGCCGATCGCATCGATGCCGGCCTCGAGACATTGTCCGGTGAGCCGGACCACTTCCTTCGGATCGACCGCGCCGGTGATCGAGCAGCCCAGTGCCATCGAGATCGCCGCATGCACCAGCGGCTTGTGGGCGCTGGCATCGCGGGCCGCGCAGAGCCGCCGGATCAGCGCAATCGCCTCGTTGCGCGAACGCCGCGCGTTGGCCTGGCTGTGTTCCTCGGTGGCGGAGACCACCGCCGCGATTTCCGGCACCCCCGCGGCCAGCGCCTCGTCCAGGCCGCGTTCGTTGAGCACCAGCGCGACGCCATGGGCGCCAGGAAGGTTTGCGACCGTCGCAGCGATGTCGCGCACGTCGGCGAATTGCGGAAACCGTGCTGCGGGCAGGAAGGAGCCGACCTCGAAATGGCGCACGCCGGCGTCATATTCCTTGCGCAGCCAGCGCTGCTTGGCCTCGGTCGACGGAAAGGTCTTGACCAGTTGCAGCCCGTCGCGCAGGCCGACTTCGCGCAGCGTTATGCCGTCGGCGGGATAGATGGCGTTGATCGTGTTCATGCAAGCCTCGCGGTCGTGGATTGAATGTCGAGTTCGGCGCGCAGCGCCGCTGTGTCGGCCCCGAGCGCGGGCACGTGCAAGCCTTCGCCGAGGGGCGCGGCATTCCATTCCACGGGCAGGGCCGGGACGCGCAGCGCCGCACCATCGACGCCGGTCGCGCCGACCAGGCCGCCTGGGCGCAGCACATGCGGATCACTGAACAGATCCTCGGGACGGTTGATCGCCGAGAAGCAGATATTGAGCCGGTCCAGCGTCGTGGATGCATCCGCCATGGTCCAGCGCCTGATTTCCCCAGCGACGCGCGGAAGAATCCGGGCGCGGGCGAGAATGCGGTCGGTGGTGTTTTGCAGGGAGGGGTCGTCGACCAGGTCCTGCAGGTTGAAGGCGCCGCAAAAGCTTCGCCAGTGGCCCTCGGTAACGACACCGATGAAGATTTTGTCGTGGTCCGCGGTCTCGAAAATATCGTAGACCGGCCATGCGTGCTCGCGCTCCGGCATCGACAGCGGCTTCTCGCCCGTCATTTCGTACTGGACCATGTGCTGGGCGACCAGGAACAGGCAGTTCTCGAACAGGCCGATGCGGATGTCGGTCCCGGTTTTCTCTCCGCCACGGCGCTGATACAGCGCGGCCAGGATGGCGATGGTGCCGAACATGCCGCCCATGATGTCGTTGGCGGATGACCCCACGCGTTGCGGTTTCTCCTTGGTGCCGGTCATGGCGGCAAGGCCCGTCATCATCTGCACCACCTCGTCGAGGGCGGGGCGATGTTCGTACGGACCGGAGAGGAAGCCCTTGTGACCGGCGATGATCAGATGCGGATGCCGTCGTCGCAGCTCGTCGGCGCCGAGCCCTTGTTTGTCGAGCAGGCCGTCGCGAAAATTCTCCAGGAACACGTCCGCGGTCGCGAGCAATCGCTGCATGGTCTCGCGATCGGCGGCCTGCGCCAGGTCCAGCACCAGGCTGCGCTTGCCGCGGTTGAACAGTGGAAAGAAAGCGTGCCCCATGCCGCCGAGGTCGCGGGTCTTGTCGCCGCCCGGCGGCTCGACCTTGATCACCTCAGCGCCGAGCTGCGCCAGGATCATGCCGCAGGTTGGCCCCATCACCATGTGGGTCATCTCCACCACCCGCACCCCCGACAATGGCAAATCCGGTGCCGGGGTGTCTCGTGTTGTCATGGTTTTCTCCCGCGCGTGGTGTTGGTGGATTTAACCGAGACTAGGCTTCCGCCTGCCATCTGAAAAATATAATCTGTTGATGGGAGCCTTCGATCTCCTAGAACGCATTCGATCGGGACCAGCATGGATTCGCGCCAGCTCCGCTATTTCATCGCGGTTTATGAGCAGCGCAACCTGTCGCGTGCCGCGGACCAGGCCAGCGTGGCTCAATCGGCGCTGAGCCACCACATCGCCAATCTCGAGGCGGAGTTTGCCATGCCGCTGTTCGAGCGCAAGCCGCGCGGCATGGAACCGACCGCGGCAGGCGAGCGGCTTTATGAACATGCCCGCATCATCCTGCGGGCGATGTCGGACGCCGAGCGCGAGATCCGGCAGGGCAGCAACGCGATGTCCGGCGACATCTCCATCGGTATGGCGAACTCCGGCATGAAAGCAATCGGCGTTCCGCTGATGCAGACGGTGCTGGAAAAATATCCCGACCTGAAGCTGTCTCTGACCGAGAGCCTGTCGGGAGCGACGCTGATGCATCTCCTGGCGTCCGAGGTCGACCTCGCTCTGGTCTACAATCCGCCATTGGAGAAAGATCTCGTGGCGGAGCCGGTGCTGGAAGAGCAGATGTTCTGTGTCGGCACGCCGAAGGTCATCGGCAAGAGCAAGGCACCGATCGCGTTCGAGGAGGTGACTCGGCTGCCGAACATCCTGTTGCGGCAGGGCGTGTCCTCGCGGGCGCTGCTCGACGATCCGGTGCCGCTGAAGCGGCTCGAGGCCAGCGCGGTGCTGCGGCTGAATTCGATTTCGGGCATCATCGGCGCGATGCTGGCGGGGCTCGGCTGTTCGGTGGCGACAAAACTGTTCGCGCGCGAGCAGCTCAAGGCCGGAACGCTGCTGGCGCGCGAGATCGTGAAGCCGAAACTGACACGCACGCTGTATATCTGCCGGCTGCGCAACCGCCCCTCGACCTACGTCATGGAGGAAATGAAGCAGTTGATGCTCGCGCTGATCGCCGAACAGGTGAAGCGCGGCGCCTGGGAGGCAAAGCTTCTGCAAAAATCGCCCGACAAAAGCCGCAGCCTCTGAGCTATCATCCCTGCGCCGGCGCGAACCGGCCGTGGAGCCTGCCGAACAAATCGGGCACAGGGAGAAACGCAATGATGACGCGACGCAGCCTGCTGCTTGCATCCGTTGCAGCCGGAGTAACCATGAACAGCCGAACCGGACGAACCAAAGCCGCGCAGCCTTCAACTGCCGTGAACTTCGATGTGCCCGCCGGCGCCTGTGATTGCCATACCCACATCCATGGCGACGAGGCGAAATTTCCGTTCTTTGCCGGCCGGGTTTATACGCCGGAGCCGGCCTCGCCGGAGGAAATGGCGGCGCTGCACAAGGCGCTGCACATCGATCGTGTGGTGATCGTCACCCCCAGCGTCTATGGCACCGACAATTCGGCGACGCTGTTTGGCATGAAGGCGCGCGGCAACAATGCCCGCGGCGTCGCGGTGATCGACGACAAGACGCCCGACGGCGACCTTGATGCCATGCAGAAGGCCGGTTTCCGCGGCATTCGGATCAATCTCGCCACCGGCGGTATCAATGATCCCTCGATCGGACGGCAGCGATTCCAGTCCGCGGTGGCGCGGATGAAGAACCGTGGCATGCACATCCAGATCTACACCACATTGCCGCTGATCGCGGCGATCAAGGGAGATCTCGCGGCCTCGCCGGTTCCCGTGGTGTTCGATCATTTCGGTGGCGCCGAGGCGAAGCTCGGCCTCGATCAGCCCGGGTTTGCCGATCTCGTGGAGCTGGTCCGCACCGGCAAGGCCTATGTCAAGATTTCCGGCGCCTATCGCGCGTCGACCCAGGGGCCGGATTATCCCGACGTGATGCCGTTCGCCAAGGCGCTGATCGCCGCCAATGCCGAACGGATCATCTGGGGCACCGATTGGCCGCATCCGGACTCGGCGATGGTCCCCGGCCGCAAGCCGACCGAAGTGACGCCGCTGTACCAGATCGATGACGGCCGTCTGCTGAACCAGTTGCCGGTGTGGGCGCCCGATGCAGCCGTACGCAAGACGATCCTGGTCGACAATCCGGTTCGATTGTACGGCTTTGGATAATAACTCTTACCAGCCCAGAAAATATCGGACGCCGACCACCACGATCACGAGGCCGATGAAAATCAGGCCGACCGGGAGCCGGGGCTTGCCGTCGGAGCCAATCCCTTTGCTGACGGATTGCGGCGCCTTCGATCGCTGGGGGGCGGGTCGCTGTGGCTTCGGCCGCTGGAAGGGTGTCACATTGTCTGCGATCGGATCGACCGGGCCGCTCTGAATCGTGGGGGCGGCGCCATTGCCGCCCATCGTCGCGTAGTAGTTTTTGTAGACCAGATTGATTGTGGCTTCGGTGGCCGCAGACTCCGTCGTGGTGGCGAGCAGGGCCTGGTAGCCGGCCAGATAGGCTTGAGCGTCGGCCGGAAGAGAATCCTTGCCATTCAGCTTCGCCATCATTTTCCATGTCGCGACATCGGCGCGAGCCTGGGTGTCGGCGCGCCGGGCAATCATCATGTCAGCTGCTTTGGCCACAAGTCTTTCAAATCCCTGTCTGGTTGGGTCTCATCCGGCGTGTCACGCCACAGGCATGTCACGAAAGATTGCCTGTGAGCAAGAGCAGCAAATTCAGAATGAAACCTGTCGTTGCACGCAGGATTTGCGAGATGAAATCCAGATTCAGGCCCAATTGTGAGCCAACGGCCGGCAGGACAATGATAAAGCCGATCAGGATCAGCATGCCATAGGGCTCCAGCCGGGACAGCGGAACGGCCAGCGCATTGGGCAGCAACCCGACGGCCACCCGCCCCCCGTCCAGCGGAGGCAGCGGGAGCATGTTGAAAACCGCCAGAACGACATTGATGACCAGCGCGTTCTTGAGGTTGTCGGCGACCCAGGATGCCGCGCCCTCGGGAATGAAGCCGATCAGGTGAAACGCCAGCGCGGCGAGCGCCGCCAGCAGGATGTTCATGGCGGGGCCGGCCAGCGCCACCCAGACCATGTCGAGCCGGGGATGGCGCAGGTTGCGGAAATTGACCGGAACCGGCTTGGCGTAGCCGAACAGGAATGGCGAATGTGACAGCAGCAGGATGGCCGGCAAAAAAATGGTGCCGAACGGGTCGATGTGCTTGAGCGGGTTGAGGCTGACGCGCCCCAATTGCCAGGCGGTGTTGTCTCCGAATTGGCGCGCCGCAAAGCCGTGGGCGGCCTCATGAAACGTGATGGCGATGATGAGCGGCAAGACCCAGATCGAAATGGTGTAAAGAGTGTCGTTGGGCAATCGTTTGTCCTGTCGGCTTGGCTGCGGCGAAACTACCATGACTCGAAGTCATGTGGTGTGTTTGTTTTTGCGGCCCGTCATCGGCAGGCAGGATTGTTTGCCTCGGGAATGGCGAGAAAGCTGATGGTGGCCGGCGCAAATGTGACACGGCCAGCCGCGGTTGGCGCGCTGGAGAGGCGCGGCAGCTTGTCGTCGGCCGCGAGCGCGAGCGGACCGCCGTTCAGCCGCACGCTGCCGTCCTGCAGGTTCGCGGCGTCCAGTGTGTAACGTTCCGACGCGTCCGCAAACGTGAGTGCGTGGGGCGCGTCGCGGTCGGTGTTGATGACCAGCAGTGCCACGCCCGGCGCATCGCGGTGGCAATGCGCATAGACATGCAGGCCCGCCTGGATCGGGACGCCGGTGTCGAGCACGATTCGGCCCATCAGGCGGCGCCACAACAGCGCGCCCCAATAGGTCGGCCGGGGGGCGAAGGTTGTTTCGTCGAGCAGGGCATAGTCGCTGGCCGCGAGCGTGTTGTGCATGACGACGCGGACGCCGGACCTCGCCAGCCGCCCCAGCTGATCGAGATAGCGGAAGGTGTCGGCGAATGTCGCGGCCCACGGATTTCCACCGCAGGCCGTCTCGGCGGTCTCGGTCAACCAGATTGGCTTGCCCGGCGCGAACCGGTCGCGCAGCGTCCGGGTGAAGGCGAAGGCCCGGTCCGTCGTCCTGAGCCAGGCGTCCGACAGTGCATCGTCCGCGGTGTGGTGGCCATCGCAGCGCTGCGAGACGTCGCCATAGTGATGATAGGAGATGCCATCGAGGCGGTGTCCCGAGGCGGCCAGCAGATCCGAGACCTTTGCGGTCTGGCCGATGGTGCCGGGACCGAAGATCCGCGTGTGCGGCGCGTGTCGCGTCATGAACGCGCGGAATATTTTGAAGTCCCGTCCATAAGCCGCGGGGTCATAGCTCGATGCAGTTCCACCCATCGCGGCGAGGTCGGGTTCGTTCATGAATTCGGCGGCGGCGATATCGCCTCCCGATGCACGGGTGATGGCAAGCAGGTGAAGCGCCTGGGCCGGCGTCCAGACACCATGTGCGTCGCGCGTGCCCGGGCTGGTCGCAAATGACGTGATGATCTCTGCTCCGACCGCGCGTGCGAAATCGATCACGCCGCGCCATTGCGCGCGGGTCAGCACACCGTTGAATCCAGCCGGAGGCCGGTCGGGCGTGATGTCTGTATCGGTGACAGCGGTACTGTTGGCCCAGGTTCCACTGATCCGCAGATAGGCCGGCCCCAGCGCCGCCGTGAGCTTGCGCAGGCGTGGGCTGGTCAGGTCGGTCGGTGGACGGTCGGCGAAGCGGTCGGCAGTCGCGCCGGGGGCTGGTGGGGCGGTCGGCCGGGACGCATAGGGCTTCCAGAAGCGGCCTCCGGTCACTTCGACCATCTCGACATTGTAGGACTGGAAGCGCGCATCGATCGTATTGACGCGGGGCATGTGTCCCGGTGCGATGACCGGAGCGGGGGCGTCGGCAAGGGTGTTCGCGGCGGGCAGTGCGGTGAGCAGCGCCGCGGCGACCGCCATGTGAGAAAAAAGTCCTGAGCCGAGAGGTCTGAGATCGCGCACGCGGGTCTATCCTTCACCGGACGCCGGGGCCGAGAATGACAGGGGCCGCCGCGCGGTCAATGTTGCGGCGCGGCGCGATGCCATCGAACTTATCGAACGGTGTCATCGATATGTTCGTCTGGATTTCAGGCGCTGGGACGGCAAACATGGCATCCGGATGAAAGGCCTCCGACCAAGCAGGGGCCGCATCGAGGAAACACCGCGCGACAACGCTGCAAGCCGTCGTCGTTATCCGGAGGATGCCATGAGCGCAGTCGACATCGATGCTGCCGTCGGTCTGTCACGTCCCGGGAGGCGGCCGGATCCGATTTCCGAGCGGCTGGAGCGGCTGCCGTCGTCGTCCTATGTATGGCGATTGGTGATCCTGCTGTCGCTCGGCGGCTGGTTCGAATTCTATGACCTGTTCTTCACCGGCTACATCGCGCCGGGCCTGATCCGCAGCGGCCTGCTGACCACCACCACGCAGGCGTTCTTCGGGTTTTCCGGCATCGGTGCGTTCATCGCGGCAACGTTCGCCGGCCTGTTCGTCGGCACATTCTTCCTCGGTTTTCTGGCCGACCGGTTCGGTCGCCGCTTCATCTTCACTTACGCACTGCTCGGCTACACGGTGGCATCGGTGATCATGGCGTGCCAGTCGAGCGGCGGTGGCGTGTTGTTCTGGCGGTTCGTGGCCGGTGTCGGCATCGGCGTCGAGATCATCACTATCGATGCGTACATCACCGAGCTGGTCCCGAGCCGCATCCGTGGCCGCGCCTTCGCGGTCAATCAGGCCGTCATGTTCACGGCGGTGCCGGTGGTGGCGCTGCTGTCGTGGTGGCTGGTTCCGCTGTCGCCGCTCGGCCTCGACGGCTGGCGCTGGGTGGTGCTGATCGGCGCTGCCGGCAGCATGGTGATCTGGGTGCTGCGGTTGTTCGTGCCAGAAAGCCCGCTCTGGCTCGCGCGCCATGGCCGCACCGCGGAGGCTTCCGAGATCCTGCGAGGCATCGAGGCCGCATCCGGTCAGGCGTCGCCGGATCAGGTTTCGCCGGGCGTGCCTGCGCGCGCGGATCCGGCCACAGAGACCGCGGCGTCACGCGTGGCGGCGAAAGCAACCTATGCGGAATTGTTCAGGCCGCCCTATCTGGGCCTTGTCCTGCTGTTCATGGTCTTCAACCTGTGCCAGGCCTTCGGCTTCTACGGTTTTGCCAACTGGGTTCCCACGCTGCTGGTGGAGAAGGGCATCACCGTGACCAAGAGCCTGCAATACTCCTTCATCATCGCGGTGGCCTATCCGGTTTCGGCGCTCCTGGCGGCGACCTTCGCCGACCGGTTCGAACGCAAATGGATCATCAGCGGGGCCGCGGTCGCGATCGGCGGCTTCGGCCTGCTGTTTGCGCAACTCGCCGAACCCGCGCTGCTGATTCTCTGTGGCGTGCTGCTCACCGCGGCCAATACGGTGCTGTCCTACGCCTACCACGCCTATCAGACCGAAGTGTTCCCCACCGCGGTGCGGGCGCGCGCGGCCGGACTCGTCTATTCCATGAGCCGCCTGAGTGCGATGTTCTCGGGCTTCATCATCGCCTATGTGCTGCGCGAGATCGGCGTTGGCGGCGTGTTTGCGCTGATCACGGTGGCCATGATCATCGTTGTCGTGACCATGGTCGGCTTCGGCCCGAACGTGCGCGGCAGGCCGCTCGATGCGGAGTAGGCCGGTGTTTATCCTGCGGTGAGGGAGGGCTCGCCGATCGCCGGGCGGCTTTGACCGCAGAGGACTTCAACTCATCCGTAAACTGTTTTAAACAGCGCCGGGCGTCGACCGGATCTGTGCGGTTGCGCCACGTTTGCGTTGCAGCAAAATGCTGCGCAAGCGTTCGCACCCCCTGCTAACGGGCAATGGCCTTGTGATCCATGGCTTGCGATGGTGCGGCCGAAATTTCGGAGTCGGCGGTGACGGCGATTCCGGCTCGTGAGGGACAAGAAGACAAAACGGGAGACAAAAAAATGCGAAAACTCATGCTGGCCGCCCTGTCGGTCGCGATGGCCACCTTGATCGGGCCTGCGACGGCGCAACAGCCGATCGTCATCAAATTCAGCCACGTGGTCGCGCCCGACACGCCGAAGGGCAAAGGCGCGCTCAAGTTCCAGGAACTGGCGGAAAAATACACCAACGGCAAGGTCAAGGTCGAAGTCTACCCGAATTCGCAGCTCTACAAGGACAAGGAAGAGCTCGAAGCGCTGCAGCTCGGCGCGGTGCAGATGCTGGCGCCTTCGCTCGCCAAGTTCGGTCCGCTCGGGGTCAAGGAATTCGAGGTGTTCGATCTGCCCTACATCATTCCGGACAAGGCGGCGCTTGGACGCATCACCAAGGGGCCGATCGGGAAGGGCCTGTTCACCAAGCTCGAGCCCAAGGGCATCAAGGGGCTGGCCTATTGGGACAACGGCTTCAAGATCATGACGTCCAACAAGCCGATGCATCATGTGGCCGACTTCCAAGGCCTGAAGATGCGCATCCAGTCGTCCAAGGTGCTGGAGGCGGAAATGCGCGCGCTCGGCGCCATTCCGCAGGTGCTGGCGTTCTCGGATGTCTACCAGGCGATGCAGACCGGCGTGGTCGACGGCAACGAGAACACGCCGTCGAACTGCTACACCCAGAAGATGAACGAGGTGCAGAAGCACGCCACCATCTCCAATCACGGCTACATCGGTTACGCGGTGATCGTGAACAAGAAGTTCTGGGACGGCTTGCCGGCCGATATCCGTGGCCAGCTCGAGAAGGCGATGGATGAAGCCACCGAGTATTCCAACAGCATTTCCCAGCAGGAGAACGATGACGCCATCGAAGCCATGAAGAAGGCCGGCAAGACCACGTTCTACGAGCTGACGGCGGACGAGAAGGCCGAATGGAAGAAGGCAATGCAGCCGGTGGTCGAGGAGATGGCGCCCCGGGTCGGCAAGGACCTGATCGCGGCGTTCGAGAAGGAAGCCAACGCCAAGGTGAATTGAGGCCTTTGCGGCCAACGCTGTCGCGCAAGTCGGAGATATCCGACTTGCGTTTCTTTATAAGGACGCAACGCGGCCCAGCCGGGTTGTGGCGCATAACAACAAGCGCGCATAAGCGCGTTGAGCGGTCCATCGGGGGATTTCAGTGAAGGCATTTATGTACGTCCTCGATCGCCTCGAGGAAATCCTCATCGCCTCGCTGATGGGCGGCGCGACGCTGGTCATCTTCCTCGCCGTGGTGCACCGCTTCGGGACCGGCATTCCGCTACTCTACCCCTATCTCATTCATATTCATTTCTCCTGGGCGCAGGAGCTCTGCATCTACATGTTCATCTGGATGGCGAAGTTCGGCGCCGCCTATGGCGTGCGGATGGGCATCCATGTCGGCGTCGACGTGCTGATCAACCGGCTCAATCCCAGGTGGCGCAAGGGTGTCACGTTGTTCGGCCTGCTGGGCGGCGCGCTGTTCACCGCCATTGTCGGCACCATGGGTGCGAAATTCGTCCTCGAATTGATGAGCACCGACCAGACCTCGCCCGATCTCGAGATCCCGAGCTGGATCGTTTATCTCTGCATTCCGCTCGGCTCCTACCTGATGTGTTTCCGCTTTCTGCAGGTGGCGTTCGCCTACTGGCGCGGCGGTGAGTTGCCGCACCACGATCACACCCATGTCGACGGCATCGAGGTCGATCCCAAGCTTGCGATCAGCCGGGGAGAAGCCTGATGAGCGCGGCGCTGATCTTCGGGCTGCTGTTTGCCCTGATGCTGACCGGCATGCCGGTCTCGATCTCGCTCGGGCTCTCGGTGCTGACGTTCCTGTTCACGATGACGGATGTTCCGATCGAGAGCGTCGGGCTGAAGCTGTTTTCCGGCCTCGACAATTTCGGGATCATGGCGATTCCGTTTTTCATTCTCGCCGGCACATTCCTCACCCGCGGCGGGGTGGCGCGCCGGATGATCGATTTCACCACGTCGCTGGTCGGTCATCTGCCGGGTGGGCTTGGGCTTGCCGGCGTGGTCGCCTGCGCGATGTTCGCCGCGATTTCCGGATCCAGCGTGGCGACGGTGGTCGCGATCGGCTCCATCATGATGCCGGCGATGGTCGAGCACGGATATCCGCGCCGCTTCGGCGTCGGCGTGATCTCGACTTCCGGCGCGCTCGGCATCCTGGTGCCGCCGTCGATCATCCTGGTGCTGTACGGCGTGTCGACCAACACTTCGATCGGCGCACTGTTCATTGCGGGCATCGTTCCCGGCATCCTGCTGGCCTGCATGCTGGCGGCCGTGACCTGGTTCATCGCCTGGCGCCGGGATTATCCGCGGATGCCGCGCGCAACCTACATGCAGCGATGGAAGGCGTTTCGCGAAAGCCTCTGGGGGCTGCTGCTGATCGTCATGGTGCTCGGTGGAATCTACGGCGGCATCTTCACGCCCACCGAGGCGGCTGCCATTGCCGCGGTGTATGCCTTCTTCATCACGGTGTTCGTCTACAGGGAACTCAAGCTGACGGAAGTGCCGAAGGTCCTGCTGCAGGCCGCCAGCATGAGCTCGATGCTGCTCTACATCATCACCAATGCGGTGCTGTTCTCGTTCCTGATGACCCACGAGCAGATCCCGCAGGAAATGGCGGCCTGGATCGTCGACAAGAACTTCAGTCCATGGGTCTTCCTGCTGGTGGTCAACGTGCTGCTGCTGGTGGCCGGCAATGTGATGGATCCGTCATCGATCCTGCTGATCATGGCGCCGATCCTGTATCCACTGGCGACCAAGATCGGCATCAATCCGATTCACCTCGGCATCCTGATGATCGTGAACACCGAAGTCGGCCTCTGCCATCCGCCGGTCGGCCTCAATCTTTATATCGCCAGCGGCATCGCCAGGATGGGGATCAGCGAAATCACCGTCGCCGTGTTGCCGTGGCTATTGGCGATGCTGGTGTTCCTGGGCCTGATTACCTACATCCCGGAAATCTCGCTGTGGCTGCCGCATCTGCTGGGGATGAATTGACGTTTGTCTGCGCCGGCGACGGCATCGATTCTTTGCAGAATGTGCGTCGGCATTGCTCGACATTTCCAAAGACGCGCGCGATGCGGATGTCTTAACGGCCATACATCTTTCTATCCAATCCTTAAGTTGATCGGAACACCGGGCGCGCCCATGTTGAGGCGGGGCGCTACCTGGAGGTTCTGATGAAGAAGATCATTCTCGCCGCTGTTGCAGCAACTGCATTGACTGGTTCCACCGCTGTCTACGCTCAGCATCGCGGCTGGGATCATGATGGAGACGGGCGCGGCTGGCGTCATTCGCGCATGAGTCCGGAAGATCGGCTTGCTTTCCTTGACGCACGGATCGCCGCGGTGAAGGCCGGGCTGAAACTGACACCGGACCAGGAGAAGAACTGGCCTGCGATCGAAACTGCGGTGCGCGATTTCGCCAAGCAGCGGATCGACCGCGCCAACGCCTCGGCCGACACCAAGGATCAGCAGGATCCCGTCACCCGCCTGCGCGAACGCTCCGACCGGATGGCGGCGACCGCCGTCGGCCTGAAGAAAATCGCCGATGCGGCAGACCCGCTCTACAAGACCCTCGATGAGGGCCAGAAGCGGCGCCTGACCTTCCTCATCCACATGGGGGGACACCACCGCCGCGGTGGCGACGACCGGGATATGGACCGTGGCGGCGACCGCGACCGCGGAAATGACCGCAATGACGGCCCGAGCCGGCTCTGAGCCGGGCTCCCAGCCCCTGAGATACGGAGAAGCCGCTGATTTTCAGTGGTTTTTCTGTATTTGGGGGCGGCTTCCGGCGGCCCTCGAAATTTCTCCCCAGAAGGCGGGAAAACCTTGTTTCCTTTGCTGGACATAGGGGGTTCGCTTTGCTACACGACGCCCTCCCGCATCGATATCCGGACGGGTTCCGGGCGCATAGCTCAGTTGGTAGAGCAGCTGACTCTTAATCAGCGGGTCCCAG
>JBGMOD010000062.1:0-14730 GCA_041424235.1 Hyphomicrobiales bacterium
CCAACACATGAGCTGTTCCCTCCCCCCTTGTGGGGGAGGGTTAGGGAGGGGGGGTAGCGGCGGATCCGCGGCGCGACACATTGGATGCCGTTACACCACAACGTCCGAATGCTTGTTACCCCCCTCCCCAGCCCTCCCCCACAAGGGGGGAGGGAGCAGGAGAGCATCATCTCAGCCGATGATCATTACGACCGCACACGTTCCATCAACACCAGCCTGTGATCGCCATGGATGATAGATGAGAGCGGCCGCGTTGTCGCGGGACTCTTCACAGGGTCGCGCCGCTGCGGAGATCAGGAGTCGAGCTTGTTGGCCGATCGCGGCCGTTTCCTGGTTGTTGCGAGAACCGCATCAGTCCCGGCGGTATGGCCTTCGGTGCCGCTCCGGGATTTGCGTTTCAAGGACTCGATCGCGGGGGCGGGAGCCGCCGCCGCTGTATCCGCCGGGATGTTCATGGCGGCGATCATCACATCGAGCGAGTCCTTGTACGCGCCCGTGGTCTCCTCCCCGGCCACCTCCGGGCGCTTCGGCACCGCATCCCGCGCGGCCGCCGGCTCGACCGCATTGTGATCGAACCGCACGCGCTGCAGCTTGTCGCCGACAAACCAGACACAGCTGACGCCGGTGATCTTGGTGTCGTCGAACACGCTGGTGTTGACGGCATCGACGGTCATTGTCGGGCCGCCGGACTTCAGCACCACGAGATCGCCTTCCTTGAGAACGGTCATTGGCAAGTTCCCTGGGTCCCATCGCGCGAATCACGACCACTGCACTGCAACACTAGCAAATCGCTGCAGTGCAATCACTCGTTGCAGGGGGCTGAGGCAAAGGCTGAGGGATGTCCGGCGACGGTGCTCAGATGCCGGTAACAGGGCTTAATCCGCGCCCAAATACGCCGCCTTGACCCGAGGATCGGACAACAGCGCCGAGGCCGCGCCGGTGGAGGCGATGCGGCCGGTCTCCAGCACATAGCCGCGATCGGCAATTTCCAGTGCCGCGGTGGCGTTCTGCTCGACCAGCAGCACGGTGATGCCGCCCTCGCGCAGCGCCACGATCGCGGCCAGGATCTGGTCGACCAGGATCGGCGACAGGCCCAGCGACGGCTCGTCGAGCAGCAGCAGTTTGGGCTTGCCCATCAGTGCACGACCGATCGCCAGCATCTGCTGCTGGCCGCCGGACAACCCGCCGGCGGCGAGATGGCGCTTTTCGCGCAGGATCGGAAACATCGCGAACACCTGCTCACGGTCACGCTCGATCCCGCCGTCGCGCCGCATGTAGGCACCAAGCCGCAGATTGTCGTCGACACTCAGCGGGCCGAACACCTGGCGGCCTTCGGGCGATTGCGTCATGCCGCGCGCGACACGGCGGTGCGGCGACAATTTATCGATGCGCGCGCCCAGGAAGTGGATCTCGCCCCCTGTGATCGGCTGCACGCCGGACAGCGCGCGCAGCAGCGTGGTCTTGCCGGCGCCATTGGAGCCGATCAGCGCCACCACCTCGCCGGCCGCAACCTCGAGGCTGACACCTTTCAGCACTTCGATGCGGCCATAGGCGCTGTGCAGATCCCTGATCTCGAGCATTGCAGCCTCAGGCACGAGCCGCCTCCCGCGCGCCATGCTTGCCGAGATAGGCTTCCAGCACCGCCGGATTGTCGCGGACTTCGCGCGGCGTCCCCTCGGTCAACGGCCGTCCCCGCTCCAGCACCAGGATGCGGTCGGAAATCTTCATCACCAGCTTCATGTCGTGTTCGACCAGCACCACCGCGATGCCTTTGTCCGCCACCCGGCGCACCAGGTGATCGATCTCCTCGGTTTCCACCGAGTTGCAGCCTGCGGCCGGCTCATCCAGCAGCAGCACGCGCGGCTCGGCCGCCAGCGCGCGTGCAATCTCCAGCCGCTTGCAGGCACCGTAGGACAGCGAGCCGGCAAGCGTGTCGGCCTCGCTGCGCAAGCCGACCTCGTCGAGCAATTCGAGAGCCGCCTCGCGCGTGGCGCGGTTCTGCCGCGTCACCGACGGCAGCCGGAACAGGTCGGCGAACAGGTTGCAGCGTTCGCGCAGATGCCGTCCCACCATGACGTTTTCAGCCGCCGTCATGCGCTGGAAGATCTGCAGGTTCTGGAAGGTGCGCGACAAGCCGCGCGTGGCAAGCCGGTCCGGTGCGAAGCCCGTGACATCGTCACCGGCGAGCGATACGCGTCCCTGATCGGCGGCGTAAACGCCGGACACCACATTGAACAACGTCGTCTTGCCGGCACCATTGGGGCCGATGATGGACAGGATCTGCCCCGCTTCCGCACTGAAGCTGACGCCGTCGATCGCCTTGATGCCACCGAACGCAATGCCGATGTCGCTCGCTTTGAGGATGCTCATGCCCGCGCCCTCCGGGTCAGCAATTTCGCTACCGAGGGCACGATGCCGTCACGCATGAAGATCATCGACACGATGATGATGAAGCCGAGCAGCAGGTTCTCATACTCCTGGAACACGGTCAGCACCTGCGGCAGCGTCACCAGCACGGCGGCGCCGACGATGCTGCCGACCACCGAACCGAGCCCGCCCAGCACCACCATGGTGACGAGCTCGACCGAGTGCAGGAAGCCGGCCTGATCCGGATTGGTGAAGCCGTTCATCAGCGCCAGCATCGCGCCGGCCAGTGACGCATAGACGGCCGCGATCACGAATGCCTGCAGCTTGAAACGGGCGACGTCGACACCGGCGACCCGCGCGGCGATCTCGCTGTCATGCAACGCGCGGAAGGCGCGGCCGGTCGGCGTATCCTTGAGATTGAGCGCGATCCAGGTGCCGAGCAGCAGCATGGCGCCCGTGATCCAGTACCAGGTGTCGGATCCGCCGGCGCGCCAGCCGAACAGGGCCAGCTTCGCCACCGGCATGCCGTCCGGCCCGCCGGTCCATCGGCTTTCGGTGGTGATGACCATCGCCACCAGGACGCCGAACCCGAGCGTGGCGATTGCCAGATAATGCCCCTTCAGGCGCAGGATCGGCCGGCCGACCAGATACGCCAGCACCGCCGAGATCACGGCGCCGGCCAGCACCGCCGCCAGCGACGGCACGCCGAAATGTTTCGGGCCGATCGCGACCGCATAGGCGCCGATGCCGAAAAAGCCGGCATGGCCGAGGCTGACCTGGCCGGCCTGCCCCATCAGCACATTGAGGCCGATCGCCGCGAACGCCGACACCCAGACCAGCGCGGCGACGCGGAAATAATAATTCGATGGAAACAGCAGCGGCAACGCCGCGATCACCGCGGCAAGCACGATCAGCGTGACGGCGCGATGGCCGAGCCAGTTCGGCATCGCTCAGACCCTCTCCACGGAACGCCGGCCGAACAGGCCCTGCGGCATCGCGAACAGCACCACCAGGATGACGATGAAAGCGAACGCATCCTTGTAGGTGGAGGAGATATAGCCCGCACCGAACGCCTCGAGCAGCCCGAGCAGCAGCCCGCCGGCCACCGCGCCGAGCGGATTGCCCATGCCGCCGAGCATCGCCGCCGCAAAACCTTTCAGCGCCAGCAGCGTGCCCACGTCGTAGCTGGTCAAAGTGATCGGCGTGACCAGGATGCCGGCGATTGCACCGATCGCCGCCGAACCGCCGAACGCCAGCGCCATCACGGTCGTGGTGTTGATGCCGACCAGGCGCGCGGCCAGCCGGTTGGCGGCGGTGGCGAGCACCGCCTTGCCGAGCACGGTGCGTTCGAGAAAGACATAGAGCAGCAGCACGATGACGGCCGTGCCGCCGAGCACCCAGAAGCTCTGCGGCTGCACCGCTGCGCCGAACAGGTTGATCGGCGTATCGCCGGAGAACGCCGGCAGCTTGTGGAATTGTTTGTCGAACACCACCTGCGCCGCACCGCGCAGCAGGATCGACGCACCGATGGTGATGATGATCAGCGTGACCGCGGAAGCGCCCCGCGCCGGCGCGATGGCCAGCCAGTACAGCAACAGGCCGACGGCGACAGCGACCATCACCGCGACGAGTGCCGCGAGCGGCAGCGGGACCCCGGCGGCTGACACGAACACCGTGACCATGCCGCCCAGCATGACGAATTCGCCTTGCGCGAAATTCACCACGTCGGAAGCGTTGTAGACCAGCGTGAAGCCGAGCGCGACCAGCGCATACACGGCGCCGACCGTCAGCCCCGACATCAGGAATTGAAAGAATTCGGCCATGTCCCCTCAACGGCGCGTAGGTGCCGTGCATTCAAGACGTTGGTGATGTGTTTGTCACTTGTTCCGTGACTTGGTTTCACTGCACGTTTCAGAGCGCAGGGCGGATTAGCGCAGCGTAATCCGCCATTCCGTTCACGACGCGAGGCGGCGGATTACGCCTTCGGCTAATCCGCCCTACGTGCTGTGCGCTCCCTCAGCTCCCCGCCGGCAGCAGCGTCCAGTCGCCGCCCTTGATCTCCAGCATGCGGAACGCGGAGAGATCGAGCCCGAGGTGATCGGTGGGCGACATGTTGACCACGCCGCCGGTGCCGACAAAGCCCTTGGTCTTCTCGATTTCGTCGCGCACCTTCTTCGGGTCGGTGGAGTTCGCCCGCTTGATGGCATCGACCAGGATGTAGAGGCCGTCATAGGCGTGGCCGCCGAAGGTCGAGACCGGCTGCTTGGACGTATCCTCGTAGGTCTTCTTGTAGTCGACCACGACTTTCTTCTGCGGGTCGGAATCCGGCAGCTTGTCGCCGACCAGCAGCGCAGCCGCCGGCAGCCGCACGCCATCCGCCGCCGGGCCCGCGAGTTCGATGAAGCTCTTCGAGGCGACGCCGTGGCTCTGGTACAGCGGCGTTGCGCTCATGCCGAGCTGGGCGTAGTTGCGGGTCACGATCGCGGGGCCCTGGCCGAAGCCCGGATTGACCACGGCCTGGATGCCCGCGGTGTTCTTGATCTTGGTGAGCTGCGCGGTCATGTCGCTGTCGCGCGGACCGTAGCTCTCCTCGGTGACGACCTTGATGCCGTATTTCGGCGCGGCGATATTGCATTGCGCGCGCATCGAGGCGCCGAAGCCGTCGGTGCCGGAGATCATCGCGATGTTGGTCAGGTTGCGCTGCTTCAGGTTCTCGAAGATCTTTTCGCACGCCATCTTGTCGGTGTGCGGCGTCTTGAACACGTATTTCTGCACGGGATCGACGATTTCGATGGCGCCGCCGAGTGAAATCAGCGGCACTTCCGCGGCCTCGAACACCGGGATCATCGCCATGGTGGTGCCGGTGGTGGAGCCGCCGACCATCGCCACGACCTTGTCGTCCTCGATCAGCCGGGTCGCGAAGGTGCGCGCCTTGTTGGCATCGCCGCCATCGTCATAGAGCACCAGCTCGATCTTCTTGCCATTGACGCCGCCGGCCGCGTTGATCTTGTCGACATACATCCGCAGCGTCTTGTCCTCGGGCTCGCCGAGGAACGACGCCGGCCCGGTCACCGAGAGAACGGAGCCGATCTTGATGGTCTGCTGGGCCAAGGCGGGATGGCACAGCGCCGATACCAGCGCCGTGGTCGCAACAAGACGTTTTAAGGCTGAAAATGGTGTCATCTCTTCCTCCTGGGTTGCCTGTTCATTTTTATCGGGGCTTGGCGTCCTCAATATAATTGACCGGACGGTTGGTCAATAGTAAGTTGGTCGATAACGGCGCCTGCGACAACGCGACCAACAAGCCGAACACGGGAGGATGGACGTGAAGACAGACTCGGACACAGATCTGGTTTTGACCGAGACCCGCGAGGGCTATCGCGTCGTCACCCTCAATCGCCCCGACCGGCTCAATTCGTTCACCGCGAAACAACACGAAGCGCTGATGGCGGCGCTGGTCGCAGCGGAAGCCGACACCACGTGCCGCGCCCTGATCCTCACCGGTGCCGGCCGCGGATTCTGCGCCGGACAGGATCTCTCCGACGGCGTCTATACCCCCGGCGAAACGCCGGACCTGAGTGTCACGATCCAGCGTTATTACAATCCGCTGGTGCGCAAGCTGCGCGATCTGCCGATGCCGGTGATCTGCGCGGTCAATGGCACTGCGGCCGGCGCCGGCGCCAACATCGCCTTCGCGTGCGACCTGGTGCTCGCGGCGAAATCCGCCAAATTCATCCAGTCGTTCGCGAAAATCGGCCTGGTACCGGATTCCGGCGGCACATGGTCCCTGCCGCGACTGGCCGGCCGCGCCCGGGCCCGCGGCCTCGCGCTGTTGGCCGAGCCGATCTCCGCCGAGCAGGCCGAGGCCTGGGGCCTGATCTGGAAGACGGTGGACGATGCCGGCCTGATGGCGGAGGCGCATCGGCTGGCCGCGCATCTCGCGACCCAGCCCACCACGGGGCTGGCGCTGATCCGGCAGGCGCTCGACGCCGCCGAGACCAACACCTTCGACCAGCAGCTCGATCTCGAACGCGACCTGCAGGGCCAGGCGGGCCGCACGCCCGATTACATGGAAGGCGTGGCCGCGTTCTTCGAGAAACGCCCGGCGAAATTCAAGGGACGATTCTGATGGACACACGGACACCGACGGACGATGCCGACGCGGTGGCGCAAGCCTCCGCGCAAGCGATGTGGGCCAACGACCATGCCAGCAAGGGGCTCGGCATGACGCTCGTGCGCGTGGCGCCGGGCGAAGCCGTGATCTCCATGACGGTGCGCAAGGACATGGTGAACGGCCACGGCATCTGCCATGGCGGCTTCATGTTCACCCTGGCGGATTCGACGTTCGCATTCGCCTGCAACAGCTATGGCCAGCCGACCGTGGCGCAGCAGTGCGCCGTCACCTTCATCCAGCCGGTGCGTGAAGGCGAGGTTTTGACGGCGCATGCGGTGGAGCGATCGCGTGTCGGCCGCGGCGGCATCTACGACGTTACCGTGCGCAACGGCAGCGACAGCGTCGTTGCCGAGTTTCGCGGGCATTCGCGCACCATCGCGCGCTCCACGCCGCGCACCGACACATCTTCAGACCAATAAATGACGACCCGGGAGGCTCACGTGCTGCAAATTCCACTCCGCAAGCTGGCTCAACTCAAACCCCAGCCGACGGACCTCGATCGCTACGAGCTGGCATCGACCGACGACCTGCGCGCCTGGCAGCGCGACCGCCTGGCTTGGTCGCTGCGCCATGCCTACGACAACGTGCCGCACTACCGCGCCAAGTTCGACGCCGCCGGTGTTCACCCCGACGACTTCAAGACACTCAGCGACCTGGCGAAGTTTCCGTTCACCGCCAAGGCGGACCTGCGCGACAACTATCCGTTCGGCATGTTCGCAGTGCCGCAGTCGCAGGTCGCGCGCATCCATGCCTCCTCCGGCACCACCGGCAAACCGACCGTGGTCGGCTACACCAAGGCCGACATCGATGTGTGGAGCGACATGGTCGCCCGCTCGATCCGCGCGGCCGGGGCGCGCCCCGGCATGAAGGTGCATGTCGCCTATGGCTACGGCCTGTTCACCGGCGGCCTCGGCGCGCACTACGGTGCCGAGCGGCTCGGCTGCACGGTGATCCCGATGTCGGGCGGCATGACCGAGCGCCAGGTCCAGCTCATCACCGACTTCAAGCCCGACGTCATCATGGTGACGCCGTCCTACATGCTGGCGATCCTCGATGAATTCCGAAAGCAGGGGCTCGACCCGCGCAAATCGTCGCTGCGGATCGGCATCTTCGGCGCCGAGCCCTGGACCAACGCGATGCGCGAGGAGATCGAAGAGGCCTTCGACCTGCATGCGGTGGACATCTACGGCCTCTCCGAAGTGATGGGCCCCGGCGTCGCCAGCGAATGCGTCGAGACCAAGGATGGCCTGCACATCTGGGAAGACCACTTCTATCCGGAAGTGATCGATCCCGTGACCGGCAAGGTGCTTCCCGACGGCGAGCAGGGCGAACTCGTGTTCACCTCGCTGACCAAGGAAGCGATGCCCGTGATCCGCTACCGCACCCGCGACCTGACGCGGCTGCTGCCGGGCACGGCACGCGCGCTGCGCCGGATGGAAAAGGTCACCGGACGCACCGACGACATGATGATCATCCGCGGTGTCAACGTGTTTCCGACCCAGATCGAGGAAAAGCTCGCCACCATCCCGGCGCTGTCGATGCATTACCTGATCGTGTTGAGCCGCGAAGGTCGCATGGACGAGATGCAGATCCAGGTGGAGGCGCGCCCGGACGCGACGCCCGAGGCGCGCAAGGCTGCCGCCAAGCAGCTGGAGCAATCGATCAAGGACACCATCGGCATCACCGCGCGCGTGGATGTGATGGACCCCGGCACGATTGAACGTTCGCTCGGCAAGGCCAAGCGCATCGTCGATCGCAGGCCGAAACAATTATAAGGATACATAGCCGACATGGCACGCAGCCGCGCCAGTGACTACGACGACAAACGGCGGACCATCCTCAACCGATCGGCGGAACTGTTCTCCGAGCACGGCTACGACCGCGCCTCGATGAACAAGATCGCGGAGGCTTGCGGCGTCTCGAAAGCGAACCTTTATCATTATTACAAAGACAAAGAGGAACTGCTGTTCGACGTCATCCGCTTTCACCTCGAGGAACTGCTTGAAACGGTCGAAGCCGCCGACCATCCCGAACTGCCACCCTCGGAGCGGCTGCGCGACCTGGTCGGCGCATTGCTCGAGGCCTATCGCGACGCGGATTCCCAGCACAACGTCCAGATCAACAGCCTGCGTTTCCTGCCCGCCGAGCGGCAGGCGGAATTGAAGGCGATGGAGCGCGAACTGGTGCGGATCTTCTCCGACGCCGTGCTCGGCGTCGCCCCGCAATTGAAGGGAACGAAGATGCTGAAGCCCGTCACCATGTCGCTGTTCGGCATGCTGAACTGGCATTATCTCTGGTTCCGCAGCGGGGGTGATGTCACCCGTGCGGATTATGCCGATCTCGTCACCAAGCTGATTGCCGACGGCACCCGAACGCTGCGTGCGCAACCTGCGGCGACATCGAAGCGAACCGCCGCGGCGGAATAGAATCTCGTTCCCGACGTTTGTCTCTTACCCTCAGAGTGATCTCATGAAACTCGAAAGCTTCGTTCGCGGACAATGGGCCGCTCCTGGCAAGAACCTCATCGATATTCGCAGCGCAGTCACCGGAGACGTGGTCGCGGAGGCCAGCGGCGGCGGACTCGACATGGGCGAGATTCTGCACCACGCCCGCACGGTCGGAGGAGCGAACCTGCGCAAGCTGACCTTCCATCAGCGTGCGGATCTGCTGAAAAAACTCGCGCAGCATCTGAACGAACGCAAGGACGAGCTCTACAAGCTGTCGTTCCAGACCGGCGCCACCCGCACCGACAATCTGATCGATGTCGACGGCGGCATCGGCACCCTGTTCGTCTATGCCAGCAAGGGACGCCGCGAACTGCCGAATGCGACATTCCTGATCGATGGCGCGGTCGAGCCGCTGGGCAAGACCGGTACCTTCGCGGGCCAGCATATCGTGACATCGCTGCAGGGCGCAGCGGTTCACATCAACGCCTTCAATTTCCCCTGCTGGGGCCTGCTGGAAAAATTCGCGCCGGCGCTGCTGGCCGGCGCGCCGGTGGTGACCAAGCCCGCCACCGTCACCTCCTATGTTGCCCATGCCATGATGCGCATGATCGTCGACTCGAAGATCCTGCCCGACGGCGTGCTGCAATTCATCGTCGGCCCGACCGGCGACCTGTTCGATCATCTCACCTGCCAGGACGTGGTTTCGTTCACCGGTTCGGCCACGACATCCGAAACGCTGCAGCGCCATCCGGTGATCGCACGTAACGCGGTGCGCTTCATCGCCGAGCGGGATTCGCTCAATGCCGCGATCCTGGCGCCGGACGCGGCGCCCGGAACGCCGGAGTTCGACCTGTTCATCAAGGAAGTCGCCAAGGAAATGACGGTCAAGGCGGGGCAGAAATGCACCGCAATCCGCCGCGCCCTGGCGCCGAAAGCCCACGTGTCCGCGGTGATCGACGCGCTGCGCGAGCGTCTCGCAAAGGTGCAGATCGGCAATCCCGAACTGGACACCGTGCGCATGGGCGCGCTGGTCGGCCTCGACCAGCGCCGCGACGTGCTGGCCCATGTCGAGAAGCTCAGGACCGAGGCGGAACTCGTCGCCGGCGATCCCGAGAACTTCGCGGTCGAAGGTGCCGACAAGGTCCGCGGCGCGTTCCTGCCGCCGCTGCTGCTGCACTGCGCGGATCCGCAGCGCGCCACCAATGTGCATGCGATCGAGGCGTTCGGCCCGGTCGCCACCGTGATGGGGTATGACGGCCTCGACCAGGCGATCGCGCTGGCCAATCGCGGCGAAGGCAGCCTGGTGGCGTCGGTGTACACCCACGATCCGCGCACCGCGTCGGACCTGGTGTTCGGCATCGGCGCATTCCATGGCCGGCTGCTGCTGATCGACCGCGACTGCGCCAAGGAGCAGACCGGCCACGGCTCCCCGATGCCGCACATGGTGCACGGCGGCCCCGGCCGTGCCGGCGGCGGCGAGGAACTGGGCGGCGTGCGCAGCCTGTCGCATTACATGCAGCGCACCGCGCTGCAGGGTTCACCGGCGATGCTGACCGCCATCACCGGCAGTTGGATCAAGGGCGCGCCGGTGATCGAAAAAGACCGGCATCCGTTCCGCTATCATTTCGAGGATCTCGACATCGGGCAGACCTTCTTCTCGAAGGAGCGCACCATCACCCTGGACGATATCGAGCATTTCGCCCATTTCACCGGCGACACCTTCTATGCCCACATGGACGAGGAGGCCACCAAGGGTCATCCGTTCTTCCCGGGACGGGTCGCCCACGGCTACCTGCTGCTGTCATTTGCCGCAGGCCTGTTCGTCGACCCCGATCCGGGTCCGGTGCTGGCCAATTACGGCCTTGATTCCCTGCGATTCGTAAAACCGTTGCAGCCCGGTGAGACCATCAAGGTGCGGCTGACCGCGAAGGAAAAGTCTCCTCGCAACAAGCAGTATGGCGAGGTACGCTGGGACGTCGAGATCACGACCGACAAGGGAGAGACGGCTGCAACCTATGAACTCCTGACCATGAATGCGGTGCGGCCTTAAAGCCGCATCGACCCGACAAGAACAGTTCAGAAACAGGGAAGGAAACCACCATGATCCTCGTCACCGTGATGTATCCGGCCGGCGCAGACACCAAATTCGATCTCGACTATTACCTGAAGACGCACATGCCGCTGGTTCGAGATCGCTGGACCTCGCTTGGCCTCAAGACCACCCAGGTGCTGAAGGGCGCCGGCAAGGCGGACGGCACCCCCGCCGACTATCAGATCATGGCGCTCCTGACCTTCGACTCGCTCGACGCCTTCAAGGCCGCCGGCAAAGCCCACGGCGCCGAGATCTTCGCCGACATTCCGAACTTCACCAACGCCCAGGCCGTGGTGCAGATCAACGACATCGTGGCGTAGGTCCTGCAACGCGAAACCTATCTCCTCATCCTGAGGAGCCCGCATAGCGGGCGTCTCGCAGGATGAGGCCAAGGAATGCAATCGCCTCATGGTTCGAGACGCCGCTTCGCGCCTCCTCACCATGAGGGTCATGTCAGAGTGCGATCAGGGCCCTCGTTTAATGACGTCATCCGACCACCAGCTTGCCAATCGGGAAAGCTCCAGCGCTGCAGCCGCATCGCTCGTGCAAAACTTCTCCCTCAAAAGCCTGCCCGACTCCTTCTACGACGATCCCTACCTCACCTATCAGGCCTTGCGGACGCTCGATCCGCTGCATCGCATGCCCGACGGCTCGCTGTTCCTGACCCGGCATCGCGACCTCGAGGCGATCTACAAGGACACCACACGCTTCAGCTCGGACAAGAAGGTGGAGTTCGCGCCGAAATACGGCACGGACTCGCTGCTGTTCCAGCATCACACCACAAGCCTCGTGTTCAACGATCCGCCGCTGCACACCCGCGTTCGCCGCCTGATCGCCGGCGCGCTCAATCCGCGCGCCATTGCGGAGATGGAACCGGGACTGATCGTGCTGGTCGACAGCCTGCTGGACCGGATGCAGGCGCGCGGCAGCGCCGACCTGGTCGAGGATTTTGCCTCTGCGATCCCCGTGGAAGTGATCGGCAACCTGCTCGCCATTCCGCATGAGGACCGCGAACCGCTACGCGGCTGGTCGCTGGCGATCCTGGGTGCGCTCGAACCGGTCTTGTCAACGGAGGTTCAGCAGCGCGGCGAGCGCGCGGTCGACGAGTTTCTTGCGTATCTCCGCGACCTGGTCGCCCATCGGCGGCAACATCCCGGCAATCCGGATCATGATGTGCTCACGCGCCTGATCCAAGGAGAGAATAATGGTGAGGCGACCGGCGAGCGCCTGAGCGAGGTCGAGCTGCTGCAGAACTGCATCTTCATTCTCAATGCCGGCCACGAGACCACCACCAACCTGATCGGCAACGGGCTGGAACTGATGCTGCGGTTTCCCGAACAGCGTCGGCGCCTGATCGACGATCCCGCTCTGATCAAACCGGCGATCGAAGAGTTCCTGCGGTACGAAAGCTCCAACCAGCTCGGCAATCGCGGCGTGGCGGAAGATACCGAGATCGACGGCGTGAAGCTGCCGAAAGGCACCTTGATTACGCTCTGCATCGGTGCGGCCAACCGTGACCCCGAACAGTTCGACCAGGCGGAGCAGCTCGACATCACGCGCTGGCCGAACCGGCATCTGGCCTTTGCCTCCGGCGCCCACGCCTGCGCCGGCCTCAACCTCGCCCGCCTCGAAGGCCGCATCGCCATCGGGCGGTTCATGGCGCGGTTTCCGAATTTTCAGAGCAACGGCACGCCCCACCGGGCGCGACGCGCGCGGTTTCGCGGATTTACGTCGCTGCCGGTGACGCTGGGGTGATGGTGTGCCTCGGGCCAGCTCCAATTGATGCGTCATGCCCGCGCTTGGCGCGGGTATCCACGTCTTAACGGCACCGCTGCAGGAAAGACGTGGATGGCCGGACAAGTCACACGCAATCCATTGAGCAAGTCATTTTAATTTGCAGGACGACCGCATGACCACCTTCGACAAAGCCACCGCCACCGCTCACCTCGCCAAGATGTTCGCCCCCTGGGTGCAGGACCTGGACCTGACGGTTGACGCGATCGTCGCCGACGGCATCGATCTGCGTATGCGTTTTTCGGAGAAGTTGTGCCGCGAAGGCGGGGTGATCTGCGGACAGGCGATGATGAGCCTGGCGGACACCGCCATGCCGCTCGCGATCTCCGCCAAGGCCGGAGAATTCCTGCCCATGACCACGGTGGATCAGACCATGCACTTCCTGCGGCCGGCCGCAAAAGCCGATCTGGTCGCGGAGGCACGCGTCATCCGCCTCGGCCGCACCATGGCCTATGGCAGCGTCACGATCCGGCCAGCGGAGGGCGACCTGCGCCCGGTCGCCATCGCACAAACCGCCTACGCCATCCTGCGCGACGCGAAGTGATCACATCTGGTCGTAATCGACCACGACCCGCTCCGACACCGGGTGAGCCTGGCAGGTGAGCACGAAGCCGGCCTTCAGCTCCCACGGCTCCAGCGAATAATTGACGTCCATCCGCGTTTCGCCCTCGACGATCCTGGCGCGGCAGGTGCTGCACATGCCGCCCTTGCAGGCGTAGGGCAGATCCATGCCGGCGCGCAGCGCGGCATCGAGAATGGCTTCGCCTTCCGCCACCGGCACATCCTTGCGCTTGCCGTCGACAATCAGCGACGCGACCGCTTTCGGCGGCGCCTCGGGCGCGATCACCGGCTTGGGACGCGGTTTGCCGCCCAACCCGGAGACGAAACGTTCGACATGAATATGATCGGCCGCGATGCCGAGATCGAGGCATGTGGCTTCGATCTCCTCGCTCATGGCGACCGGGCCGCAGACGAACACGTGATCGACAGCCGCCGCCGGCACCATGGCGCGCAGCAGCACCTCGACCTTGGCGCGATCGAGCCGGCCGTGCAGGATCGGAAGATCCTGCTCCTCCTGCGACAGCACATGGAACACCGACAGCCGGCCCATGAAGCGGTCCTTCAGCTCTTCCAGCGCCTCGCGAAACAGGATGCCGTTGGTGGCGCGATTGCCGTAGAACAGGAAGAAGCGGCTGTTGGGTTCGCGCGCCAGGATGCCGCGCACGATCGAAATGATCGGGGTGATGCCGGAGCCGGCGGCAAAGCCGACATGGACGCGCGCCTGGTCCGGCGCATGCGCCACCCCGAAACGTCCGGTTGGCGTCATCACATCGAGCTCATCGCCGGCCTTCAACTCCTCAAGCGCCCAGCTTGAGAACGCGCCGCCATCGACCTTTTTCACCGCGATGCGCAGTTCGTGGTCGTCGGGGCTGGAGCAGATCGAATAAGACCGTCGCACCTCCTCGCCGTCCATGGTGGTGCGCAGGGTCAGATATTGGCCGGAGGCAAAGGCATAGTCCCCGGCCAGGTCATCCGGAATGGCAAATGTCATCGACACCGCGTCGGACGTTTCGCGACGCAGGTCGCTGATGGCAAGACGGTGAAATTTCGGTGTGTGCGACATGATCAACCTGAATGGTAAGAAGCGCCAAGAACGAAGTCAGCTATCCCGTCATCCTGAGGTGGCCGTGCACAGCACGGCCCTCGAAGGACGACGGCCAGTCCTTACTAAGAATTGGCCGTGCATCCTTCGAGGCTCGCCCAGCGGCGCAAGTGCGCCGCAAGGCTCGCACCTCAGGATGACGGTTTACTTCGGTATCACTGGATGCATCTATCCTAGTGACACTTGAAATAAT